>JBFWOB010000035.1:0-67538 GCA_050250755.1 Hyphomicrobiaceae bacterium
CCGTGCTCTTTTACGAGCGTGACCATGAGGACGGCGGTTGCTGCCGTTGCGGCGGAAATCATTGCGGGCCGTCCGCCGACGATCGCAGTGATTACGGCGATCGAGAACGACGCGTAGAGGCCGACTTTCGGGTCCACTCCGGCGATGATGGAGAACGCAATCGCCTCAGGAATGAGCGCGAGCGCTACGACGAGGCCAGCGAGCACGTCGCCGCGAATATTGCCGAACCACTCGGCGCGAAGGTTTGCGAAAAGATTGGAGTTCAAGTGTGCGCTCCCGCCTCCGCAGAGCGTTTGGAGCACGCGCGCGGACTGATTGTTGCAGATTGTAACGAGGGAGAAACCGCCCGATTTGGGCGGCTGCGCTTCAGGGCGGACCGAAAGTGTCGGTGGGCGGAAGAAACATCCGAACGTTCCCCTGATTGCAGCGCAGCAAGTCCCGGGTACCGCGCCCGAACTCTTACGACAAGCCATAAGGTTCCGGTGCGACAACATGCGGGCGATGCCGTGGCAAACTGCGCATCACTTCGAAGCCCTTTTAACCGACCGCTGCGACGAGATCTGCACTCTCTGTCCATCCCACAGGTCTCGGAAGACTTGCGAGGGAAACTAGCCTGACCCAGCAAGTGGAATGTTTTATGAAGTATCAGCTCAGTAGGTCGTTCTGCGCAGGCAACCCGGCAGCCTTGTTCTCATCGGGTGTCCCTCGAATTTCGCATTCCTTTGTTTCGAGCACCCTGACGCACCCGTGAAACTTTTTGCGTTCCCATCCGAATACATTCCAAGGATAACAGGGATGCATGCCGATGCTCGATGATTTGCAAATTGCTCGGGAGGTTCAAGGCGCCGTGGGCAGAGCAAAGTTTCATAATCCCGACCTCACGGCTCGGGGCGAGACTCGCGCTCGCGTCGCCTTCGACGGTTACAAGACGCTCTGGTTCAACACCGGCACACTCTGCAATCTGACCTGTCACAACTGCTATATCGAGTCCTCTCCGCGAAACGATCGCCTTGTCTATTTGTCCCGAGCCGACGTTCGGACATTTCTCGATGAAGCGGACAGCTTCTCGGACAGACCGGCCGAACTTGGATTCACGGGCGGTGAACCGTTCATGAACCCTGAAATCATGGACATTCTTGAGGACAGCCTTTCGAGAGGCTACCGCGTTCTGGTTCTGACGAACGCCATGCGGCCGATGCAGCGATTCAAGGCGCGCCTTGCACAGCTCAACCAAAAATTTCCCGGTCTGCTGTCTGTCCGCGTGTCTCTTGATCATTTCGCTCAATCCGGACACGAGGACCTACGGGGGGCTCGTTCTTGGAAGCCGACGATCGATGGTCTGACCTGGCTGGCAGCCAATGGCTTCGACATTTCGGTCGCCGGTCGCACCGTGTGGGATATGTCCGATGCGGAGATGCGGGCGGGTTACGCGCGGCTTTTTCATGGCTTGCAGCTTAATCTCGACGCGCAGGATGGCTCCAAGCTCGTTCTGTTCCCGGAAATGCACGAGCAGGAAGACGTGCCGGAGATATCTGAAGGATGCTGGGCGAAGCTCGGAGTAAGCCCTTCTGACCTGATGTGCTCAAATTCCCGCATGGTGGTCCGTCGCAAGGGTAGCGAGCGCGCTTCCGTGGTCGCCTGTACGCTGCTTCCCTACGAAGATGCATTCGAGTTGGGCACGTCACTTGACGGAGCCCGAGGCTCTGTCAGCCTCAATCACAGGCATTGTGCGCGCTTCTGTGTTTTGGGTGGCGCTTCGTGCAGTGCCGTGAAGTGAGGTCATGATGAAAGAAGAAATTCAGGCGGACATCTGCGTCATTGGCGCAGGATCCGCGGGCCTATCCGTTGCGGCAGGCGCTGCCCAGATGGGCGCCCGGACTGTTCTCATCGAAGGACACCGGATGGGCGGCGACTGCCTCAATACAGGTTGTATTCCGTCAAAATCGATCCTTTCGGCTGCGAAAGCTGCGCAGGCTGTCCGCAAAGCGCACGGGTACGGGATCAACGCGCAAGAGCCAGTTGCCGACTTTGCCGCCGTCCATCGCTACGTTCATTCCGTGATTGGCGCTATTGCGCCCCATGATTCCGTTGAACGGTTTACCGGGCTGGGATGCCGGGTCATCGAAGCCCGCGCCTCATTTGTGGACCCACGGACCGTCGTTGCGGGCGACACCGTCATACGAGCTCGACGGTTCGTCATCGCAACAGGCAGTCGTGCCTTCATCCCACCGATTCCGGGCCTCGACAAAGTCCCCTACTTCACCAACGAGTCGATCTTCGACAACACAGTTCTGCCGTCGCACCTCATCGTGATCGGTGCTGGACCGATCGGGTGTGAGATGGCGCAAGCTCACCGGCGATTGGGGTCCAAGGTCACGATCCTGGACCTTGCGCGCATGCTTCCCAAAGACGATCCGGAAGCGGTCGAGATCGTGAGGCGGGCCTTTTTTGCGGAAGGGATTGAGACCGCTGAGGCGGTCAAGATTGCGGGTATCGAGAAAACCACCGGGGGTATCGCCCTCACTCTCAACGAAGGGGGGACCGAGCGTCGGATTGACGGATCGCATCTTTTGGTCGCGACGGGCCGTCAGGCCAACGTGCAGCATCTTGGGCTCGAAAAGGCCGGTGTGACATACACGCCTAAGGGCGTGCAGGTCGACGCGCGACTGCGCACCACAAATAAGCGGATATTTGCTGCTGGTGATGTGATTGGCGGCTTCCAGTTTACGCATGCTGCTGGCTATCACGCTGGCATCGTGCTCCGAAATGCTCTGTTCCGCCTGCCGGCGAAGAATGCCCCCAAGGCGTTGCCATGGGTGACTTATACCGATCCGGAGCTCGCGCATGTCGGATTGACCGAAGCCGAAGCCCGCAAAGCCCACGGCGACGCTGTCCGTATCCTCAGAGCCGACTTCGCGCAAAATGACCGAGCCCAGGCCGAAGGGCACACCGAGGGTTTTCTGAAAGCGGTGGTCTCGAAGCGGGGGAAGATCCTCGGCGCCACGATCGTCGGGCCTCAGGCTGGAGAGCTCATTTTGCCGTGGGTGCTTGCGCTCAGCAAAGGTCTCAAGATCGGTGACATGGCCTCCGTCGTCGCTCCGTATCCGACACTCGGCGAAATCAGCAAACGTGCGGCTGGAAGCTATTTCACTCCAGCCTTGTTTTCCAACCGCACAAAGTGGCTTGTGCGCTTTCTGGGAGCTTTCGGATGACCTTGCGACGCCTTCTTCCGCTGGCCATCCTCGCGGCCCTCATTGCAGCGGTCTTTGCCCTTGGCCTAGACCGGTACCTTACGCTCGACGCGCTGCGGGACAACCGCTCCGCGCTGCTCGACATCGTAAAGAGCAACGCGGTTGCCGCAGGCGCGGCATTCATTGCGACCTACGCTGCCGTCGTTGCGTTGTCGCTGCCGGGCGCAACAATTATGACCCTTGCGGGAGGGTTTCTGTTCGGTGTGCCACTGGGCGCATCCTTGACCGTGGTTGGCGCCACAGTCGGAGCAACCGCGTTGTTCCTCATCGCCCGTTCCGCATTCGGAGATATTCTTCGCCAAAAAGCCGGTCCCTTCCTTGGCCGAATGTCCGAAGGGTTCGGAGAGAATGCCTTCAACTATCTGCTGTTCCTGCGTCTGGTCCCTGCCTTCCCCTTCTGGGCCGTCAATCTGGCTCCCGCACTGCTCGGTATGCGTCTGGTTCCTTTCATTGTAGCGACCGGATTGGGTATCATTCCCGGAACGGTCGTCTTCACTGCATTCGGCGCCGGCCTTGGCGAGATCTTCGATGCCGGCGGCGAGGTCTCGCTCAAGAATGTGCTCAGCCCGCCTTTGCTTGCCGGCCTGGTCGGACTTGGGTTTCTTGCTCTACTTCCGATCGCAGTCCGACGCTGGAGAACCAAGTCGCATTGAACCTCACGGTGGTCATACCGGCCCTTGATGCCGCCGCCACGATTGGTGAAACACTCGAGACGATATGCGGCTTGGCCGATGTCATCGTGGTTGACGGCGGATCTCGCGATGGAACCAAGGATATCGCCGTGCGGCATGGCGCCCGAGTCATCGGCTCCAAGCGGGGCCGCGGTTGTCAGCTTGCCGCTGGTGCGGCGGCCGCAGCCGGCGAATGGTTGCTATTTCTCCACGCGGATACACGTCTTGAAGCGGGCTGGGGCGCTGTTGTCGCAGACTTCATGGAAAATCCGCGCAATAAGACGTGCGCTGCCACGTTTCGCTTCAAGCTTGATGACAATTGTTGGCAGGCCCGCTCATTGCAGCGTCTTGTCGGTTGGCGAGCGCGAGTGCTCGGTCTGCCGTATGGAGATCAGGGTCTGCTGATCCATCGCGACTTTTACGCGACAATCGGAGGCTATCCGGACTGGCCACTCATGGAAGATGTCGAGTTGGTACGCAAAATTGGACGCAACAGGCTGATTACGCTGCCTGCTTCTGCGGTGACGTCGGCCGCGAGATGGAGAAAGGAGGGATGGTTCACGCGCAGCTTGCGCAATGGCTTGTGCCTCTCTCTCTTCTACATCGGCGTCTCGCCCCGGCTGATCGCACGGATTTACGGCTGAGCACCATGCAACGCTGCCATCTCGTCATTTTCACGCGCCAGCCTCGCATGGGGATGGGAAAGCGGCGTCTTGCAGCCGATGTGGGTTCCGTCGAGGCGCTTCGCTTCCAGCGTGTCAGCCTTGCAAACACGCTGCGACGGGTTGCTGCAGGCAAGCGCTGGAGTACTTGGCTCGCGGTGACTCCCGATCGATCCGGCCCCTGGCCGTCTACGTGCCGGATCACCCCGCAGGGCCAGGGAGATCTTGGACAACGGCTCAGTCGCCTGATTGATCGCCTTCCCAATGGACCTGTTCTCATCGTCGGCAGCGATGCGCCAAACATCACGCGCGCCCTGATAGCGCGTGCATTTCATCTCCTGCACGGCCACGATGCAGTTCTTGGTCCGGCGATGGACGGAGGATACTGGGCCATTGGGCTGCGTAGACGCCCCAGAAAAATAGCCCCGTTTCAGTCCGTGCGTTGGTCTACGTCACATGCGTTGGCCGACACACTCAGAAACCTGGACGGCTACTCGGTCGCAACGCTTCCGCGCCTCGAAGACGTCGATGACGCTTCATCCCTTGCGCGGTGCCCTCACTGGAGCATTCTCCATGGCCCTCATTTCGCCTAAGCCTGTCTCCGCCTACCCATGGTGGATCAGGGTCTTCTTCTGGAAGCAGAAGCGGACCTATGGCCGTGTCCTCGATCCCGGCCTGCTTTGGGCCCGATCTCCTAAGGTGTTTGCGGCCGTGGCACTTCTGTACGGAGCGCTCAACCGCACTTCTTCGCCACTTTCTCCCGCCCTGCGGTCACTGGTCACAGTCCGCGTCTCTCAGATCAATCATTGCGCTTTCTGCGTCGATATCAACTCGGCAACCCTCGTGCAGCGGGGTGTCGCGGTGGAGAAGATAGAGCAACTCGGTCAATGGCAGAACAGCTCGCTCTTCAGCGCCGACGAACAGTTGGCGCTGGCTTATGCCGAGGCCATAACCATTCCGTCGCCTGGCGTCACCGACGATTTGCGGGAAAGGCTCAAGGCAAGGTGGGACGAGGACACGATCGTAGAGTTGACCGGGTTGATCGCATTTCAGAACCTTTCATCAAAGTTCAATGCAGCGCTGGACGTGCCGTCTCAGGGGTTTTGCACGCTGCCGCGTATCGCGACTTGAACTGAGTGACGCCGAGGGCATGTCTCTAAGGACCGCTGTCCCACTTTGCTTGCACAGGCGGGCAGGGGATGGAGCCGTAGCTGCAGAAGACGCAGCAATCTCCTGGCTTGGGCCTCATCTCGAAGCCGCATCGGGCGCAATGATAGAGATACAGACACGCGTCGAGCGGCATGGTTTCTGTCGTTGACCAATAACATCGCGGACAGGTGATGACGGATTCTAGGACTATCTCTTGTTCAGAACGATTCACTGTCTCACCTCAAAAGTCGAGCTAAGGCCTCGTTGCTCGTCCCTGCGGTGCCTGGGGTTCACCGATTTCACGGGCCTCTTCCGCATCGTTTGTCGATGCGTCGGTGGGAGGACCTTCGTTGAGGATGGCCAACAGGTTACAACCATCCCCAAGTCTCAGGGCCTCAAGTGCCAATAATCCTGAGAACGCAGGCTGTAACTTCCGGGCGCTCCCTTCCGAAGAAGCTTTGAGGAATAGCAGAGCCGCAGGGAGGCGATTGTGCAGACCATTCCCAAGCTTCGTGTCGGACACACCACCAGTCTTGCCAATCTTTCCACCTATCGGCTCGAGGATATGGCTGCGGCAACAGATGAGGTGCTCGAGGCGCTGCGCGTGCTTGGCAGGGCCGGCACGAATCCGGTTGCACAGGTTCTGAAATGTCAGGGCGACTTCCTGGAACTCGATCATTACCCCAAAGGCGACGTCTACGACGAGGAGGCCGGCTCCCAGTATTACTATCATGCGCACCGCGCCGAGACGGGAGAGCACGGGCACTTTCATGTCTTCCTGCGTGCTGGCGGTATGCCGCCCGGCGTTGAACCGATGCCCTATGCGGGTACCGAACAGCGGCCGCTCGGCGCCGACGCAATCGCCCACCTTATAGCGGTTTCAATGGATCGGGCCGGCTTGCCCGTTGGCTTTTTCACTACGAACCGCTGGGTGACCGGTGAGACGTTCTACGGAGCAAGCGATGTCATTTCGATGCTGGATCGCTTCGAAATTGACCACGCCTACCCCTGCTTGGCGACCAATCGCTGGATTACGGCACTGCTTAGGCTCTTCAGGCCGCAGATCGAAGTGCTGCTGTGGCAGCGCGATGCCGAGATATTCAGGCGACAGCGCATGAGCCCCGACGTCGATGTTTTTGAAGACCGATCGCTCGAAATCCTATCCGAGCTCAAGATCGACATCGATGAGCAGGCATCGCACGTCGATGCAGCGCTCGCCAAGCGGATTGCCGACCGCATCTCTCTGCCATTCCGCCGCGCTTCCTGAAATGCCGAACGACTGTTCACCGCAAAGCTCCAACGAGCGCGCCCACGGCTGCGAGCTTGTCAGGAGCCTCTCATAATCGATGAAGGAGATTTCCGATGCGAAAATTGGCAAGAAGCCTCTTAGGCGCCGTCGCCGTGCCGCTGACCGTTGCTGCGACGCATCTGCCCCCTCTCATGGCGGCATGTGGTCCATGCAGGCCACGAGCCGGCAGGCCCTGCAATCCTTGTTCCGCCAAGTCGCGCAAGGGTGCGTGCGCGCCCTGTCAGCCGTGCGCGGCAAAGAACCCGTGCGGTCCCTGCGGTGCTGGAGATCTCCCCGTACCCAAGCCGTCTGAGGTTCTACGACCTGCCGGAACTCATCCATTCAAGGCGGAGCGCTCGGAACTGGTGATGCTGGGACAGTCACTTTATGCCGACCCGACACTCAGCACCAACGACATGGCATGCGCGAGTTGTCACTCGGATGGTGCCGGATTCAACGACACGTTCAAGCAGCCCTATCCTCACCAGGTGCAAATGGCCAAGGACGTTTCTGGCATCGAGGCGATTGATGCCGAAGCAATGGTTCAGTTCTGTCTGGTTCGCCCGATGATGAGCAAGCCCCTGCCGTGGGACTCGAAAGAACTCGCCGCGCTTACGGCCTACGTCGAAGAGGTCCAGCAGGACTTTGCGAAACGCTAGTTCAGATTCGACATTCCGGCCTGTAACCAAACGCATCCATGGCCGAAGAGACTAAGCATCGTCCCACTTCATAACCGGAGACATTCGTTATGCGCAAACTCACCAAATCATTGCTCGGCGCCTCAGTTGCCCTTCCGCTGGCTTTGGCTGCCGCCGTTCCGGCAGCACGCGCGGCATGTGGACCATGCGCGGCCAAAACTCAAAACCCCTGCGGCGCGGCAAAGAAGGCTGCCTGCAATCCATGCGCGGCCAAGAAACCGGAAGGCGCATGTCATCCGTGTGCGGCTAAAAAGGCCGCAGCTCCCTGCAATCCCTGCGCGGCCCATAAATAGCGCAAGTTTCGCGAGCGATGAGAGGAATGCAGGGCCGTACCGCATGATCGCCCCATCGGCCTGCGTCCGCTGAAGACCGCCAGCCCCGCGAGGTCCATTCGCCGCGAAGTCCCGCGCCCCATCCGGCGTGCGACTAGCAGGAAGCCCGCCACGCCAATCTACCCCGATGGAAGCGGGCTTCCTGCGAAACCGGTCGTCAAGACTGTGATGCATCCAAAAGCACTCCGATGGCCGACGATACAAAGCTATGCGAGTGTGCCACTCATGAGAAAGTTCCAATTCATGACCGCCTGCCATGTTGCTCTGAGATTTGTTCGTAGGGCTGCCGCGTTAGGTCTGGTGTTGAGCGTTCTCTCAAGCGCCGCCGCCATAGCCGCTGAGCCGGCCGAGCTTCTTGGGCGTGGCACGCCCAAAAGCAGGTTTACAGTCGACCATCAAGCCTGGGACGTCCTGCTCAAGCGGTTCGTCACACCCTCTCAGGACGGCATCAACCGTGTGGATTACGCTGCCTTCAAGGCTGGGGGCCACAAAGAGCTGAAGCTCTATATCCGAACGCTCGAGAGCATCGATCCGGCAACGCTCGATCGAAAGGAGCAATTCGCGTTTCTGGCAAATCTTTACAACGCGAAGACTATCGACATCGTGCTCGATCACTATCCGGTTGCGTCCATCAAAGACATCTCTCTTGGCGGCGGTCTCTTCGCAGCGCTCACCGGCGGGCCGTGGAAAGCCAAAGTGCTGACCCTCGGTGGTGTTTCGCTCAGCCTGGATGACATCGAACACGGCATGCTTCGCCCCGTGTTCAAAGACCCGCGTGTCCACTACGCTGTCAACTGTGCGTCGATTGGTTGTCCCAACCTGCAAGATGCGGCCTTCACCGGCGCAGCGCTCGATGCCCAGTTGGATGCAGCGGCACGAGACTACGTGAACAACGCGCGTGGAGCATCGATCGCGAACGGAATGCTTATTGTTTCATCGATCTACAGTTGGTTCAAAGCGGACTTTGGAAACTCGGACGAGGGCGTCATTCGCCACCTCAGGACCTATGCAGCGCCATCAAAAGCCGCGGAGCTCAAAGCGATATCCAGCATCAGCAGCCATGCCTATGACTGGCGTCTCAACGACACGAAACACTAAGCGCCTGGCGAGGTTTGGCGTCTGTGGGTTGGCTTTGCTCTCGCTCGTGACCGCTGCCTCCGCCGGCGCGGATGTGCGTGTGTTGGCCGATCCGGTTCGGATGCTGGCAACGGCGCGCCGTGTCGCTTTTTACGGCCAGCATAGCTATGCGCTGGAACAAGGCCCTCATGGGCCCGTGCTGCGCAGTACTCCACAATTGTCGTCGTCCGGGCTGTACCAAGATTTGCAGATCGATGGTCGCTCGCTCCGCAAGGTGAGTTGGACATGGCGGGTGGATGCCCTTCAATCCAGCGCGGATATTCGCAGGCTGGACCGCGAGGATGTCGGCGCGGCTCTGTTTTTCGTTTTTGGCGAGCCTTCGTTTCTGAATCGGGATGTGCCGACCCTGGCCTATATCTGGACGTCGACTCCGGTCGACAACGGCACGACGCTTCCTTCCCTGCGCCTTCCTTCGCTGCGGTATCTCCAACTCCGAGGTCGAGCCGACGCAGGTGCCTGGTGCTCCGAGCGGCGCGACATTGCGCTGGATTTCAGGTCCGCCTTCGGTCGGGATCCACCTGAACTGCGCTATGTCGCCTTCTTCAATGACAACGATCAGACCGGTGAAGCCACTTCGGCGCTCTTCGGGCCGGTGGAGGCATCGCCATAGGGTATGCCCTGCCGTGCGTTTGCCCACGTCAATCGGCGATGATCGAATCCCGCTTCAATGGTCGGTTTGACGACCTGAAAATAGGGCGATAGATCGAAATCCCGAGGCACAAACAGGCTGTGATGCCTGATGTGCAGAATTTCGTTGGGCTCTCCGTCCGCCCGCGACATGCACTCAATGCGGGGCAGGATAGGATAACGGATCGACTGAAATGCCTGGGCGATTAGCGTCGAGCAAATAGCGCGCGTCGGCTCTCCAGAGCCAAGCGACAGCATCCGGCGTCTCCACCTTACGGGCACAGGCGGTGTCGGCAACAGGTAGCGCGCCAGATCAACGATATTGCGCAAGTCATAGCTGTTCCCGATGCGGGCAACGGCGAATGCGACAACCGCGTTCTTGTCCGAGGCTGTCAAGCCAACCGGCCGACAGATGCGTGTGTTGAATGATGCGTACTTGGCCAGTGGTACGGCCACGACGCCGTCGCTCAGGTCCGCTTCAACCAAGACGCGATCACAGCCGGGCCCAAGCGCATCGCCGATGTAGATGGCCGCATGCGACCACGTCGATTGGGTGAGATACTTGATCGCGGTCGAGACACGTTGGTTCCCCTCAACCAGCACGATGTCGCAGGGCTGCAACACGTTCCCCATCGAATCGGGGTCAGAGGGAATGCACGGCGTGTCGTCGCGCAGGGGTTGGCCGAGGCGTGCGGTGATGAAGCGACCGATTGCTTCCCGTAGCTTGTCGAGCCTAGGCATTTGCGCTCCTCGCGAGGTTCCTTGCAATGGTCGCTCTGCTACTGCATTTCGCAAAATGTCCGCAGGAAGTTACATGCGAAGAAACATATTTTTCCCCGATATCTCAGCAATATTTCGCTAACCACAAACCGCTCAGTGTTCTCCCGTCGCGTCTAATTTCAAAATGAGGACTCACCACATGATCTCTGCTACTTCTCACGCACCCACCCACCATACGCAGCAGGCAAGTGCAGCTGCCCAGACATCTGCCGCGTCGTCGGTGAAAAATTCTGGCCCTGCGAGCCGTGAAGCGCCAACGTCTGCGTCCAGTTCGGACACTCCCGCTGTCTCGGCGTCGAGCTCGGCCGCTCAACGCAGCAGTTCAGCTGTTGTCGCCGCGTTGAATGAGCTCTCTAAGGGCTAAACGCTGGTGCGCACACGCTATTTCAAGAACTCGTGCCCAGTACTTGTCTTTGCGATGCCTGATGGGCCGAGAGCCGGCCATAGCCGGCTCCCGGTCTTTTCAATAAGTTCAGCTCTAGCGACCGCCGAGGATGCCGTGCGTTGTCACGATCCCGCCACTGCGGGTGAGATCGCGAAGCACCTTGTCGTCAGTCATGGCGTTGGCGCCGGCGAGGCCGGCGAACGTCGACAGAACGGCGGCAAAAAGAACCAGTTTTGAACGGATACCCATTTGTATTTCCTCCACAGAGGATTGCACCGGCCGTCGCTGGGGAATGCCGAAATGCGCAAGTCGCCAGCCGACCTACTGCTGATATCTTCGGCAAGCTGGCCAGATGGGTTACGCCCCCGCTCCCAAATAACCACGGGAGACCCTGTCTCCTTGTTCGCCTCTTTCAAGGTTCGCGTGAAACCGATGCCCCTGCTTGACGTAGGGTATAGACTGGCACCAATAGGACCATTCAGATCCTGCGTAACAGAACGGTACTGGTTTCGCTGATGGGCGCCGGCAAGAATGAACCCAACGCATCGCGCGACCAACGTTGGGGCGCAATGATGAAGGCTGCCCAGGATGGCGACAACGGCGCGTACTCGGCGCTCCTCACCGAGCTGTTGCCGGTCCTGCGCGGCACGGTCGCAAAACGGTGGCGCAACCGTCAGGATGTCGAAGATATCGTCCAGGATATCCTGCTCTCTTTGCACTCCGTAAGGCATACCTACGATCCGGCCCGGCCGTTCATGCCCTGGCTCATGACCATTGCGATGCGGCGGATCGCCGATGCGGCTCGGCGGCTGGCCTCTCGGTCGGCCAATGAAACGACCGTCGAGATCATGCCTGAAACCTTTTCGGGCGATGAAACGAAGTCATCCCAGGAAACGAGCGACGATCAGGAAGCTATCCGGGCGGCCCTCCTGGCCTTGCCGGACGGACAGCGGCAAGCGGTTGAGCTCATGAAGCTGGAGGGTCTCTCTCTGCGTGAGGCTTCGGGAGTGACCGGAAAGAGCGTGGCGTCTTTGAAAGTCACCGTGCATCGCGCGCTGAAGGCCATGAAGCAGTCGCTTGGGAAGGAAAGATCTGAGTAGGATGCGGACAGAAGATCTCGTTCAGTCTTTGTCAGACAATGCCACGCCCGTGAGGCGGCTGGCTCATCCAGCATGGCGGACGGCGCTGTGGCTCTCGGTGTCGCTGGCCTATTTCGCTCTTGTGCTCGCAATCGTCGGTTTGCGGGATGATCTCGCGTCGAAACTGGAAGATCCCCGCTTCATCATTGAGGTGAGCGCCGCGCTGCTGACTAGCATGATGGCCGCCGCCGCGGCCTTCTGCGCCGGATGCCCAGGGCGCCCCCTGTGGGAACGGTTTGCGCCATTTCCCTTCCTTGCCATCTGGCTTGCAAGCCTTGGCGAAGGCTGCTGGAGGCAATGGGTCCAAACTGGACCGGATGGGCAGCTGCAGTTCGACTTTCTATGCGTCCAGGTCATATTTGCCCTCAGTCTTCTTCCGGCGCTCTTGATCCTGGCGATGATTAAGCGCGGCGCTCCCATTGCGCCCATGTCGACCACTGGATTGGCGACGCTCGCGGCGACCGCGCTCGGTGCGGCAGTTCTGCGCCTCTTTCATGCGCAGGATGTCAGTCTCATGCTGCTGGTCTGGCAGTTCGGATCGGTACTGCTTTTGGCGGCAATCGGCTTTCTGCTCGGCCGCGTGTTTCTGCGCTGGTCGGCCCCCGCTGTTCCAATGACTGACGGGTAGTCGTCCGGCGCCCTCGGTTCGCGCACGTGCTCGCCTGTAATGGCGCAGCCTGCATATCTTTAGCTTCAGCCCAACGAGGCGTACTCCATGCATATTGAGATCGTGAAAGACTACTACGGCAAGGTGCTCCGCGGTTCGGATGACCTCAAGACCAAGGCCTGCTGTACGCCGGATAACATGCCCGAGCGGATCAAGGACCTTCTCAGGAATATTCATGACGAGGTTCTTGCGAAGTACTACGGCTGCGGACTTGTCGTTCCAGAGCTCTTGGAGGGGCGACGCATCCTCGATCTGGGCTGCGGTTCCGGCCGTGACGTGTACGCTCTCGCGCAGCTTGTCGGCCCCACAGGCGAGGTCGTTGGTGTCGATATGACTCCGGAACAACTCGAGACCGCGAGGAACCATATCCCGTGGCACATGGAGCGTTTCGGATACGGTTCAGCCAATGTGCATTTCCTGCAAGGGTTCATCGAGTCGTTGGATGCCCTGGGGCTTGAGCCCGGAAGCTTCGACGTGATCGTCTCGAACTGCGTGGTCAATCTATCAATCGACAAATCTGCCGTGCTTAAAGGAGTCTTCGACCTCCTGAAGCCCGGCGGTGAGTTCTACTTCGCTGATGTCTACGCTGATCGTCGGTTGCTTGAGGCAGTCCGCAATGATCCCGTCGTCTATGGCGAGTGCCTTGGCGGCGCTCTCTACTGGGGTGATTTCCTGTCGTTGGCAAAGCAGGCTGGTTTTGGAGACCCCCGCTTGGTCACGAGCCGGCCGCTTGAAATTACGGACGCTTCGGTCGAAGCCAAAATCGGGTCTGCGCGCTTCTACTCCGCGACGTACCGGTTGTTCAAAGCAGCCAGCCTGGAAGCGGCCTGCGAAGACTACGGGCAGGCCGTCATCTACAAGGGTGGCATTCCCGAATCCGCGCATCAATTTGTACTCGACAGCCACCACGCGATCGAGAAAGACCGCGTTTTTCCGGTCTGCGGCAACACCTGGCACATTCTCAAGCAAAGCCGCTTTGCGCCTCACTTCGAGTTCATCGGCAATTTTTCAACTCACTACGGCGTCTTTCCAGGCTGCGGGACGAACATCCCGTTCGTCGACAGCCGTTCCGGCTCGGGCGACGGCGGCGCCTGCTGCTGACGTTGCCGTGGGATTCATCCAAGAAAAGCAACACAGCGAGACGTTCTTCAAATGCATTTTTCGTTGAAAATTTGGCTGGCCCTTTCCTTCGCCATGTCGATGGCCTGGAGCGCTCACGCCGCCGATGTCAAGATCGTCCTCACGGGGTCCAGCACCATTGCCCCACTGATGGCTGAGATTGGAAAGCGTTTCGAGGAGCGAAACCCGGAAGTGCGTATCGATGTGCAGACAGGCGGTTCCTCACGGGGCATCACCGATGCGCGCACCGGGCTCGCGGACATCGGCATGGGATCGCGCGCGCTGAAAAGAGAGGAGAGCGATCTCAAGAATTTCACCATCGCACGCGATGGCGTCGGCATCATTCTCAATAGTGCCAATCCGGTCGCCGAACTGACCGATCAGCAAGTAATCGACATCTACACCGGGAAGTTGACCGACTGGGCGGGGGTTGGGGGGCAACCGGGGGCGATCACTGTCGTCAATAAAGCCGAGGGTCGCTCGACCCTCGAACTCTTCATCGCCCATTTCAAGTTGAAGGTGAGTGACATCAAGGCCCAGGTCGTCATTGGCGACAATCAACAGGGGGTCAAGACGGTGGCCGGAAACCCGGGTGCAATCGGATACGTATCGGTTGGAACGGCCGAGTTCGAGGCGGGACAGGGTTCGCGTATCAAGCTGTTGAACCTCGGTGGGATCGCGGCTTCGACCGAGAACGTCCGTAACGGCAGCTTTCCGCTCGCGAGACCGCTCAATCTCGTCACCAAGGACGAACCCTCCGGCTTTGTGAAGGACTTCATCGAATTTGCTCAGTCGGCCGACGTCAACGATATCATCGAGGAGCAGTACTTTGTCCCGCTTGGACCGTGACACAAGGCTGCTCTGGATTCTGTCGTCGTCCGCGGTGCTGGCGTCAGGGCTGCTAGTGTTGATCTTGTTGTTTCTTGCCGCTGAGTCCTTGCCCGCCCTGTCTCACGTCGGCATTCCGGCGTTTTTTGCGGGCAAGGGATGGCACCCGACCGAAGGGGCGTTTGATCTGACCCCCATGCTTGTCGCGTCCCTCGCCACATCGCTGCTGGCAATGGCACTTGCAGTACCGCTTGGCGTTGCGTCCGCCCTTTTCCAACGGTTCTACGCGCCCGTGCTGCTCGGCCAAATCTACCGCTGGATCATCGTGTTGCTCGCCGGGACGCCATCCGTTGTCCTGGGACTTTGGGGCCTCACGACGATTGTGCCGCTGATTCTCTGGCTGGCCCCGCCGGGGACCAGCCTGATAACGGGGAGCCTCATTCTGTCGCTGATGATCATGCCGACCGTTGCCTTGACCACTGAGGCGGCGCTGGCGGCCCTGCCGCAGTCTCATTTGGCCGGCGCGGCGGCTCTCGGCCTCTCGCGAGAAGCGACCATTTTAAACGTCATCCTGCCTTCTGCGCGCGCAAGTATTTTTGCCGGCTCCATTCTCGCCCTCGCCAGAGCTCTCGGCGAAACGATGGTGGTGCTGATGGTCAGTGGTAACGTGGTTCAGGTCCCGACCTCGTTGTTCGATCCCGTTCGAACGCTTACCGCGAACATTGCGTTGGAGATGGCCTATGCGACGGGCGATCACCGCTCCTCCCTGTTTGTTTCGGGTTTTGCGCTTGCAGGTCTGGTTCTAATCTTGGCCATTGCCGCGCGGCGAAGCGGAGGACATGCGGTGCATGCCTGACGCTTGCGAAGCCCCGCCATCCGCTCACCTGCATGTCCGCGATTCGCTCTTGCGGGCGGCGGTCTGGAGCGCGACTTTTCTGGTGGGTGCGGCTTTTGCTTGGCTGCTTGCAGATCTTCTGATGCAGGGTGCGGCCCGCATTGATTGGTCATTCCTGACTTCGGCGCCGCGCAATGCGGGACGAAGCGGCGGCATTGCGCCGATCCTCGTTTCCACTCTTCTGATTGTCCTCGTCGCAATCTCTGTAGCGGCGCCTCTCGGGCTCGCAACGGCCGTTTTTCTGGCTGAGGTTGTCCGCCGCGGCGGCCGGACCGAGAGATTGATTGGATTGAGCCTCGACGTTCTGGCCGGCATTCCTTCCATCGTGTTCGGCTTGTTCGGCAATGCCTTCTTCTGCATATGGCTGGGCCTTGGCTTTTCAATTCTGGCGGGCGGTCTGACGCTCGCCTGTATGGTTCTTCCCATTCTCATTCGCACCGCGGAATCCGGACTTCGCATGATCCCCAATGACTGGCGCCTCGGAGCTGCGGCGCTCGGATTGTCGCGCGCGACCACGCTGTGGCAGATTCTCATTCCTGCGGCGGCGCCGGCGCTCCTTGCCGGCCTTATGCTTGGAATCGGCCGCGCCATGGCTGAGACGGCGGCGCTTGTATTCACCAGCGGTTATGTCGACCGCATGCCGTCGTCGCTCTGGGACTCGGGGCGGACCATCTCGGTGCACATCTACGATCTTTCCATGAATGTCGCGGGCGGGGACCAGAGCGCCTACGCCTCCGCCCTTGTGCTGATCGTGCTCCTGGTTGTGATCAATAGCGGCGCGATCTGGCTGGCAGACAGGCTGCTCGTTCGAAGGATCAAGTTGATATGACAGCTGCGTCCGACTGGATTGCCGACGGCTCGTCCAGGCCTCAATCGTATACGCTTGGGCCGCTTCTGTTAGGTGAGCCATGCTGCGTGCCTGAAGCGCTCATCAGCGTCGAAGGGCTCAGTCTCAGTTACTCCGGAAAGCCCGCTCTGGAGAACGTATCCCTCGACATCTATGGCGGCTGCATCACGGCGCTCATCGGTCCTTCGGGATGCGGCAAGACAAGTCTGCTTTCGAGCCTCAATCGACTGACCGATCTTATTCCGGGGTGCCGTCTCGAGGGTCGCATAATGATTGGCGGCGAGGACATTCACGGCGCGGACGTGAACGTGCAACGCCTCAGGCGCCAGGTCGGCATGATCTTTCAGCGTCCAAATCCGTTCCCGCTGTCCATCCGGCGCAATATCGAAATGCCGCTTCGCGAGCACGGGATGACGCGCCGCTCCGAACTCGACGAGCGCATCGAAAGGGTCTTGAGGGATGTCGGCCTTTGGGCCGAGGTCAAGGATCGCTTGGATTCGCCTGCTCTCACTCTTTCCGGGGGACAGCAGCAGCGGCTTTGCATTGCGCGAGCTGTTGCCCTCGAGCCTTCCGTTCTCCTGATGGACGAGCCGTGCAGCGCCCTGGACCCGTTGTCATCCGGTGTCGTTGAGGATCTCATAGCTTCGTTACGCGGGCGCTATTCCGTCGTCATCGTGACGCACAATCTGGCTCAGGCCCGGCGCATCGCGAATTACGCCGCTCTCTTCTGGGTTCAGAACCGTGCAGGGACCCTGATTGAATTCGATCAATGTCGGCGCCTGTTCGAAGCGCCTCGAAGCGAAATTACCGCCGCTTACGTCCGGGGACACCGCGGGTAAGTTGCGCTGTCGTCCCGCACGTCGCCTCAGACGCGCTCGCGCTCAGTCGCCGCTACAGGCATCGTCCCAACCGACCGGCCAATGACCTTCAGAATCGTAGTGCCTGCCGAAAACGATCCGCGAAGCGTTCCGGAAATTTTTGATACGCCTATCCGCCGCCGATAGCTGACCGGAACTTCGACGCTGCGCAGTCCGCATCGCGCCGCCTTGATCTGCATTTCGACCGTCCAGCCGAACGCCCGATCCTGCATGGCCAGGTCATCCAAGGCCTCCTTGCGTATGGCCCGAAATGGGCCGAGGTCGGTGTAGTTCGCCTTGAACAAATACCACATAAACAGACACGCGAGCCAGTTGCCGAAGCGCTGCTGCGGAAGCAGCGCGCCGCTTTCGGCATGGCCGGTCACGCGGGAGCCGATCACAAAATCTGCATTCCCCGAGGCTATCGGCTCCACCAGAAGCCGCATCTCGAGAGGATTGTCGCTGTAGTCCGCATCCAGGAAGACGACGATGTCGACTGGCCCCAGTGCGTGGAGACCCTTCTGGCATGCCGCGCCGTATCCGCGCTCGGTTTCGACGACCGCACGCGCGCCGGCCGCTTCCGATACGACGATGGTGTTATCCGTGGACCCGTTGTCCGCCACGACGATCTCGTCGACCCATTGGGGGATATCATGGAGGACGCAGCCGATACCCTCTTCCTCATTCAACGCGGGGATGATCACGCCAATCCGCTGACCATGGAGCATTTACGCCTCCCCCGGCCTAAGGCTGGAAATGCGCATAGATCGTGATGCAAGAGCGCCCATCGCAGCGCTCGCGACGGCTGTAGCAAGCACCGGCGCCCAAATGATCCAGACGATGTAGTCGTTGAAGAGCGCGCCCTGATCGCGCGCAACAAAGTGGAACAGCATGTAGTAAAGTGGGATGAGCGCCGAGAGCAGCAGAAACGCTGGATAGGCATGAAATGCTAGGAATGGCGCCATCCATACGGTGTACCAGGGGAACTGGGCCGGTGAGAGCACGACCAGCGTGCCCACAACAACGGCGAATCTCGCAACAAGATCGCGCGCACCACGGACGGGGCGATACGCTAAGAATGACGCAAGACCGACGAGAATTGCCGCGATGATACCGCGCGCGAGTAGGCCGGGCGCAAATTTTGTGAGGCCGATCCAATCCTGTAGTCCGGATACGGAGCCTTCAATCGCTGGAAAAAGCGCGCTGTTGGTCTGCCACCGGTCAACATAAGCGACCAGTCCCGTGGTCTCTCCGACGCCGTCGAGCAACATTGGCGCCAGCCATAGCGCCATAAGGCTGCCGAGGATCGCTATGCTTGCGGCCAACCTTGAAGGAGCGCCCCAGAGAGTTCGCCATACGAGTGGCGCGAGGATGACAGGCCAGAATTTGATACCCGCCGCAATGCCAAGTGACGCCGTCGCCCACAGCGGCCGGCGCTTGGCCGTCAGGAGCAGCGCCAACAGCACAAATGGTAGCAGGATCGCCTCCATGTGCGCCGAGTTGAATATTTCCTTGAGGACCACCGGATTCAGCCAATAGAGCGCGACCCACAGGCGAGGCCGGCCAACGGCGTCAAGAAGGCGGATAAGGAGGAGAAAGGTGCCGATGTCACACACAAAGAGTACGCTTCGCCACGCCGTAAGACTCCATGGCGCTATGGCGTTCGCGATGGCAAATGCTGCCTGTGCCACGGGCGGGTAGATGGTGGTGAGTGATTTGTGATTGATGCGCTGAAAAGTGTCGCCGGATTGCGCCGAGAGCGCCGTCAACTCACTCGGCGCTTGTCCGTTTCTCACCGCGAGAGGCGAATGTGCATACGGGTTTTGACCTGAGGCCGCGACGGCGCCATCCCAAAGATAGCGGTTGTAGTCGTCCTCAAGGATGGGCTCGCTGCCAAACAACATGAGCCGCGCAGCAAGTCCGGCCAAAAGCACAAGGACGAGCAGTCTGTGCTGCAGAACGACGGGCGCATTTTTCGACTGCTTCACCATGCCCGGGATCACCAGGGCGTATGCGGCCCCCGCGGCGATGAGCATGGCCACCAGCAGCAGACAAGGCATGTCCACGACGTCGACGTCGTATCCGAAGCTGCCCGACATCCACGTCAGGATTGCCGCGTAAGCGATGACGGCGAGCGAAGCCGCGGCCCACCTCGCTCCCAGGCCAGACGCGGTCGGCTCCGCACCGATCGCGTCTGACTCCCAATGAAAATCAGAGTGACGCAACATATGGTCGGGCGCCTTTGACCGCTGCGGCCAAGTCAGGAGCCGCGTGGTGTGACGCACTTGCCGCTGACTTCGTCGTAGACCTGCCCGGGCTTGCACTTCGTTTCGTCTGCGCTGACAAATCCCGACAGTGCGGCGATGCCCGCCAAGAGCACGAGGATTGCGAGGATCGGCTTCATATGTGTCTCCCTGTTTTGCCTTCGGTGCCGCACGAGGCACTGACACTTATTCGCGGCAATGCAGCGTTTGGTTACGCATGGCAGGGGAGAGCCACGCGGATATTTGTCCACCTGGCGATGGCGGGGCGACTTTCTAAAGCCGCCCCTGTTCAATTATGCGCTCTGACCCGCCAGTTTGCGGAGATCGTCATCTGTCACGGGTTGACCGCCAACGCCCCAAGCACCGGGCTGAACATCCTCGATGGTGACCCAGGTGACCTGACGCAGGCCTTCGCCTTCGACCGAAAGCACGGCTTCAGTCACCTTCCGGATCATTTCCTGCTTCTGGGCTAGGCTCAGAAAGCCTCCCACTCCCTTGATTTGAACGAGCGGCATGGATGGAACTCCTGGTTCTTCTGGTTTAAGCCGCATGCTTCCACGACCGGCCGGCGAACATGTCGTCGAGCGGGGTGTGGAAAACATGGTTGAAATAATTGCTGATGGTCTTGGTCGCGATCGCCAGAATGATCTCCAAGACGTGGCGTTCCTCGTAGCCGGCAGCAAGGAATGCTGACACATCGGCGTTAGATGGCTTGCCTCTGGACGCCCGCATGGTTTCTGCGAACGTGGCCAATGCCGCAAGCTTGGCGTCGGGTACTTGCCGGCCCTCGCGGATTGCGTCGGTCACTTCGACGGGGACGCCTGACATCTTGTCGGCAATCATGCTGTGCGCCGCGACGCAATAGTCGCAATCGTTTCCCCGACTAACGACCAGAAACACCACTTCCTGCTCGGCAGGCGTCAAGCCCGATGCCTTGCGAAACCGTTCATATCCGTCGAGATAGGTCTCCAGCAGGCCGGGGGAGTTGACCATGCCTGCGTACATGTTGGGAATGAAGCCGACCTGTGCCTTCGCGCGGTCGAGCACTGCCTTGCCCTTTGTGCCTGCCGTGTCCAGTGTCAACATCGGCAACGATAGTTTGAATTCTGCAGTCATAGCGGTCTCCTTCTCTGGTTGGTATAAGTGTATGGAACAATCGTTCCAAGCCGTGCACGGCCTGGCGAGGTCGCTGACGTGGCACAGAATGGGAACTCACTTCAGGCGGCGTATTGCGTCGTCGACAATGCTATCCAGCAAAGTCGGATTTGGCCGACTCCGGACCAGCACCAGGAACCCCAGCAGCGACGCAAGAAGCCCTCGAGCGCCGTCGGAGGGTTTGACATGTGCCGATATCGATCCGTCCGCCTTCCCCTTCTTGATCATGGCGGCGAAGAAGGCCTCAACCTCCTCCTGGGCGCGGGCGACGATGCTTCGGATCTCGGCATCGTGCGCGGAAAGCTCCAAGGCGGTGTTGGTCATGAAACAGCCGCGGCCACCGGTTTGGTTCGGCACGTCAGCCAGGAAGGCAAGAAACACCTTCCGGATCGCCTCACAAGGCTGGTACCGCTTCTCGAACTCAGCGAGCATCTTGCGGCGTCCATCATCATACGAGCGAAGCGCCTCCAGGAAGAAGGCACGCTTGTCGCCATATGTCGCGTAAAGGCTCGCCCGATTGACGCCGGTGCAGTCCACCAAGTCCTGCATCGACGTGGCCTCGTAGCCGCGAGCCCAAAACGTCTGCAGCGCCCGATCAAGGACTTCCGCTTTGTCGAACTGCTTCTCCCAAGGCATCGAGCATTCCTCCTGCCAGCTACATAGCAAGACTGGAACGATCGTTCAAGACAGATTTCGATGCTTGCGCTGGCGCCCCATGCGCATCCGGACGGGGGGCTGGGTCGGTCTCTTTGAGGCGCGGGCCGCCGGTTTGAGCGTGACGGGCTAGGGGGGCGTCGCCGCCGGCGCGTCGCGCGGTGCGGATGCCATCCGCAATGATCCGGAGTTCGCCAGACTTTGGCGCAGCGCTGACCCTCCTGCGATGGCAAATACAACTTATGGTAATTGTGTACGCTATTTGAAAATCGTCGAGGGTGAAAACCGCGAGGGTCCTCAGAAGACGAAGATCGTGATGGCGGGCGATGCTATGCCAGTCGTCGCCGAGCAATCGGTCAAAGATCTTCGGAGCGGCGAGCTTCCGCTCGTCTATGTGGGCGGGGGCGTCTACGTCCCGCGCGCGCATATCCGCCAGATCGAGCCGTTAGACGAGCGCGATCGGCAGGGCCTGGCAGAGGCAAAGAAGATCGACGCCTCGAAGTTCAAGACCCGCATCGTTCTGACCGGCGGCATGACTCCCATATGGGGCGTCAAGACGATCGAGCAGCTCAACGAGCGGGGCGTGCGCTTCATCCCGGTCGGGAACGTTGCTTATGTCCATAGGGACAACATCCGCAAGATCGTGGAGCTAGACGATACCGCCCGAAGGCGCATCGGCGAAAGGCTCGGCATTGATGCGTCTGCGTTCCGGGCGCAGGTCGCACCCGAAGGCGAGGACAAGCCCAAGCTCAGCCGCCTCTCGATCGGGGAGTTGAAGGCCAAGGGCCTCGATCTCGTGTCGATCCATCCAGGCGAGTATGCCGTGCGCGGCGACGTCAAGTACTTCCGCTCCTTCTTAGAGGAGGAGCAGGAAGAGTTGGCGCGCAAGTATCCGGACGCCGATGCCGCACGCTTTGCCACCAAGATCGTTCTGGCCAGCGAAGACGCGATGCTATCGACCAGCCCGGCCGAGAGCTTGCAAGCGGCCTTCGCCGCCGTGAATGTCGGCTATGAGCGCCATGTGCCCGCGGCCAACTTCGTGCCGGAGCGCGTCACGGCGTTCTCCAAGGACGACAAGAAAGGTCTGAAGGATGCTGGCTATGCGATGGAGCGCAACTGGCGCTCCAGCATCGGCCTCGTCAACGGCCGCATCCTGAGCCCGGCGACCGCGGAGCAGATCAAGCAAAGGCGCGAGGCGGCGCTGGCGAAAGCCGAGCCCGCAAGCGGCCCGCAGATCACGGCAGAGTAGGGGGCCGATCATGGCCCTCAACGATGCCTTTCGCGTGGCCCACGCATACGGCCGGAGGTTCGACAAGCAGTTAAAGAACTCCGGCCCGCAGCCGACCGTAAAAAGCCGCCGCCGCAAACGACGTTTCCCGCGCCCGAAATTCTGATCGGGCGCGGGATTTTCTCGTCCGATTCGATAATTGTTTCAATTATGACAAAAAAAATATAGAATAAAAGAAGCTGGAGTTTTTTTCCAGCCGGGGCATAGAAACCCCAAGCTCAATGCGGTTGGCATCAGCCGTTATTGGTGCGCTTTCCTCATCATGGAATGGCGAAGCGCGCCATGGATGTCGCCTTCTCGGCTTAGACCGGGAGGCGGCAGTGCATGTTCAGGCTTCCCGCCTGTGCTCGCGCTTTTCGCGCGGCAGGTGCGGCTAAAGACTGCCGCGCCGTTTACATTGAGCGACGGCGAGCCGTCCCGGCCTCGACCAAGCGCTCAAGACCATCAGGCGCGGCGACGCCCTCATCGTCCTGAAGCTCGACCGCCTGGGTCGCTCCGTACAGCACCTTTCCGATCTGCTCGTGCGGTTCAGGAACGAGGGCATCCATTTCTGCTCGATTGCCGAAGGCATCAACACCACCACGCCCGGCGGGAAGCTGGTCTATCACCTCTTTGCCGCAATGGCAGAGTTCCAGCGCGACGTGATCCGCGAGAACACGGTACTAGGACTAGAATCCGCGCGTCTGCGAGGGAAAGCGCTGGGACGCCCGCCGCGCCTGGACATTGGCAGGATACTCTCCTGCCATGAGGCGGTGGTTCAGGACGGTATGTCGATCAGCGAAGTGGCTCGGCGTTACAAGGTCTCGCACGCCACCATCACGCGAGGGCTCAAACGAGCGGGGCTGGAGTGGGTTCACCAAATGACCTCACTCACCGTCGTTGAACATCCGCCTGTTGCGCAGACTTTCTATCCTCGACGTTTTCAGCGCACGCCTCGCAAGGCGTATCGCGTCCGTGTTGTCATGCAGCGTCTGAAAACTCACAAACTCGTAGCCGCATCGCGCTAGATGGCGGGCCGCGTAGTAGCGCATCAAGATGCTTGGCCAGGTTCTGCGGCAACGATGATGGACGGCAAGCCCGTACACAAACGACGTGTTCTCAGCTTCGTCCGGATAGGCGATAAGGACGGATTTTAGGCCTGCATTATGTCGGAGCGTGAGCGATAATGACCAGTCGTAGTTGACGTAGACGCTTGTTCCGTTCAGACGGCGGTGTATCTCGCTCGATAGCAAGGGAAGATAACGCTCGTGAAAGACCGCGACGTCTTCGATATCTTCTGCGCCAATCACCTGGCAAATTGCTTCGCGGGCTGCTGCGTACCTTGAGAGGCAGAACTGCGCGGCGTTGCTCAGTTCAGCCTCGATTGCCGCGAGTGGCACAACGATTGTAGGTTTTGGCTCGGTCAAGCAAGGCGCTATTTGTTTGCAGGATTACATTTTGCGGGGCCGCAGTTCTGCATCGGATTGCAGTTTTGCGGGTTGCAATTCATGACAGGGTTGCAACGGGTTGGAGCGCAGTTGGGATTGCAGTCTCCCATTGCCGTGTCATGGGCATTCTGGATGAAACGTCGAGCAGCACGAAGCTCGCTGGAAAGCAGGACGTCTCGAAGAGAGCGGGTCAGTACACTCCCAACTACGAAGCTGCGCGACATGATGCAAGGCGTTGCCTGACCGTCAGAGGAAATTGAAAGCCTCTCTCTCCAACACGCCCCGCACAATGCTTCCACTTCTTGGCTCACTGGAGCGGCCCTGAATCCGCGCCCGACACCACGAATGCGATCAGTGCTAACGTCACTGATGCCCAGACTGTTGAGGAAGTCGATCGCGTCCTGAACCGTATCCTCGTTTTCGGGCATTACGACGATGCCACAGCTTACCGGGACTCTTCGAGCTACGAGGGTCTTGAGGCCATTGACGGCACGACCAAAGGCACCTGACTTCGCGACAATCCGATCGTGCACGTCCGCATCGGCTGTATAGAATGATACCTTTGCTGTAGCTCCGCAGTCCGACATCGCCGCAGTCACGGCCGCCGAAAGCCTAGAAGCGTTCGTATAAACCTCGATGCTAAGAATGCCCTCCGCTCGGGCACGGTATATCAACGCCGGCAAGAGCGGATGTGCAGTCGGCTCACCGCCGATGAATTGGACAGCCTCACATCCCAACTGTGCGGCCTCGGAGAGCAGTTCAAGCCAACGCCCATCGGTGACGCGGTCACGAAGCGGGACGTGCGGTCCGGAATCCGAGTAGCAATGCAGGCAGTTCCAGTTGCAGGTTCGGGTAATTTCAAGCCAAAGAAGCTTGAGCCGCACGTTAGCATCCAAAGTGGCCTTGGAATCATCGATTCGCGTGACCTGATTCATGGAAGCCCCCACAATCACTGCCTTCCAATCCTTGCGTAGGACCGTGACGCCCCCGTGACAGCGCTTGCAGGCGTTGATTTCGGCTGCATATTTCATGATTTATTTTGTAAAGTTAGCGCGGTAATGCTATGATTATGAGTGGTTTTTGGCGCTAAGGGACATGAGCGGGAAAATTTTCACATTCTGGACGCGGCCAAGAATGGCGTCCATTACTCCGAGCAAATAATCGAGCCAATCCTGGATGCATTGAAACTAGAGGCAAAGGGCCTGCTGCTAACACATGAAACTGCTGGTGACGTTCATTCCGGACCACCTCTATCTCAATTCGCAAGCCGCGCTCTCTTAGTTGAAGCGTTCCGCACGCTCCCAGACTGGCTGGCCACTCTGCTTCAATCGGCAGTGCACGACACGTCCCGATGGCATTTGACTCATGTCCCTCGGGACAGCGCGGGGGGCTATTGCGTCCCGCGCGAGGATGCAGATGGCAGGGCCGTTATTTTCTACAGGTTCTGCGGAGCCCTGGATGACGCCATCTACATGGCACATGAGCTAGGGCACCTCGTCTCCGATGATCTTTTCAACGCGGCAGGTTTCAACCATCTTGAGGCGCCCAAGCATGTTGTGGAGATTCCCGCCTTCTTTACCCAACATCTTATGTACGATTATCTAAGGCACCATGGCCCCTACGAGTTCCGTGCAGCCGCCTTGGTGCATCTCCGCAGAGAGATGCGAGAGCAACTCATTGATATAGCTATCGGAGCGTCCGCTCGCGACGCTGAAAAAGTCAAAGATCAGGGCGCAGGCGCGGTAGAAGCAAGCTTCAAGGCCACAATACAGAGCTGGCTTGGAGAAAAATGGAAAAGCAGCGCCAGGGCGGTCCAGATTGCGGATCGAATTGCCGACCCTTCCATCAGGGCCGAAACGGAAGAAGTATTCCTTCACAAACACGCGACCGCCTCGATCTTGGCAGCAGCCCTCTATGCGAAGCAGAAGGTTCTATCGCCCGGGACGAGGGCGGAGTTGCTTGCCACAATGTTTGGAAGAACGGGACCCTATAAAGCTGACGAACTATTGCAGATCATAAACATTTCCGACGGACCGGAATTGGCTGATTTGGTCTCAGAGGTGACGCGGTTGCTTTACTCCGGCCCGAAACAGCTGAGCGATCGCACAAGCGGTATCGCGATGACGGACCTTCACCTTGAGGTTGGGAATTAGCCGCGAAATTTTGAAGAACTGCCGGAACCATACTAGTCTGCGTTCGTGTTCCGCAAGTATCGGTGCCAAGAGGAAAATGCTTGGCTGGAGGGTTGGGCCGTCAATCCGCTGATGCCGGGGATGTTGGTCAGCGGCGATCTTCGGCGTTGAGCGTGTTGGCGATGACCACGTGCTTGCGGGCAACAGCGATCAGCGCCACTTTCCTTTTCTTCCCTTCGCGCACGAGGCGGCGATAGAAGCTGCCCATTGGTCCATCACGCCGGAAAGACCGACGGCGCACATATACAACACATTGTGAAGAGTCTGCCGTCCGCCGCGAATGACTCGCGTTCCCGCATTGTGCCGCTGTCCCCGTTCATGGGCACAATGACCTTAGGTTTTTCTGACCTCACCGGGTCTGAGGTTCAGGGAGTCGGCATCTTGCCGCGAAAGCGCATGTCTCAGATCGACGGTTGCGCTGCCCCCAAGTTTCAGAGTGGCGCGAATAGCGCTCACGGCGGCGGCTCTATCGGCGAGGCGAATGTAATAGCGCACAGGCGGCTGGCCCTTGGATCGTGAAACGGCCGCGAGCCAGCCCGCCGCTCCGTCTTTGGGAATTGGAATCTCCTCGGCCTTGCCTGCGACTATCGCGCGGCAAGAAGGCTTGTCAACGACAGGGCACCTGCCAGGTACAGGCTTTCGGCGATCTCTGACGGTTGCGAGCCTCAGCCGCCGTGCCAAAGACCGGCTCTTTTGAGCGCCTCCTCGGCCCGCTCTTTGTGATGCTCGCTCCGCAGCAATTCATTCATCTGGTGCACGGCATCGCACAGTTTTCGCTGACGGCGCAGGCCTTCGAAATAGCGCGTCCATTCTTCGTCGGGAGCGCTGCTGAATATCCGGGAAGCCTCAATGCCAAGAGCATATTCCATGAAAGCATCCACAATTTATCTACAGCGTAAAGGTGGAAGTGGAGAATGCAACCAATACCGGCAGTCCGCAGCGGCGGGCCAACCAGCGAGCGCGGCTGTGTGACTAAGTCACCGACAACCGCAACCATTTCTGCGATCGACGGCGGGGGAAAGTTCGCGTCAAGGACAACCGCGAGCGTGAGAACACGCCATGACCAATACCATCCCCATCGTGAAGGTTTTTTTTGGCGTCGATCATAGCCGGAATAGCCCACCACCCGCAAAGGGGCGCCCCTCATAGATTCCGACGCCAATCGGCACATCCCTATATCATTGGGCAGCTCGCCCACCCTAGGGTCCGGAGGATACGCAAAATGAAGATACGACGCATCGCACTCGGTCTCGGTCTCGCCGCCGCGCTCCTCGCGGGGCCGGCCGCGGCTCAAAACATGCTCGACATGGTCGATCTCACCTCCGACGCCTTCACCAAGGCGGAGATGAGCCGCGCCGACCTCGAGGCCGCCATCGCCAAGCTGCCCGCGGGCGAGAAGCTCGACCTCTTCGGCAAGGCGCTGAACGGGCTCGATCTCTCGAAGATGGACCTGCGCCGCACCAACCTGCAGGCGGCCCGCCTCATGGGTTCCAACCTGTCGGGGGCCAATCTCGAAGGGGTGAACCTCGATTCCGCCTGGTCGCTCAATTCCGACTGGCGCGGCGCCAGTCTCAAGGGCGCGAGCCTGTTCGGGACGCAGCTCGTCGGCGCCAAGCTCGACGGCGCCGACCTCTCGGGGGCACGCGTCGCCGGCGACTTCTCGAAGGCGAGCATGACGGGAACCAAGCTCGACGGCGCCGATCTCTCAGCGGACGAGAAGAACCAGTCCATGGGCCTAATGCGCGGCACATTCAGAAGCACGAACCTCGAGGGCGCCTCGCTCAAGGGGGCGAACCTCTCGCGCGCGCTGCTCGAGTACGCGTCGCTCAAGGGCGCGAACCTCGAAGGGGCGAACCTTGCCGGCAGCGAGGTCGCCGGCGCCGATTTCACCGACGCCAACGTGACGGGGGCCGACTTCAACGGCGCCGACGTGAACTCGGCCAAGATCGGCGCCATGCAGAATGCGAACGCGGCCAAGAACCTCGATCAGGCGAAGAACCTGGACCGGGCCTACCGAAACTGAAAGCCCGGTCGCTGCGTACCTCATGAGTGCCGAAGACCTGTCTATTGGAGGAAATGCATGCGCCTGCCCCTCACGCTCGTCGCCGCCGCTCTCGCCCTCACTGCCATGCTCGGCGGTCTTGCGGCTCAAGCAAGCGAGAACCAGAAATTCGAGCCCGCCGCGTTCGTCGCCGCCCAGAAGGCTGGAAAGTCAATCCTCGTACATGTCACGGCGCCGTGGTGCCCGACCTGCAAGGCCCAGAAACCCATCATCGACGAGCTCACCGCCAAGCCCGAGCTCAAGGACCTCGTTGTCTTCGAGATCGATTTCGACACAGGCGGCGCGGCGCTCAAGGCGGTCAATGCCCGCAGCCAGTCGACGCTCGTCACCTACAAAGGCGCAACTGAAACTGGCCGCTCGGTCGGCGACACGAACAAAGACTCGGTTACAGCCCTTGTCATGAGCGCGCTCTGAGGTAGGCCCCATGGCTTTCGGGACGCTGGCGCTCGCCGCCCTTGCGGGCGTTCTTTCCACGCTCTCGCCGTGCGTGCTGCCGATGCTCCCGATCGTGCTCGGCGCGGCGGCGGCGGAGACCCGTTGGGGCCCGGTCACGCTCGCGGCGGGCCTCGCCCTCTCGTTCACCGCGCTTGGCCTGTTCGTGGCGACGGTCGGCTTCGCCATCGGGCTCGACGCCCAATGGTTTCGCAACGTCGCCGCCGTGCTTCTGATCGCAATCGGTGCGCTGTTGGTCGTCCCCGCGGCCCAGATGCGCCTCGCCGCCGCGGCTGGCCCCGCGAGCAACTGGATCGAGCACAGCTTCGGCCAATTCTCGACAAAGGGCGCGAGCGGCCAGCTCGCGTTGGGCCTTCTCCTCGGTGCGGTCTGGGCCCCCTGCGTCGGGCCGACGCTCGGCGCAGCCTCCGTTCTCGCCGCACAGGGCAAGAACCTAGGGGAGGTGGCGCTGACCATGTTCCTCTTCGGCCTCGGCGCGGCCATCCCGCTCCTCGTCCTCGGCCTGCTCTCCCGTGAGGCAATGGCCGCCTGGCGCGGACGGCTACTCGGGGCGGGCAGCGGTGGCAAGGCCGCGCTCGGAGCGCTTCTCCTCGCGGCGGGGATTCTGATCCTGACGGGTCTCGACAAAGTCATCGAAGCCAAGTTCGTCGCAGCCTCGCCTGTCTGGCTCACCGAGCTTACGACAAGGTTCTAGCGCGCCGGCGATTTTGTCCGCTACTGGCCAAACCGGATATGGACGGTTGGCTCCGGGACTAGGTGTCAAGCTATCCGCGATCATCCTCGCCGGATCCATGGTTCTGTCCGCTGGGCCAAGGTTGGGCATTCAAGATGGAGACCAACGATGAAGTGCTATGTCCTTAAACACGTTGCGCTCAAGCACACTCTTTTCGCCGCCTAAGGCCTCGATGAGGGAGCTGAACAGGTGGCGATCATGACCTTTGTAGGCGCGCAAGTCTTACATGGGCGTCGCGCGGTGCGGATGCCATCCGCAACGTCATGATCCGGAGTTCGCCAGACTTTGGCGCAGCGCTGACCCTCCTGCGATAGTCGTGATCACATTACGGGCGCGAGTGTCGCAGGTACAAGACCCGCCACGCCGAGCGCGGCAGATCTCATAGGCCCGTATGCACGAGCATTCCGATTGCTATGCTGATTTCGACAAGTCTTCCAACCCCCCACGGTCAGTGACCACAGTGATCCCGCGCGACGTTGAAATCCACCCTCGCCGCTGAAACTCATGAAGCTGCCGGCTCACGACCTCGCGCGCGGTGCCGAGCTCAGCAGCAAGTTGTTGGTGGGTCAGGGCGATACGATCTTGGTCATCCGCAAGCTCCAGCAGCCTTTGAGCCAGGCGAATGTCGATGCGAGAGAACGCCACCTCCTCGATAATTTTAAAAAGGTTTGTGATTCGCACGCTGAACGCGGTGAAGACAAAGCGCCGAAACTCGGCAGATCGAGCAATCAGATCGTCAAAAAGCGCTCGCGGAATTGCGACCGCCTCGACGTCCGTCTCCGCGATGCCATCCGCCTGATACGCTTCGTAGCCCATCAGGCAGGCGGTGGTCAGGGCGCAGCTTTCACCGGCCGAAACTCGATAGAGCACAATCTCACGCCCCGACTCGGAGACCTGCTGCACGCGGACGGTCCCGTCCAGGAGCAGCAGGTAATTCTCAGGGGCTCGACCAGGACCGAAGATCCGCGTTCCAGCCGGCAACTTGACGACTCGGCTGGCGTCGATAAGGGCTTCGCCCACGGCCGGCTGAAGCTTCTTGAGACCCGGAAATTGCTCAACCCACCCGATCGACATCATGCTTCCCTTCCGAATTGCTCAACGATGGCAGCCCGAGCCGCGGTTGCGGCATGTGAGCCACGAAACTTGGTGACTTTGTCACCGACATAGACTGGCCGACGCCCGTAACTGAACCATACACTCGACGACTGGAGCTGGAGAGCATCATGAAGTCCCCTTTGTCTGCCGTCGCGACTGTCGTCGTGCTGCTTATGAGCTGCTTTGGCAGCGCGGCGATGGCGCTTGAGGTTCCAAAAGACAAGCAAACCGCACTCGGCAAGTACCTCACCGCCCAGGAGGCGCATGACCTCGTGACGGCAGAACGGGATAAGGTGTTGTTTGTTGATGTGCGCACGGCCGCCGAACTCATGTTCGTCGGCATGACCAGCGACATCGATGCGCATGTCCCGTTTGTTGACCTGCCGAGCCCGCCGGCATGGGATGACAAGAATGGCAGGCTTCAACTTGTTCCCAATCCATCGTTCGTATCGGAGGTCGAGGCACTGTTGGCCAGGAAGGGGCTTGGTAAGGCGGACAAGGTCATCGTGATATGCCGATCGGGGGATCGCACCGTAAAGGCCGTCAACGCGCTTGCTGGCGCTGGCTTTACCAACGCGTGGAGCGTCTACGAAGGGTTTGAGGGCGACCTGTCGCCAGACGGGCGCCGGACGGTCAATGGCTGGAAAAATGCCGGATTGCCGTGGACCTACAAGCTCGACAAGGGAAAACTCTTCCTCGCGCCGGTCGCCGCTCGATGACATCATCCGGTGCACGGTCGGAACCTTCCTACTTCGCCGCCCGCGCTGCTCTGCGGGGCATGGATCGGCGGGAATTGATCTTAGGTGCTGCTCCGTCACGCGTCAGTCCCAGGCGGGGCATGAGGTCCGAGCGATTGCGGGCGATATCGGCGATCGTCACCTCGTCAAGCACGGCGAGAAATGACGCCAAGGCCCGATGGAACGCGCGTGAGAGATGGCACACCGCGCGCAGCGGACAGGTGTTCGTCTCGGGATTGAAGCATTCAACGAGCTCAAGCGGCGCTTCCGTCCGGCGCAGCACTTCTCCTACCGTGATCTCTGCCGCCGGTCGGGCGAGGCGAAGCCCTCCGTTTCGACCCCGTACCGTTTCCACAAACCCCCACTGCCCCAGGTGATGCGTCGCCTTCATCAGGTGTGCCTTCGAAACACGGTGCGCCTTGGCCACGTCATCGATGCGAACAAGCTCCGGATGGCGGATGGCCGCGAACTGAAGCGTTCGCAGTGCGAAATTTGAGAACTGGGTGAGCTTCACGGCATCATTGCTCCGCTTGCGGCAATTAAACATCTATCCAGAATATTGCTTTTTCGACTGATCCGCAATAACATCTATCTGGAATATATCTTCAAGGATGATGGCTGATGGACGGGTTCGATGCATTGTCGCTGGCGCGGGCGCAGTTCGCTTTCACCATCTCATTTCACATCGTCTTTCCCGCCTTCACCATCGGACTGGCCAGCTACCTCGCCGTGCTCGAAGCCCGATGGCTCCTGACCGGCCGGCAAGTGTTCCTGGACCTCTTCAACTACTGGAAGAAGATCTTCGCGGTCGCGTTCGGCATGGGTGTCGTGTCGGGCATTGTCATGAGCTACCAGTTTGGCACCAACTGGAGTGTGTTCGCCGACAAGACCGGACCGATCCTTGGCCCCATGATGGGTTACGAGGTGCTGTCTGCCTTCTTTCTGGAGGCCGGGTTCTTGGGCGTGATGCTCTTCGGCCTCGAGAAAGTGGGCAAAAAACTCCACTTTCTGGCGACCCTGATGGTGACGATCGGAACGCTGATGTCCGCGTTCTGGATCCTTTCCGTAAACAGCTGGATGCAGACCCCTGCCGGCTATGCCATCAACAGCGTCGGCCAATATATCGCGGACGATTGGTGGGCCGTGGTGTTCAATCCGTCATTCCCCTATCGCCTCGTGCACATGGTATTGGCCGCGTATCTCACCACCGCTTTCGTCGTCGCGGCGACCGCAGCCTGGCACCTCTTGCGCGGCCGGGGAGGCGAAGCGACCCGCATCATGTTCTCCATGGCCATTTGGATGGCGGTGATTGTCGCCCCCATTCAGATCGTTGCCGGCGATCTTCATGGCCTCAACACCTTGGAGCACCAACCTGCCAAGGTTGCCGCCATGGAAGGGCATTTTGAGACGCGGGCCGGCGCCCCGCTGATTCTCTTTGGTCTCCCGGATATGGATGCGGAAGAGACGCGCTACGCCATCGAGATCCCCAAACTCGGCAGCCTGATCTTGACCCACGACTGGAACGGCACCGTGAAGGGCCTCAAAGCCTGGCCGAGGGAAGATCGCCCGAACGCAACAATCGTGTTCTGGAGTTTCCGGGTCATGGTTGGGATCGGGCTCCTGATGGCTGCGCTTGGTCTCTGGGGACTGGTGCAGCGACTACGCGGCCGTTTGTTTGGGACACCGTACCTGCTGTGGGCCAGCCTCGTTATGGGACCATCCGGATTCATCGCCGTCCTCGCCGGTTGGGTCACCACCGAAGTCGGTCGTCAGCCCTACACAGTTTACGGCGTGCTCCGCACGACCAACTCAATCTCACCCATCGACGCTGCCGCCGTCGGCGCCTCGCTGGTCGCTTTCGTCATCGTTTATTTCGCCGTGTTTGGGGCAGGCACCTTCTACATCCTGCGGCAGATGGGCCAATCCCCTGATCAGGACCACACGGACCTCCCGATCGGTCAGCCACTCCGCGCGGCAGGGACGACGCCTGCGGCTGCAATGCCCGAGCCCCATCACCTGCCTAAGTCAACCGAAGGGGCCTGAACATGATTGTCGATCTCCCCCTCGTTTGGGCCAGCCTCATCGCCTTTGCTGTTCTTGCCTACGTCATCCTCGACGGTTTTGATCTCGGCGTCGGCATACTATTTCCGTTCGTCAAGGGTGAGCGCAACCGTGACCTCATGATGAATACCGTGGCGCCCGTCTGGGATGGCAACGAGACTTGGCTTGTGCTTGGCGGTGGCGGACTTTTCGCCGTGTTTCCGCTCGCCTACGCGATCATCATGCCGGCGCTCTACGCTCCCATCATCGCTATGCTGCTCGGTCTCATCTTCAGAGGCGTCGCGTTCGAGTTCCGCTGGCGCACCGTGCGCGGAAAGTTTCTTTGGGACTGGGCGTTTGCCGGGGGATCGACGCTCGCTGCGCTTGCGCAAGGTATCGCGCTTGGGGCCCTGATACAGGGCATCCCCGTCGCCAATCGCGCCTATGCCGGCGGATGGTGGGATTGGCTCACGCCGTTCAGCCTGCTCACCGGCGCCGCCGTTGTCGTCGGCTATGCGCTTCTCGGCGCAACCTGGCTGATCATGAAGACCGAAGGCCACGTGCAACGCCGCGCCTTCACCTTCGCGTGGATATGCAGTCTCGGCACCCTTGCCTTGATCGGGGCAGTAAGCATCTGGACGCCCTTCCTCGACCCGGTATTCATGCAGCGCTGGTTCACCTTTCCGGGCCTGCTCTACACGGTGCCGGTGCCGCTGCTCGTCTTGTTTTGCGCCTATCAACTCGTGATCGGCCTCATCGACCTCAACGACAACAAGCCGTTCTTCGCAGCGCTCGGTCTGTTCGTCCTGTCCTTTGCCGGTCTGGGCGTAAGTTTTTATCCCTACATCGTGCCGCCCTCTATCACCATCTGGGACGCGGCAGCGCCGGACAATAGCCTCTGGTTCCTCCTTGTTGGATCGCTCGTCTTGTTGCCGATGATCCTAAGTTACACGGCCTACTCGTACTGGGTCTTCCGCGGCAAAGTTGATCCTGCGGGAGGCTATCACTGATGCCGCCTCGCCTCCGGAGCCCCAGGCTCACGCGGTTCGTTTGGTTTGCAGGGTTGTGGCTCGCAGGCGTCGCGAGTGTCGCCACCGTAGGTCTTCTGATCAAGGTGGTCCTCAAATGACCATCAGCCCTCGAGGTCAAGCCGCACGGGCGGGCTAGCACCGCAATCCCAGCTTGCGTGACTAAGTCACCGACACGGTCTCTGGAATTCCGTAGCTTCACGATAGGAAATAAGGAGGCTCTGCCATGCAAGCCAATATCGGAACTCTAGATCGCACACTGCGGATCGTCCTCGGACTGGCGCTGATCAGCTTGGTGTTTGTGGGGCCACAGTCGCCCTGGGGCTGGTTTGGCCTGATCCCGCTTCTGACGGGGCTCCTGCGCTTCTGTCCCCTCTATAGCGTTTTGGGTGTTCGGACATGCGCGACGCATTGAAACTATTTCTCCCGCAAAACTTCGAAAGGACAACCCATGCAGTGGTTCCTGTTCCCCGGCGACCAGATTTGCGATCTCGCCGGCGTGCCCAAGGAAAGCGATCATCGTCAGGTCCTGCGCAGCTTCATCAACATGATGGTCTGGTCGGCTGTGAGTATCGGGATCGCTCTCTATGTCCTCCTTTAGGCGCAGATGACCTAGCGGGACCGCATTTTCAATGACTGAGTTCACACCCCTTACCGCGTTGGCAGGTGGCAGCCTTATCGGCCTTTCGGCCGTGATGTTGATGCTCTTCAACGGCCGCATTGCCGGCATGACCGGTATGCTGACGGGTTTGCTGGCCGTCCCGTCCGCGGCGACGGGCTGGCGCCTTGCCTTCATCGCCGGCTCCATTTTCGCTCCGATCGCCATGATGGCCGTCACCGAATTTACATTCGATATGCAGGTCGCCACGACCCTGCCCGTCCTGGCGCTCGGCGGCTTGATCGTCGGGATTGGCGTCACCATGGCCTCCGGCTGCACAAGCGGTCACGGAGTATGCGGTTTGGCGCGCTTCTCGCTCCGCTCACTCGTTGCCGTGCTGAGTTTTATGGCCTCAACCGCCATGACGGTTTTCATCATCCGCCATGTGGGGGGAGGCTGACATGATCCAGATTATCGCAGCAGCAGTGGCCGGGCTCACATTTGGCGCCGGGATTATCCTTTCGGGGATGGCCAATCCCGCCAAGATTCTGAACTTCTTCGACGTAGCCGGGACGTTCGATCCGAGTTTGGCATTTGTGATGATCGGAGCCGTTATGGTGACGGCGATCGGCTACCGGCTCGTCTTGGCGCGCTCCGCGCCCATCCTCGACGCGACCTTTCATCTGCCGACCGTTTCCGCCATCGACCTCAAACTCGTCCTCGGCTCGGTCCTCTTTGGGATCGGCTGGGGAATTTCCGGATTCTGCCCCGGTGGTGCCGTTCCAGCCCTTGGGCTCGGCCGGCCCGAGCCGGCCGTTTTCCTGGCTGCTATGATCGCCGGCATGGCGCTCACGCGCGCCCTGCAGGCCCAGTTGGCAACCTCGACGCAACCGAGAAAAACCCTGGCCGCCCATGCGCGCGCCAAAGCTTAGAAAGGAGACGCCTATGTTCGACCCCAACACGCTCGTCAACATGACGATCAAGCCTGACGTCACCGCCTTCTTTGATACGGAAACCAACACGGTCAGCTACGTGGTCAAGGACCCGAGCTCGACCGCCTGCGCCGTCATCGACAGCGTGATGGACATCGACTATGCCGCCGGCCGGATTTCCTACGCCGCCGCCGACAAGATTGTCCAACACATCAGGGATAAGCAGCTGTCCGTCGAATGGCTGATCGAAACCCACGCCCACGCCGATCATCTTTCCGCAGCACCCTACATCCAGAGCAAAGTCGGCGGAAAGCTTGGCATCGGCGCGAAGATCAGGAGCGTCCAGGACGTGTTCGGCAAGATCTTCAACGAAGGCACTGAGTTCCAGCGCGACGGCAGCCAGTTCGATCGTTTGTTCGAGGATGGCGACACCTACACGATCGGCGGCATGACCGTGTTTGCGTTTGAGACGCCCGGCCATACGCCCGCGTGCATGACCCACGTCATCGGCGATGCCGCATTCGTGGGCGACACCCTCTTTATGCCCGACGGCGGCACGGCGCGAGCGGATTTTCCCGGTGGGGACGCCAGGATTCTGTACCGCTCCATCAAGCGTGTCCTGACCCTGCCGCCGGAGATGCGGCTCTTCATGTGCCATGACTACGCGCCCGGCGGCCGCAGCATCAAATGGGATACCAACGTCGCCGAGCAGCGCGCGCACAACATTCACGTCCGCGACGGCATCAGCGAAGACGAGTTCGTTGCGATGCGTGCCGCGCGCGACGCAACGCTCGCCATGCCCCGGCTGATCATCCCGTCGATCCAGGTCAACATTCGTGCAGGCCAATTGCCGGAGCCTGATGAATCCGGCAAGCGCTTCCTCAAGGTTCCAGTCAATGGGCTCTGATCGTCAACGGAGGCGAGCCTTAACAACCTTTTTTCTGGGCGGACTGCTTGTGCTGCCCGCAGAGGTCCGTTCAGAGACATTGGCAACGGAGCTTGACGATGAACGTGTGGTTGCGGCTCGCGCCGCAACCACCGACTTGGCAATAATTCTCAAGGCGCAGTTGCAGGACGCCATTGCCTCCGGCGGACCCGCTTCCGCTATTGACGCCTGCAAAGCGATTGCGCCTGCCGTCGCCGCGGACATTTCGGAAAAGCGCCATACGTCGATCCGGCGGACTGCCTTGAAAGTCCGCAATCCCGACAACGCACCGGATGCATTCGAGCGCAAGGTGCTCAATCGCTTTCTTGAGCAGATCGACGCCGGTTCAGACCCGGCCACGCTCGAATATGCGGAAACCACCACTGAGGGCAATCAAAAGCGCTTCCGCTACATGAAGGCTATTCCGATGGCGGAGACACCATGTCAGGCCTGCCACGGCGCCACGATTACGGCGGGCGTCGTCGCGCGCATCCGCATTCTCTACCCGGACGATCAAGCCACGGGCTTCGCGCCAGGAACTCTGCGCGGCGCATTTTCCGTCAGTGGGCCATCGGAGTGAACCCAGCATGTCCGATAACCCAATCAGCTGCAATCAAGAGACCACACCGAGGATAGCGTTCGATGGAATTTAGGAAGCTGACCGACGGGATTTCCGTCTCACCGCAAGTCACCGTTGCCGACATCCCAGGGATAGCGGCGGCGGGCTTCCGTTCTATCATCTGCAACCGCCCCGACGGCGAGGGCGCAGATCAGCCGTTGTTCCGCGAACTCGAAAAGTCAGCAGCGGACCACGGTCTGACAAGCCGCTACATCCCCGTTCAGGGCGGCATGGTCAGCGATCAAAGCGCGGATGATTTTGCGGCCGCCTTGGCCTCGTTGCCGGGGCCTGTGCTCGCCTTTTGCCGCACCGGCACCCGCTCAACCACGCTGTGGTCACTCGCCGAGGCCAACACACGCCCGGTCGGCGAGATCCTACTGAAAGCCAAGGACGCCGGATACGATATGTCCGGCGTTGTCCGCCGTATCACGAACGGCGGCAAGGTTCCGACAGCCAGTCCTGACATGACGCATGACGTTGTGATCGTCGGCGGCGGTGCGGCCGGGATAGCTGCCGCCTCAAGCCTGCTGGCGCGAAAGCGGGATCTCGACATCGCCATCATCGATCCTGCGGACACCCATTATTATCAGCCCGGTTGGACCCTGGTCGGCGCTGGCGTGTTTGATCCTGAAGACACGGCCCGCAAGATGGGCTCCCTCATGCCCAGGGGCGTAACCTGGATCAAGGCAGCCGTTGCAGCGTTTGAACCGGAAAATGACAGCGTCATTCTCGAAGGCTGCCGCGTCGTCCGCTACAAGCGCCTGATTGTCTGTCCGGGCCTCAAACTCAACTGGGCCGGGATCGAAGGTCTCGTTGAAACGCTCGGCCAAAACGGCGTGACCTCGAACTACCGCTACGACTTGGCGCCCTATACCTGGGACCTTGTGCGCAATCTCAAGTCAGGCCGCGCGGTCTTCACGCAGCCGCCGATGCCGATCAAGTGCGCTGGAGCGCCCCAGAAAGCCATGTATCTCTCGGCTGATCACTGGTACCGAACGAAACGTCTCAAGGATATCAGTGTCGACTTCTATAACGCTGGCGCGGTCCTGTTCGGCGTCGCCGACTACGTGCCCGCTCTGATGCAGTACATAGAGCGCTATGGCACGAGCCTTCATTTCGGCCATACCTTGACGGCCGTGGATGGGCCGGCCCGCAAAGCCTGGTTTTCCAAGGCCAATCCGGATGGCACGAAATCAACGGTCGAAACGACGTTCGATTTGCTTCACGTCGCACCTCCGCAAACCGCGCCCGATTTCATCAAGGCGAGCCCCCTTGCCGACCAGGCTGGATGGGTTGATGTCGATCACGGAACGCTGCGCCACCGTCAATTTGCGAATGTCTATGCGCTCGGGGACGTGAGCTCCAGCCCCAACGCAAAAACCGCCGCAGCGGCACGGAAGCAGGCACCCGTCGTCGCCCAAAACCTTCTGGCCGACATGGGCATGCGAGCAGGGACCGCCATATACGATGGATACGGCTCGTGCCCGCTCACCGTTGAGCGCGGTAAAATCATCCTCGCCGAATTCAGCTATGGCGGAAAACTTGCTCCGAGCTTTCCGGCGTTCCTGCTCGACGGCACCAAGCCATCGCGCGCGGCGTGGATGCTGAAAGAACGAATCTTGCCGCCTCTGTACTGGCAAGCGATGCTCAAGGGTCGCGAGTGGATGGCCAAGCCCAAGGTCATCTCGTGATGCCGCTTCAGGATATCCTCGCTACATTTTCTGGGTCGCTGGTCGGGTTTGTCTTGGGCCTCATTGGCGGCGGCGGATCGATCCTCGCTGTGCCGCTTTTGGTTTACCTGGTTGGGGTAACTTCCCCGCATATCGCCATTGGCACCAGCGCGGTCGCCGTGGCGCTAAGCGCCCTTACCAATCTCATCGGCCACGCGCGCCAAGGCAACGTCAAGTGGCGCTGCGCACTGGTGTTTGCCGCGGCTGGTGTCGTGGGCGCAGCACTGGGGTCGACGTTCGGCAAGCAATTCGACGGCCAAAAGCTCCTCGTCCTCTTCGGCGCGCTTATGATCGTTATCGCGGGACTGATGTTCTGGAAGAAGTCGAGCGACGGAAACATCGAGGTGCGATTGAACCGGGCAACGGCACCGGCATTGCTTCCGTACCTGCTCGCGTATGGCGTCGGAGTTGGTGCTTTGTCAGGATTTTTTGGGATTGGTGGCGGCTTTCTGGTGGTGCCTGGGTTGATCGCGGCAACCGACATGCCGCTCATTTTCGCGATCGGGTCATCGCTGGTCTCAGTTGCCGCATTCGGCTTCACAACAGCCGGCAACTACGCACTGTCCGGCATGATCGATTGGCGGCTTGTCGCGTTCTTTATTTTGGGCGGCGTTGCGGGTGGTCTCCTGGGCCGTCAGCTCGCTGGTGTTCTCGCCCCCAGGAAACAACTCCTTTCGCAAGTCTTCGCCGCTGTGGTTGCGGTAGTTGGGCTCTACATCGTTTGGCGTGGCATGGCAGCCTTGGCCACGTCATAGCGGATCTCGGGCGGAGCACGTCATGCACACCGGTATGACTACGCCATCAAGCTTGCTCATGCTGGTGAGCGCACAGCAAATCGTATCGGGTTTCGCCCCGACGGCTGAGACACCGGTGTGCCATTCGGCGCCGACTAAATTCATCTAGGAAGGAAATTCTGGAATGCTGAGATCAGCTATCGCGGCAACGATGATCGTCGCAGTCGTACTGCTGTCCACCCCGGGGATCGCGGTTGCAGCAGAAGGCGACACGGTCAAGCCAGGATCGTATGCTGCGCAAAAGGTCGTCTATCATAACAACGGGCGTGGTCCAGATAGCACGAAGTATTTCAAGGCCCTGCTGAGAAATCTACGCAACCATGTTGAAGCTGTGGGAGCAAACGGAATTGACATCAAGGTTGTCAATCATGGCGACGGCGTCGGGTTGCTTCAATCTGCGATGACGGATGCCGACCTGGCCAAGGCTATCGATGATCTGAAAGCCAAAGGAGTCCAGTTTCTTGTGTGCCAAAACACCCTGGATGAGCGCAAAATCGATCCCGCGACGCTCTATGGAGTAACCGCTGGCGACATTGTGCCAAGCGGGATCGCCGAGCTCATTAAGTGGCAGCAGGCAGGATATTCCTACGTGCATCCGTAGCACCGGTGAATCTCAGCGCAGCGCCAATGGAAACGGCGGCGCCGCCGCCCAACGCTGCCGTCTCTCAGCCAAACATCTAGTCTGGCGCGACCTCGTCGATCAAGGCTACGCACCAGCGACGATGCGGACTTATGAAGGACCAGGTCGAAGTTCTCGGAGGTCGGCCGCTCGCTGTGAGCCGAAAGGACACGTATGAGCATTCCGTCATTGAGGTCACCATTTTCGCGAGGCAAGCGCCGCTTTGCGGATCTCTCGGACAAGGAGATCCTCGCTTTGGCGATCTCTTCGGAGGAAGAGGATAGCCGTATCTATGCTGCTTTCGCATCCAATCTGAGAAACGACTATGCGGACAGCGCGGCAATTTTCGAGGGCATGGCCGCCGAGGAGGACCAGCATCGCCGATCGCTAACCGATTGGTATCAGCGCCTCTACGGCGACGCGATCATTCCCCTGACCAGGGAGCAAGTTGCCGATTTCTACCCACGCAATCCTGTCTGGTTGACCGAGAACCTCGGCCTCGAACGGATCCGTCAAGAGGTCTTCGAGATGGAGCGGGAGTCGCAGAAGTTCTACGAACTTGCGGCACAAAAAGCGAAGAACCCGGAAACGCGCAAGCTCCTGGACGATCTCGGGCGGGCCGAGACCGCACACGAGGCGATGGCAGAAAAGTTGACTGCGCGCCATCTGAGCGACGAGAAGCGGGCGCGTGAGGATCTTGCTTTCCGCCGCCAGTTCATCCTCACTTGGGTTCAGCCTGGCTTGGCTGGCCTGATGGACGGCTCTGTCTCGACGCTGGCCCCCATCTTCGCGACTGCCTTCGCGACCCAGAACCCCTGGACCACGTTCCTAGTGGGCCTGTCGGCATCCGTGGGCGCCGGAATCTCGATGGGTTTCACCGAGGCGGCTCACGATGACGGCAAGATCTCCGGACGCGGCGAGCCATGGAAACGCGGGCTGGCATCGGGAGTGATGACCACGATCGGCGGGCTAGGACACGCCTTACCCTACCTCATCCCGGATTTCTGGACCGCGACAGTCCTTGCCCTTGTTGTGGTCTTCATTGAGCTTTGGGCCATCGTCTGGATTCAGAACCGATACATGGAAACGCCCTTCCTTCGGGCGACGTTTCAAATTGTGCTGGGCGGCGCCTTGGTGCTTGCAGCCGGAATAGTGATTGGAAGCGCGTAGCGTAGAACCCCAGGAGAGCGCAACAAAAGAGCAATCACGCCCTGACTCGCATCATTGGATGGAGTGGAGCCACGTCGGCTCTTTCACGCCTTGCGGACGCCAATGCCCGACGTGCGAGCATGGTGGTCGATCCCACGTTCGCTGATGGGATAGATCGACCGGCGATCGCATCTGGGCGCTGAAGCACAGCTTGTCTGCTCCTGGCCGACGTTCTCCGATTTGCGCGTAGCGGCACGTAACAGTTGTCCGACATACCGACCATCGACACGCCGGCCCGTGATTCTTACATTGGGCAGTGCGGTCATTTGGGGCGGATGGCGGGGATGCCGCCAGTCAACATAATCTCTTGACGCCAATCTGCCGGCATGATCGCGTTTCCATCGACATGGAGATAGATCCGCCGCCGCTGTTCCAAAGAGGCTCTATCGGTGCCGATCATGACCTCAGTAAACTCGCAGGTATCTGACAAAGATCAGGCTGCACCCAGGGCCGCTGGCACTCCGAAGGAGCCCTCATTGTTGCGCCAAGCGGCTCCTGCCTTCGGTGGCGGTGCTGTCATCGGCGCCCTTGCCGGATTGATCGGCCTCGGAGGCGCTGAATTCCGACTGCCCCTACTGCTCGGGCTCTTCAAGTTCCACGCCCTCGAAGCGGTGATCCTCAACAAGGCGATGAGCCTCATCGTGGTGGCGACGGCACTGCCGTTCCGGGCCGCGACTGTGCCGCTGACGGCGGTTGCTGCGAGCTGGCCCATCATCCTGAACCTGCTGACAGGCAGCCTGCTCGGTGCGTGGCTCGGGGCCGGTTGGGCCACGCGTCTGAGCTCGAGAAACCTTTATCGCGTCATCGCCGCCATGCTGGTGCTCATTGCGGCAGCGCTTCTGCTCGGCCACGGTACGCATACGGCAGCGGCCCTGCTGACCGGAAAAGCTCAGATCGTGGCCGGCATCGCCGCAGGCTTTGCAATCGGCATCGTGGCGGCTGTGCTGGGGGTTGCCGGTGGAGAGCTTCTGATACCGACGCTCGTCCTCCTGTTCGGCGCCGACATCAAACTTGCGGGGTCGTTGTCGCTCGCGGTGAGCCTCCCAACCATGATCGTCGGCTTTGCCCGCTACAGTGGCGACAGCCGCTTCGGCGTCCTCGCGCAGAACAAGGCTTTCGTCGTCGTCATGGCTACCGGCTCCATTCTGGGCACCTTCATAGGCGGCCTGTTGCTCGGACTGGTGCCGGACTACGTCTTGCTTCCGCTACTCGCCGTGATCCTCGTGATATCTGCGTGGAAGGTCTGGCGGCACGAGTGAGCGCCCGGTTGTCAAGCGGGCAGAGGCTATTCGCACTTTGCCCACAGAAATGATGCCCGCCACGATAGCCTTAACTTTTTTGCGAGATCCGAAGGGATTGCGCCCACTACCCCAGTTGCCATCCGCACGCAAATTTACCACCGCAAGATGAGCTTTCCGAGAACTCCCCCAATTATACCCCAGACCAGGATCGCAATGCCGTAGCGCCACGCCACGACGGTTGGTTCGTCGGCCGTGCACCCCAGTGAATACGCGAGCAAGCCAATTGCTCCTGAGAGCATGCCGAGAGCGACGCCGGCCTGAATGAGATCAGTCGGTGCGCAGCGGCGGACAGTAAGCGCAAGGATCAGGAACGCTGGAAAGGCAAGGACAAGGACCTGCGTGACGCAGCGCGTTACGCCACTCCACGAGGGAGAGCCTGATGCAACGAGGACCACGGCAATCGCAACAGTTCCCGCTGCCAGCACACGCTGCAGGCCGTCTGCGCTCCCGGGACTGACAAGCTTGCGCAACAACCAAGCCCACGTAGCTACTACGACCGTTACGACGATCAGCTTGGCGCCGATGGCCTCTAGTGTGCCTGCCACGTCGTGGCGCACACCGACCGTCAAGACCTGGAGGGTCAGGGCTGCTAAGGCTCCTATGAGGGCTGCCGTCGCAAGTCGCGAGGAGACACGCCATGCCCCAACGGGCTCGGCCGAGTCTGCCAGTTGGGCAATGAGATCGCTGGTTGATCCCGTCATTTGACACCTGCCAATTTTCGAAGGGCGGCCATGGCGCGATGGACGCGAACCTTGATTGCGCCCTCCGTAAGCCCGGTTGTTTCTGCCGCCTCTGCGAGCGAGCGGCCCTGGATTTTGGTTAAGACGAGGGCCTCTCGCTGCCCCACCGGCAGAGCGTCAAGCAGGCCGCGAATTTCCTGACCGGCCGCGGCAAAGGCCTCGCCTGGCGTATCTGCCACCAGCGCGGGTGCCTCGTCCTCCAAGGGAACGTGATTGCGGCGATGCCGGCTTGCGCGCAGGTGATTCAACAGCTTGTAGCGCGTGATTGCGTAGACCCAAGGGATGAGTGGGCGTGTGCGATCATAGGTGTCGCGCCGCTCGTGTATTGCGATGACAATTTCCTGCACAACGTCCTCGGCTTCGTGAGCTAGCGTGCCGCGACCGAGCTGACGATCGACGACGCGGTGGACCAGCTCCGAAATGGCCTCGAGCGCATCGTGATACGCGCGGCGGTTACCATCGAGCCCCGCGATCAGACGTCGCTTCAGTTGCTCCTCGTCCAATCCGGTCACGAGCTCCCTTTCCCACGCCCTTAACGTCATCCGGCTAAAAAGTTACGAAACGATCGAAAAAATTTGCGTGTAACCAATCCCGACTTGCGCGCGGAGAAGGCTATGGGATCGCCGCGATCCCGTCATGCAAAATGGAGCATACAACATGACCTACAGGTCCCTCACCCTGCGGACACTGATACTAGCATCGCTTCTGACCCTCTCAGCGGAAGCAACCATCGCCAGGGACGCAGCCGTTTACCAGGCAGCCGAATTCGCAGCCGCGCAGCAGCAAGAGAAGCACGTGATCATCGAAGTCTTCAAGAAGGGCTGCCCGACATGTGCTGCCCAACAGCCGGCCTTGGAAAAGGCTCGTCAGCAGTTCCCGGACGCCGTCTTCATGATCGTCGACTTCCAGCACGACACTGACGCTGTCAACCAGTTCAAGGTCGTCAAGCAGAGCACTATTCTCGTCTTCAAGGGCGGAACGGAGGTGGCTCGCCTCGTGGGTGAGACGGATCAAACCGCCATTTTGGCGGCGATTGCCAAGGGCGCCTGACCCGACGCCATCGGGACACCTGATCGGTCAGGGGGCCAGCGGGGCCCCTGACGGTGGCGGTGGATTCGTCGCCTCTCTACCTCACCCCAAGGAGCCAATGAACGTGGAAGCTTCTCTGCTCGTCGCGTACGCTGCTGGCGTCGTCACGATACTGTCGCCCTGTGTCTTGCCCATCCTTCCCATCGTCCTCGGCAGCGCGCTCGACGCCTGCCGCCATGGCGCAGCCGCACTGGCGGCAGGACTCGTCTTGGCCTTCACGGCGACCGGCATGGCGATAGCAACACTCAGTTTCTCGATAGGATTTTCGCCAGATATCATTAGCAAGATTGCAGCCGGGATCATGATGCTCCTCGGGATCGTGATGTTGTCCGCGCCGCTGCAGAGGCAATTCGCGCTCGCGGCCGAGCACGCGACGCAGAGCTGGCGTCAGGATGTCGCCGCGTTTTCGCCGCGGGGCCTTGGCGGACAATTCATGCTCGGCCTTCTGCTCGGTGCAGTCTGGACGCCATGCGTCGGTCCCACGCTGGGAGCCGCGATTGCATTGGCCGCGCAAGGCCAGCAACTGGCCTACGCCACCAGCGTGATGTTCGTCTTCGCGCTCGGGATCGTGACTCCGCTCATCGTGTTGACCATGGGAGCACGGGCTACGGTAGCGCGCAGGAAGGACATGTTGAGACAACTCAGCGCCCATGCGCAGCCCTGGATGGGCGGGCTTCTTTTCTTGGTCGGTCTGGCCATTGTCACGGAATGGATGACGCATTGGGAGGCACTGGCCCTCGAACTCATGCCTCAATGGCTAATGAGCTTTGTCTACCAATTTTAGCCGGTGGGCGCGTTCCTTCTACGTCGGCCGACCGCTCGCCGTTCTCCGACGCGATCTCGGAGACAGGTCCGCAAGGACCGCGCGCAGCCGAGGCGTCGCGAAGTCGACGAACGAACGAACCCTTGGAGCGACGAGCCGGCTCTCGGGATAGACGAGTTGCACGGGAACGGCGGGAGGTGCATATCGCCCCAAAACGGGCACAAGGCGCCCCTCACGCATCTGTTTTGCCACCATGTAGGACAATGCGATGGTGATACCATCGCTGGCCTCTGCGGCTTCGATAGCCGCCGCCGCATCATTGATTTCGAAGCGCGGCTGGAGCGATATCCGGTTTGTGCTCCTCTCGCCGACATAGGTCCATTCCCTGTTTGGCATCAGACCGCTGAAGGCAATGATGGAATGCAGCTTAAGTTCGGCTGGCGCTCTCGGCGTTCCTCGTCGCTCAAGATAACGGGGACTTGCGACAAGGAGGCGGCGAACCTCACCCACTGTACGTGACATCATGCTCGAGTCTGGCAGCTGACCCACGCGTAGGGCCACATCTACCCCTTCTTCGACCAGATTTACGACCCGGTCGTACAGAACAGCGCGCGCAGTCACGCGTGGATGGGCATCAAGATACGCCGAGATGATTGGCGGCAACATGAAACGGCCCATCGTGACGGAGGCCGAGATCGTGAGCTGCCCGGTCGGCACGGCCGCCTCTCCTGATGCCTCTCGTTCCGCCGCCTCAAGATCCGCAAGTACGAGGCGTGCGCGTTCGGCGAGGACGCGGCCGGCTTCGGTGAGGTGAACGCGGCGTGTCGTGCGCGTGAAAATCTCGACACCGAGACGCGCCTCCAGCGCTGCAATCGTGCGCGTGACAGTTGGCGGTGAGCTGTTCAACCTGGCCGCGGCCTTGGCGAAGCCGCCAGCTTCTGCAACCGCCAACATGACCTTGAGTTCGTAAAATCTGTCCATGCGACTGTTCCGAATCCCGGAATAATAAGTTGCATAACTAGATCATTCTTTCAACCCGGCATCTGACGCACGTTCTGATCGTCGCTGGCCCACGATTGGCGTCGCTTCGAAATGACGAGGTTGCACAAATGTTAAAAATTGAAACTCTTTCATCCGGCATGCTTCGCCGCTCCGTGCTTGTGCTCGCCGGCGTAGCGTTGCCGCTCGCGCTTGCTCAGCCGGAACTGGCTCTGGCGGGTGCCGTTCCGGCCGAAGAGGCGGATACTCAGGTCCGCTACCGATCCGCAAGTATCGACGGAATTGAGATCGCCTATCGCGAGGCGGGACGCGTGGATGCCCCGGCGATTTTGCTCCTGCACGGCTTCCCGACCTCCTCGCACATGTACCGGAACCTCATTCCGGCGCTTGCAGGCCGATACCGCGTAATCGCACCTGACTATCCGGGCTTCGGTCAGAGCGCGGCACCGGAACGGTCGGAGTTCAAATACACGTTCGACAACTTCGCAAGGCTTGTCGATGGCCTGACCGAGAAGCTCGGCGTCTCTCGCTATGCCCTCTACGTCATGGACTATGGCGCTCCCGTCGGCTTCCGGTTGGCCGCAAAGCATCCCGACCGGGTCACTGCACTCGTCGTTCAGAACGGCAATGCCTATACGGAGGGCTTAGAGAAATTCTGGGAGCCGATCCAGAAATACTGGGCGTCAGGCAGTCAGGTCGACCGCGAGGCCATTCGCTGGCTGACGTCCCTCAAAGCCACCAAGTGGCAGTATACGCATGGCGTGCCGGACGCATCGCTCGTCAGTCCCGACACCTGGACGCATGACCAGGCGCTGCTGGATCGCCCGGGCAATCAGGAGATCCAGCTCGATCTCTTCTACGACTACCAAACCAATCTGCCTCTTTATCCTGGGTGGCAGGCCTATTTCCGGAAGCACAAGCCGGCCACGCTCGTCATCTGGGGCAAGAACGACGAGATCTTCGTTGCCGCAGGTGCTGCACCCTACAAGCGCGATTTGCCTCACGCTGAGATGCACCTCCTGGCAGCCGGTCATTTCGCGCTCGAGACGCATGGCCCTGAGATCGCTCGGCTCATCCGAGACTTCCTCGGACGGAAGGTTGCGATGGAAAAAGCCGAAAAGTAGTTGCCTGGCTCTGCGGAGTACCGTTTCCGCAGAGCCAGCTCTATCGAATTCCTGACGAAGGAAACTGACATGGAAAAGAAGCCACCCCTCCCGCCGTTCACTTTGGAAACCGCAACCGAGAAGGTGCGTCTTGCCGAGGACGCGTGGAACACACGTGATCCACAGCGTGTGGCTCTTGCTTACACGCCGGACAGCCAATGGAGAAACCGCGTCGAGTTCCCGAGAGGCCGTGATCAGATCATCGCATTCCTTACGCGCAAATGGTCTCGTGAGCTCGACTACCGGCTGATCAAGGAACTGTGGGCGTTTCGCGAACACCGCATCGCCGTACGCTTTGCATACGAGTGGCACGACAGCGACGGCCAGTGGTTCCGCTCCCATGGCAACGAGAACTGGGAGTTCGACGGGAACGGTCTCATGCGGAAGCGCTTTGCCAGCATCAACGATCTGGCAATCACCGAGGGCGAGCGGAAATATCGTTGGCCGCTGGGTCTCCGCCCCGAGGTCCATCCAGGACTGAGCGATATGGGACTCTAGTCGCCATCGATGCCGGGAGCAGGGCCATGGGCCATAAATTTGCGGAGCTGGCTTTCACACGGAACGTCAAAGCCGAGCAGGTGGCGCGAGGCAGCCGAGAAGCCTACGAGCGCTTCGAAAAGGGTGAGAACCATCACAATGTCCTCGGCCTTCAGGAGGCGCATTTCATTGCGTTGCGAGACAGCTTCTACATGGCGACGGTAAGCGAGACAGGCTGGCCCTATGTCCAGCACAGAGGTGGCCCGCCCGGTTTCCTCAAGGTGCTCGACGAGAAAACGATTGGGTTCGCCGATTTTCGCGGCAATCGCCAGTATGTCAGCGTCGGAAACCTCAAGTCCGACGATCGGGTCTCGCTCTTTCTCATGGACTATGCGAACAGGGCGCGTCTCAAGATTCTCGGCCGCGCGCGCGTTGTTGACACGCCAGACGAAGCCACATTGAACCGGCTGGCGCTTCCTGCTTATGCGGCGCAGGTCGAGCGCGGCTTGTTGATCAGCGTCGAGGCATTCGATTGGAACTGTCCTCAGCATATCACGCAGAGATTCACCTTAGAGGAAATTGAGGCGGCGACAGAGCCACTTCGGAAAAGGATTGAAGAGCTGGAAAGTGCCCTGCATCAGAGGGGCGACTGGGTGGCTTAACAGTACCCGCGCACCATAGCCCGGCGGGCCGATTCTGAGAGGAGGGCCTGTTGGTCCAAAGAGAGATATCGCTCATGCGTTTACGACGACCGCATTTCGCGCGAAAGCAGACGCGAGCCCCGCGATTGGCCGCATAGAAGGCGCGCCGATCAGGTTAACATTGCCTAGGCGCCGCAGCTATGGCAGGGTTCTGGCGTGAAGAAGCGCATGTACCATCGCTTATTTGTGCTCCTCGGCATGGTCGCCATGCTCGGGACACTTGTGGCTATGCCGCTGAGCAGTACCTATGCATTGGCGATGGCGGGTAAATTCCATGCCTCCCAATCGGCGGCTGACGAAATGCCTTGCCACAAACAGTCAGCCCCCACGCCCTGTCCGGACTGCCCGCAAAGGGTTTGCCCGGACATAAGCACGTGCATGGTTAAGTGCTTTCAACAACTGGTGCCACCGCTTACCGGTGAGCACCTTGCTTTGGAAATGTCGGCGTCGCGATTGATGCCGGCGTCGTCGTCAGTGGCCGCGAGCACGCTCGTTCCGCCTCTTCTCCGGCCTCCCAGCGTCTGAACCGCGCCAATCGGGCGCCATGAGGGCTGTGGCATCTGCCGCGGCCTGCACAAATGCGTCGGTCCTTGGGGCCGTCGTGTCGGTTCACGACATCTGGAGAACGCACATGAAACGCACATCGTTGCGGGCGGCTGCTATGGGCACCGCTCTGCTCACCGTCCTTTCTGTATCCGCTCGGGCGGACACCAAGGATTATGAATTCCAGCTCGTCGACAAGGAGCTGAAACAGGGCAAGGCCATCGTCTCGGTCAAGCTCGTGCACAAGCCTTCGGGCAGAGCCATTCCCGACGCGGTAATCTTCGCCAAGCGTATCGACATGGGCCCCGACAAGATGGAGGCGATGACCGCCCCACTCGAGCCGGTCGCATCCACGGAGACCAGCGTCTATCGCTTCAAGACAGACCTGACGATGGCCGGAAACTGGGCCCTGTCGCTCGGCGCAAAGGTGCAGGGCGAAGAAGGGACCGTCGAGAGCAAACTCATCCTCAAGGCGCTGCCATGACCTCGATCATCAAGGGTATGGCAACCGTTGCGGCAATCGCCGCCACGGCGGGAGCTGGTGTGTGGGCCGGACAACTTGGAATGGTAGGTATTCCGTGGGGCGGCAAGCCAGCAGCGATGGAAACAGCCAGTAAGAGCGAGCCGTCCGGCCCAGTCATCTATTACCGCGATCCGGACGGGCGGCCGTTCTATGCGAGTGCGCCACGCAAAACCGATGCCGGCCGCGCCTATGTCGCCGTGCTTGCCAGCGAAGATGTGAGCTTCGATACGAAATCAGCGGCTGAAGCGGGCTCGGCCGAACGCAAGATCAAATACTACCGCAATCCGATGGGGCTGCCGGACACGTCGCAGTTGCCGAAGAAGGACTCGATGGGGATGGATTACATCCCTGTTTACGAGGGCGAGGATACCGACGACGGGTCCGTGAAGGTCTCGCCCGGAAAGCTGCAGCGCACCGGCGTCGAAACCACACTGGTCGGCAAGCACGCCATCACGCGCACGATCAGAGCACCCGGCGTTGTTCAGCTCGATGAGCGGCGCATCATGGTCGTCGCACCGCGTTTCGACGGCTATGTTATCAAGGTTGGAGCGCCGACTACGGGCACCCACCTCAAGCAAGGCGACGAGCTTGCCACTGTGTTTGGCCAAGAGCTGCTCAATCAGGGCGCGCGTCTCGTGGTGGAGCAGAGCTTTTCGAAGCAGAAGGATGACGAGCCCTTCACTGCTCAGGGCGCGCGATACGACGGCGAGCGCGTCATCGGCGCCAGTCGGCGGCTTGCCAATCTCGACGCGCCGCAGGAGTTCATCGACGAAATCCTGCGAACGAAGCGCGTACCGGACAACGTGGTGTTTCGGGCACCGATGAACGGCATCGTGCTGGAGCGCAACGTCGTGGATGGTCAGGCGTTCAAGGCGGGCGACGTGCTCTTCCGCATCGCCGACCATACGTCGGTTTGGATGATGGCCGACGTGGCGGAGGGCGACATCGACGCGGTGACGCCTGGACAGAATGTGACGGTCACGACGCGTGCGAGACCTGGCCGCACCTTCACCGGCACAGTCACCGTCATCTATCCGCAACTGATGAAAGAAACCCGAACAGCGCGGGTGCGCATCGAGCTTCCCAACACCGACCTTGCGCTACTGCCTGACATGTACGGCGAGGTGTCGATCAGCACGGGCGCAATCGGAGATGTTCTTGCGGTTCCCGTCAGCGCAGTGATCGACAGCGGGTCCCGTCAGGTGGTGCTTATCGAACGCGGCGAAGGCCGGTTCGAGCCTCGCGCTGTGAAAATTGTCAGACGCGGAGATGGCTATGCGGAAATCTCGGACGGTGTGAGCGAAGGCGACCGGGTGGTCGTCAACGGGAACTTCCTCATTGATGCGGAAAGCAATCTGCAGGCGGCGTTGAAGGCTTTTTCTGAGCCTGACAGCCCGGAGGTCAAGCCATGATTGCCAGGCTCATCACTTGGTCGGCGCGGAATCTCGTTCTGGTGCTTCTTGCCACCGCGTTCGCGGTCGTTGCGGGTGTGTGGGCTGTCCGGACGCTTCCGCTCGATGCCATCCCTGACCTCTCGGACACCCAGGTTATCGTCTTCACAGAGTTTCCGGGGCAGGCACCGCAGGTTGTCGAGGACCAGGTCACCTACCCGCTGACAACGTCGATGCTGACCGTGCCACGATCAAAAGTCGTGCGCGGGTTCTCGTTTTTCGGCGTGTCGTTTGTCTACGTGATCTTCGAGGACGGTACCGACATCTATTGGGCCCGCTCGCGTGTGCTCGAATACCTGAACGCGGCAGCAAAGCGGCTGCCTTCCGGCGTCACTCCGACCCTCGGACCCGATGCCAGCGGTGTTGGCTGGGTCTACCAGTACGCCCTGATCGGCAAAGACAAATCCCTCGCGGCTCTGCGCTCGCTTCAGGACTGGGAGATCCGCTTCGGCCTCTCCAAAGCTGAAGGTGTCGCCGAGGTCGCCAGCGTGGGAGGCTTCGTCAAACAGTACACAGTCGTCGTCGATCCTGGACGCCTGCGCAGCCTCGGCATCCCGCTGGGCAAGATCCGAGAGGCCATCCGCGGCAACAACATGGATGTCGGCGGAAGAACACTGGAGCTTGCCGAGCACGAGTTCATGGTGCGTGGGCGCGGCTACCTCAAGGGCATTCCCGATCTCGAAAGCATCGTGGTGAAGACCGAGGGTGGGACGCCTGTGCTTCTGAAAGACGTCGCCCGGGTGGAACTGGCTGGTGACGAACGGCGCGGCATTACGGAATTGAACGGCGACGGTGAGGTGGCGAGTGGCATTGCCTTGCAACGCTCCGGCGCCAATGCGCTGACTGTCATCGATAACATCAAGGAAAAGCTGAAGGAGATTGCGCCGGCGCTTCCCGAGGGCACGGAGATCGTGCCGGTTTATGACCGATCCGAACTGATCCATCGCGCCATCGCAACGCTTAAGACCACGCTATTGGAGGAAAGCGTTGTCGTTGCGCTCGTATGCATCGTCTTCCTGCTGCACGTGCGGAGCGCGCTGGTTGCCATCCTTATGCTTCCGGTCGGTATCCTGCTTGCGTTCCTCGCCATGCGAATGCTGGGGATCGGCTCCAACATCATGAGCCTCGGTGGCATCGCGATCGCAATCGGTGCCATGATCGACGCGGCCATCGTCATGATCGAGAACGCTCACAAGCATCTGGAACGCGCTCCACCCGACAAACCCAGAACTGAAATCCTGATCGAGGCGGCGGCCGAGGTGGGGCCAGCGCTGTTTTTCTCGCTGCTTATCATCACAGTCTCATTCCTGCCGATCTTCACGCTGGAGGCCCAGGAAGGGCGATTGTTCGGACCGCTCGCCTTCACCAAGACGTTCGCGATGGCGGCAGCGGCTCTGCTGTCGATTACATTGGTCCCCGCACTTATGATCCTGTTCGTGCGCGGCCGCATCATTCCTGAGGCCAAAAACCCGCTCAATCGGGCGTTGATCGCGATCTATCGCCCGGTGATCCATGGCGTGCTGAAGGCCAAGACGCTCACCATCGGGATTGCCATTGCCGTTCTGGGCATTTCCGTATGGCCCGCGACGCAGGTCGGCAGCGAATTCATGCCAAACCTCGATGAGGGCACGCTGATGTATATGCCGACGACCCTGCCGGGGTTGTCCGTCACCAAATCGGCGGAGTTGCTGCAGACACAGGACCGCATCATCAAGTCGTTTCCGGAAGTCGCTTCCGTATACGGCAAGGCTGGCCGGGCACAGACCGCAACCGATCCGGCGCCGATCGAGATGTTCGAGACCGTCATCAACCTCAAGCCCAAAGTGGAGTGGCGTCCCGGTGTCACGACGGACAGCCTCATCCAGGAAATGGACAAGGCGCTGCAGTTCCCCGGCGTGTCCAACGCCTGGACCATGCCCATCAAGGCACGTATCGACATGCTCTCGACCGGCATCCGCACGCCCGTAGGCGTGAAGGTGATCGGCACGGACCTCTCCGCCATGGAGAAAGTCGCACGCGAGGTCGAAACGGTTCTTAAGTCGGTTCCGGGGACTTCGAGTGCCTACGCCGAGCGCGTGGTCGGCGGTTACTATCTGGAAATCGTGCCCAACCGCGAGCGCCTCGCACGTTATGGCCTCATGGTTTCGGACGTCCAGGACGTCGTCGCGATGGCGCTCGGCGCGGAACCGATCACGACCACGGTTGAAGGCCGGGAGCGGTACACCGTCGCCATCCGCTATCCGCGCGACTTGCGTTCGGATCCGCAATCCATTGCCAAGGATGTGCTGGTGTCGCTGCCCGGTGGCGGCGGCGGCACTGTGCCCCTTGGCGAAGTGGCCGACATCCGGCGTACGCAGGGCGCGACAAGCATCAGAACCGAAAATGCCAAGCTCGCGACCTACGTCTTCGTCGACATCCGTGATCGCGACCTCGGCGGCTATATCGCCGATGCCCGGAAGGCGGTCAATGAGCACGTCAAGCTGCCGACCGGCACCTATCTCGTCTGGAGCGGGCAGTTCGAGTACCTGGAACGGGCGGAAGCGCGGCTGAAACTGGTCGTGCCGGTCACGCTGATGATCATCTTCCTTCTGCTCTACCTCAACTTTGGCCGGCTCACGGAAACTCTGATTGTCATGCTCTCACTGCCGTTCGCGCTCGTCGGCGGCATGTGGATGGTCTGGTGGCTCGGGTTCAACCTCTCAGTTGCGGTGGCGGTGGGGTTCATCGCGCTCGCAGGCGTAGCCGCCGAGACCGGCGTGGTGATGCTCATCTACCTCGATCACGCGGTGGAAGATGCCAAGGCCAAGTGCAGGCGTGAAGGCCGGGCCTATACGCGTGACGATCTCTACGACGCGATCATGTTCGGCGCCGTCGAGCGCGTGCGGCCCAAGATGATGACTGTGGTCGCGATCATGGCCGGCCTGCTTCCCATTCTGTGGAGCACGGGCACGGGATCGGAAGTTATGCAGCGGATCGCCGTGCCGATGATCGGCGGTATGGTCTCTTCCACGCTGCTGACACTGGTGGTCATCCCGGCAATATATGCAGCGGCCAAGGGGCGGCAGCTGCATCAACGGAGCGAGTCGCCTCAAGCAGACCGGACAGCTCTGGCGAGATCTTGATGTTCGCAATTCGCCATTCGGGTCGGACGCCCGATGCATGCTGTTGGAAGTATTGCGAGCATGGCCGACCAGGCTCCGCAGGAAATTGACGTCGTCCGGTCGATATCGGCTTCCTCGAGAGGCTGTGTGAAAACGCGGCAAATCTAGCGAAGCACTGAAAGATTCCTCCAGCGGCAAGCGGGAGGATCGAATGGGGCGGTTCATTGATGGTGCGGATCGGATACAGGCGATGCCCTGGGGCCAAACCGAAGCTCGATCGACCGAGCCGCGGCTATCGACATTCTATCAGCGGCGAGCGATGCCGCGAGAGTTTTCTGCTCTGCGATTGAGGGACTCGCGTCTGCAATAATCCGGAGTGCGCCGCGCGGAATGTCTGAAGCGCTCCTTGCGGCCGGCCCTTGACGTCAGTGCAGCTTCACTGGAAGTTTTGCGAGGGCACGGATCCCAAGCCGCTTGCGCCAAGCCAGATCGTATGGCGCAACTGCAAGCCGAATGTCGGGAAAGCGGGCCAACATGCGTTCGAACGCGATGGCCGCCTCGGCCCTGGCAAGCTGGAAACCGAGACAAAAGTGAACGCCGGTTCCAAAGGAAAGGTGCGGATTCGGCTTCCGCGTGATGTCAAATCGATCAGGTTCCTCGAACTCCAGCGGGTCGCGGTTTGCGGCGGTCAGGAAGCCTGCGATGATCTCGCCTCGCCGGAACTCCTGACCGGCGAACAGAACATCTCGCGAAGCCCAGCGGGGCTTTGTGAGCTGCACCGGAGACACATGGCGCAGGCACTCCTCGACACAAAGCGGCATGGCGGTCGCGTCCGCCTTCAACTGATGCCGCTGTTCGTCGTGACGCAGGATTTCGAGCAGGCCACCCGCAATGAGATGGGTTGTGGTCTCCTGGCCAGCGCCGAAGAGCAGGAAAATCATTGAGACGAGTTCATCCTCGCTCAGTTTTCTCCCCTCGATCTCGGCATTACAAAGCGCCGAGATTAGGCCATCGGGCTTAGCACCCCCGCCGGGCCTTGAGACCCCTTGCAGATAGCGCACGACTTTCAAGACACCCGGAATTGCGCGGATGACTGCGCCGATATTAGCGGTGTCGTTCAGGCCACCCAGCCAGTTCTTGAAGCGTTGATGATCCTTATCTGGAAGACCCAGCATTGCGCAAATAACGGAGAGCGGCAGATCCCGGCAGAAATCCGCCATCAAGTCCACTTCGTCGCGTCCTGCCAGATCATCCAGCAAACGGTCAGCAACGTCCTCTATGAGAGGTCGCATGGCTTGAATGCCACGACGCTGAAAGGCCTGGTCGACAAGCCCGCGCAATTGGCGATGCTCCGGATCGTCCTTCCCAATCATATTCAGCGCGAGAAGGCCGATCGATCGGGGCAGTATCTTAAGGATGCGTTCCTGGGTCCGCTTCCCGGCGTTGGCCGGGTCACGCACGAACGTGTCTCGGTCCTTGAGCATAGCCGCGCATGATTCATGCGAAATGCAGAGCCATATCTTTCCGAGAATCGGCAGCCGCATTCGCACCAGAGGGCGACCGGTTGCTCGGAGCTGTTCCAGCGTCCGGGACGGATCTGCGTGGAACGATGACGACACAATATCGAATTGCGGCAAGCTCACGAAGCGCTCCTGGGGAGGTTACGGCAAGAGTTCGCGGTGGCAGCATGTCCCGCCGGGATCAGCACCAAGATGCTGCAGCGTTCAGGTCTCGCTGTTGCAGTAACTCACGCTGTTCATATCGGATAGCGCAGAACCGCCGCCAGTGGTGCTCCCTCCGGAATGTCGTCCTTGCGAACGGCTAAAAACTTCGCGCCGGCCATGATCGCCCGACCCGCAATCTCGTCGAGAATATCGTATGAACGAGCGTCCGCCGCCGCAACGCGGGTCACGGCCCCATCGGAATCGCTGAGTGTGCCTGGAATGGTCTGATCGATGTCGACCATCAAGACCTCAACTGCACCCCTTGTCGCAGCACGTGCCGCTTCCTCCACATTGGCAGTCGCGCGGCGTTCTCCCGAGCGGGTCTCGTACAATTGCCGGGTGTCCTCGATCTGATCCCTGTAATGCTGATCAAGTATCGTCCGCGCGGCATCAGCAAGTTCTGCTTCGCTTAGCCGATCAGGACTTCCAGAGATTCCTCTCTCAAGCAGCGAAGACGAGCTATTTACGGTGCGAAAAATCGGCGCCAACGGCTCCGTAGCAGCAAGGATGAGTGGTGTGTCCCGCCCCGCCAACACCGCGCGCAATGCGGAATCCACTTTCCGAGCGTACTGCCGCAATAAGACAGTCTGCCCTTCGGCGTTTGCTATACGGGTGTTTTGCGTAAGGTTGTTGACCGATGCGCGACCTACGGCATCGGCGGCGCTCTTCGGAAGTGCTGGTACGCGAACCTGCGATGGTGGCAGATCCGCGAAGATTTCAATCAGCCGTACATCGTTCTCTGAGAGAGCGAGAACAAGCGCGGTTTGCGGGAAGGCTATCGCCCTTAGCAGAGGTTTCAAATGGAAGCGGTCTGAGACCTGAACGGTGCCGGTTACTGTCGTGGCAAGCCGGAACGTTCGAATGCGATCGGGCGTGGCAAGGACTGCCAAACTGTTGGCCTGTAAGCGCCAGAATTCTTCGTCATCCTTGAGAGCGTCAAGCTCGCCCTCAAGCAGAGCCCGTCGGCGTTTATCAAGCCCGATTTGTTCTAGTTGCTCGATGCCAGACTTGACGAGGTTCCCATACGCCACTCGACTGGCTCCGGTCTTCTGCGTCTGGGGGGTCGTTGATACGTAAATGGAGAGGCAGGCATCCGAGCGCAGCGATATCAGCGCCTTCAGCTCCGGCAACGTCGGTATATCTACGTAGAGCATGGACTTGGCGTCTCCTCAATGAAGCGTAGTTTGGAAGGGCTAATGCAGCTTGGCGCGATTTTTGTTGACGCCCGTCAAGCCTCAGCTACGAAACCCCAAGCATACTCAGTCTTCTCCGGCCGAGCCAAACAACACGGCATACTCATGACAAGTCAAGCTGGCGCTCCGATCATGCGTCGGCAGCGCACCAGCAAACGGGCCATGTCAGAAGGATGGTGTCTTGCTCGCTGCTCAGCGCGATGAAGAAGTTTTTGCACGCGATGTGGAGCGAACCCAATCGGCAATGAAAGCGACTGCGGCAATACCGAAGGGAAGCGCCAGAAGGAACAAAAACGCGGCATCCGCGCTTTGCATCTCCTGCCAGAACTCGCTCAGAATCCGCTTCTTAGGGTGCTCCATTTTCAGATGATAGCCCAGCGTGACATGGTGTGCCAGTCGTACAAGCCGAAGCCGCTCTTTATCAGGCGAACGATGGTTTCAATACGATGAGCGAGCGCGCGTCCTCCCAGTCCGCCGACACGTCTTGGCATCGCTATTCAACCGAATCTGCCCTCTCAAAATTGGGCGCTACCGTCACCGGGCTCTCCGCGCGAGAAGTCGCGATACGCCGCGACCAGTTCGGCCAAAATGTTCTGCCCGCGACGAAGGGCAAGACGGCGCTGCAAAGGCTGCTCGCGCAATTCAACAATCTCTTGATCTATGTACTTCTGGCCTCCGGACTCGTGACGGCGCTGCTGGATCATCCGATCGACACCGGCGTTATTCTTGCCGTCGTGATCGTCAATGCCATCATCGGTTTCGTCCAGGAAGGGAGGGCCGAGTCCGCGCTCGATGCCATTCGCGGCATGATGAGTCCCAGAGCTTCGGTTGTCCGCGAGGGTGTCCGCGCGACGATCGATGCTGCGGATATCGTCCCGGGAGATGTTCTCCTCCTTGAACCCGGAGATCGCGTCACGGCCGATGTGCGCCTTATCAAGGCACGAAACCTTCGGATCGATGAGGCCATCCTTACAGGAGAGTCTGTTTCCACCGAAAAGGGTACAGATCCTGTCGCAGCGGCTGCATCTCTGGGAGACCGCCGCTCGATGGCTTTCTCCGGTACACTGGTCACAGCCGGTCAAGGATCAGGTGTTGTGGTGGCCACCGGCTCAAGCACCGAGCTTGGCCGTATCAGCTCATTGTTGGGTCGCGTTGATCAGCTGGAAACGCCGCTGATCCGGCAGATGAACAAGTTCGCGCGACAATTGACCGGGGCTGTCCTTGTTCTGTCAACCGCGACGCTGGCGTTTGCCGTATTCATAAGGGGCTATCCCATAGCCGAAGCCTTTATGGCTGTCGTCGGTATGGCCGTAGCCGCCATACCCGAGGGTCTTCCAGCGGTCACGACCATAACTCTCGCGCTTGGTGTGCAGAGAATGGCAATCCGCAACGCGATCATCCGAAGGTTGCCTGTCGTCGAGACGCTGGGATCAGTGTCAACCATCTGCTCCGACAAAACGGGCACGCTTACGCGAAATGAGATGACGGCGACATGCATCATTCTGTCAGACCGAAAGTATGATGTTGGAGGTGTCGGATACGCGCCTAGAGGGACCCTCAGCATCGGCGGTAGGGAAATCGATGCCTCTGACGATCCAAGGCTTCTCCAGATCGCCCAGATAGCGGTGCTCTGTAACGACGCAGCGGTGCGTGAGACCAGAGGCGACTTCATTGTCGATGGCGACCCGATGGAAGGAGCCCTCGTAACGCTAGGGACCAAGCTAGGGCAGGATCGCGTGCGTCTTGGAATGGAGCTGCCGCGGCTGGACGAAATACCATTCGATGCTGCGCACCGCTACATGGCCACGCTGCACCGGGGCCCTGGCCACTCTGCTCTTGCCTGCGTCAAGGGAGCGCCCGAGCGGGTCTTGGAGATGTGCTCGTTTCAAGCCGCTCGCGAAGCAGATGAACTGATCGACACGCGGTACTGGCTCGACGCCATCGACGAGCTGGCGCACGAGGGAAGGAGGGTATTGGCTCTGGCGCAACGTCCGATGCCACCCGACAACCATCTTCTCTCGTTCGGTGATGTCGATCAGGATCTGACGCTTGTCGGACTTGTTGGCCTCATAGACCCGCCGCGTCCGGAAGCCATCGCTGCAATAGCAGAGTGCCGCACAGCGGGTATCGCCGTTAAGATGATTACCGGCGATCACGCGGCAACAGCGACTGCAATCGCCGGCCAGCTTGGCCTCGATGACGCTCATCAGGTATTGACCGGCCAGGATCTCGACAAGCTGGATGACAACGAGTTCCGTGCAGCCGTGGCGACGACCAGCGTCTTTGCCCGCACCAGTCCCGAGCATAAGCTGCGCCTTGTCGAGGCGATGCAAGCCGACCGCGCAGTGATTGCCATGACGGGGGATGGGGTGAACGACGCTCCGGCGCTGAAACGCGCCGATGTCGGCGTAGCCATGGGACGCAGCGGTACGGAAGCTGCAAAAGAAGCCTCTGACATGGTTCTTGCCGACGACAATTTCGCCGCGATCGTTGCAGCGGTGCGTGAGGGCCGCACTGTCTACGACAACCTGACCAAAGTCATCGCATGGACGCTGCCGACCAACGGCGGTGAAACCTTGATTATCGTGGCCGCTATCCTGCTCGGGCTGACACTTCCAATGACACCCGTGCAGATCCTCTGGATAAACATGGTTACGGCCGTCGGTCTCGGCCTCGTGCTTGCTTTCGAGCCTGCGGAAGCTGGCGTCATGCAGCGGCGTCCGCGACAGCCCGACGCGCCAATCTTCACCGCGCTCTTGCTATGGCGCGTCGGGATCGTTTCGGTTCTTTTCACCATCGGCGCGTTCGGAATGTATGCCTGGGCCGAAGGCCGCGGCCTCTCGCACCAAACTGCGCAGACAATGGTCGTCAATACTGTTGTCGTGATGGAAATATTCTACCTGTTCTCGGTGAGATACGTCTACGGGACCTCCATGACAGTGCGCGGTCTGCTGGGCACGAAGGCAGTGCTAATTGGGGTCGGAGGGATTGTGGCCTTGCAGCTGGCCTTTACGTATCTTCCCTTCATGCAGCGCCTGTTCCAGACGCGAAGCATCGCGATGGCCGACGCCGTAGCCATTGTTGGCGTGGGTATCGCCCTGCTCGGGATCCTGGAGATCGAGAAACGATTGCGTTTTGCCCTCTTCCGCCCGCTGCGCGCACCCGCGGACAGCTAACATCAAGCGACTAAAAAGGTTGCCTTAGCAATGCCGTGTGTGATGAAATACTGCAGTGGGTGCCACTGCATTACGCAGCAAGGCAGGTATTGCGATGGTCGGGCCGCCACGCGGAGAGCGTGAACCCATGGACCATCGACTATCGCGTCGCGAGTTGCCCAGAGCCCAGGTATTGGCCGAGCGGGCATTCGACACCTTTCAGCGCTTTCTCCACATTGAAGCCGCCAGCGGTGTGGTGCTGCTTATCGCTGCGATCACTGCTCTGGTCTGGGCCAACTCTTCCTTCGCTGGCAGCTATGAAGCGCTTTGGCATCTGCCGCTATCACTCGGCATCGGAGATCTCGCCTTCTCCAAGTCGCTGCATTTTTTGATCAACGATGCGCTGATGACGATTTTCTTCCTCGTCGTGGGAATGGAAATTCGCCGAGAGATCCATGAGGGAGCACTGAGCAGACTGGATCAGGCTGCTCTCCCGGTCGCCGCCGCCGCTGGTGGCGTAATCGTGCCCGCCTTGATCTACTTAATCTTCAACCTTGATCCCGTTCGCGCTCAAGGCTGGGCGGTTCCTGCTGCAACAGATATTGCCTTCGCAGTGGGCGTTCTCGCTCTCCTTGGCCGCTCGATACCCGGCAATGTGAGGGTATTGCTCCTGGCAGTGGCCATCATTGATGACGTCATTGCGGTCCTCATCATCGCCTTCTTCTACTCGGGGGGACTGGACTACACTGGATTTTTGATTGCGGCGCTCGGCATCCTCATGATTTTAGGGCTTCAGCGGATCGGGGTCGGTTCAGCCTATGCTTATGTCATACCCGGCGCGGTGGTCTGGATTGGATTGCTGGTCACAGGCGCTCATCCAACGCTCGCAGGTGTCGTACTCGGAATGATGACGCCCGTCTTGCCTGTGCCTATGCGTGAGCATCCCGTCCGGGCGGTATCGCGCATAGCGGAAGAATTACGCAGCGATGATGGGGATCAACCCCAGAGTACGCATCAGGTGGGCCAGTTGGTCCGCCGGCTTCGCATAGCCAATCGAGAATTGCTGCCACCTGTCGTGCGCGTCCAAACGGCATTGCACCCTTGGGTCGCCTTCGGAATCATGCCGCTCTTCGCCCTGGCTAATGCGGGTGTAAGCGTCAAGGGGGTCGATCTTTCCGTTGGCGGAGCGCAATTCGCCATGTTGGGCGTAAGCGTCGCCTTAGTTTTGGGAAAACCGCTCGGGGTAATCGGAACAACTTGGCTCATGGTGAAGCTCGGCTGGTGCCGCTTGCCGCCTGGCGTTTCGTGGTGGGGCGTCTGCATCGTCGGCCTTTTGGCCGGAATCGGGTTCACGATGTCCATCTTTATCGCGATGCTCGCGTTCACGAATGAAAACCTGCTTGGCGCAGCAAAGCTTGGTGTTCTGATGGGCTCGCTTGCAGCAGCATTGCTTGGCATCGGCATAGGCGCGGCATACGTGCGCCGCCTGCATAAACTTGACCAAGTGACATAGCGGCACGCTTGCATACAGCTATTTCCGGATGTTGTTCTCGGCTAACGACTCAAAGGGTTTTTCAGCAGCTACCGCGTGTAATCTTTTACAATCGCAGTTCGGAAGCGCGGTCGGCACCTTTGAACAGATCGACCTCCTGCATTAGAAAGTCGCGCGTATTTGCGGTGAATGGCTGCAGGAAGTTACGCATGATAAATAAGGATTATCGTGTGTGACTGCCCGAATGGAAACGATAATAAATATATTAGTTTCCATAAGATACATTATCACACTTTGCGAAAGGAATATATTCCCAATGCAGAAAATCAGGAAATCTGCTATTCTGAAATAATGGAAACGACCTTTCTTACCGAGCGCGGAACATTGACGTTGCCTGCAGCCATTCGAAAATCTCTCGGGCTGGCGGGACGGCAGCAGTTCATCGTCGAGGCTACACCGGAGGGAGAGATTGTGTTGCGTCCAGCGTTCCTTGCCCCCATCGAGGTCTACTCTGAAGGCCGTATTGCGGAATTTGAGCGAGATGATGCGGCCCTGGGCGCTGTGCTGAGACGCCGCGGGCTTAAGGCATAAGTGCGCGCCTTCCTCGACGCGAATATTCTGTTTTCCGGGAGCAACCCCCAAAGCGAATTATTCTGGTTCCTCTGCTATCTACGGCAGTCGCATTCTTTGGTGTGCAGCGGTTTTGTGTTGGCAGAAGCGGAGAGGAATCTGGTTTTGAAGCGCCCTGCCTGGGTCGACTCGTTCCATGAGGTCAAGTCCGGTCTTGAGATTGTGCCGGAAAGCCCGCTGCTTGTCGAAGTTGACCTTCGGGACAAAGATCGCCCCGTACTGGGCGCTGCGATTGGTGGCCGTTGTCAGTTTCTACTTACAGGAGACAAGCGTGATTTCGGACACTTATACGGCCAATCGATCGAGGGTGTCATGGTTGTCGATGTCGTTACGCTAGCGGAGCTAGTTTGAGCCCAGTGGTTCAGTCGGAAAATCCTCTACGTTGGACCGCGCCAGTGCGGCGTGCTCAGCGTATTCATTGCCATTTGCAATATCCGGTTTTTTGACAACAATTGTGTCCGCGTTTCAACAGAAGTTCGTCTGCATGTTTTCACTTTATTTGGCGCAGTATTTTTTATTTTAATTGGCATTATGTCACGCGAACCCATAATAAAAGCAAATGCGCGCAATGATTGGCAATATTCCTTGCGAGGAATATGGGGTTGCGATAGATTCGTTGCAGTACCTTGGGGGCGCGCGATGACAGATATTAAGAACAAGGTGATTCGGGCGGTGAAGCTCGGTGATGGCGACACAGGGCGCATCATCGGTCATTCGCTCAAGCGCTTGCGTGAGCTTGCGGGCGTGACCCAAGAAGAAATGGCTGAACGCCTGGAGATTGGTCAAGGGTCCGTATCCAAGATCGAGCAGCGTGGGGATGTCCACTTGCTCTCCTTGCAGCGCTATGTGGCTGCTCTCGGCGCGACCCTAAGGATAGAGGCGGCGTTCCCGGCGACACGGGAATATGCGAATCAGTTCAATCTGGCGTTTGACCCGAACACGCCCGACGAGAATCAGCTTGTGTTCCCGATCTTCGGGGACGACGTGTTCCCGCGGCAGCGGGACGTGGTGCTGAGCATCCGGCCACAATACTCGGCGAGAATCCTGGAGGGTCGGAAGACGGTGGAGCTCAGGCGGCGTTTTCCGCTGTCGGCACCGCGCGGGACTATTGCATACATTTATTCGACGTCGCCCGTGCGCGCGATGGTGGGACGAGCGGAGATCGCGGACGTGATCAAGCTCCCGGTCAAGGATATCTGGCGGCAATACGCCAAAACTGCCTTTATCAAGCGGCCTGATTTTGACGCCTACTTTGAGGGTGTGGACGAAGGTTTCGCGCTCGAGTTTGCAAATGCCCGTCCCTTCACCCGCCCGCTAACACTTTCCGAGCTTCGCGATCGGTTCGGCTTTGAGCCGCCGCAGTCCTTCCTCTATGCGACGCCGATCCTGAGAAAGGCCCTGCATGACGAGTTCCCAAACGTATCTGATTGATACGAACGTCATCATCGGCCTTGAGGACGATCTCGCCGTTCAGCCCGCCTTCTCAGCCCTGCTCTCGGTTGCCGCCAAGCATAAGGTCGATGTCCTTGTCCATGAGGCGGCCAAGGATGATCTCAAGCGCGATCGCAATACGCGGCGGCGCGACGTGTCGCTCAGCAAGCTTGATAAATACCATATCCTAAAGAAGGTGCGCGGCCTTACGGCGGCTGATCTTGAGGCGAAGTTCGGGCCGCTTGCAAAAGCCAACGACGTCGTGGATGCGACATTGCTCGATGCGCTTGATCGTGGCGCCGCGGATTTCGTGGTCACGCAAGACCGGAAATTGCACGAGCGGGCGCGGCGGCACAGCCCGGAGCTTGGGCGGCGCGTGCTGTTTGTTCCCGACGCGGTCCAACTGCTCAAGACGACGTATGAGCCGAAAGGCGCGCCGATCCGCTATATCGAGGAGGTATCGGCCAACGAGATTCCCTTGGATGATCCCATCTTCGATAGCCTGCGGCAGGGGTATCCGGATTTCAACAAATGGTGGACCGAGAAATGCGTGCGGGAGCGGCGGCCATGCTGGATTGTCGATGACAATGGTCTCGCCGGGATCGTCGTCATAAAGGATGAGACGGGCGCTAAGACCGATGCGACGATCAAGGCTGCCAAGATCCTCAAGATATGCACGTTCAAGGTAAGCCCGGACAAACGCGGGGTGAAGCTCGGAGAGCTGTTGCTGAAGAAGGCGCTCTGGTTCGCGCAGGCCAATGGTTACAAGCTGGCCTATGTGACCACGTACGAGGACCAAGTCTCGCTGATCGACCTTCTGGAATATTACGGTTTTGCCCATACGGCGACCAAGCCGGACGGGGAGCTTATTTATGAGAAGTCCTTCTCTGCGGCGAAGCTTGATCGGGTCGACGGCTTGAGTGATTTCGAGCTTGATCGCCTCAACTATCCCCGTTTCCTTGTGGGGCCGGACGTGCGTGCTTTCGGGGTGCCGATCGTGGAGGACTATCACGATACGCTCTATCCCGATCTCAAGCAGGATAGAGGACTGTTCGATTGCGCGGGTCAGCCGGGGAATACGATTCGTAAGGTTTACTTGTGCCGCGCTCAATCAAAGCTGGGGCCCGCGGGGTCACTCCTCTTCTTCTACAAGAGCAAGTCCAAAAGTCCGCCGTCTCAGGCGATGACTGCCCTTGGCGTGTTCGAGGAGGTTCAGAGCGCGACATCGACCAAGGAGTTAATGCAGATGACGGGCGGACGGTCCGTCTACAGCGAGGCAGAGCTTGCCGCCTGGGGTGCCAGTGCGGAGCGCCCGGTCAAAGTGATCAATTACCTGCTGGCGGGGTACATCGATCCGGCAATCAGCTACGCCGATCTTCAGAAGGCCGGCATCATCGGGGGCCATCCGCCGCAGTCGATTTTCGAGATCAGGGGGGCGAAGCTTGACGATCTCCTGAGCCGCCTGCGCCTTGGGTTTGCGACATGACGCAGACGGTTGTTGCACTCGTCGGGATTTCAGGGGTCGGCAAGTCAACGGTGCTGCGCGCCATTGCCGAGACGCTTGTGTTTCAGCATCTTCAGGCCAGCGCGTTGATCAACGACGCGCGCAATGCGCTTGAAGCGGGTGCGGTTGGGCATGACGATCTGCGGCAGGTCGATATCGGGGACAATCAGGCGCTTTTGGTGGAAGGATTTCGGGCGGCCCGCGATGTGGCGAAGGGCACCGTCATTTTGGATGGCCATACGGTTATCGATACGCCGAACGGTCTGGTGAGGATTGAGCCTTCTGTTTTCGGGGCGCTCGGCATCCAGAAATTCGTACTGGTGGTGGACGATCCGGATGCCATTCATCGGCGCAGGGCGGCGGACACAACCCGCAAGCGCCCTGTTCAATCGGCCGCTGAACTGGATAAGCATCAAAACGAAGCCTTGCTCGCGGCGTACGCAGCCGCTCGCTTGCTGGGAATACCCCTTCATGTGTTTCCGATTTCAGATCTGGCAGGCATTCTGAGCGTGATCAGAAATGATCGAGATTGATCAGGCGCGTTGGCGGCTCTTTAACCCGGTCAGGCCGATGATTATTTTTCCAGCCCGTCGGCGATGAACGTAGCAAAGGGTCGAATATCGCCTGTGTTGCGCGTCGATTATGCTGGGCAGTTACACGTATATTGTGCTGTGTTGTTACGCGTCAATAATGCAAACTGTTTGATATAAAACAGAAAAATTTGGTTAATGGGCGCGCTCGATTCCGTCTGAGCCATCACAAAGAGAGCGAAGAAGCCGGGAGCAGCTGATCAAGTGTTCCGGCGAAGCCGCCGTACAAATGAATCGTGGCGCGGTCGAGGGAGCCAAGCTCGAGAACAACTTCCTGCTGCGCGTTGCCGTAATCGCCAATACCGGAATAGTAGCCGTTGATCTCCGACTTGCGGGCTTGGGCGGTCTCTAGAAACTCAGGATCGGCATAGAGGGCTGCGATATTGGCGATGACCTGATGAGCCTCGGGCGCGATCTGAAAGATGATCCCGCGCTGATCGGGCGGAGGTATGCCGCCCTTGAAGGTCTGCACAACATCCAAGGAGAGAGACCATGCGGCGATCGTTTCCGGGAGTTCGTTGTCAATGAGCAGTTGCCAGGTGCGATCTTCTTTGTGGGATTCCTGGCGGTAGCAAAGAGCTGGGGGCTGGCGGTATTGCGCGGGAAGGCTCAGGCAGGCCGCTTTGAGAGCGTGGCCGCGCCGGATTTTTTGATTGTGATCGCCGCCGCGCTGCCAGTCGTTGACGGCCTGAAGCAGGGGCAAGGTAAAAACACGGTGCTCGGTCATGACTGCGCGAATTTTATCAGCGGTTCAATATCGTGGTTGTCGGCGGCTTTAAGCGCGTCAACATACGCGGTTCTCGCTGCGCTCGTCTCGGCGAGGGAGACAGCACCCCAGGTGAAGGGCTTGGCACCGAGTCGCTTGCCAGCGATGTCCGCGATCAGCCGCGTGCTGCGGCCGTTGCCGTTGACGAAGGGATGAACCAGGACAAGGCGGTGATGCAGGCGTAAGGCCAGTTCTGCGGGCTCGTAGGCCTTGTATTCAATCCAGGCCTTGGCGTCGTCAAACGCTTGATGGACGGCGACCTCAATCTCGTGAGGCTTGGTATTGCCGATATTGACCTCATGGGTTCGGTAGCGTC
>JBFWOB010000036.1:0-66767 GCA_050250755.1 Hyphomicrobiaceae bacterium
CCACCATCGTCGAATTGACGGCCGCGAGCTTGTCGCGCTTGAGGAGATCCGGCACTTCGATCACGATGAGAACCTCGTTCTCGCTCGAGGGGAACAGGCGGTCGATCGCTTCGTATTGGTGGAACTCGGGCGTGTTCGTGCGGAACAGCTCGGAGAGACTGTCGTCCACCTTGAGACGCATCACGCCAGCCAGTGCGAGTGCGGACAGAACGAGGACAAGCAGCGCTGACAGCCAAGGCGCCCTGAGCGCGACGAGGCCGAGCCGTTCCAACCCAAATGTGAATGCGAATCTTCGCCGCGGCTGATCAGCCTCCGACATCGATCCTCCCGCCCCCGCACCACGGTTCTGCGACCGCAAGCTGCGACATGATTGCCTAACTGCTCCGGGCACGACCCGAGACTCACGGTTCCCGGCCGGACACTGCAACGGTCCGGCCGACACCGCAAGCACAGCCAGAGCACACATCGTGGCCGTTCAGAAACTTCCGCCACCGCGTTAGAGGGTCACAAGCACTCGACGTGGCGTGCGGCGCGGCCTATTTCCTGCGGCACTTGGAAACCATCGACGAAGGAGCGTCTCTTGGCCGATAAATCGCTCGACACGCGCCATATGAGATGCCCCTTCCCCATCCTCAAGGCCACCAAGGCGCTGAGGGAGATACCGGTTGGCGGCACCCTTGAGGTGTGGGCTACGGACCCGGGCTCCGAGGAGGATTTCGAGGCATTCTGTCGCGTCGGCCAGCACGTGATGGTCGAGCAGGCCGAAGACTCCGGCGTCTTTCGCTTTCTCATCCGTCGCGGGCGATAGCGACCGGCCCCCCTTCAGCCAGCCCCCGACATCTCCCCTGTCATCCTCGCGACAAGCGCGAGGATGATAATCTGGGCGGACAATACCGAAAGAGGCGACCTGGACCGGGTTGCACCGGCTCCCGCAGGCTCAGGGGCGACGAGAATGGGAAGACGCGCTAGCCGTTGAAGTTCGGCTTGCGCTTGGCAAGGAACGCGGCAACGCCCTCGTCGAACTCGGCGGACCCGAAGGCCACCGTCTGAGCCATCGCCTCACGCTCGAAGAAGTCCTCTACGCTCGCCTCGTAAGCGCGCTTCATCATGACCTTCGACATGGTCAGCATCGCTGTCGGCCCATCGGCAAGCTCGTGCGCCGCCGCCAGAGCCTCTTCCATCAGCCGTTCCGGCGCCACGCAACGGTTGGCAAGACCGATCTGGACCGCCTCAGCGGCCGAGTAGCGCCGGTTGAGAAGGATCATCTCCTTTGCTCGCAGGCTGCCGATCGCCCACGGCAGGGTTTGCAGAACACCGACATCCGGCAGCACGCCGAGCTTCGAATAGGCGCTCATGAAGTAGGCCGTTTCCGACGCGATGACGATGTCAGCGAGAAGCGCAAGCGCGAGGCCGCCGCCAACCGCCGCGCCGTTGACCGCGGCCACCACGGGCTTATCGGCATCGAGCAGCGCGCGTCCCCAACTGTGTACGGCTCGCATGCGATTGCGCACAGCCGGCGCCTTGCGGCCTTCGGTATCCTGCATTGCGCGAATATCGCCTCCCGCGCAGAATGCTTTTCCCGTGCCGGTGATCACGATCACTCGGGCCGATTTGTCTGAGAGCAGTTTCGGTACATTCTCTTCGAGCCCGGCCTTGACCGCCGGCGAGAGGGCATTCAAGCACGACGGATCGTCGAGCCTCAAAATTGCGACCGCGCCTTGCCGCTCGACCTTGACCACGTCCATGTCGCTCCTCCTGTTGTTCCGCTGTCGTTAACTGCCATTCTGCGCGTACCAGCCCATTCGTGTCGAGTTTCCGCCTCGGGCATGGCGTCAGCCGTCATGCAGGCGTATATAGCGGGCACAACAAAGTATGCCGGATCATGACCGATACACCTGACATCCTCGCCCGGATCACGCGCTACAAACTGGAAGAGATCGCACGCGCCAAGGCCGAGCGGCCGACGGCAGCAATCGAGGAAGCAGCACGGCGCGCGCCGCCGGTGCGCCCCTTCGCCGGTGCTCTCGAGGCGCACATGCGCACCGGCTTCGCCCTCGTCGCAGAAATCAAGAAAGCAAGCCCATCGAAAGGGCTGATACGGGCCGATTTCGATCCACCCAAGCTGGCGCAGGCTTACGCGGAAGGCGGGGCTGCGTGTTTGTCGATTCTCACCGATGCGCCGTCCTTCCAGGGCGCGCCCGCCTATCTCGAAGCGGCGCGCCGGGCGACACGTCTGCCTACGCTGCGCAAGGACTTCATGCTCGACACCTATCAGGTCGCCGAGGCGCGGGCGTGGGGCGCCGACTGCATCCTGATCATCCTTGCACAAGTCGACGATGAGATTGCCTTGAACCTTGCCGGGGCGGCGCGGTCCTGGGGCATGGATGCCATTGCCGAGGTACACGACGAGCGCGAGTTGGAGCGCGCGTTACGCCTCCCATGCCGTTTGATCGGCATCAACAATCGCAACCTGCGTACGTTCGAGACAACGCTCACCACGACGGAGCGGCTTGCACCGCTCGTGCCGAAGGATCGCATCATCGTCGGGGAGAGTGGGATCGCGACACATGCCGATCTCATCCGCCTGTCCGCGTTCGGCGTCCGCTCGTTCCTGGTGGGCGAAAGCCTGATGCGGCAGGAAAACGTCACCGTTGCCACGCGCCGCCTGTTGACCGGCGCATGAGCGAATTTGCGAGGTCCGGCATCGAATGACTGAACTCACCCACCTCAATGAGAAGGGCGAGGCGCGTATGGTCGACGTCAGTGATAAGGACGTCACCCATCGCACGGCGCGTGCCGAGGGTTTCGTTGCGATGTCGGCGGAAACGCTGGCGCTGGTCGAGAGAGGCGAGGCCAAAAAGGGCGACGTCCTGGCCACGGCGCGCATCGCCGGTATCATGGCGGCGAAGCGCACCCACGAACTCATTCCCCTCTGTCATCCGCTTCTCATCAGCAAGGTGTCAGTCGACCTGTCGCCTTCCCAATCTCCGATCGGCCTCTCGATCACCGCTGAGGTCCGCGTCACCGGCCAGACCGGGGTCGAGATGGAAGCGCTGACGGCCGTCTCGGTCGCCTGTCTTACCGTCTACGACATGCTGAAAGCAGCGGATAAGGGCATGGTCATCGGGCCAATCCGGCTGATCGAAAAGACGGGCGGACGCTCCGGCTCGTGGCGCACCGCGGCCGGCCCGCAAGGTTGAGGTAACATGTCCGCTCCTGCACTGACCGTCGAAGAAGCGCGCGCCCGCATCCTGCAGCAGGTGACGCCAATCACCGACGTCCAACGCCGCGACCTTCTCGCGGCCCATGGCCAAGTTCTCGCCGAGCCGCTCGACGCACAACTGACCCAGCCACCGTTTCATTCCTCCGCAATGGACGGCTATGGCGTGCGAGCGATCGACATCGCCCGCCTTCCCGCAGATTTGTCCGTCATTGGAGAAGCCGCCGCCGGCCGCGGTTTCCAGGGAGAGGTCGGGCCGAAGCAAGCGGTACGCATCTTCACGGGAGCGCCGATCCCGCCGGGGGTCGATGCCATCGTCATTCAGGAAAATACCGACCGCGACGGCGACCGTGTCCGCGTTCGAGAAGGTACGACCGACGTCGAGCACATCCGCCCTCTTGGAGGAGACTTCAAGACGGGCGAGACGTTGCTGGCTGCGGGTCGCCGTCTGACGGCACGTGACATCACGCTCGCCGCGGCGATGGGCTATCCCGCGATCCCGGTACGGCGACGCCCCCTGGTTGCCATTCTCGCCACGGGCGACGAACTGGTGATGCCCGGTATCAAGCCCGGTCCGGATCAGATCGTGTGCTCCAACACTTTCGGCATCGCGGGCATGGTCAGCGCCGCCGGAGGGACGCCGCGCCTCCTTGGCATCGCCCGCGACACCCGCGAAAGCCTCGGGGAGCACCTCGACCACGCCAAGCGCGCCGATGTCCTCGTCACGGTTGGCGGCGCCAGCGTTGGCGATCACGATCTCGTCGGGCCTGTGCTGCAATCCCGCGGCATGTCGCTCGATTTCTGGAAGATCGCAATGCGGCCCGGCAAGCCGCTCATGTATGGCCGCCTTGGCACCCAGCACGTGCTGGGTCTGCCGGGCAACCCGGTTTCGTCGCTTGTGTGCACGCGCCTTTTCGTCGTGCCGCTCGTCCGCGCCCTTCTCGGCCTCGAGCCCGAGCCAGCCCGGCCGATCGAGGCCATCAGCACCATGCCGCTCGGCGCCAACGGCGTTCGCGCCCATTACATGCGAGCCACTGTCCGCCAAAGCGATCGAGGGGTGATGGAAGTCACGCCCGTGTCGAGCCAGGACTCCTCGCTGATGCGGTCGCTGTCCGACGCCGACTGCCTGCTGGTGCGCCCGATCGGTGGGCCTGCCCTGCCAGCCGGAGCCCGCGTTCCCGTGCTGATGATGGACTTCTGAACGCCATTGACGGTTGAATCATGACGTGCGCTGGTTGCAAGATTGCACTTGCGGAACAGTTGGCGAACCGCTAGCGTGTTCTCGGTTTGTACATAAAGCGCTCGCGTGTGCTCGGCGCTCGGTGCCCAGCCAGACCGCGGGAGACACCATGCTGACGGCTAAACAGAAAGACTTACTGCTTTACATTCACAAATGCGTTCAAGAAACGGGCGTTCCTCCTTCTTTCGATGAGATGAAAGCCGCACTCGATCTTCGCTCGAAGTCCGGCATTCACAGACTGATTACGGCACTGGAGGAGCGCGGCTTCGTACGGCGGCTTCCGCATCGGGCGCGCGCGCTGGAGATCATCAAGCTGCCGGAAGCGCTCAATGATGCGACGCCGCGACGGCCGGGCTTCACACCCAGCGTCGTCGAAGGGGGCGCCTTGAGGGCGGAGCCGCCCTCTCGTTCCCAGATGGCACCTATGGCAACCGAAGCGGCAGGTGTTTCCGTGCCGCTCATGGGGCGCATTGCTGCTGGCGTTCCGATCAGCGCCATCCAGACGCATAGCCAGGATGTCCTTTGCCCTCCGGACATGCTCGGCAAGGGCGAGCATTTCGCGCTCGAGGTCAAAGGCGATTCGATGATCAACGCCGGTATTCACGACGGCGATATCGTCATCATCCGCCGGACGCATACCGCCGACAGCGGCGACATCGTCGTTGCCTTGGTCGAGAACGAGGAAGCGACGCTGAAACGTCTCAGAAAACGGGGTACAGCGATCGCACTCGAGGCCGCCAATCCCTCCTACGAGACACGCATCTTCGGGCCCGATCAGGTCGACGTCCAAGGCCGGCTGGTCGGACTGATGAGACGGTATTGAGAAGCGGCGTTCGCGACGGTCGGCACACGCTGCGGCGGCGGACGGAGTGACGACTGGCGCGCCTGAGGTGAGAGCTTGGGCTGCGAGATTGCGATGCCTCCCCGCGAGCGCAACTTCGTGTCTCAGCGGGTGGTGCGCGACCAATGCGATCTGCGATGACTGGTGTCGTGCGGGGCAGCCCATGGGCGGTGCCCACGCCATTCGGCGACTGTTTCGATGGTGAACGTCGGCCGAAGGCTGGCGGCTCGGGCCGAAGGGTAAGTATCAGCGCTGGCTGCCTGCGTCGGCGAGCGTGAATTTGATCCATCGGCTCGCGCGGCTGCGGGAATTTCACGTCCCGTCGGGGGCGCGGAGCCAGCCGCGGGCCGCACGAACATGGCATGCGTCCCGTCGCGGGCAATCGTTTCGCGGGGTATGATACGGATGCGTCCTTCGCCGTCGCAAGTCGGTATGCCGTCGCCCATCCAGATGATGAGGTCTGCGCGGTCACAATCATCCGCCAGCGCTGCCGGATGGCGTGCAATCGCGATTTGAGCGCTTGCCGTTGTCGCACCGCAGCCGACGTCATCGCAGCGAATGACACGGCCGAGACCAACCTCGGTGGGCGTGCGCGAGTCGGCGTCATGCTCCAGCCAGCGCGCCAGTTCGAAGCTCGATCGCTTTGCGCCGAGCACGGCGAGTTTTCCGTCCGGCCCCCGTACGCCGATCAGCGATCCATCGGCTCCGATCAGGATATCGGGCACGCCGCGAGTCGGAGCCAGTGTGAGTCCGGCGAGAATCGGCAGGAGACCTAGGAGCCTCCATCTGCGCCCCCAGAGGCAGAGCCAAAGCCCGCCGCCAACCATCAGGGCAAACGCGAGCGTGGGAATCGCAGGTACGAGCGCCACCGCTCCGGGCAAGGTGGCAACACGGGCGGCGACCCACGACATGGCGTCGATTCCCGCCCCCATCGCCCACAGGGGAAACGCTTCCAGGCCAGCCGGCATGGCGATCAGCGTGGCGAGTGCCGCCGGCATGACGAGAAGATTGCAGATCGGCACCGCGGCGAGATTGGCCAGCACGGCGAATTGCGTGCTCTTGTGGAAATGGTAGGCGGCGAATGGCGCGACGGCCGCGGTCGCGATCAGCGTGGTGAGCACGATGGTTCCGAAGAAGCCGATCGCGCTCGAAAATGGAAATGCGCTCGCCTGACGGCTATGCCCGCGCGATCTCTGCCACGCCTGCCAGGCCTCAGCTCCGGAAATCAGAGCCACCACGGCCGCGAATGACATCTGGAAGCCGACATCGATGAGGCTCTGCGGCGTCAAAACGAGAATGATCAGTGCCGCAATGGCCACATTACGCAACGCCAGCGCCGGCCGATCGAGAAGGATCGCAATGAACATGATCGAGATCATGATCGCCGAGCGGACCGCGGGTGGTGTCCCACCGGAGATCACGAGATAACCGGCAGTGCCAATCAACCCCACAACCGCCGCCCACTTCTTGACCTCGAAGCGCAACACCAGCATCGGCACGAGCGACAGCAGGAAGCGGCAGGCGACATAGAGCGCGCCCGCGAAGATCGACATATGCAGTCCTGAGATCGACAGGATGTGGAAAATGCCGCTGTCCCGGTACGCTTGGTTGGTCGTCTCCGTGATCCCGCCGCGCTCGCCGGTTACGAGAGCCGCCGCAATCGCCCCCGTCTCGCCGGGCAGGGTCATGGTGATGCGCCGGCTGATTCGCTGACGTAGCCGCTCGATGGGCATCCAAAGTGCGAGCCGCAGAGGCGGCGACTGGCCAAGGTCCACCGGCACCGGCGGCGCTTTCGCCGAACCGACGGCACCGAGACGCATGAACCAAGCCGATCGCGCGAAATCGAAAGCGCCGGGGAGCGCCGGACCGGCGGGCGGCAGCAGGCTGGCTTCGACGCGAACCGACTGGCCAGGCGCGAGCCGTTGGTCGGACGCCGGCACCCGGACGCGTACCCGCTGCGGTGTATTCTCAGGCGCGAGCCCTTCGATCGCGGCGGTCGCGAGTGTTATGCGTTCGCCCCCCGTCGCCCATGGCTCGATCAACTCGACCCATCCCGTGACGCGCGCGGCCCGCATCTCTTGCCCAAGAACAGGAGCGGCATTCAGATCACTTGCGATCTTTCCCGCGGCCAGTCCCAGCGCTAGGCTCGCCAGCGCCCCACCGAGGACGAGTGCCGCAAGGCCGAACCGCCAAACCGAGCGAAGCGTCATGCCGAGACAGGCCACGGCAGCGCATAGCAGCAACGGAGGCTCCTGCGGCAACGCGAAATAGATTGCTATTCCGCCGCCAAAGAGCACCGGCAGCCAGTAAAATAACCGGTCTTGCTCGGCCGCCAACGCGGCAACGAGCGATCGGCCAAGCCGCCGCACCACAATCCCCCCCACCCCGCATCCCGTCGCGCCGCTCCCGACCCGACCTGGATCACAGACAGCCCCGAGCCTAAACCAAGATCAGAGACGCACACCAGTGGGGCGCTGGTTGGCGATCCGTTCACGAGGCGATATGCGGCAAGGAGGAAGAGTTCGGGCGACGCCGTTAGCGACAAATCGTTCACAGACCGGCGCGAGATCCTGCTCTCGGACGAATGAATCACCGTTAGAGCAAGTTCAAGTTAGATAGACTCGACTGTTAGTCGCGAGGATTACCGTTGAGGCCACGAACGCCACCACTCCCCTCCCCTTGACAGGGAGGGGCCGGGGGTGGGGTGAACGTCTTACTTCATCGCTCGCGATAGCGATCAAATCTGGTCGGATGTCTTGCTTCATCATCGGCGATCGAGCCGTTCAATCCCCCCACCCCTAACCCCTCCCCGCGAGGGGGAGGGGAACGTGGCTGTAGCCAAGCCGAATATACGCAGTCCCGCAAGGGACGTTGCTCGTCCATCCAAAGTGAACGCGCTCTAGGCCACTCCGTCCTGCCCACGCAGGTGGGCATCCACGACGAATAAGCCCATGCTAACGTCCGTGGATCCTCGCCTTCGCGAGGATGACGTTTTTGGGAGGCGTTCGCTCGAATGCGCAACACCAGCCTCGGAATGGCTCCACACGGGATGATAATTGACCGGCGAGTTAACGCTTCCCAGCTGCCGGTTGGGCACCCGAGACCTTGGCCCAGGTGTCACGCAAGCCGACGGTGCGGTTGAAGACGAGCTTACCGGGGACCGAGTCGCGATCGCGATAGAAGTAGCCTAGGCGCTCGAATTGCACGGGCGCGTCGGCATTATCGGCCGCGAGAACCGGCTCGAGCTTCGCGTCGGCAATCACCTCCAATGAACTCGGATTGATCTCGGCGGCGAAATTCGCGGCATCGGGCTCCGCGTTCGCAAAGAGATGCTCGTAAAGGCGCACCTCGGCTTCAACCGCGGTCGGTGCGGCCACCCAATGCAGCGTCGCCTTGACCTTGCGGCCGTCGGGGGGCGTGTTACCGCCGCGCGTCTCGGGATCGTAGGTGCATCGGAGTTCCACGACGTTGCCGTCCGCGTCCTTCACCACCTCCTTGCACGTGACGAAGTAGGCGTACCGCAATCGCACTTCCTTACCGGGAGAAAGACGGAAAAACTTCTTCGGCGGGTTCTCCATGAAGTCGTCGCGCTCGATCCAGATCTCGCGAGCGAAAGGTACCGTGCGGGAGCCCGCGGCGGCATCATCCGGATGATTGACTGCGTCGAGATTCTCGATCTGGCCTTCCGGGTAATTCTCGATGACAAGCTTCAGCGGGCGCAGCACTGCCATGCGACGGCTTGCCGTTCGGTTCAGGATCTCGCGTATCGAAAACTCCAGCATGCCGTAATCAACGACACTGTTGGCCTTGGCGACACCGACGCGCTGCACGAAATCGCGTAACGCTTCCGGCGGTACGCCGCGACGGCGCAAACCGGCGAGCGTCGGCATGCGCGGATCGTCCCAACCGACAACGTGACCGTCGCGCACGAGTTGGGTCAGAACGCGCTTCGAGAGAATGGTGTGCGTGACGTTGAGGCGCGCGAACTCGTACTGCCGCGGGCGAGCCGGCACCGGGAGATTGTCCAGAAACCAGTCGTAGAGCGGCCGGTGATCCTCGAATTCGAGCGTGCAGATCGAGTGCGTGACGCCTTCGAGCGCGTCGGACTGTCCGTGCGCATAATCGTAGCTCGGATAGATGCACCACGACGCGCCCGTGCGCGGGTGCTCGGCGTGCAGAATGCGATAGAGCACGGGATCGCGCAGGTTAATGTTGCCCGAGGCCATATCGATCTTGGCGCGGAGAACGCGCGCGCCGTTGGGGAACTCGCCGGCACGCATGCGCCGGAAAAGATCGAGGTTCTCGTCCGCCGAACGGTCACGGAATGGGCTGTTGCGGCCGGGCTCAGTCAGTGTGCCGCGGCTGGCCCGCATCTCGACTTGGCTCTGGTCGTCGACATACGCCTTGCCAGTCTTGATCAGATGCTCGGCCCAATCATAAAGCTGCTCGAAATAATCGGACGCATGATGAAAATTCTCGCCCCAGTCGAAGCCGAGCCAATGCACATCCGCCTTGATCGCGTCGATGTAGGCCTGCTCCTCCTTCGTCGGATTGGTATCGTCCATGCGCAGATTGCAGCGACCGCCGAACTCGTCCGCAATGCCAAAGTTGAGGCAAACCGACTTGGCGTGACCCAAATGCAGAAAGCCGTTCGGCTCGGGCGGAAATCGCGTGACCACCGATTTGTGACGGCCGGATTGGAGATCGGCCTCGACGATGTCGCGAATGAAGTCGCGCCCTGCCGTCCGCTCTGCCGCCTCGTCTGCCATGGTATCCTCGCTGGTGAGCCTGCGCCGCGGGCAGGCCTCTTGTTCGGGCCCTAGCAAATTCCCGGTCTCACGCCAAGCCAACGGCGCATGCCGCCGTCCTGTGCTATAGCGCCCGCAAAACACCTTCACACGCATCGAGATTGCCCATGTCGCGCCCCGTCGTCACCCGATTTGCTCCCTCCCCCACGGGCTTCCTGCATATTGGGGGAGGCCGAACAGCACTCTTCAACTGGCTCTACGCCAAGCACACGGGTGGCCAGTTCCTGCTGCGTATCGAGGACACCGACCGGGAGCGCTCCACCGAAGCGGCGACGAAAGCGATCCTCGACGGCCTATCCTGGCTGGGCCTCGCGTGGGATGGCGACGTCACCTACCAGCACGGGCGCTCGGCCCGGCATGCCGCGATCGCCCATGAGCTTCTGGCCCGCGGCAACGCCTACCGATGCTGGATGACGCCAGAGGAGATCCAGGCCAAGCAGGGCGAGATTGCAGCAGAGCGCGAGGCTGCGAAGAAGGAAGGCCGCTCGGCGCGTGGACCTCAGCGCCTGGAGAGTCCGTGGCGCGATCGCGATCCGGCCGAGGCGCCCGCGGGTATCAATCCGGTGATCCGGCTGAAGGTTCCGAAGGAAGGCGAAACCGTCATCGAGGACCAGGTACAGGGCCGCGTCGTCTATCAGAATCAGCACCTTGACGACATGATCGTGCTCCGGAGTGATGGGTCGCCCGTCTACAATCTCGCGGTCGTCGTCGACGATCACGATATGAACGTCAGTCATGTCATTCGCGGCGTCGATCACCTCACTAACACCGCGCGCCAAACGCTGCTCTACAAAGGGCTCGGATGGGACGTGCCGGTGTTCGCCCACGTGCCGCTGATCCATGGTCCCGATGGCGCGAAACTCTCGAAGCGGCACGGTGCGCAAGGGGTCGAGGAATACCGTGCGATGGGCTATTTGCCCGCGGCGTTGAGGAACTATCTCGTGCGGCTCGGCTGGGCGCACGGCAATGACGAGATTTTCTCGACCGAGCAGGCGATTGCGTGGTTCGACATCGCCGATGTGGGCAAAAGCGCCGCGCGGTTTGATTTCGTGAAGCTCGCCGATCTCAACGGGCACTACATTCGCCAATCGACACCGGCCGATCTCGTCGGAGCCCTTCGTGATCTGATGCCGCACCTGCCGGACGGCGAGGTGCGCGCCGCGCGTCTGGCGGAGGTCGGTTGGGACCGGGTCGAGGCCGCAATCCCGAGCCTCCAGTCGAGGGCAAAGACTCTGCTCGAGCTGTTCGACGGCATGGCCTATCTCACGGCCAGCCGACCGCTTGCGCTGGAGCCCAAGGCGGCGGCGATTCTCGATGATGCCGCCCGCGTGACGCTCGCGGCTGTGGCGGATGCGCTGCAGGACCAGAGCGAATGGGCGACTGCCGCGCTCGAGGCCGCCGTCCGCACGCTCGCGGATGCGAAAGGATTGAAGCTCGGACAGGTTGCACAGCCGTTGCGCGTCGCCCTCACTGGGAGGACCGTCTCGCCCCCGGTATTCGATGTGATGGCGGTGCTGGGGCGTGACGAAGCCCTCGCCCGGATCCGGCAACACGCCGCATATTAACCGATTTCCGAGGAAGCCTGGCGCCGAACCCCAGGCTGATCCACCTTGGATAACTGGGGCCAGACCGCACAATTTCCCGCGAGGAACTACGGGGGCCCTTCCCGCCATGCTGCTGTGCGGGATAGAGTGTGCTACACTTGATAATGTCCGGACGACTGACCGACGCGCTTTCGCCGGGATGGGGATGGATGGCGGCCGCGCTGAAAGGCGCAGGGATCGAAGGAAACGACGCTATGGATGCAAAGGAAGGCACGGTGAAGTCGGACGCCAGCCGAGCGGCGACGATGATCATCAACAACAAGCAGATCCAGATGCCCGTGCGCTCCGGCGTAATCGGACCGGATGTCATCGATGTCGCGAGACTTTATCGCGATACCGGATGCTTCACTTACGATCCGGGCTTCACCTCGACGGCGAATTGTTCGTCGAAGATCACGTATATCGACGGCGATGAGGGCGTTCTGCTGTATCGCGGCTACCCGATCGAGCAACTGGCGGAGACGTCGAGCTTTATCGAGGTGTGCTACCTGCTGCTCAATGGCGAGCTTCCGAGCAAGGCGCAGCTTGCGCAGTTCGACAGCACCATCAGCCACCACACGATGGTGCACGAACAGCTTACGCGCTTCTTCACCGGCTTCCGCCGCGATGCCCATCCGATGGCCATCATGTGCGGCATAGTTGGCGCGCTTTCGGCCTTCTACCACGACTCAACGAACATCCACGATCTGCAGCATCGGATGATTGCGTCGCATCGTCTGATCGCGAAAATCCCGACCATCGCGGCCATGGCCTACAAATATTCGATCGGCCAGCCCTTCATCTATCCGCGGAACGATCTCGATTACGCATCGAACTTCCTCCAGATGTGCTTCGCGGTGCCGTGCGAGCCCTACGTCGTCAATCCGACGATCGCCAAGGCGCTCGACAAGATCATGATCCTGCACGCCGATCACGAGCAGAACGCGTCGACCTCGACGGTACGCCTTGCCGGCTCGTCGGGCGCCAACCCGTTCGCTTGCATCGCCGCAGGTATCGCAAGCCTCTGGGGCCCGTCGCACGGCGGCGCCAACGAAGCGGCGTTGAAGATGCTCGAGGAAGTCGGCTCGATCGACCACGTGCCCGAGTTCGTGAAGCGCGTGAAGGACAAGAACGAAGGCGTGCGCCTGATGGGCTTCGGCCACCGGGTCTACAAGAACTACGACCCGCGCGCGAAGGTGATGCAGCAGACCTGCCACGAAGTGCTCGACATGCTCGGCATCAAGGACGAGCCGCTGCTCAAGGTCGCCATGGAGCTCGAGCGCATCGCACTCCAGGACGAGTACTTCATCGAGAAGAAGCTGTACCCGAACGTCGACTTCTACTCGGGCATCGTGCTGCGCGCGATTGGCTTCCCGGTCTCGATGTTCACGCCGCTGTTCGCCGTGTCGCGTACTGTTGGCTGGATTTCGCAGTGGAAAGAGATGATCGAGGATCCCGAGCAGAAGATCGGTCGTCCGCGTCAGCTCTACATCGGCCCGGCCCGCCGCGAATACGTGGCCGTCGATCGTCGCTGAAGTCGACGTCCATCATTCCCTTTCGATCCCACTCGACGCCGCTTCCTCACCGGGAAGCGGCGTTTCCTTTCAAAGCGCCCTCGCTGCCTGCGTTTTAGGCAGAAGCTGCCCGCGACCCTCGGCGCATTGCGGCAAGTAACCGAAGCGTTTATCGCGAAATCGCATACCTCACTGGAGCCTCAGCGCCGGAGCCGCATGCCGCCCCTCACCATTCTCATCCTCTCCGACGAGCGGCCGGGCCACTATCATCTGGCCGAGGGCGTGGCCGCCGCGATCGCGCGGCGAACATCTGTCTCGATGGTACGGGTTCCGATCGAACGACGGCACCTCGCGCCGGGGCGGGCCCTCGCGGGCGCGTTGAAGCTCGGCGTCTCCGCCGAGACAGTACTGCGCAGCGGCTATACGCTTGGCGGCGTGCTGCCGGAGGCGGTCGATCTCGTCATTTCGGCGGGGGGTGACACACTTGCCGCCAATGCCGCAGCAGCCCGCCTTTACGGCGCACCGAATATTTTCTGCGGCACGCTGCGGCACCTTCCGCCCGAGGCATTCAGTCTGGTCGTCTCGTCGTATGCACGCCACACTGGCCTTCCCCGACATCTCGTCGCGCTGAAGCCGAATGGCATCGACCCCGATTCGCTACCGGGCGAATTGCGTGGACGGGTGCTCGGACCGGCCCAGCCGCCGCGAATTGCAGGGCTGCTGGTCGGCGGCCCCTCCGGCCTGTTTCACTGGCGCGATGACGAATGGCAGAATCTCGCGAATTTTCTCGAGAGAAGCACGCACGCGCATGGCACGCGGTGGATCGTCTCGACGTCGCGGCGCACGCCCGATACAGCCGCTGACCAGTTCGTTCGTCTCACGCGGCAGGCCGATAGCCCGATCGCCGAGTTGATCGACTTTCGTACGGCCGGCCCCGGCACACTCCCGCGCCTTTTCGGGGGCGTGGAGGCGATTCTCGCAACCGAGGATTCGAGCACGATGCTGTCAGAGGCCGTCTGCGCGCGCTTGCCTGTGGTGGGGGTTGCGCCGGCGAAGCACGACTTCAAAGACGAAGAGCGCGAATATCGCGCGCTACTGACCAACGAAGGTTGGTGCCGCAGCGTGTCGCTCACAGATTTGACGCCTGCCACATTCCTCGCAGCGCTCGCCGAGGTGCGTCCACTCGACGAGAACCACCTCGACCGCTTGGCGTCGTCGCTCGCGGAACGCTTGCCCGAGCTATTTCGCGAGCGATCCTGAGGCGATCGGCGAAGCGGGCGCCCCGGCATTATCACCCGTGGCGGGTCGAGACGATGCAAGGCGCTTGAAAAACGCCAGCAAGAAGACGCAGAGCTGCACAAGAACGATGGTTGGGCCGGTCGCGCCATCTATGTGATAGCTCAGCAGCGTTCCAGTGACGCTCGAGCCAACCGAGACCGCAAGCGCCACGGCGAGCATCGTCTCGAAGCGGCGGGCGATCAGAAAGGCCGTCGCGCCAGGGCCCACCAGCATGGCGACCACGAGAATGATGCCGACCGTCTTAAGCGCGGCGACGATGGTCAGCGCGAGCATCACGAGGAGCCCGTAGTGCAGCACGCGCACGTCGAGACCGATCGCCCGTGCGTGCTGCGGATCGAAACAATAGAGAAGCAGATCGCGCCGCTTGGCCAGGACCACGGCAAGAACCACCCCAGCGATGACGGCCGTCTCGATCAGGTCTTCCGTCCCGACGCCGAGCACGTCGCCGAACAGGATGTGGGTGAGATGCTGCTCGGTATCGACCTTGGTGAAGAGTACGAGCCCTAGGCCAAACATGCCTGAGAACACGATCCCCATGACCGTGTCCTCCTTCACGCGGCTCATTTCCTTCAGGTAGCCGGTCGCGAGCGCCGAGGCGAGACCAGCCGCGAACGCACCGACCGCCAGAGGCAGGCCAAGCATGAAGGCGAGAACGATGCCGGGCAGTACGGCGTGCGAGATGGCATCGCCCATCAGCGACCAGCCCCGCAGCACGAGAAAGCATGAAAGCACCGCACACACCGCACCGACGATCATGGCCACGACTAGCGCACGGCGCATGAAATCGAAGGCCAGAGGCTCCGTGAAAAAGGACAGAAAGGAACTCATTGCGCCACCTCCGCAACGGCGGCGTGGCGTCTCCGACGCTGCGCCAGGAGGCCGTGCTTCGGTGCCAAAAAGAACGCCGCGAGGAAAACGAGCGTCTGCAGCGTGACGATCACGCCTCCCGTCGCGCCATCGATGAAGTAGCTGAGGTAAGCACCGACGAAGCTGGTTGCAGCACCCACGGCGACGGCTATGACCAGCAGCACGGGAAACCGGTCGGTCAGCAGATACGCCGTCGCTCCGGGTGTAACGACCATCGCGATGACGAGGCAGGCGCCGACTGTCTGGAGCGCGGCCACCGTCGCAGCGGCCAGGAGCGTGAAGAACAGGATCTTGAGGCGCGTCGGACTGATGCCGACGGAGCGCGCGTGCGATTCGTCGAAGAAGACCGCAACCAGATCCCGCCATACCAGCAGCAGGATGCCGAGGGTGACAGCGCTGATGACGACGACTTGAAAGGCATCCCAGTCGGTGATGGCCAGGATATTGCCGAGCACGATCGACTGGACGCTCACGGATGTCGGATAGATCGAGACGAGCAGCAGGCCGGCGGCGAAAAAGCCTGTGAACACGAGCCCAATGACGGCGTCCTCACGAAGGCTCGTTTGCGCGCGCACGAACGCCATTGCGAGCGCTGCCAAGCCGCCCGCCACGAAAGCGCCGAGCGAGAACGGCAGCTTCAGCATGTAGGCGAGCGCAACGCCAGGGACGACCGAGTGCCCGAGCGCATCGCCCATCAGCGACCAGCCCTTGAGCATCAGGAAACACGAGAGGAAGGCGCATGTGGCCCCGACCAGCGCGGAGACCCACATTGCCTTGACCATGTAGCCGTAGGCAAACGGCGCCAGGAGGTCGGGCATCAGGGCTTCTCCGCCTCGCCGCGCGGCACCGGGCCGCTGGCTGCCTGCGCGTCGCCATAGAAGACGACAGGCCGCTCGTCGTCGCTCAGGACGGTGACGCCGCGCACGTCGTCATCATCGTGCAGTGCGGGTCCCGCGATCCGGAATTGTCGCAAGACGCCGCCAAAGGCCCGCTCGAGGTTGGCTTGCGTGAAGGTCGTGGCCGTAGGACCGGCGGCGAGAACCGTGCGGCGCACAAGCACGACCTCATCGCAGAAGTCCGGTACGCTGCCCAGGTTGTGGGTCGACACCAGCATCAGGTGCCCATCGGCTTTCAGCTCCCGCATCAAACCGACGATCGCCTGCTCGGTCTCGACATCGACTCCGGTGAAGGGCTCGTCGAGCAGGATCACCAAGCCCTCCTGGGCAAGTGCGCGGGCCAGAAACACACGTTTGCGCTGGCCACCGGATAGTTCGCCGATCTGGCGCTTCCGGAATGCGCTCATACCGACGCGCTCGAGGGCCGCGTCGACCTTGCGGCGATCGTTGCGTGAGGCGATGCGCAGGAAGCCCATATGGCCGTAGCGGCCCATCGTGACGACATCCTCGACCAGGACGGGAAAGGACCAGTCGACCTCTTCGGCCTGAGGGACATAGGCAACGAGGCTGCGTCGCTGCGCCTCGCGGGCGTCGAGACCGGCAATTCGCACGGAGCCCGCCGACGGCGTGACGAACCCCATGATGGCCTTGAAAAGCGTCGACTTGCCCGCGCCGTTGACACCGACGAGGCCGGCGATTGTGCCAGCATCGAGCCGAAATGTTGCGTTCTCGAGCGCGAGCGTGCCGTTGGGATAGGCGACGGTGACTCCCGAGACATCGAGCGATGCCCGCACCTCTCGGATCTGGCCATCTTCGCTGCCGCGTCTCGCAAGCCGATCGAGCATTATTTGCCAAACCCCTTCGCGATGGTGTCGACGGTGACCTCGAGAAGCTTGAGATAGGTCGGCACCGGTCCATCAGCCGCGCTGAGGCTATCGACGTAGAGTACGCCGCCATAGCGGGCGCCGGTTTCCGCGGCGACCTGACGCGCCGGGCGGTCGGAGACCGTGCTCTCGCTGAAGACAACCGGAATTTTCTCGCGCCTGACGGTGTCGATGACCGTCCTCACCTGGCTCGGCGTGCCTTGCGCATCGGCATTGATGGGCCAAAGGTAAAGCTCCTTCAGGCCGTAGTCTCGCGCCAGATAGCTGAAAGCACCCTCGCTCGTGACCAGCCAGCGGTGGCCTTCGGGAATGGCCGACAGCCGCTCGCGCAGAGGCTCGTCGATGGCCTTGATCTGGGCCGCATAGGCGTCGGCGTTGCGCTGATAGACGGCGGCGTTCGCGGGATCACGAGCGGTCAGAGCTTTGCGAATGTTCTCGACGTAGATGAGCGCGTTCGACGGCGACATCCAGGCGTGTGGGTTGGGATTGTCGCGGTAAGGTCCCTCGCGGATGGGCATCGGCGTAATGCCTTCGGAAACAACGGCGGCCGGGACATCCTTGAGGTTCTTGAAGAAGCGCTCGAACCAGCGTTCCAGGTTCAACCCGTTCCAAAGGATCAACTCGGCACCCTGGGCGCGGACGATGTCGCGCGGCGTCGGCTGGTAGTCGTGGATCTCGGCCCCGAGCTTGGTGATCGACTCGACCGTAGCGGCGTCGCCCGCGACGTTCGCGGCAATGTCGCGAATGACGGTGAACGTGGTGACGACTTTCAATGGACCGGAGCGAGCGGCCTGAGCATGGGCGATCGTTGGCGCCAAGGCCACGCATACGAGGGCGAGCGTCCCGGCCGTCAGGCGTGATGCCGCTCGTCGGATCATCGCCCCTCGCTGCCGCACTCGACTCGCAAATCCCATGTGAGAACTCCGCATACGCCCGCCGTCTTAGATTGGCTCCAGCCAACTTAGGGCTTCCTCGATAAGTTTGTATAGGCTAAATTAGTTGTCAAGGGCGCCGCGCGATGGCACTACCCGGCAAATGGATTTCCGGACGCGGAGAACAAGCTTGGCCGAACCCGAGCGCAGTGATCGTCCCGAAGCGGAGCGTTTCCGGCGTGTGCGCGAGGCGCATCAGACCGAGCTCGCGGAGGACTACGTCGAGCTGATCGACGATCTGATCACCGAGACGGGCGAGGCGCGCGTCGTCGACCTGGCCGAACGGCTCGGTGTGTCGAGCGCTACTGTCAACAATGCAATCCAGAGGTTGCAGCGCGACGGGCTCGTCACCACGAAGCCGTACAGGGCCATCTTTCTAACGGAGCGCGGACAGGACATGGCGGCGCTTGCGCGCGAGAGGCATCGGCTGGTGGTTGAGCTGCTATTGGCGCTCGGAGTCGATGCAGGGACCGCCGAGGTCGACGCGGAGGGCATCGAGCACCACGTCAGCGAAGCGACGCTGGCGGCGTTCCGGGCCTTCTTGGAGGCCCGTCGGGAAGAGCGGTAGGGACGCGGATTGTGGGCCACCTCGCGCCCCACAATCTCGGGGCTATGCGAGCGCCATTGGCTCTCGCTTCGCCTCGGAATCCAGTGAATTGCGGTGGTGCGCTGGATTACGCCGGCGGGGGGCCGAACAGCAGCACTGCGTTGAGGCCACCGAACGCGAACGAGTTCGACATGGCGTACTTGATGGGCATGGAGCGCCCCTCGTTCGGCACATAGTCGAGATCACATTTCGGGTCGGGCTCGGTGAGGTTGATCGTCGGCGGCGCGAAGCCGTCCCTGATCGCGTTGATACAGGCAATCGCCTCGACCGCTCCGCCCGCTCCCAGCAAATGACCGGTCATCGACTTGGTCGACGAAACCGCAAGCTTGGGGGCGTGATCGCCGAACACGGTCTTGATGGCATTGGTTTCGTTCGCGTCGTTCAGCGTGGTCGCCGTGCCGTGCGCGTTGAGATAATCCACCTGCGAGGGAGCGATGCCGCCGTCGTCGAGCGCCATCTGCATGGCGGTCCGCGGACCCTCCATGTCGGGATTGACCATGTCCTTGCTGTCGGAGGACATGCCATAGCCGATCACCTCGGCCAGGATGGTTGCGCCGCGGGCTTTGGCGTGCTCGAGCTCCTCAAGGACGAGAACGCCCGCGCCCTCTCCCAGCACAGTGCCGTTGCGCTTCTTCGAGAAGGGGAAACAGCCGTCCGGCGAAAGCACGCGCATCGCCTGCCACACGCGCATCGAACCGTAGGTGAGCACGGCTTCGCTGGCTCCCGTCACGGCCACGTCGACCACGCCGTTGCGGATGTAGTCCAGGCCGATGCCGATGGCATGCGTGGCCGTCGAGCAAGCCGAGCACGTGGCAAAGGTGGGGCCCTTGATGCCGTACTCGATACCAACGTGCGCAGAAGCCGATGAGCCGATAATCCGCAACAGCGTCAGCGGATTCGTGGCCTTCTTGTGAAGGACGAACAGATCGCTGTAGGCGGTTTCGATGGTCGAGAACCCGCCGGCGCCCGAGCCGATGATGGATGCGGCGCGATAGGGTTCGGGATAAGGACTGGCAAGGCCGCTTTGCTGCCACGCCTCGTCCGCCGCGCATCCAGCGAACCACGAATAGCGGTCGCCGTACTGGATTTTGCGGCTCTTCACGTGCTTGGCTGGGTCGAAGCCGCGGATCTCGCCCGCGATTTTTATGTAGAGATCGTCGAGGGCCCAGTTCTCGATCGGCTTCACGCCGCACCGGCCGGCCCGCATCGAGGCCCACATCTCCGACACGTCGAGGCCGATGGGCGTCACCGCACCCGTGCCCGTCACCACTACGCGGCGCCGGGCGTTCGCTCCGTCTTTCAAGACACGATCCTTTACACGAGGTTCCGGCCCGGCGGCACGATGTGTGCCCCGGCCCAGAACGCGCCTGGTCTCTGCCGTCCCCGAGTAAACCGGGGATTGTTCGGCTTAGGCCTTGGCAGATGCCTTTGTAGAGGCAATGACCTCCTTAACGCGATCGACCACCGAGCCTACCGACTTGAAGGCGGCAGCCTCGTCCGTGTCATTCGCGTTGTAGGGGATCTCAATGCCGAACGTGTCCTCAAGCTCGAAGACGATCATGGCGAGATCGATCGACTCGATCTTGAGATCCGCGAGCGCCGTCTCGAGACTGATGTCGTCCCGTGGCTCTTTCATGTGCTTCTTGAGGATGTCGACGATCTTTGTCGCTGTGTCGTCCATTTTGCTCTCCCGCCCCGTGAGTTGCATGCGCACGGGAGCCTGTCGATGGCCCTTTGCTAGATCAACGATGGGCCGAGGGCAAGCATAGGTCGCAGATAACCGTAAACGGCATCTACTCCCTGCCGACCGCTGACCGTTAAGATAGTTATTCCTCGGCGCCATAAATAGCCCGTGAAGCGGTGCACTTGCATACTGGCATTGCCGCACGTTTCTGTGTTGAATAGTCGCAGGCAACCCACGCTGAAGTTGCCGTGACGGCGGTCCGAACCGATGTCTTGCCCGAGAGGAAACAACCTCTATGCCCTCCGCCGCCCAATCGACCGACACGAACGCCGTGACCGCCGAGAACTACCGGTGGTTGCAACATTATCCGGCGCATGTCAATTGGCACCAGCGTTTCGAGGCGCACCCCCTCTGGCATCTCGTGGACGAAGCCGCTGAACGCCATGGCGATCGTCCCTGTACTAATTTCCTAGGTCGCACCACGACGTTTGCGGAAATTCACCGGCTCATTAATCGGGCCGCGGCAGGTCTGCAGGGCATCGGCGTCGGCAAAGGGACACGCGTCGGCCTGCTGCTGCCGAATACGACCACCTACATCATCTACTACTTTGGCGTGCTGAAGGCGGGCGGGACGGTTGTCAACTTCAATCCCCTCTACACCGTCGAGGAGTTGACCCAGCAAGTCGCCGACAGCGGCGCCGAAGTGATGGTGACGCTCGATCTCAAGATCATCTTCGACAAGGTTGAGGCGCTGCTTGCCTCAGGCGCACTCCCCCGCGCCATCGTGGCTTCGTTTGCGGCGTTGTTACCGCCGGCGAAATCCGTTCTGTTCCGGCTTTTCAAGGGCCGCGACCTCGCCAGCATCCAAAGCTCGCCGCAACACGCCCGCATCGTTGCCAGTGACACGCTGCTCGATAACGACGGCCATTACGAGGTGCCGGACATTCGTCCCGAGGACGACGTCGCCGTTCTGCAATACACGGGCGGCACGACCGGCACCCCGAAAGGCGCGATGCTGACGCACGCCAACGTCTATATCAATGTGCGACAGTCGCAGGCTTGGCTCCCCAGCGTCGACGCGGGACACGAGCGTATCCTAGGCGCGCTCCCCTTCTTCCACGTGTTTGCGATGCAGGCCGTGATGAACTTCGGCATCGCGACGGGCTCCGAGATCATCGTCATGCCGCGCTTCGTGCTCGATGACGCGATGGCGATGATCACGCGCCAGCGGCCAACCATGATGCCGGGCGTGCCGACCATGTTCATCGCGATGCTCAATCATCCCAAGCTCGCGAAGTACGATCTTTCGTCGCTGAAGTTCTGCTTGTCGGGCGGGGCGCCGCTGCTGCTCGAAACACGCCGACAGTTCGCGAAACTGGCCGGATGCAAGCTGATCGAGGCCTATGGACTTTCCGAAGCGTCGCCCGCCGTCACCATCAATCCTCTCGACGGCCCCGTGAAGGAGATGTCGATCGGACAGCCGCTTCCGGCGACCATCCTCTCGTTGCGCGATCCGGCCGACCCATCCATCGAGGTGCCGCATGGCGAAAAGGGCGAGATTTGCATCAAAGGCCCCCAGGTCATGAAGGGCTACTGGCATAAGCCGGACGAAACGGCCGAGCAGATGACGCCCGACGGCTATCTGCGCACCGGCGACATCGCCACGATGGACGAAGAAGGGTTCTTTTTCATCGTCGACCGGATCAAGGACCTCATCATCTGCTCCGGCTACAACGTCTATCCGCGCAACGTCGAGGAGGCAATTTCCAGCCATCCGGCGGTTGCGGAAGTAACTGTGATCGGCATCAAAGACAGCTATCGCGGCGAGGCACCAAAAGCCTTCATCCGGCTGAAACCCGGCCAAGCTGCGACCAAGGAAGATATCCTCGCCCATCTCGCACCGAGGCTCAGCCGTATCGAGATGCCGTCCGAAATCGAATTTCGGGATCAACTGCCCAAGACGCTGATCGGCAAGCTCTCGAAGAAGGAGCTCAAGGAAGAGGAGGCCCAGCGGGCTCGTGCCAAATGACTGATACGGCCAAACGGGGCATGCCTCCGGATTCGCCCCAGAGCAGCCCTACCAAACGCTCTGATCCGTTGCGGGCTCGCGATCCGCCTGCTGCCTCGTCTCGGCCCGTTGCCATCGGCGACCTTGCTCGTGAATTCCATATTTCCACACGCGCCATTCGCTTCTACGAATCCCGCGGTCTCCTGCGTCCGGCGCGACGCGGTGCGACCCGCATCTTCGGCCCCGACGACCGCCAGCGGCTGGCGCTCATTGTCCGGGCGAAAAACCTCGGTCTGACGCTTGAGGAAATCGGCGAACACCTCGCCATCTACGATGCCATCGCGACAAAACCCGAGCAGATCGCCGAGCTTCAGGCGCGCGCGGATCACCACATCGCGACGCTGATCGGCAAGCGCCACGATCTGCAGACCACATTGAAAGAGCTGAAGGAGATCCGGGCGAGATTAGCGCAGACCGATGCCGGCGAGCAGACGGACGCGGGGAAAGAATGACGGATCGGCCAGTAACGGCATAGCCGGCCTTACGTCGCTTTCGCGCTCTCCAGAATGGCGGCGACGCCCATGCCTCCAGCCGTGCAGATGGAGATGAGCCCGCGGCCGCCACGTTCGGAAAGGAGCTTGGCCAATACCGCGGTAATCCGCGCGCCGGTCGCAGCGAAAGGATGGCCGTAGGCGAGCGACGAACCCATGACATTGAGCTTGGTGCGGTCGATCGAACCGAGCGGTCCTTGCCGACCGAGGCGCGTGCGGCTGTATTCCGGATCTTCCCAAGCCTTGAGGGTGGCAAGTACCTGCGCCGCGAAAGCCTCGTGAATCTCGTAGAAATCGAAGTCCTGAAGCGTGAGTCCGGCACGGTCGAGCATGCGTGAGACGGCGATGGTCGGCGCCATCAGCAGGCCTTCACCGGCGACGAAGTCGTTGGCCGACGTCTGCATGTGGGTGAGATAAGCCTGCGGAGCGAGACCGCGACTCGCAGCCCATTCCTCGGAGGCGAGCAGCACGGACGCGGCGCCATCCGTGAGAGGCGTGGAGTTGGCGGCGGTCAGTGTACCGCGCTCCGAGCGTTCGAACGCGGGGCGCAGCGTGGCGATCTTCTCCGCGCTCATGTCGGCCCGCAGATTGTTATCGCGCCACACACCCGCGCACGGCACGACGAGATCATCCATGAAGCCCGACGTATAGGCTTCGGCCGCCTTCATGTGGCTCTCGAGGGCAAGCTGATCCTGGGCCTCGCGGGGAATGTGCCAGTGCTGTGCCATCAGTTCGCAATGCTGGCCCATGGAGAGGCCGGTACGCGGCTCGGCGACGGACGGCGGCAGCGGCACGAGTTCACCCGGCGAGAAGCCTTTGAACGCGGAAAGACGCTGGCCCATGGTCTTCGCTTGCTGCGCCTGGATCAGGCGACTTGCGAGGCGTTTGCCGATGACGATGGGAGCGTCCGACGTTGTATCGGAGCCGACGGCGATGCCGCTCTCGATCTCGCCCATGGCGATCTTGGCGCCAATCGCAAATGCAGCCTGGAGGCTGGTACCGCACGCCTGCATCATGGTGATGCCTGGTGTCGAGGGCGACAGTTTCGAGCCGATCACCGCCTCGCGCGCAAGGTTCCAATCCTTGGAGTGCGTGACGACGGCGCCTCCCGTCACCTCGTCGATGTGTTGGCCCGCGAGGCCGAAACGATCCACCAATCCGTCGAGCGCGGTGGTCATCATGTCGAGATTGGAGAGGTCGGCGTAGAGCGTATTCGATCGGCAGAACGGAATGCGCACGCCACCGATGACAGCGATGCGACGGAGAGAGGTTGTCATGCGGCGGAGCCTCCTGAAGGCTTGGGCGCGAAGATCGAGACAGTCGTGAAGCTACTCGGCAGCAACGCGGGTTGATGCTGGACCTGGGGCCGCGCGCAGGCTCTCTTTGTAGTGCAATGGACCACCTCGGAAGGGCGCGAAGCCAGTGCCAAAGATGACGCCGGCATCGACCATGTCGGCGCTTTCGACGATCCCGTCGGCGAGCACGCGTTCGGCCTCGGCAACCAGCGGCTCGACGAGCTCGGCGCCAAGTCGCTCGAGCCTGGCATTGTCATAGGGCCGCTCGGCTTTGACCGGTTTACCGTCCTTCCACGTGTAGAAGCCTTCACCCGACTTCTTCCCGAGCTTGCCGGCGGCAACCAACTTCTCCAGACGCGAACCGTCGGCCGGATATCCGAGGATGTGGCCGACATGGGCGCAGACGTCGAGGCCTACCGTGTCGGCCAGTTCGATCGGGCCCATCGGCATGCCGAACGCGCGGGCGGCCTCATCGATCTCCTCCTTGACCTCGCCTTTCTCGAGGCGAGCCATCGCGCTCATCATGTACGGCGCGAGCACCCGGTTGACGAGGAAGCCCGGACAGCTCTTCACGATCAGCGGGAACTTGTCGATCGCCGTCACGAAGGCGCAGCCCTTACGCACCTCGGATTCGCGAGATCCGCTCCCACGGATCACCTCAACGAGCGGCATCTGCGCGACGGGATTGAAGAAGTGGATGCCGATCAGGCGGCTTGGATCAGCCAGCCCCTGCGCGATGTCCTCGATCATGATGGAGGACGTGTTGGTCGCGAGCACCGCGCCAGGCCGGAGACGCAGCTCGATCTCGCGGAACAGGGATTGCTTCACCTCGACCTTCTCGACGATCGCCTCGATCACGACGTCGGCCCGCGGGAGCATGTCACCCTTGGGATCGGCGATCAGGCGCGCCTTTGCAGCGTCGCGCGTCGCCTTGGTACGGAAGCGCCGGGAGAATAGTTTGCCCTGCGCGTCGATGCCCTTGACGATGGCCTCGGACGAGAGATCCTGCAGCGAGACCTCGTAGCCCTGCGCTGCGCACCAGCCGGCGATGTCGGCGCCCATCACGCCAGCGCCAATCACGTGCACGCGGCGCACTTTGAAATCGAGATCCTTCGGCGCCTGCGCCTTCATCAGCTCGGAAAGATGGAAAACGCGGCGAAGATTACGTGACGTATCGGAGACCATGAGAGGCGCAAACGCCGTGGTCTCCGCGGCCTTCATGCGCTGCAAGTCGCCACCCATCTCGGCGAAGAGATCAATCAGGCGGAACGGCGCGGGGTAATGATCCTGGCGCACCTTTTTCGCGGTCTCAGCGCGCATCCGCGAGACAAGCAGGTTCCTCGCCGGCCAGTGGCGGAGCAGGGTTTTCACTATACCGGCCGGTTTTGCGCGGCGCTTTCGCTGGATCGCTTTTCGCGCGGCCCACGGCAGATTGAGCCGCGAAGACGCCAACTCGTCCACCAGACCCATCGCGCGCGCCGCGGAGGCACGGATCATGCGGCCGGTGAGCATGGCCTCCATGGCGGCGAGAGGGCCTGCCTGCCGGATGGAGCGGGACGTTCCATTGAAGCCGGGGAAAATGCCGAGGCGAACCTCCGGAAAGCCGAGCCGGGTCGCATCATCGCGCGTCGCGATCCGCCAGTGGCAGGCCAGCGCCAACTCGAGGCCGCCGCCGAGGCAGAATCCGTGAATCGCCGCGACGACAGGAACCGGCAGCGCCTCGATCCGATCGAGCATGTCGAGCACCGGCCGGATCGCGTCGCGAACTTCTGCTTCTGTTCGGAACTGCTCAAACTCACGCACATCGGCGCCAACGATGAAGCCCTTCTCCTTGCCGGACATGAACACGAGGCCGGAAATCTTCTTATCGCGTGCCAGCCCTTCGACGTCTTCGACAATAGCGCCCAACTCTTCGAGCGGACGTCGCCCGAGCGCGTTCTGGCTTTCGCCTTCGCGGTCGAACACAGCCCAGGCGATCCCTTGCTCATCGATCGAGAAGCGCCAGTCCTTGAGTGTGGCGAGGTCGACGGTCATGGGCTTCGTCCTTTCCGCGTTGCTTGCGCCAGCTTAGCCGCGAGATCGCTTCAGCAGGATTATCATCATAAGGCCCAAAAGGGCACGGATCTGCTCATCCGATGCGATCACCAATAACCGGCCGATCTCGACATGCGTTTCGAGAAACGGCGGCTGCCGCTGCTACTGAGCCGCCGGCACTCTACGCGCATCAACATTGTGACCCGCTGTCATGTAGTGTGGTTTGACCTCTTCCGGATCGAAATGATCCACCGCGATGACGCGCTGCGTCAGTGCCTCCACCTCTTTCAGCAAATCACCTTCCGCAGCGGTCAGCACGCCTTTGGACACAGCGTCACCGATCCAATCGATGCCGTGATAGCGGCGCACCACGCCTTGCCGGATCGCGCGTTCGAGCTTTCGTTCGGCCTCCTCGGCGGCCACGACCTTCTCGAGCGTGACTTCGAGAATGCCGGTCGGGTCATTCGGATCGCGGGAGACGAAAATCTCGCGCGTGAGGCGATCGCGAACCTCGCCGGGCTCGGTCGCGAGACGTACACACTGCGAGGTCAGCCGGTCCGAGGCAGGACGGTAGGGGTGGCCGAGGGGAAATACAGCCAACCGCAAGACGACGCGCATGACGGCATTCGGGAAATTGTCGATGGCACCGCTCAGCGCCTGCTGGCACCGGTAAAGGCCATTCTGCAAGCACATCTCGACGATATGGCGGTCGGCGGTCGGCCTGCCGTCATCCTCGTAGCGCTTGAGTACGCAGCAACCGAGATAAAGCTCGGAGAGCGCATCCGACATGCGCCCCGTCAGCTTCTGTTTGGTTTTGAGGCCACCGCCGAGCAAGGCGACCATCAGGTCTGCCACAAGCGCGAAATTGTGAGACTGGCGCCAAATCTGCCCATACCAGCGCTCCATGCCAGCCGTCCTCGACGGAACATTGCCGAACCGGCCGCCGGTCACGTTGTGGAAGAACGCGCCGAACAGATTGGCGATCGAGAAAGAGACGTGGCCACAGAACGCTTCGTCGAAGGCGAGCAGACCGCGCCGACGGTCGGCATCCTCGCACGCCTTGATCTCCTTGTAGAGATAGGGATGCGAGCGCAACGCACCCTGCGCAAACGTGATGAGGGAGCGCGTGAGGATGTTGGCGCCCTCCACGGTGATCCCGACCGGCACCATCTGGTAGGCCGACTGGAGGTAGTTCGAAGGCCCGTCGCAAATGCCGCGACCGCCATGGAGATCCATGGCATCGTTGACAGCTTGGCGCATGCGTTCGGTCGACTGGTATTTCATGATTGCCGAGATCACCGACGGCTTCTCGCCACGAGAGACCATGGCTGCGGTGACAGCTCGTCCCGCTTCGTTGACGTAAGCCGCCTCGATCAGCCGAGCGAGGGGTTCCTCCAGGCCTTCCATGCGGGCGATGGAAATGCCGAACTGGCGACGGATACGGCCATATGCTGTTGCGAAACGCAGCATGGCCTTGGCTCCAGCCGCGCCTGACGACGGCAATGAAATGGCACGACCTGCAGCCAGGCATTCCATCAGCATGCGCCAGCCTTGCCCGACCATGCGTTCGCCGCCGATCACCCAGTCGAGCGGAATGAAAACGTCCTTTCCCCAATTTGGCCCATTGGGAAATGCGGCGCCCGAAGGAAGATGGCGCCGACCGATGGTGACGCCCGGATGGTTGGCGGGAATGAGCGCAACGGTGATGCCGACGTCGTCGCCCTTGCCGAGAAGGCGGTCCGGGTCGAACAGGCGGAAGGCGAGCCCGACCAGCGTCGCCTTGGGGCCGAGGGTGATGTAGCGCTTCTCCCACGACAGGCGGATGCCGATGACCTCCTGGCCTTGCCAGGTTCCCTTCGTTACGACACCGATGTCGCGCATGGTGGCCGCATCGGAGCCCGACGTCGGCCCGGTCAGCGAGAAACAAGGGACTTCGAGGCCTTTCGCCAGCCGCGGGAGATAATGCTCTTTCTGAGCGTCCGTTCCGTATTTCTCGATCAGCTCGCCCGGGCCGAGTGAGTTCGGCACCATGACGATGGTCACGGCGTCGGCCGAGCGCGAGGCGATCTTGCCGAGGATCAGCGACTGCGCCTGCGGCGAGAACCCAAGACCACCGTGCTCCTTGGAAATCAGCATCCCGAGAAAGCCGTGCGCCTTGACGAAATCCCAAACGGGTTCGGGAATTTCTTTCTCGGTGTGGCGGATCTGCCAATCGTGGAGACGCTTGCAGAGTTCTTCGGTCGGGCCGTCGAGGAAAGCTCGCTCCTCAGACGTGAGCTCGATGCCCGGAACGTCACGCAGCCGCTGCCAGTCGGGGCGACCAGCGAACAATTCGGCATCGAAGCCGACCGTGCCCGCCTCGAGGGCCTGCGTCTCGGTTTCGGAAACCCGTGGAAGAATGCGCCGGATGGCGCCATAGACAGGCGCCGTGAGAAGTGCGCGCCGGACCGGACCAATGGCCATCAGGCCGAGTACGATCGCGGGAAGCCAGCCGATCCAACCGAGCCACGACGGCGCCGCGCTCTCGAATCGCCCGAAGGGAAGACCTGTCTGGCTGGCGAGCGCGACCACCGCGAAGAAGACCGCCCAGGCCCACGCTGGCGCCTGCCGCATGGCGAGCGCGAATATGACGGCAATGGCTACGATGGCGAAAGTGAGCTCGATCAAGGCAAACGACTCCTCTGTCGCCGGTTCGGTCGATTGCGAAACGCCAACCGCATCCTGCGACGGAAAACGCGGCACTTGTCCGTTATACACTCGAGGTCCTAACGGGGGACAACTTGCAGGCCAGTGCTGCACAATCCGAAAGTCGGCGCTACAACAGTCATTCAGAAGTCATTCAGATTTCAGATCCGTTATTTGACTTCAGACACCTCGCGCGAAAAGAATGGTTCCAAAATCAATCGACAGGGAGGGCGAGAAACAACAATGACGAGGCCGCATCGAATCAGCGTGGTCGGCAGACGCGACGTGCTGGTGGGAGCGGGAGCGGGACTGATGCTGCTGGCTCTCGGGCGTCATGCAGCCGCGCAAGAAGCGAAGGGGCCGGTCCCCAGTCCCTACGAGCAGGCGCTCGACAAAATCCTCGGCGATACCAAACCGACGCCGGGCAAGATGACTTTGGAAATTCCAGAAATCGCGGAGAACGGCAATACTGTGCCTTACGCGATCGCGATCGATAGCCCCATGACGGCCACCGATCATGTGAAAGCAATCCACGTCCTGGCGTCACAGAACCCCCTGCCTTACGTGGCCTCGTTCGCGCTGACGCCGTTGGCAGGTCGCGCCTACGTGTCAAGCCGGATGCGCCTGGCCAAGACACAGGACGTCGTCGTCCTGGCGCAGCTCAGCTCCGGCAAATTCATTATCGGCCAGCGAACGGTGAAGGTAACGATCGGTGGATGCGGCGGTTGAGAGCCTATGGCGGCCTTTGGCCGGTGCACAACAAAACAGCGACGGAGGGAGCAGCGACGCAATGAGTCTCAGACCTCGTATCAAGCTGCCCGAATCCGCGAAACCGGGCGACATTATCGAGATCAAAACCCTCATCAGCCATATCATGGAGACCGGCCAGCGGCGCGACAAAGATGGCAGGCCCATCCCACGCAAGATCATCAATGCGTTCCGTGCGACATTCGAAGGCCAGGAGGTTTTCTCCGCGACGCTCTATCCGGGCACGTCGGCCAATCCATATGTCGTCTTCAATTTTCGCGTTCCTGGCCCGGGCGACTTGGAGCTCATATGGGTCGAGGACGGGGGTGCCGTCACGTTGGAGCGTATAAAGCTCAACGTGGCCGTGTGAGCCCAACTGTTCACCGCGTTTTATTCGAGGCGCCCTTCCCGACTTGCGTTGCCGTGTCCACAGGTGTGGATTAGGCGAGTAGGCCGCCTCACGGTGGCGCTAGCGATCGGACTCGAAGAAGGAGAGGAACCATGTCCGACGATCCGATCTGCGCCCAGCAAGGGCCGTATCAGGTCGAGCTCGAGGAAGGGAAAGCCTACTTCTGGTGCACATGCGGGCGCTCGGGCAAGCAACCGTTTTGTGATGGCGCGCACAAAGATACGCGCTTTCGCCCCCATCGCTTCGTTGCAGAGAGCACCGGCACAGTGAACCTATGCGGCTGCAAATCGACCGACGATCAGCCGTTTTGCGACGGTGCGCACAATATGCTTTGACGCCGGGGTCAATGCCGTCGCATGCGCCCATACATTTCGGCAGGGCGTCGGCTTGTCACGCCTCAATTGCCGAATAAGAGCTGAAAGAAGGATTTCTGCGACGATCGCCGGGGCCGCTGGCCGCCGCCGGACCACCCATCACCCCACGGATTCCACGCCTGATCGCGCTCGCGGTGCGGCCGTGGCCGCTGGCGTCGCACGGGAGCCGGCGCAGCCTCAGCAGCGACCTCCTCGCCGGCTTTCGGCCCCTTGAACGCATAATCCTGCTTAAAGCCATCGAGCCCGGTCACGACCAGCTTGTCATTTTCCCACGACCAAGCCGCGCGCCGCTCACCCTGACGCATCGTCTCGACGGCGAGCACCGTCTGGCCTTGCAAATCAAGGACAGCCCCATGCTCCACCTCCTCGGGTGGCCCTGAGGCGACCTCGACCTGACCGGCGGTAAACCGCAGGATACCAATCCCGGCTTGAGCGCCGCCTTTCTCCTCAAACTGGAGAATGCGCGGCGCGGCGCCCTCCCGCATCGTCTCGAGCGGGACCTTGAGGCGTGGGTATTCGGCATTCGTCGTGTAATATCGGCCTTTGCTCATGAAGACGCGCCAACGATCGAAATTGAGCTCGGCAACCTCGGCATCACGTGGTTCCGGCGCACCGAGACGTTCGAGGGCGGACGCGGCGTCACGTAGATGAGGCTGCTGCGCGAGCGCTAAAGTCAGCTCGGCAATCGCCTCCTCCTTACGGCCCTCCGCCTCGAAAATTTCACCCTTGGCCCAATGCACCTCCGCGCGATCCGGGTTGAGCTTGACCGCCCGTTCGAGATCTTTTTCGCCAAGCTCGACCTGCCCCATCAGCTTGTAGACGATCGCGCGGTAAGCAAAGGCCTGTGCGGATCGCGGGTCGATCTCGAGCGCGCGCGACAGGGTATCGAGGGCCTCGTCATGGGCGCCAACCCGGGCCTGCGCCAATGCAAGCCCTTCGAGCGGGGCACCCGACTTGGGCTTCAATTCAGCGCAGCGCTGGAAATCCTTAATGGCCGAGGCCGGATTCCGCGCCGCGAGATACGCATAGCCACGCGAGAGATAAAGGTCGCTATTCGTGCCATCGAAGGCGATGGCGCGGCTTAGATCCTCGATCGCCTGATCGAAGCGCCCAAGAACGACCTGGGCATCGGCGCGCAGCCTGTATCCGGGCGCGAAGCGGGTATCGTTTCCGACTGCGCGATTGAAATCACGCACGGCGGCATAGGGGCGGTTCGCGGCGAGATGCAGCCGGCCGCGGCCGCCGTAAGCCGCCGATGATTTCGGCGAGAGACGGATCGCGTGCGAGAAGTCCCTCAGCGCGCTATCTGTTTCGCCGGTGAGAGTCAGCGCATTGGCACGGTTGACGTAAGCCGCGGTATATCCCGGCGCCAGCGTAATGGCCCGATTGAAGTCCTTCTCGGCCTCGACGGCGAGCCCGAGCGCGAGCAGCACATTGCCGCGGTTATTATAGGCGGACGCCCCCTCAGGGGCGAGGCGCACCGACGTGTTGAAGTCTTCGATCGCTTCGCGCAGACGGCTGAGCCGTGCATTCGCGACGCCCCGGTCGTTCAGGAGGGATGCGCGTCGGTCGTTGGAAAGCCCCTGGTCCTCCAGCGCGGCGGTGAACAGCAGCACGGCCTCATCGGCCCGGCCCCGCTGCAGCGCTACCGCTGCCTCCTTGGCCTTCACGTTACTCGTATCGCCCGACGCGGCCTCGAGCGGGGAGGCGCAGGCGACGACCAGCAGCAGCAATGTCACGATCAGGCGTTGCGCCATGTCTCAAGTCCCGCTCGTTCCGCCGGAAGGCGAGCAACCAACGCGACGCAACGATTACCACGTCCAGCCGCAAGGAGTGTGGCCGGAAAGCCGCCCGGACCAACCGTCCTCGGCACAATGACATGCACGGCGGCGGCGACCGACTCAGGTGAACTCGGTCGGCCTCTGACGCCGGGCCAGCTTGTCCAGAACGCCATTCACGACGCGCGGCTCGTCGCCGCCAAGAAACGCATGGGCCGTGTTGACGTACTCGGTGATGACGACCCTGGCCGGCACATCGCTCCGCTCGAGCAGTTCGAGCGCTCCAACCCGGAGGATGGCCCGCAGAATCGAGTCGATACGCGTCAGCCGCCACCCTTCCGCGAGTTGCCGGTCGATCATGGGATCGATCTCGCGTTGGCGACGCACTACGCCCTGAATCAGACTGCGAAAGAAATCGCGATCGGCATCGGCAACGGTTCGATCCTCGGCGTCGGGACCGAAGCGAAAGGCCTCGAACTCGCCAATCACCTCGTTGAGGTCGGTCGCCGCCAGATCCATCTGATAGAGCGCCTGGACGGCCGCCACCCGTGCGGCCGAACGCGGCGCTAGTGGAGGGACCGTTATGGCGGGCTCACCGCTCACGTCGCGCGCTCCTCGAACTGCCGACGAATCTGGATCAGACGCAAACAGGCCCGTGCCGCGTCTCCGCCCTTACCAGCACGGCCACCGCGGGCGCGTGCGAGCGCCTGCTCCTTCGTGTCGACGGTGAGAATCGCATTGCCAACCGGCAATCCCGTTTCCTCGGCTGCCTCGTAGAGCCAGTGGTTCGCGTTGTTCACGACGATGTCGTAATGCGACGTCTCACCACGGATGACGCAGCCTAAAGCGATAACGCCATCGAACTCGAAGATCGCATCGCCGGTCATCGCCAGCACTTGCGGAATTTCGAGTGCTCCCGGCACGGCGATCCGCTCGTAGCTTGCACCAGAGGCTTCGATCTCGCCGATGGCGCCAGCCAGAAGCTCCTCGGCAATGTCCTCGTAGTAGCGCGCCTCGATGATGAGAATGCTCGCGCCCTCGACGCGGCCTTCGGGCCCGCCGCCGCCCGTTCCCTTGCCAGCCATCGCCTACTCGATCCTCCGATTACCAACGATGCTCAGCCCATAGCCCTCGAGCCCGACGTAGCGCGATTGCGGCTGATTGCTCAAGAGTATCATCTCGCGTACGCCGAGATCGCGGAGAATCTGCGAGCCGATGCCGATCTCGACGTTGCGTCGCTCTGCGCTTCTTCCGGCGCGCGGATCGGGAGAACGCGTCGCGATCCACTCGGAAACGGAGTGCGGCCGCAGATCGCGAATGAGCACCACGACGCCTCGCTCCTCCTGCGCAATCATCTGCATGGCCTTTTGCACCAGCGAACTGAGCTCGGCGCCATTGCCGACACCAAGCAGATCTGCGGCAACGCTCACCGCATGTACCCGAACCAGAACCGGCCCTGGTGTCGAAAGATCGCCCTTCACCAGCGCCAGATGCTCGACCGGATCAACCTTGGTCACGTAGGTGTAGAGCTCGAAGGCGCCGCCGTAGACGCTCTCGACGCGGGTCGTCGCCGTTCGGTCCACGATCCGGTCGTTCTTCAGCCGATAGGCGATCAGATCCTCGATCGTGCCGATCTTCAGGCCGTGGCGTTGCGCGAACGGCACCAGATCCGGCATGCGCGCCATCGTTCCGTCGTCGTTCATGATCTCGCAGATCACGCCGGACGGATAAAGCCCAGCCATCCGTGCCAGATCGACCGACGCCTCGGTATGTCCCGCCCGCACGAGGACGCCGCCTTCGCGCGCGACCAACGGAAAGACGTGGCCTGGGGACACGATATCGTTGTGGTCCTTGGTCGGGTCGATCGCCGTCGCGATGGTGAGCGCGCGGTCATGCGCTGAGATGCCGGTGGCGATGCCTTCGCGCGCCTCGATCGAGACGGTGAAGGCAGTGCGGTTGCGTGCGCGGTTGTTGCGCGTCATGTACTCGAGGCGAAGCTGATCGGCGCGCTGCTCCGTGATCGACAGACAGATCAGGCCGCGGCCGTTCTTCGCCATGAAATTGATGGCCTCGGGCGTTGCCATCTGACCCGCAACAATGAGATCGCCCTCGTTTTCGCGATCTTCGGCATCAACCAGGATGATCATCCGGCCGTTGCGAAGATCCTCGAGGATGTCCTCAATGGGCGAGATGAAGCCCCTGCCCTCGGCATACTCCACTCTCTTCATGGTCCGTGATCCCAGCTTTCAGCCGCGCATTTCGAGAAGGCGAGCCACGTAGCGCGCCAACGGGTCAATCTCTAAGTTGATGCGGTCGCCGACGTGCTTTGCACCCCAGGTGGTGACCGCTAGCGTGTGGGGAATGAGGTTGATCCCGAAGCGGACGCCGTCCACCTCGTTGACCGTAAGCGAGGTGCCATCGAGCGCGACGGAGCCTTTCGAGGCAATGAAGCGGGCAAGATCGGCGGGAGCTTCCAGCGTGAAGCGTCGGGATTCGCCATCGGTGCGAATGTCCCGGATGACGGCCACGCCATCGACATGACCCATCACGATATGCCCGCCAAGCTCATCGCCGGCTTTGAGCGAGCGCTCGAGGTTCACGCGACGACCGGGCTTCCAATCGCCGAGCGTCGTCTTGCTCAGGCTCTCATTGGAAACGTCGAGCTCATAAACGCTGCCTTTGCCATCTTCGCGCATCTCGAGCGCGGTCAGACAGCATCCATCATGCGCGATCGAAGCGCCGAGCGCGATCGACTGGGCGTTGTAGCCCGAGCGAATGGTGAAGCGGCCGCCATCGCGCGCCACCACCTCGCCCACATCCGTCACGAGCCCCGTGAACACTTCGATCTCTCCATGACAAATCGTCGGCCGCCCGAGGATCGCGAGCGAATCGATCTCGCAATGACCATCAGACCCCGGATTCCGCCACCGGCAGATAACCGGCGTGGTCGATGATCCTGCCGCGCGCGCCTGCTTCTAGCAAGGCACGTTCGTGTTCCGGCATTGGCGCGCTTTTCCAAACGCCCTTTTCGCCGAGAACATGAACGTAAACCGTATCGGCAACCGCGATCAGCTCCTCTTCGCCCGCGATACGAAGCTCGAAGCGCATATCGAACGAGCTGCGCCCAAAGCGTGACACCCAGGTGCGAATTTCTATCACGTCGTTGAAGCGAGCAGGCGCGAACCACTCGATCACCTGCTTCTTGAGCTGAATCTCGAAGCTGCCGTCGTAAAGGGTTCGATCCGGCATCGCCGCCATCAGAAACTGGGTGACGGCCAGATCGACATAATCGCCGTAGCGGGCGTTGAACACGACGAGTTGCGTATCGCATTCCTGATAACGAGCGCGAATGTAGTGACGGAACGGCATCTCGGACGAAGGTGTCATGGCGACTCGCGGCGATAAACGAGAAGATGATCGGCACCGAGCGAGCGCTCTCGCGAGGGAACCGGCAAAAGCTTGTAGCGACCGAAATAGGCATCCCGGTCGCCTGTGATGACCGGGATGGTCGCTGCGTCGGAAGAATTGCCGACGATCAGGCAGACTTCATCAACGAGTCCGGCGGCCAGAAATGCGTACCAGACAGTTGGGCCGCCTTCGACGAGCAGGCGCGTCAAGCCGTTCCTGGCGAGGGTCGCGAGCAGGCCCTCGATATCGAGCGATCCGCCGTCCATCGAGCCCGCGTCGAGCAGCATCGCATCCCCGTAAGCGGCGCCCACGTCCATGACATCGAGCGCCGCCGCGACCCAGACGCGTGGCTTCGTTGCACCTTGCCGATAGACCTTGGCCGTGGGGGAGGTCCGAAGGCGCGTATCGAGCACGATGCGGTCGGGTGAACGAACGGAGAGTCCCGGCAGCCGGCAGGTCAACTCGGGATCGTCGGCGATCACCGTCCCAGCGCCGACGAGGATGGCATCGGCTCTGGCGCGAAGCAGATGCGCATAGGCACGTGCCTCCGGCCCCGTCACCCAGACCGGGCCGCCATCACCGGCCGCCACGCGTCCGTTGGCATCGAGCGCCATCTTGAGCTGCACGAACGGACGTTCCTCCGTCTGCCGCAGGATATGACCGAGCGTCACCCAGCGCGCTTCGTCCGCCAGATACCCGACGTCGACCTCGATTCCCGCGGCGCGGAGCTGCGCGAAGCCACGGCCGGAGACGACCGGGTTGGGGTCCGGAATGGCACACACCAGCCGGCTGATCCCAACCGAAACGAGCGCATCGGCGCACGTCGGCACGCGTCCCGTGTGGGCGCATGGCTCAAGCGTGACGTACATGGTCTTACCGCGTGCACGAGGCCCGGCCCGCCGCAACGCCTCCTTCTCAGCGTGAGGCCGTCCGCCGGGCTGAGTCCATCCACGGCCGACGATCTCGCCTGTCGCCTCGTCGACGATCACAGCGCCCACGGACGGGTTGGGTGCGGTCGTACCCAATCCGCGCCGCGCCATCCGCACCGCGATGGCCATCATCTCCGTATCAAGACGTTTCCTACTCTTGTTGGTCATGGTCTTCAGTGCTTGCGCTCCGCAACACCCGGCACGACCACGTCCCCCGAGGGAAGCGTAACCTTTGGCCCGCTCGCGATCTCGCCCAGCACCTCCTGGAAGTCGGCCGCCTCGCGGAAATCGCGATAGACCGACGCGAAGCGCACGTAGGCGACCGCGTCCAGCCCCCGCAGCGCTTCCATGACCAATCCACCGATGACCGACGACGGCAGCTCGGTCTCGCCCATGCTCTCGAGCTGCCGAACGATGCCGGAGATCATACGCTCTACCCGTTCGGAATCCACCGGACGCTTCCTCAGCGCCACCTCGATCGACCGGGCCAGCTTGTCGCGATCGAAGGGCATCCGCCGGCCCGACCGCTTGATGATCAGGATCTCACGCAGTTGCACCCGCTCGAACGTGGTGAAGCGGCCACCGCAATCCGGACAGACCCGACGGCGACGAATGGAGGTATTCTCCTCCGTCGGCCGGCTGTCCTTGACTTGCGTGTTCTCGCCCGAGCAGTAGGGGCAGCGCATCAAGCGTTCTCCATCGGACACGGCCCGCCCCGAACGCCGGAGCCGGGCCTGAGCTGCGAGCCGAGACTAGCTGTAGATCGGAAACCGGGCGCAGAGCGCCTTTGCCTCTTCCTTCACACGATTCTCGACCTGAGCATCGCCCGCATCGCCGTTCCGTGCGAGACCATCAAGAACTTCGACAATCATACGACCGATTTGGCCGAACTCGGCAACACCGAAGCCACGCGTCGTTCCCGCGGGCGTGCCGAGCCGGACACCGGATGTCACGAACGGGGACCGCTTGTCGAACGGGACGCCATTCTTGTTGCAGGTAATATGCGCCCGCCCGAGGCCCGCCTCTGACGCCTTGCCGGTAAGATCCTTGGGGCTGAGGTCGACCAACATCAAGTGATTGTCGGTGCCACCGGTCACAATGTCATAACCGCCGGCCTGGATGGCCTTCGCGAGCGCCTTGGCGTTGTCGGCGACGGCTTGAGCATAGACCTTGAAGCTTGGTCTGAGCGCTTCGCCCAGGGCGACTGCCTTGGCCGCCACGATGTGCATCAGCGGGCCACCCTGCAGACCCGGAAAGACCGCCGAATTGATCTTCTTGGCGATCGCTTCGTCGTTGGTGAGGATGATGCCGCCGCGCGGGCCCCGGAGCGACTTGTGCGTGGTCGTGGTGACCACATGCGCGTGCGGAACGGGCGACGGGTGCACCCCACCGGCCACGAGACCGGCAATGTGAGCCATGTCGACCATGAGGTAAGCTCCGACCTCATCAGCAATCTCGCGGAAACGCTTCCAGTCCCAGAAGCGCGAGTAAGCCGTGCCGCCCGCGATGATGAGTTTCGGCTTCGATTCGCGTGCGATCCTGGCGACCACATCCATGTTGATGCGCTGATCCTCCGGCTGGACCCCATACGGCACGACCTTGAACCACTTGCCGCTCATGTTGACGGGCGAACCATGGGTCAGATGCCCACCGGCGTTGAGGTCGAGCCCCATGAACGTGTCGCCGGGTTGCAGCAGCGCCAGAAACACGGCCTGGTTCATTTGGCTGCCTGACGACGGCTGCACGTTGGCGAACGCGGCGCCGAACAGCTTCTTCGCGCGCTCGATGGCCAGCGTCTCGGCCTCGTCCACGAACTGGCAACCGCCGTAGTAGCGCTTGCCCGGATAGCCCTCGGCATACTTGTTGGTCATCACCGAGCCGGCCGCCTCGAGCACGGCCCGGGATACGATGTTCTCCGACGCGATCAGCTCGATTTCGCTCTGCTGGCGACCAAGCTCACGTTGGATCGTGCCGTAAAGCTCCGGGTCCGCCTCGGCGAGCGAGGCCGTAAAGAAGGCGTTCGAGGCTGCGCTCGACGGATTGGCGGTCATGGCGGAGTTCCCATTCTGATCGATGGGGCGGCATTACCATGGCGGTTAGGTCTGCAACAAGCCGCTGATGCGCAACCAATTCGGCAATCCAGCCATGCACCGGTGCTCGGCGCAGTTTGACGGCTGCGACAAGGTGTGCCACGAGCCGCGAATGACCGCCCCCCGACGATCGCTCCCTCCCGACGGTGTCATTCGTGCCGACCGGCTTCGGCTCTCGGTTACCGACGCCCTCTGGCCGCTTGCCATTGAGAACGCCGCCGCGATCACGGACCATTTCGCCCGTCGCAAAGCTGGTAACCCATCATTCTACGACGGGCAGGTGTTTGTCTTGCGTGACGTGTGGCTCGAAGGCGCCGGTATCGCGGGGACATTGAGCCTCGAGCGCTTTTCCTCGTTCCTCTATTGGCGCGATGGAATGGCACGCGATGGCGCAACCTTGGATGGCTTCGGCTCGGCCCTCGTGCGGTCCTCGGAAGGGCACGTCCTGGCGGTCACTGCAGCTCAGTCCACACTGAATGCGGGACAGGTTTTCCTGCCCGGCGGCTTCATCGATCAACGCGATCGCCGCGGCGACCGGAGTATCGACATCGATGCCAGTATTACCCGTGAGCTCTTGGAAGAGACGGGCCTCGATGCGGCTGCGCTCCAGCGTGTCCCCGGCTACCTCGTCGCCCGCTCCGGACGACATTGATGTTTCTGCATCGAGTTTCGATCATCCCTTCGGGCTGATGAGCTTCGCGGGCTCATGCTGGCAGGCATCGCACGCGACCGGGACCATGAGCTCGTCGACGTGGTCGTCATCGAGGGCGAGAACGACCTGACCCAACACGCGATGCTCGATCATGCCCGCCTGATCGTCGGCAGTGTTCTGCGCGACCGACGCTGATTGAGAAGCTCCTTGGAAGCGCTTTAGAAATCCGGCATTGTCCCGCCCACGACGCAACCTGGGCTATCTCATGCGCTTGAAGTTCCACACTCTCGACGTGTTCACATCGACACGTTTCGGCGGCAATCCGTTGGCGGTTGTGCTCGACGCCGATGCGCTCGAGACCAGCTCGATGCAGGCCATCGCCCGGGAGTTCAATCTGTCGGAGACGGTTTTCGTCACGAAACCATCGAACCCGGCGCATTCGGCACGCGCGCGCATCTTCACGCCGGCCAGCGAAATTCCATTTGCGGGCCATCCGACTGTCGGCACGGCTATTCTACTTGCCCAGTTGCGTGCGCCGGCTGGCGGTGGCAGCCGCGATGCCATCATCGCGCTCGAGGAACACATCGGCGTCGTGCGCGTAGGGGTTCGCCTGCCGGCTGGCAAGCAGCCATTCGCCGAGTTCGATGCACCCAAGTTGCCCGAGGACATGGGCTCGGTGCCGGCCATGGAGGACATCGCAGCGGCCGTGGGTCTCATCCCGAGCGAGATCGGATTCGAGAACCACCGGCCGACCCGCTTTTCCGCCGGCCTCCCCTACCACTTCATTCCCGTGCGCACGCTCGCTGCAATCCGGCGCGCCCGCCCCGATTCGAGCCGATGGCTCCAGACGTTCGGTCCTGTTGGCGCTGCATATATCTATTGCCGCGAGACCGAGCACAACAGCGCCGCCTTTCATGCCCGCATGTTCGATCCCGGCCACGGCATTCCCGAAGACCCCGCGACCGGTTCGGCCGCTGCGGCCTTTGCCGGTGTGGTCGCTCGTTTCGACGAGCCTCCCGGCGGAGAGCATCGCTACGAGATTGAACAGGGCTTCGAGATGGGTCGGCCGAGCCGTATCAAGCTGTCGATCGTCATGGGCGACGGCCAGCTCCAGACGGTCCGCATCGGCGGCCACGCGGTGCGTGTGATGGACGGCGAGATCGAGGTTTGAGGAGACGCTCTGCGGAGATTGGGTTCGAGGGGCGTCACCGAGCCCCACGTCCCGAGGGCCTCGCCAATGACCACCCACGAGAAGCTCGGATTGCTCGTCTTTCTGCTGCTGCCCCCGGTTTTCATAGGGCTCCTACGTTGGGCCGACGAGGAGACGCGGTTTCGTGATCTCGGCTGTGTGAAGGACGTCTGCCTCAAGGCAGAGGTCCGGACCAAGAACATCGTGCTCTCGCCGAAGCCGGCGCAGCCGGACGAGCACGCCTATTTCAGCATCACAACCGACTGCGTTCCCGGCGAGCATAGTGTCGAGCCGGGCGGTTCCCTCCTCCTTGAGACGAACATCGCACCGCGTGCGGACGGCTTCTGCCGTGTCATGATCCGCACGTGCCATGGCGCGGAGCGTACCGCGCAAGACTGCGCTCCGCCGAATGAATGGAGCGTCTACATGCGCACGTTCTCGGGCGCCGTCGGTCACGCCTTTCGCGGCAACCAGCCCTTCTGACGCGGCGGCACCGCCCGGCTCAGGTGGGCGAAGCATCTTCGGTCGCGAGCTGCGCCATCATGATCTCATCAAAGTAAACGCCATCGATCTGCACGGATCGCCGCATCACGCCTTCCTGGACGAAGCCCATCTTCCGATAGAGCGCGAGTGCACGGACATTGTTCGCGTAGACCGACAACTGAATGCGGCTGAAACCATGGCGCCAACCGCCTTCGAGCGCGGCCATCATCAGCGATCGACCGATCCCCTTGCCGCGCCAGTCTGGCACAATCGCGATACCCAGCTCTCCAACGTGAGGTGCGGCCTTGCGAGGGATCGGGCTCACATCGCAGTACCCGACGATGCGTTCGTCTGCAACGCCACAATGAACGGCGATCCGCGTTCGACGCTCATCATCGCGAGCGCAGTGGATTGTTCCAGAGGCGGCGGTTCGACCGTCGCTCGGTATCGCCTTCCGAGCGCAACTGCGCTGCGAGCCATGTGAAAGCCCTCGACGTCCGCCTCACGGATCTGACGGATCTCTAAATCTCCCATGCCGTGCCCCTAAAACGACTGCGGGATGGATCGTAACGATCCATCCCGCAGCCACAAACAATGATCGCCGTTAGTTAGTTCTTCGCCTTGTCCACCAGCGCGCCGGCCTTGATCCAGGGCATCATGGCGCGGAGCTTCGCACCGACTTCCTCGATGGGGTGGGCATCGTTCATGCGGCGCGTGGCCTTGAACTTTGGCTGGCCCGCTTTGCATTCACGCATCCACTCGGACGTGAAGGCGCCGCTCTGGATGTCCTTCAGAACGCGACGCATCTCGGCGCGAGTCTCGTCCGTGATGATGCGCGGGCCAGAGGCATATTCGCCGAACTCGGCCGTGTTCGAGATCGAGTAGTTCATGTTGGCGATGCCGCCCTCGTAGATGAGGTCGACGATCAGCTTCACCTCGTGCAAGCACTCGAAGTAGGCCATCTCCGGCGCGTAGCCGGCCTCGACCAGCGTTTCGTAGCCAGCGCGGATCAATTCTACCAGACCGCCGCACAGGACGACCTGTTCGCCGAAAAGGTCGGTCTCGCACTCTTCCTTGAAGGTTGTCTCGATGACGCCCGCGCGGCCGCCACCGATGGCGGAGGCGTAGGAGAGGAACAGGTCATGAGCATTGCCGCTCTTGTCCTGATGGATCGCGACGAGGCAAGGCACGCCGCCGCCACGCTGATACTCTGAGCGGACCGTATGGCCAGGGCCTTTCGGCGCCACCATGCCGACATCGAGGTCCTCGCGCGGCTCGATCAGCGCGAAGTGGATGCTAAGGCCGTGCGCGAACAGGATCGCCGCGTTCTGCTTCATGTTAGCGTGCAGGTGATCGCGATAGATGTCGGCCTGGAGCTCGTCCGGCGTGCACATCATGATGACGTCGGCCCATTTGGCGGCCTCAGCCACTTCCATCACCTTGAAGCCCGCTGCCTCGGCCTTCTTCACGCCAGCCGAAGTTTTGCGGAGCGCGATGGCGACGTCCTTGACACCGGAATCGCGCATGTTCTGCGCGTGGGCGTGACCCTGGCTGCCGTAGCCGATGACGGCCACCTTCTTGGACTTGATCAGGTTCACATCGGCATCGCGGTCGTAGTAAACGCGCATGTTACGCTTCCTTCCCTGGTTGAGCTTCAATCTCCGGCCGGAGCCGGCGTGTCTTCCCCGCCCCGTAGAGCGCAAGAAACTGTTGCGTCGCAAGTTTAGCATCGTGCGCGATCTGGGCCTCGGTCATCTTCAACTTGTCGCCAAGCAGAAGCCTGATCTGCACATCACGGCCCACTAGCCCGAAAAAAGTACGAAAAGCCGTTTCAGTGTCGTCAAAGGAAAGTAGCCCGACATCACGCGCGGCCTCGAGCAACGGCTTCAGCCGCTCTCCGATCGCGAAGCGGCCGTTGGCGAGCACGATCTGGCCAAGATTGCTCTTCCTGGAGCCCGCATGGCTGACGGCAACGCGGTTGAGAGCAATCGAGGTTCGCGAGGAAATGACCTTGAGCCAGGCTGCGCCGAATGCCTCCAGGCTGGCGCGCAGAGCCAGGTTGTCCAGGCGCCCGCTATCGTAAGCTCCGGTGCGCACCTTCGACGCCTGCCATTGCACAGCCGCCGTGAGTAGCCCATCGCGATCGCCGAACCACTTGTAGAGCGTCTCCTTCGAGCAGCTTGCGCGTCGTGCTACCGCCGACATCGTCAAGGCGTCGCGGCCCTCGGCCAGCAGTTCAAGCACAGCATCAAGCACCTCGCCGCGCCGGGCGGCGGGATCGCGGCCGGCGCGCGTCCCCGCTTCCATCTGAGCCGTACTCGACACTTCGCTATCCTCGCGCGACCGTCCCGGCGCGCACCGTACCGTACGTTACGGCACTGTCCATAGCGTAGCGGCAAAAACCTTGGCAAGGGAAATCGGGCACGCGCGGTGGAGATGATGTCGAGACCTGTCGACACTGCCGTCATTCCCACGATGGCGGGGATCTACGGGCGCCAGCCCGGCACGCCGTGCCAGAGGAGATCGGAGCAAAGCCGCATGCCTCAGCCCGTTCGCCTCGAATGCGCGGCTATTGCGGCCTCATCGCCGATCGCGACGTCGAGCAACTGCACGACATACGGCGCGAAACTTCGCGCCACCTCGAGTTGAAACCGGATGGTTCCCCGTCGCCAGAGAACGACCTCGGCCTTCCCGAAAATCGTTCGCGTTGCACGGCCCACCGGAAACGCCCCGAGGTCGAGTGGCAACGGGCAACCCGCCGCCAGAATGGTTTCCACCATCGGCCCCTGCACTTCGATCCCGGCGTTGCGCTGGCTGACGTCGACGACCGAGATGGCGACGTTCTTTGCTGCGTCGCCGATGCGGGCTGCGAGCCAGGGATCGGACTCGGGGTCGGCAAGCATCAGCCATTCATCGGGGCCCAATCGCAGTGCCGTACAGCCCTCGGCCACAGTGGCCGTGTTGATGCGGCCCGTCAGAGCCGAACCGAGCGCACGGCCGAGAGCCTCGATGCCTCGCGGGCCGGCCCGGAGCACGAGCCGCCCCACGGTGGTCGCCTCGCTGACCCTCGCAACGCCCTCCGCGAAGGGAAACGCCGGTCCGCCGAGGGGCGAATCCGAGGCGCCGATAATCGGGATTTCGACCAGCGGATCAGACATGGAGACGCGCTCCTTCCGGGTCATAGAACACAGGCGAGACGATCCGCATCCTTCTCGCCCCCTTCGGCATCGGCGCATAGACGGTGTCGCCGATGCGCGCGCGACCTCCATTGACGAGGGCGAGCGCAATGGGTCGCTCAAGCGTCGGGCTGTAATAGGAGGACGTGACATAGCCGGATGAGGGCGTGTCGGCTGGTGGATCGGGCCGCTGTGTGATTTGCAAACCTTCCTCGAGCGGACCGCCATTGTCGACGCATTCGAGCCCGACCAATTCCGGCCGTCCTGGCTTGAGTATGTCGGGCCGCATCAATGACCGCTTGCCGACGAAATCTCGTTTCGCGGCGCCCACCGGCAGGCCGAGATCGGTCGGCGTGACGGTGCCGTCGCTCTCCTGGCCCACGATGACGTAGCCCTTCTCCGCGCGGAGCACGTGCATCGCCTCGGTGCCGTAGGGCGCGCCGCCCAACGCTTCGACCCGTTTCAGAAGCTCGTCCCAGACGGCACGTGCCTGGCCGGCTGGCACATTCACCTCGTAGCCAAGCTCGCCCGTGAAACTGACCCGGAAAAGGCGCATCGGCACGCCGAGAATTCTACCCTCAGCGAGACCCATGTGCGGCAGCACGGCGGGTGAAAGATCGACATCCTCGACGAGCGGCGCCAGCACGTCGCGGGCCTTGGGACCCTGGACCGCGATCACACCCCATTGCTCGGTCACGGATGTCAGCCAGCATTCGAGATCGGTAAACTCAGTCTGAAGGTAATCCTCCATATGCGCCAGCACGCGTGCCGCGCCGCCCGTGGTCGTGGTGACATGGAAACGGTCCGGCGCCAGACGCGCGACGATGCCGTCGTCCATCACATACCCGGCCTCGCTGAGCATGATCGCGTATCGGCAACGACCGACGGGAAGGTTCACCAGTTTGTTCACATAGAGACGATCGAGAAACTCCGCCGCGCCCGGGCCGACCACTTCGATCTTGCCGAGTGTCGTGCCATCAAAAATCCCGACGCTCGACCGGACCGCCTTGCATTCGCGAGCGACTGCGGCAGGCATGTCCTCACCTGTGCGGGGAAAGTATCGCGCTCTCTGCCACTGGCCGACGGCTTCGAACGAGGCACCGCGTCCGCGCGCGGATGGATCGATCGGGGTCAGCCGTACGGGATCGAAAAGCTGGCCACGGCAGGCTCCCGCCAACGCGCCGAACGTGACGGGCGTGAACGGCGGCCGGAAGGTTGTGTGCCCAATCGCAGCGAGTTCCGTGTCGAGCGCGCCGGCAACGACACCCAGCGCGTTGACGTTGCTTGTCTTGCCCTGATCGGTCGCCATGCCCGTCGTGGTGTACCGCTTGACGTGCTCGATCGAGCGAAATCCCTCGCGTGTGGCGATACGGATGTCCTTGGTCGTGACATCGTTCTGGAAATCGACGAACGCGCGGCCCCTCGCCACGCGCACCGACCGTGGCGCAACCGTTTCGGTTCCGACGAGATCCTCGAAGTCGGCGACCGGCGCTTGCGGGATGGATTTCGAGGCGCCCGTCGCCCGTGCTGCGGCCTCGCCGGCGGCGTATCCGCTTTGCAGCGCCGCTTGGACCGTCGCGCCCGCCTTATCAGCAGCACCTGCCAGATGGACATGGTCAAGCGCCGCGACCGGCATCAAGGCCTGCTGGTCGTCATTCCAAGCGAGCTTGCCACGGAGTTGCGAGAAAAGATGCAGCGTCGGCTGCTGGCCTGCTGACATGAGCACGAGATCGCAGGCAATTCTTTCGCGTCGCGTATGGTCGTGGGCGATGTCCACGATCGAGACACGGAGACGCCCACGTGTGCCCAGCACAACCGCACCAGTGGTGACAGCGATGCCAGCGGATTCGGCGGCACTGAGTGCTGCGGCACCGGCCGTCTCGCGAACATCGACGATGCGCTCGATGCGGACGCCGTGTCCCGCGAGATCGGCGGCGACCGCGTAGGCCTCGTCGGAGGCTGTCACGACGACCGCGCGCGTACCCGCAATCACCGCATAGCGATGCAGATACGTGGCGACGCTGCCCGGGAGCATGATGCCGGGGCGATCGTTGTCGGGGAAAACCAGCGGGCGCTCGATGGCGCCGGTCGCGAGAACGATTTCCTTCGCGCGGACTTGCCAAAGCCGCTCGCGCGGCAACGCCGCATCGGGTTCGCTCAGATGGTCGGTGATACGCTCGACGAGGCCCATCAGCCGGTCCGGATAAGCCCCAAACACCGTCGTCCGTCGCAAGATGCGAACGCGATCAAACGTGGCCAGCCGATCGAGAACGCCGCCGAGCCAATCCCAGGCCGGTGCGCCGTCGATCGCCACGTGCGTCTCCGAGAGCAATGTGCCTCCAGGCTCGGCCTGTTCGTCGGCGATGATGACGCTCGCGCCCGCATCGGCCGCCGCCAGGGCCGCGGCGAGCCCGGCGGGGCCTGCGCCAACGACAAGCACATCGCAATGTGCGAAGCGGCTGGCGTAGTGGTCTGGATCGGCCTCGACCGGTGCGCGACCGAGGCCCGCCATGCGTCGGATCGCCGGCTCATAGAGGCGCGTCCACGCCGCCCGACCGACCCGGCCGAAGCGCTTCGGGCCCATGAACGTCTTGTAGTAGAAGCCCGCCGGAAACAGACCGCTCATTCTGTCGTTGACGCTTGCCGCGTCTCGCCTGAGCGACGGCCAACGATTCTGGCTTTGGGCGACGAGCCCCTCGTAAAGCTCGACCTCGGTCGCCCGCAGATTGGGCGTCGTGCGGCGCCAGTCGCGACGGACCGTCACCAACGCGTTCGGCTCCTCCGATCCGGCCGAAAGGATGCCACGCGGACGGTGGTATTTGAACGAACGCGCGACAAGGTGCACGCCGTTTGCGAGCAGCGCCGATGCGAGCGTGTCACCCGGTCGGCCCGAGTAGGCCTTGCCATCGAATGTGAAATTGATGCGGTCGATGCGATCGATCCGTCCGCCGGAGGCCAGACGAAACGGCTCTTCGGTCGCCGACAAGCGCTCGAGCCTCACCGCTTCGCCTCCCCGGCATGCGTTGCCGCTTCAGGACGCACTTCGCCGGGCTTATAGGTCGCAGCGATGCGATCCGTCACGGTGTGGCGAAGGGCGTTGAAAAAGCGGCCGCAGCCATGGACGTGATGCCAGCGCTCCGCATGCCAGCCCTTCGGATTGGTGCGCATGTAGAGAAACTCGGCCCACGCCACGTCGCTCTCGCTCATGGGATCGGACGGGCGGACGATATGTGCCTCACCCACATGCCGGAACTCCACCTCAGGGCGCTCCTCCTCGCAGAACGGACAGGGGATCAGCAGCATGTACGCATACTCTCGAACTTGATGTTACGTCGAACTCTCGGCACGCGCGGCTCCGCTCAATGAGAGACAGCGGCCGCGGCGGCTTCGTCGATCAGGCGCCCGGTCGTGAAGCGTTCGAGCGTGAACGGCGCCGCGACCGGGTGCGGCTCGTCCCGTGCAATCGTGGCGGCGAAGGCGTGTCCCGATCCGGGCGTCGCCTTGAAACCCCCGGTGCCCCAACCGCAGTTGACGTAAAGCCCCGGCACCGGCGTCGCGCCAATAATGGGCGAGCGATCCGGCGTTACGTCTACGATCCCGCCCCAGCTTCTCAGCATTCGTAGGCGCCGCGTCACCGGGAACAGCTCCGCGACCGCTTCGAGCGTATGCTGGCCGACGTGCAGGGCGCCCGTCTGCGAGTAAGACGTATAAGCGTCGGTGCCCGCGCCGATGACCAGCTCGCCCTTGTCGGATTGCGACATATAGGCGTGTACCGTGTTCGACATCACCACGCACGGCATCACGGGCTTCACCGGCTCCGACACGAGCGCCTGCAGCGGGAAGCTCTCGATCGGCAGCCGCACGCCGGCCATCGCCATCAGCACCGATGAGTGACCCGCCGCGACGACCCCGACCCGCCGCGCCGTGATCGGCCCTCGCGTCGTCTCAACACCCGTCACACGCCCCGCTGTGTTGCGATGGATGGCGGTCACCTCGCAATTCTGGATGATGTCGACGCCCATCCGATCGGCGCCACGCGCGTAGCCCCACGCCACGGCATCGTGACGCGCGACGCCGCCACGACGCTGCAGCGCCGCTCCCAACACCGGATAGCGCAGACGCGGGTCGATATTCAGGATGGGGCAGAACGTCTTCGCCTCTATCGGATCCAGCCACTCGTTGTCGATGCCGGCGAGCCGGTTGGCATGAACATGGCGCTTGGTGACGCGAACATCGTGCTCGTTGTGGGCGAGCATCATGACGCCACGCGGAGAATACATGACGTTGTAGTTCAGCTCGTGCGAGAGACCTTGCCAGAGCTTCATCGCATGTTCGTAGAGCGCTTCGGATTCCTCGCACAAATAGTTCGAGCGAATAATCGTCGTGTTGCGACCCGTATTCCCGCCGCCGAGCCATCCCTTCTCCAGCACGGCCACATCCGTGATGCCGTGCTCCTTCGCGAGATAGTAGGCCGTCGCCAGCCCGTGGCCACCGGCGCCCACGATGATGACATCGTAGGACGCTTTCGGCTCAGGGTCGCGCCACTGCCGCGGCCAATGGCGATGACCGCGGATGGCTTTTCCGACCAGGGCTGGGAACGAGAAACGCATTAGCTACACCGTCAGATTGAAATAGGTCGTTGTCTCCATGTCCTCGCCATACCAGCACGTGATCGCCGCCTCGCGCTTGCCGAGGTAGGTGATTTGCCCGTCCTGCTGCGTCATCGGCAAGTCGTGACCGGGAACGATCACACTACCGGGTTTTTTCCGCCAATGACCCCAAATCATTTCGACGGTGTCGCGGCTTACGTTCGGATCGTAGGTCATGTCGGTTGTGCGCGACAGAAGCTCGGCGCGATTCTTGGCGGCGTCCCCTGTGAACACCACATTCTTCTCACGACCGTGCAGCATGTAGACGAGACATCCTGGCGTGTGCCCGGGCGCGATGTGGGCCGTGACCCCCGGCAGAACCTCGTCCCCATCCGCTGCGGTGACGAGCGTCGGCCATTTTTCGAGACGCTCGACATAGAGCTCCGGTACCGGCGTCTCGCCCCACGGCTCCTTCAAGGCCCAATCCAACTCCACTTTGCCGAGCACGATGCGCGAGTGGCGGAACAGTGGCCAGTTCACCGAATGATCCCAATGGGAATGGGTCAGCAGCAGATCGGTCACGTCTCCAGGTTTCAATCCATGCCGCGCCAGCCCGTTGATGACGAGCGTGCGCATCGAGAACGTGCCGCAATCGATCAGCGCGACGCGATCGCGGCGGCGCAGGAGCACCACCGTGCTCCAGCCGAGCCCTCCATGGCAGACGCTCTTTCCGGGAAATCCCTGGACCAGAATGTCGAGCGACCAACCGTCGATGAGCATCATGACCTCCACCCCTTCTACCCATAGGCAGGGCAACCTAGACGACAGCCCGCGGCGTGAGCCAGAGGCAAATCCCGGCGATTCGTCGCGCCCCGATACGCCAGCCACGGCAACGTCGAAGCTCGGCGGGCCTGCATTCGTGCGGCATGTCGTTGGCCTCGGCAGCGTGCTGTGCCTATCCTTGGGACAGGCCCAGCTCTGGAGACCAGCCATGCCCGCCCCATCGACCTCAGCGACGCTCACCAACCCTGTGCTCGACGCCATGCGAGCGGGTAAACCGGCCTTCGGTCTATCGGTTCGCGTGGTGCGCGGGCCTGAGATCGCGCGCATTGCGCGGGCGAGCGGCCACCAGTTCCTGTTCATCGACGGTCAGCACGGCGTCTTCAATGCGGAGACCATCTGCAATATCGCCAACGCAGCGCTGGCGGTCGGCGTCGCGCCTCTTGCGCGCGTCAAGAGCCTCGCCGATCCGGAAACGCCGATCCTGCTCGACAACGGTGTCTCCGGCATCATTTTCCCGGACATCAACACGCCCGAGGAAGCGCAGCGCGCGGTCGAGATTTGCCGCTTTGCGCCATTGGGAAAGCGCTCCGTTGGAGGCAATTTTCCGCAGTTCGACGGCCGCGCCGTACCCGCTTCCGAAGCCGTCCCTGCGATCAACGGCTCGACGGTGGTCGTCATCATGGTCGAGACGGCGCGCGGCCTCGAGAACATCGAGAAGATCGCGGCCGTACCGGGCGTCGACGTCGTGCACATCGGCACCAACGACCTGATGAGCGATCTCGGCAAACCGGGCCAGCTCGACGACCCGGCGGTTGCCAATTCGCTCGACCGTGCGATTGCCGCCTGTGCTGCTGCGGGCAACTACGCGGGCTGCGGGGGAATCCGCGACACCGCCAAGCAAGCGCACTGGATTCGCCGCGGTATCCGCTTTCTCTCCACCCAAACCGACATCGCGCTGCTCCACGCCGGCTCGAAAGCCTGGGTCGACGCGGTGAACGGCGAGTTGGCGAAGAGTTAGACCTTATTATTTGCGATCACGCCTGATCGCTGCTCCCACAATCCATCAAGCCCCGTAGATCCCTGAAAAACCAGGGTTCCACGGGTGTTTATCGCTGTAATAATGCTCGTGGATGTCCGCCTCCGCGAGCATGACGCTGTGAGGCGGTTTCTGCGGAGGCGCCTATCCGATCACGCGCACCGGCTTTCCCGCGAGCCAGCCTTCGACCGCCTCGACGATCCCGGGGTAGAACAGCTTGTAGGACTCGGCCGTGACGTAGCCGATATGTGGCGTCAGCAGCGCGCGCGGTTCCTTGCGCAAAGCATCAGACGCTGGAAGCGGCTCCACATCGTAGACATCGAGGCCGGCGCCGGCGATCCGCCCTTCCTTCAAGGCGGATGCAAGCGCGGTGCCGTCAATGATCGGGCCGCGTGATGTGTTGACGATGAATGCGGACGGCTTCATCAGGCCCAGCTCACGTGCGCCGACAAGCCCCCTGCTCCGATCGGACAGCACGAGGTGCACCGAGATAAAATCCGCCTGCCGAAAGAGATCGTCCTTCTCGACGCGCGTTGCGCCCACCTCGGTCGCGCGCGCATCCGTCAGGTTCTGGCTCCACGCGATCAGCTTCATGCCGAAGGCCTTGGCGAAGCCTGCAAGTTCACCGCCGAGCTTGCCGAGACCTAAAAGCCCAAGCGTCTTACCGCGCAGATCCTGACCAACCGTCGTCTGCCACCGCCCTTCGCGCATGTTGGCCAGCTCGACGTGAAAATTGCGCGCAAGCCCGAGAATGATGGCCATCGCGAGTTCGGCCGTCGCGTGGCCCCCGCTGCCGGTGCCGCAAACCGTGATGCCCTTCTCCTTGCAGGCTGCCATGTCGACCGAGGCGTTGCGCGCGCCGGTGGTCACGAGCAGCTTTAGGTTGGGCAGGCGATCGAGAAGCGCGCGCGGGAACGCCGTGCGCTCGCGCATGATCCCGATCACGTCGAAGCCAGCCAATGCGGGCGCCACCTCGTCCTGGCTCGCGAACGGCTTGTCGAACACGACGACCTCGTGTTCCGCCTTGAGGCGCGACCAGTCGGCAAATGAAAAGGCCACGTTTTGATAATCATCGGTGATGGCGATGCGAGCCATGCGGAGACCTCCTCGGCGGCGAGCGGGTGATAGCCGTCCCGACGCGATGCGGGATCGCGCGGATTTCATCACTTTCAGCGCCGCTCGGCAAACGGAGACCGCGCGGGCCTTCTGGCTATTGCACTGCGGTCGCGCGTTCCTATCTGTGGTTAACAGAATCGTCCGGAGGACATTTTGGCCGTCATCGACAGGGACGCCCGCTGGCAATCACCCCGCCGAGCAACCGCACGCAATACCCTCAACATTGCCGAAGCCGATGCCGCGTTCGCCCGTGTCGACGCATTGGCGCGCGTGATGGACTCGATCATCGTCATTCCCGGCACCGACGTTCGCCTTGGCTTCGACGCCCTGTTGGGCCTCGTTCCGATCGTCGGCGACGTCATCTCACACGCGATCTCCAGCTACATCATCTGGGAGGCGCGCCGCCTCGGCGTCTCGCGCTGGACCATGACGCGCATGATCGGCAACTCCCTTCTCGACCTCACGGTTGGCGCGGTGCCCATCATTGGCGACGCCTTCGACGTCGCATTCCGCGCAAATCTGCGCAATCTCGCGCTGCTCAAGGCAGATATGGCGCGCAAAGGCATCGGACGCCGCGTTATCGATATGTGACGGCCTTCGCTTCTCCATGGCGTGGCGGCTTGCGTCGCGTACGGGACAGTGCGATCTGCATATGTGCGGACATGTTGACACCCCCCCGCCTCGCCTGCGACCGTTCATGATAGCCAAACGGATCGGAGCGAACGCCATGACCAACGGGAAGGGCTGGACCGAGCACACCGTCGAGGTGTCCGGCGCCAAAGTGCATGTGAGGCGCGCGGGTAAGGGCTCTCCCGTGCTGGTCCTGCACCACGACATCGGCACTCTCGACACGATGGCGTTCTATGACGAGCTCGCCGCCAATCACGACGTCATCATCCCGGACTATCCTGGATGGGGAAAGTCGCCGCGCCTCGAATGGATGCGGCATCCGCGTGATGTCGCCATCATCATGCAAGGCCTGAGGGCTCAGTTGGGGCTCGCGCCGACGACGCTCATCGGCCTTGGTTTCGGCGGTTGGGTTGCCGCGGAGATGGCATCCATGGCGCCGCGCGAGGTCGCGAAGCTGGTCCTCGTGGGCGCAATGGGTATCAAGCCGCCGGAAGGCGACATTCTCGATCAGGCCATCATTTCCTACATCGATTACCCACACGCCTTCTTCCACGAGCGCAAGAGTTTCGAGGCCCATTACGGGAACGTCACCACCGATCAGCTCGAGGCCTGGGACATTGCCCGCGAGATGAGTTTCCGCATCGCGTGGAAGCCGTACATGTACAGCCAGGCGCTGCCGTATCTTCTCGGCGAGGTCAAAGCACCGGCGCTCATCGTCTGGGGCGACGACGACAAAGTCGTTCCGGTTTCGGCAGCCCATCGCTTCAAGACAGCGCTTCCCAATGCACGGCTCGAAATCGTGAAGGGCGCCGGTCACGCCGTCGAGATGGAAAAGCCGTCCGAGCTCGCCAAGCTCGTCGTCCCGTTTATTGCCGCGAAATAACTGCAGCATCCACTTGGGAGAACACCCCCATGCACCTGATGTACTTCACCGAGCAGCCCATGTCGGCTTACGACGAGAAGGCAGGGCTCGATTATGGTGCCACAGCACTCACCTTCTCGAACAAGCACTTCGATCCCGTCGAGGGCAGCCGCCTCTATAATAACTACCTCGAGCAGTATTTGAAGGTCGAGGAAGTCGGCATCGACGGCATCATGCTGAACGAGCACCACAATGCGCCGTTCTGCATGCAGGCCAAGACGAACATGTTCGCGGCCATTCTCGCCGCCGTGACGAAGAAGGTGAAGATCGTCATTCTCGGCAATCCGCTGCCACTCGCGGAAAATCCCATCCGCCTCGCGGAAGAGCTGGCCATGATCGACATGATCTCCAAAGGCCGCTTGGTCTCCGGTTTCGTTCGAGGTGGTGGACAAGAGCAGCTCTCGGCGGGCGTCAATCCTGCTTTCAATCGCGAGCGTTTCGTCGAGGCGCACGATCTGGTGGTCAAGGCTTGGACCCAGCCGGGCCCGTTCCGCCACGAGGGCACGCACTATCAGCATCGCGTCGTAAACCCGTGGGCAGTGCCGCTGCAGAAACCTTACCCGCGGGTTTGGATTCCGGGTGTGATCTCCAAGGAGACCGTTATCTGGTCGGCGCAACAGCGCTATCCCTACATCGCGCTCAACACGTCGATCGAGGACACCAAGAAGATCTGGGCGCTCTACGATCAAACCGCCGCCGAATGCGGTTATGAGTCCGGCCCGGAGAATCGCGGCTATCTCGCGCGCATCCACGTCGCCGACGACGAGGCGACTGCCGTCAAGAACGCACGCGAGTTCACCTGGATGCAGGGCGAATTCACGGGCCTCGCGCATCCGGTATGGGCCAATCCGGCCGGCTATTTCTCACCATCGGGGCGCCGCGCCTTCGTCGAGTTCGCGGTCGGCCGTTCACAGAACCCGCGCGGCGCGATGACGTTCGAGCAACAGCTCGAGTCCGGCATGATCATGGCCGGCACGCCGAAGCAGGTGCTGCCCCGTATCCGGCATCTCCTTGAGGAGACGCGGCCGGGCATCATGTCGGTCTGGGCGCAGGACGGTAAGGTTTCGCAGAAGGATAGCCTGCGCTGCATCGAGCTGCTCGGAACCGAGGTTTTCCCGCAGGTTCGCGAATGGGCGAAGGAATTGGGCCTCAACAGCCCCTTCGAGGCCAACGCGCCCGTCCATCTCAAGTACTCGACCGACCTGAAAAAGGGCGCGGTCGCCGCCGAATAGCGTCATCGCGCGCGAAAATTGAAAGAGCCCGGCGCAGGAGAGCCGGGCCCTGTTTCATTCGATGCAATCGCGACTTCCGCAATTCATAAGCAGTCACCGCGTCGGCGTCGGAAGCGGGAACCACTTCGGTTGCCACCAATGCAGAGCTAAACGCACGCTATCCGGCGCGATCAGATAGGCAATGCCGACGATAACAATTGCGGCCACAAGAACGAGCAGGATCGTGCTGGACAACGGCACCCGATAGCTCAGTCCCGTGCCGGGAACTCCGACCGTGACCATCTTCCGTCCGGTCGAGCCGACGTTGACGGTGGCCCCCTTGCCGCCGACGCTCGCGCTGATGCCCGACTTCGAGAGATTGATATAGACGCCAGGGAAGATCCTGATGCGTCGTTGGAAGCGAAGGCCCATGGCTCACCCTTTCCGGTTCATTGTTGGAAGGACGCCTACCCCGTTTCGACTCCGACATTTAATGCGCCTCGACCAGCGGCGCAACTCCGAGCCGACGCGCGCTACGGCTTGATACCGAACAGATTTCCGAACCGGCGCAACTGCTCCTTGACCTGCCCGACCGGAGACTTGCGCTTCTCCAGCCGCTCGGAGGCCGATTCAACATCGACGGTCTTGGCGTACTTCGCGAAGTTCGCTGCATCTGCGGCGATCAATGCGCGACGCTCGTCGTCGGTCAGGGGGCCGACACGCGACATCGGCGGTCGGATCAGCGTCCGCTGCACGATCGACGGCTCACCTTTGTTGTGCAGCACCGAGACCAGCGCCTCGCCGACCTTCAATTCCTGGATGACACGCTCGGTGTCGAGCGTCGGGTTCTTGCGAAACGTCTCGGCGGCCGCCCGCACGGCGCGCTGCTCACGTGGCGTGAATGCCCGAAGCGCGTGCTGGATGCGATTGCCAAGCTGCGCCGAGACGCGATCCGGCACATCGGCGGGGCTCTGCGTGACGTAATAGACGCCAACTCCCTTCGAGCGGATCAGCCGCGTCACGCGCTCGATCTGGTCGAGGACCGCCTGCGAGGCGCCGTTGAACAGCAGATGCGCCTCGTCGAAAAGGAACACGAGCTTTGGCTTTTCCGGATCACCGATCTCGGGCAGCTTCTCGAACAGCTCCGAGAGCATCCAGAGCAGGAACGTCGAATAGAGCTTCGGCGTGTCCATCAGCTTCTCGGCTGCGAGCAGATTGATCACGCCTCGGCCGTCGGGCATCACTTTCATCAGGTCGTCGATATCGAGCGCAGGCTCGCCGAAGAACTTCTCTGCACCTTGCTGCTCGAGCACGAGCAGGCGCCGCTGGATTACGCCCACCGTCTGCGGCGCGATATTGCCGTACTTCGAGCGAAGCTCTGCCGCGCGCTGGCCGACCTCATCGATCACCGCACGCAGATCCTTGAGATCCTTGATCTGCATGTTGGCATCGCCGGCCTCGCGCTCGTCGGCCGCCCAGCGAAAGGCGATGTTGAGCACCCCTTCCTGCGGCTCCGTAAGATCGAGCAGCCGCGAGAGCAGCACCGGGCCCATGCCGTCTATGGTCGCGCGAACCGGATGGCCGCGCTCGGCGAGCACATCCCAGAACGCGACCGGAAAGGCCGCATTGCCATATCCGACGAGCCCAATCTCCTCGGCGCGCGCCACGAGGCCCGGTTTCCGCGACCCTTCGACGGCAACGCCGGAGAGATCACCCTTGATGTCAGCCGCAAAGACCGGCACGCCTGCCGCCGAGAAGCCCTCGGCCAGCACCTGCAATGTCACGGTCTTGCCCGTGCCCGTCGCGCCCGTAACGAGCCCGTGGCGGTTGGCGAGCTTCAGTTCGATCATCTCCGGCACGATGTCGCGCCCTTGCCGGCTGCACCCGAGCAGGATCGCGCCGTCCTGAACATAGTCCTTCGGATCGGAGCCGGGGGCGCGGTTCTCGTCGCTGCTCGTCTCGGACATCGCGCTCGTTCTCCTGGGCGTAGTGGCCGCGCCGTTCAAGTCGCTTTACCGGCCGGCCCGTGTCCGACAGGGCCTCGCGGCATACAAAAATGGCGAAGGGGACCGCGAGACCGATGGTCGGGCCGCGAATCGACCTTTTCCGTCAAGTTGTGTCTGCCCCGAACCCAGGCTCCATGCAAACGCCTGATGCTCGAAAGCTTAGGAAGAACACTTATCACTGGACGTTGTGAGCCTCCAGCGAGACGACGGAGGGCTTCAAGGGGGGCGCCCCGCCTCGACGCCTATCCGGCACGACAGGACCGTCTTCCAGCATTACCGGAAAGCCGAGCCACGCCGAACCGAATTGCCGAGTGGCACCGACAGCAAATACGCTGGGTCGCAGCCGATTGAACCTAACGCAGCACGCACATCGGAGCGACACACGGAAGGGGTTCTCGCATGACCGACCATCTTGGAGAGCTGAAGGCCCTCAATCGCAACTACGTGCGGTCCGTCCAGGACGCCGATGTCGATTGGTTCGAGCGCCACCTTGCCGACGATTTCATGAACAGCAACCCGGATGGGACGCTCGTCGATCGCTCGCAGTTCCTCGCCCAGATCGGACGCGGCTCCCTGGTGAAAGATCTACGCGAGCACGACGTCGTCATCCGCATTCTTGGTGATTTTGCGATCATCCATGCGCGAACCGCCTACACCAAGCCCGATGGATCGCAGGGCGCCGGGCGATATACCGACGACTGGCAATTTCGCGACGGACGCTGGCAATGCGTCTCCGCTCACGTCACGCGAGCCTGAGCGCTGCTACCTTCCGGCTCATTCGAGCTTGATGTTCGCCGCGCTGATCACCTTGCCCCAGCGCTCCTGCTCGGATTTCTGGAAGGCTGCAAGCTCCGCTGGTGTCGATCCGAGCGGGTTGAGGCCCTGCTCTGAGAGGAGCTTTTTGATTTCGGGCTTTTTGAGGATCCCCTGAACGGCATCGGAGATCTTCTCCACGATCGGCGCCGGCACGCCTGCGGGTCCCCAAAGCGCATACCAAGTACCGACGTCGTAACCCGGATAGCCCAGCTCCGCGACGGTCGGCAGCTCGGGAGCTTGCTCCATTCGCCGCGATCCCGTGGTCGCGAGCGCCTTCAGCTTGCCGGCCTTAATGTACTGCAGCGACTGCGTCGGATTGTTGAACATCAGTTGCACGTGGCCGCCGAGCAGGTCGTTCACGGCCGGCGCGCCGCCCGCGTACGGCACGTGCAGGATGTCGATGCCCGCCATTTGCTTGAACATCTCGACCGACAGATGCGTGGGTGCGCCCATTCCCCCGGCCGACGCATACGAGATGCTACCGGGTTTAGCTTTTGCCGCCGCCACCAGCTCCTGGATGCTGTTCGGCGCAAACGACGGGTGCGCGACCACGATCAGCTTGTAGTCGAAGACAAGGCCGATCGGTGTGAAATCCTTATACAGGTCGTAGCCGACGGCCTTGTGAAGCAGCGGGTTGATGATCATCGAGGACGCATGCAACAGCAGCGTGTAGCCATCGCCGTGCGCCTTGGCCACGAGCTGAGCCGCGATATTGCCATTCGCCCCCGCGCGATTTTCGGCAACCACCGGCTGGCCCCAAAGCAGTTGCATTTGCTCGCCGAGCTTGCGTGCCACCAGGTCGGTAGGCCCGCCTGCCGGGTACGGCACAATGATGCGGATCGGCTTCGATGGATAATCTTGTGCGGACGCCGGTGCGACAAGCACCAGGAAAGCACTAACGAGCAGGGCAATACGGAGCATTGTGTGGTCTCCATCCGGCAAGTCTGAACGCGCGCCGATGAGGTGCGCTTCGATCGCAGCCCAAGCCCGTATGCCAAAGCGCGGACACGGTCCGAGCGAAACGGGCCTACGACGTCCGCTGGCCCGACGGTGGCATGGTATTCAAGCTGGCCGACGCGTCCAGGGCCATGTGCCGCCGGAGCCGCGTCCACGATTGCCGGTGACGCATCGCCTGGAATCCAATTTGGACCTGAGACACCACCGACATGCGAACAACTGGTGCCGGGAAAACGTCCGCTCTAGGATACCGCGCAAATCACGCAACATCGGGAGCACGCCATGGCCAACATCAACTCTGGCCCCTTCACCACCCGGCCCGAGATCGACGGCACGTTTGGCGTGGTTGCGACCACGCACTGGATCGCGACAGCCGTCGCCATGGGAATCCTCGAGAAGGGCGGCAACGCGTTCGACGCCGGCATTGCAGCGGCATTCACGCTGCAGGTGGTCGAGCCGCACCTGTGTGGACCGGGCGGCGATGTTCCCGTGATGGTATGGGACCAGCGCAAGGGCAAGCCGGAAGTGATCTGCGGCCAGGGTCCTGCCCCCGCCGGCGCCACGATCGCGCACTATCGCGATCATCTAGGCCTCGACATGATCCCAGGTACGGGCCTTCTCGCGCCCTGCATTCCGGGCACCTTCGAGACCTACATGCTGGTGCTGCGCGACTACGGCACCATGCGCTTGCGCGATGTACTCGAGCCCTCGATCGGCTACGCGGTTGGCGGTCACCCGATTGTAGAGCGCGCGTGCGCGACCATCGACACGGTGCGAAAACTGTTCACGGACCACTGGGCGACATCGGCGGCCGTCTATCTGCCCGGCGGCAAGACCCCGGCAGCCGGAACGCTATTCCGCAACCCTCAGCACGCCGAAACCTACGTGCGTATTCTGGCGGAGGCTGAAGCCGGCGGCGGCAGTCGCGAGGCCGAGATCGAACGCGCGCGCCGGGCGTGGAGTCACGGCTTTGTGGCCGAAGCCATCGATACGTTCTGCCGGACGCAAGAGGCGATGGACGTCTCGGGCCGCCCGCATAAGGGCGTCCTGACAGGCCAGGATATGGCCGGCTGGCAACCGACCATCGAAGCACCTGTCTCGCTCGACTACGGGGCCTACACCCTGCTCAAGCCGGGGCCGTGGACTCAGGCGCCGGTGATGCTGCAGATTCTCGCGATCCTCAAAGGCTACGAGATCGAGCGCCTCTCGGCGACAGATCCCGATTTCGTGCATCTGTGGATCGAAGCGGCAAAGCTCGCCTATGCCGATCGCGAAGCCTTCTACGGCGACCCGAAATTCGCTGACGTGCCGGTGGAGAGGCTGCTCTCGGAACGGTACAACAACGATCGCCGTCGCCAGATCACGCAATGGGCCAACATGGAGCAACGCCCCGGCGTGATCGAAGGTTTTGGCGGCCAGGTCATCGTCAAGGAGGCCCCGAAAGGCTCATATGCCGGCGTGGGCGAGCCGACGGTTGGCAAGATCAGCGGATCGGACGCAACGGCAGAAGCCCGCGCGGCCGCCGGCGTCGTCAATGGCGACACCGTCCACATCGACATCATCGATAAGGACGGGAATATGTTCACGGCCACGCCCTCGGGCGGTTGGCTGCAATCGTCGCCGGTGATCCCCGCCCTCGGCTGGCCTCTCGGCTCGCGGGCGCAGATGTTCTGGCTCGACGAGACCCATCCCGGCGCGCTGCAGCCCGGCAAGCGTCCCCGTTCGACGCTCTCCGTCAGTATGGCCCTGCGCAACGGCAAGCCGTACATGACCTGGGGCACGCCCGGCGGCGACCAGCAGGACCAGTGGAATTCGCAACTCTTCCTACGACACGCGCACTTCGGCATGAACCTGCAGGAGGCCATCGACGCGCCCGCGTGGCATATCGAGCATTTTCCCGGATCATTCTGGCCAAGGGCAGCGCGCCCCGGCGTCGTGGTCCTCGAGAACCGCTTTCCCGAGGCCACGATCAAAGAGCTGGAGCGCCGCGGTCATAAGGTCGAGATCGGTCCAGACTGGTCCGAAGGGCGGCTTTCGGCCGCATCCCAGGACGGCGTTCGCCGCAAAGCAGCGGCCAATCCGCGAGGCATGCAGGGCTACGCCGCCGGGCGCTGAAGCAGAGACACCGACCGCTGTCACCACCTCCCTTCACTGCGAGGCGGCTTCCACAGGTCGACTCGCTTTCCTTGCGGGCGCGGTTGGCCTACATCGCTGCTTAGGTTAACATCTCCCTGCGTAATGGCATCGTCGCTCGCCACATTTCGCACACGTTGGAGCCATAGAGGCGGCATGGGGCGCAAACCGGGCCGTCGGGGACCAGACTCATGAATCAAAAGAGCACGATCGCTCTCGTCGACGACGAGCGGAACATTCTCGCTTCCCTGCGCATGGCGCTGGAGGCTGAAGGGTTCAAGGTGCGCACGTATGGCGACGGCGCAGCGGCTCTCGAGGCACTGACCGACGAGCCTGCGGATCTCGGCATCTTCGATATCAAGATGCCGAAAATGGATGGGATGGAGTTGTTGCGGCGCATGCGCCAGCAGTCCGACATGCCGGTCATCTTCCTTACCTCCAAAGACGAAGAGATCGACGAGCTGTTCGGCTTGAAGATGGGCGCCGACGACTACATCGCGAAACCATTCTCGCAACGTCTCGTGGTCGAGCGCGTCAAGGCCGTGCTGCGCCGCTTCCAGCCGAAGGAGGGTCAAGCACCGCAAAGCGAGGCAGCCCGCATTGTCGAGCGCGGCAAGCTGAAACTCGATCCGGAACGGCATACATGCCACTGGGATCTGAAGCCCGTGACGTTGACCGTCACCGAGTTTCTCATCCTGCAGGCGCTTGCCCAGCGTCCGGGTGTCGTCAAGACGCGCGATGCCCTGATGGACGCCGCCTACGACGATCAGGTCTATGTGGACGACCGCACAATCGACAGCCATATCAAGCGGTTGCGCAAGAAATTCAAGGCCGTGGATGATGATTTCGACGTGATCGAGACCCTTTACGGGGTGGGCTACCGGTTCAAGGAGAGCTGAGCCCGGGAGCCGGCCGATGGCGCTCGAATGGAACCACGTCGCGACATTGCGCGAAAAGGCGGGCGCTCACCTTGTGGGCGCGCGGACGACGCGTGTCGTAGCCTGGCTTGAGCAAATCTACAGGATCGTCGCCGGATGGGTGGCGCGGACGCCGGTCGTGCGGTTTTTCGGCCAGTCGCTCGCGCGCCGCATCTTTTTCTCGAACGTCGTGGGCCTTGTCGTCCTGCTCACGGGTATCTTCTGGGTTTCGCAGCAGCATGCCCTGTTGATCACTGCGAAGCGCGAAAGCCTCCGCGTCCAGGGCGAGATCCTGGCCGCCGCCATCGCGGCCAACGCATCCGTCTCGACGAACGTCATTACCTTCGATCCGGGCCGTCAGCCGGAGATGGAAGCGGTGAAGGCGCCCTTCCGTGACGATGCTTTCGCGGCGCTCGACGACCTCGAGTTGTCGATCCGGCCCGACCAAGTGGGCCCTGTCATCCGCAAGCTCATCCAGCCCGTACACAATACGCGGGCGCGCATCTACGACCGGGAAGGTGAGCTCGTCGTCGATACGCATCGCGTGGTTGCCAAGCTTCCCCCGCCCAAGCTGGACGAGAACGGAGAGCCGATCCGGGAGAAGCTGCGCGTCAAAACCAACAGGCTGCGATTCCTTTCCAATTTCGACGCGACCGACTTGCCGATCTACTACGAGATCGGCGCCGCTAACGGGAACTACTACCCCGAGGTTCGTCAGGCGCTAAGGGGCGCGAAGCCGCTCCCCATGCTGCTGATCGACGAGGACGGCTACCAGATCGTTTCGCTGTCGGTGCCGATCAAACGGCGCAACGCGACCCTCGGCGCCCTGCTGCTCTCCACACGGCCCGGTGAGATCGACCACATCCTCACGCGCGAGCGTTGGATTTTCATGTCCGTCGCCACCATGGCCCTGCTGACGACGCTGGCGGCATCGGTACAGCTTACGCGCTCGATCGCTGAGCCGGTGCGGCGCCTTTCGGCGGCGGCCGACCATGTGAGCCGAAGCATCAGCGCTCGGGCCGAGCTACCCGACTATTCGCTGCGCCAGGACGAAGTCGGCAAGATGGCGAGCGCATTCCGACAGATGACGAGCGCTCTCTACAGGCGCATCGAGGCCAGTGAAAAATTCGCCGCCGATGTCGCGCACGAGCTGAAAAATCCACTGACCGCCGCGCGATCTACCGCCGAATCGATGAGCTATGCGCGCACGCCCGAGCAGCGAGAAGAGCTCGCCCGACAGATCCAGGAGGAGCTCAAGCGGCTCAACCGGCTCATCACCGACGTCGCCAACGCGTCGCGCCTCGATGCCGAGCTTGCGCGTCAGGAGACGGAGGTGCTGGATCTCACCCAAGGGCTGAAGGGGCTGATCGAGGTGCTCGGCGATATCCACGGGCATGACGGCCGGCAAGTGACGCTGGAGGTCATCCCGAAGCCGAACGGCGACCGGCGGCATCTCGTCAAAGGACACGAAGGGCGCCTCGGACAGGTCGTCACCAACCTCATCGACAATGCCGCCTCGTTCTCGCCTCCCGGCGGAAAGGTCACTGCTCGACTTCGCACGATCGACAACGAGGTGGAGTTCTCCGTCGAGGACGAGGGGCCCGGCATGCCCGAGGACAAACTCGAAACGGTGTTCGCGCGCTTCTATTCGGATCGCCCCCAAAGCGATAGCACGATCGGCAAGAATTCCGGGCTCGGCCTGAGCATCTCGCGTGAGATCGTACATGCCCACGGCGGGCGCATATGGGCCGAGAACAGGCACGCCGCGCCCAGCCGCGCAGGACCCGGGGGCGTGATTGGCGCCCGCTTTGTGGTACGCTTACCTGCGGCAGCAGCCATACCACGCAGCGCGATGGGCCGTGCGGAGGTCTAGCGTGACAACAGCCACCACTTCGCTCGTGCATGCGACAGCCGTCGTATTGACCGGGCGCGGGGTGCTGATCCTCGGTCCTTCAGGGGCGGGAAAGTCAGACCTTGCTCTTCGCATGATCACGACACCGCTGTTGCATTGCAGCGAACCTGTCGACGTCCGTCTCGTCTCCGATGATCAGGTCCTCATCGAACGCGAAGGCGACCGCCTGTTCGCCTCGCCTCCCGCAACGATTGCGGGCCTTCTCGAGGTCAGGGGGCTTGGCATCGTACAGGTGCCATTCGTGCCTCGTGCGGAAATCCACCTCGCCATTGTGCTCAAATCTGCCGAGGATATCGAGCGCCTGCCGGTGTCTGGCCAAACGCACCCTATATTAGGGTTGAATATACCGCTTATTGCAATCGACGGTGCGAAGCCCGGAGCCCCTGCCAGATTGGTTCTGGCAGCACTCGGAACGCTAAGATCTGAACGGTGACAATCAGTTGCTTTATGGCCGCGCCTCGTCGCAGAGTGGCACGGTTGTAAACGAATAGGTCCGAATGATGGTAGTCAAAGACTACGATTCGGCTACAAATCGGCCCCGAAACAGAGCATGCACTGCCCGGTCCGACCGGCAGGGTATCCACCACCAGAGGACCCCCGCCCGGTCAACTGGCCAGTGACACGCTCTCAACGAAAGGCGGATTGATGATCGGCATTGTGATCATCACGCATGGAGGTCTTGCAACCGAGTTCCGCGCTGCGCTTGAGCACGTGGTCGGTCCCCAGGACGGTCTTGAGACGCTCTCGATCGGTCCCGAAGACGACATCGAGACCCGCCGGAGCGAGCTGATTTCTGCAGTGCAGCGCGCCGACAAAGGCCGCGGAGTCGTGATCCTGACCGATATGTTCGGCGGAACCCCTTCCAATTTGGCCATCTCCGTAATGGATGACACCGGCGCCGAGGTCATTGCCGGCGTCAATCTTCCGATGCTCGTTCGGCTGGCGAGTGTGCGCCGCGACAAGCCCCTGGCCCAGGCCGTTGATCTCGCCAAGGAAGCGGGCCGGAAATATATCTCCGTTGCGAGCCAGGTCCTCTCGGGCGAAACTTGAGACGCGACTACCTCCGAAGGACCTTTCATGACCAGTGCTACGCGGCGGGTCGAGCTTCTGATCCGCAACAAGAAGGGCTTGCACGCGCGCGCGTCGGCCAAGTTCGTCAAATGCGCCGAAACCTTTGACGCTATCGTCAATGTAACGCGCGATGGACAGACGGTCGGCGGGATATCAATCATGGGCTTGATGATGCTTGCGGCTGGGCAGGGCACCACGATCTGTGTCGAAGCCGAAGGCCCGCAAGCCCACGAGGCGCTCGCCGCCTTGACGGCACTCGTCGAGAATGGCTTCGGCGAGGACAGCTAACTCCCGGCCTCGTCAGCACGAACGAAGACGGCTGGATCCCGTGTGAGATCCAGCCGCTTCTTGCAGGAAGGAAGTGCCGTGCGTCAGTGCGAGAGCCTGAGCTTGGCCACCTGGAGAGCAATGTCGCGGAACGCCAACCGGAGCTGGTCGCCATCCTCGGCATTGTAGAACTTCGTTTCGTCGGAAGCGCAGTTCTTCAGCGTGCTGATCGCGGTCTTGTTGCCGCCAAGCGCGAAGCCCACTGTGTAGACGACGATGCCCGTATTGTTTTTCATGGCGGCGCATAGCTCCTGAGCCTGAGTGTTCGAAGAGCCGTTGTTCGCGTTGCAGTTGATCTTCTCGCTATTGCTGCCGCTGCCGGATCCGCTGTCCTTCGCCACTACGCCGTTGCAATGCCCCGTGTTGTACTCTCCATCCGTCATCAGAATGGCGATCTTCTGGGTCTTGTCGGTATGATAGGCGACGGGACGGTTGGCGCTCGGCCAGAGATAAGCCCAGTTCGGCGACAGCATGTACCACGCCCAAGCAGTACCCATCTGACCGGCCGTCGAGCCAGCCTCCTGGAGCTTGTCGATCCGGCGCTTGAGCATGTCCTTGTCGTTGGACAGCGGCTGCACCGAGTTGACCTCGAGATCGGACGTCTTGATGGTCATGTATCCGCAGTCCGATGCGGACGACGATCCATAGGATGGACCGACCTTATTGCTCGCGGAGTCCGGTGCCGCATCAGTCTTCCAATTGCTGCCAACGCGCTCGGTCACGCAGTAGGACGAGGCCTGCCACGTGACCTTATCTCCGCTGGCGTTCGTGAACTTATAGTATTGTGCCGGAGAGCCCGTGCTGGTCGAGGTGCAGGGCGACTTCGACGTGCAGCTTGACTTCACATTTCCGCGCACGTCGTTCACGAGGGATGTAGAGCCCAGATTGATGCCGTCTGCGAACGGGATAAGGGCGACTTTCGACGTGTGCTCGCTCTGGTCCTGCCACACGACGATGTCGATCAGATCCTTAGCGGCGGCCTTGAGATCCTTGATCTTGCTGCCGCCCATCGATCCCGTGACGTCGAGCATCATGGCGATCTCAAGGTCGGAGTCGCCGTTGCCACCAGCCGCGAGCAGAGCCTCGGCACCGACCGAGATCGTGTATTCGACTTTGTCCGACTGGCCGCGCACCTTATCGGCGATCATCGCTGCAGCCGATAGAAACGGGGCATAGAGGGAGGCCGTCGCCTGCAAGGTGATGGCGTTGCGGCTCATATCAGCCGAGAACGCGCTGACGGTGCTGTCCACACCCCTCGGCTTGTTGTTCTGGTAGTATTCGACAGCCGTTTGCTCCGCCAACTCCAGGCTCTTGTCGGTCTGCCAGATCCGGGCTGCCGCCAGCACTGCCGCATCGACGGCGTTCTGCATCTGGTCGCGGGCTGTGACCGCCCGGCCGTAGTCAACCGCGCCACCCACCAGAGCCATGACAATGAAGCTGGTCAGAGCGAAGAGAATGGCGATCGAGCCCTTCTCGTCTCTGCGAAACGAACCAACACCATCATACATATTCTTGAGAGGCGCGACCGGCTTCGCCCTCCCTTTACGCAATGCGGACTTGTCCGCCCGCTCCCTCAATCGCAACACGATACGCCTCCCGCGCAACATACATATTCCTTGGCGATATTGCGATATAAGGTATTTAAGAACCGCTAATTCGATCAGAAGTACCTTACTTTCTAAAAACTCCGATCAATCTCTTTTTCAATTCAATTTCTGCGATACTTTAATTCAAATTATCAGGCATCGATCAATCTCTCGGAAACCAAACGTCACGCTGTTCCAACGCTGAGATTGCGGGCTTCGGATCACTCTGCTTGTGCCTGAAGGGGGGCGCCATTCACGCAAAAACGCGGGCTCCCGCGGCAGAAGGCTTGAAGAAGCGGGCGGTCAATGGCTTGGTCTGACTAGCGCTGAGAGGCGTGGGCATCGCTCTGGCGACGGCGCCACGTCACGCTTTCGCGATCATTTCTCTTCCACTCGGTTCAGCCTGATCATAGCTCAACGGGTCGAGCCTCGCGATGCACGCCAGCTTTTGCACTGGCTTTTCGACGATTAAAGCAATTCTCTATTCATTTCATTCTCATTTCAGCTACCGATTTGCATTTTCGGCTTGCTCGTCCCCCTCGCGACTCGCCTTGGCGTTGAGACGGCCAACA
>JBFWOB010000037.1:0-64543 GCA_050250755.1 Hyphomicrobiaceae bacterium
TTTCATTTGCCCCTCATATGATGGCCGCGGCGCCACATCCAATCCCTAGCGCGGGCAGAATGCCCGAAAACGGCCCAAGCTGCGGCGGTTTTATGGACAATACCCCTAGGCCACCGTTAGAAAGGCGTCACAACTGGAGGCACCCGCCTGGACGAGTCGCGCTTCAACGCCCAACTCGCCCGAATTGGGCTCCCGCCGCCCCACCGAGAGACGATAGAGACCCATGACCGGCGTCAACGAAATCCGCTCGACCTTCGTCGACTTTTTCAAGAGGAACGGCCACGAGCACGTGGAAAGTTCCTCGCTGGTGCCGAGGAACGACCCGACGCTGATGTTCACATCGGCCGGCATGGTGCAGTTCAAAAACCTGTTCACGGGCCAGGAGAGGCGCAGCTATTCGCGCGCGACCACGGCCCAGAAGTGCCTCCGCGCCGGCGGCAAGCACAACGACCTCGACAACGTCGGCTACACCGCGCGCCATCACACGTTCTTCGAGATGCTGGGCAACTTCTCGTTCGGCGACTACTTCAAAGAGCGCGCCATCGAGCTTGCCTGGAACCTCGTGACAAAGGAGTTCGGGCTACCGAAGGACAAGCTTCTCATCACCGTTTATTCGGAGGACGAGGAGGCCGCGAAGCTCTGGCGCAAGATCGCAGGCATCGGCGACGACAAGATCATCCGCATCGCAACGTCGGACAACTTCTGGTCGGCGGGCGATACCGGCCCCTGCGGTCCGTGCTCGGAGATCTTCATCGACCAGGGCGACAAGTTGCAGGGCGGACCTCCCGGTAGCCCCGACGAGGACGGTGACAGGTTCCTGGAGTTCTGGAATCTCGTCTTCATGCAGTTCGATCAGCTCGGGCCGGGCAACCGCGTGAACTTGCCCCGCCCGTCGATCGATACGGGCATGGGCCTCGAACGCGTGTCCGCGATCCTGCAGGGCGTTTATTCGAATTACGACACCGATCTCTTCAAGGCCCTCATCGAGGCCTCCGTCGCCGAGACGGGTGTGCCGGCCGTGGGCGACAAGACACCGAGCCATCGCGTGATCGCCGATCACCTGCGAGCGTCGAGCTTCCTCATCGCAGACGGCGTGCTTCCTTCGAACGAAGGGCGTGGCTACGTTCTTCGCCGCATCATGCGGCGCGCCATGCGGCATGCGCATCTACTCGGTGCCAAGGATCCGCTGATGTACCGCCTCGTGCCGGTGCTCGTCCGGCAGATGGGGGCCACGTATCAGGAGCTGGTCCGCGCGCAACCGCTCATCACCGAGACGCTGAAGCTCGAGGAAGTTCGCTTCCGCAAGACGCTCGAGCGCGGTCTGGTGCTTCTCGACGGTGCCTCCAACAATCTGCGCAAGGGCGACACGCTGGCCGGAGAGGTGGCATTCCGCCTTTATGATACCTATGGCTTCCCGCTGGATTTGACCCAGGACGCGCTGCGCTCGCGCGGTGTTGCGGTCGATACGGCTGGCTTCAATAGCGCCATGGAGAAGCAGAAAGAAGAAGCGCGCCGCGCCTGGAAGGGCTCCGGCGAGGCGGCCACCGAAGGCATCTGGTTCGAGGTCAAGGAGGACGTCGGCGCCACGGAGTTCCTCGGCTACGACACGGAACAAGCCGAGGCTGTCGTCAAGGCGACGTTCTCGAATGGAACGGCTGTCAAATCTCTCAAGTCGGGCGATGCGGGCGAAATCGTCGTCAACCAGACGCCGTTCTATGGTGAGAGCGGCGGTCAAGTCGGCGATGCGGGCCTGATCAAAGGCCCCAATGGCGCACTGTTCCGGGTAACCGACACGCAGAAGAAACTCGGCGTCCTTTTTGTCCACTACGGCACGGTCGAGGCCGGTACCTTCGCCACCGGCGATCAGGTCGAGATGGTCGTCGATCATGCCAAGCGCTCGGCGATCCGCGCCAACCACTCCGCAACCCATCTCATCCACGAGGCGCTGCGGCAGATTCTCGGCACACACGTGGCGCAGAAGGGCTCCCTCGTGGCGCCCGAGCGGCTACGCTTCGACATCTCCCACACGAAGCCGATGAGTGCTGACGAACTCGAAGCGGTCGAGGCGATGGCCAACGCCTACGTAGTTCAGAATAGCCCCGTTCAGACTCGCCTGATGAGCCTCGAGGACGCGCGCGAGACGGGCGCGATGGCGCTTTTCGGCGAGAAATACGGCGATGAGGTGCGCGTCGTTTCCATGGGCGTTGGCACCTCGGGCGAGAAAGCCAATAAGCCGTGGTCGATCGAGCTGTGCGGCGGCACACACGTGAGCCGGACGGGTGACATCGGTCTAATCCGCATTATCGGCGAGAGCGCGTCCGCAGCGGGGGTCAGGCGCATCGAGGCGGTAACGGCCGAAGGTGCGCGGCACTACCTCGCCGAGCAGGACGCACGCGTGAAGGAGCTTGCGGGTCTGCTGCGGACACGACCCGAGGAGATCGTCGACCGGATCAAGCATCTCGTCGAAAATCAACGGCAGCTCGAGCGTCAACTGGCCGATGCAAAGCGTGCGCTCGCCCTAGGTGGCGGCGCCGCAGCCGGAGACGGCGCTGCGGCGGCGCAGGCAATCAAGACCATTGGAGAGGTGAAGCTTCTCGCGCGATCTGTGCAAGGCCTCAATCCGAAGGACCTTCGAGGGCTGGTCGACGACGGCAAGAAGCAGGTGGGATCGGGTATCGTTGCCATCGTTGGTGTTACGGAGGACGGCAAAGCGGGCTTGGCTGTCGGCGTGACGAACGACCTGGTGAAAACATGGAGCGCTGTCGATCTCGTCAAGGTCGGCGCCGAGGCGCTCGGTGGCAAAGGCGGTGGCGGACGCCCCGACATGGCGCAGGCCGGTGGCCCCGACGGCAGCAAGGCCGGCGACGCCCTCAAGGCGATCGAGTCGCACCTCGGAGGCTGACGCCTCGACAATGCGGCAATCGGCAAAGGATGAGGGCGCGACGGCGTGCCGGGGCGCAGCACGGAGGCACGCATGCATTCTTTCGACGGTCACAATGACGTCCTGCTCCGGCTCTGGCGCCGAGATGGCGACGCCGTCGCTGCGTTTCTGGAGGGCGATGACAAGGGTCAGCTCGACCTGCTGCGCGCGCAGCAGGGCGGCATGGTCGGTGGACTCTATGCGATCTTCGTCCCTTCGAACGCCAAGCAGGATCGCAGCGAGCCGATGGCACAAGTGCCCTACGACGTGCCGCTGCCGCCCCCACCGGAGCTCACCCATGCTCAGCGCGCCACGCTGGAAATGGCCTCGCTCCTGTTTCGCATTGCCGAGCGTTCCAACGGCCGCGTTCGCCTAGCGCGATCGGTTGCCGACATTCGCGCCGCAAAGAGTGAGGGTGCCCATGCCGCGGTGCTCCATATCGAAGGGTGCGAGGCGCTCGATTCCGACCTGAAGATGTTGGACGTTCTCTACGCGGCGGGGCTGCGCTCGCTCGGTCCCGTGTGGAGCCGATCGAACATCTTCGGTCACGGAGTCCCGTTCCGCTTTCCTTCCTCGCCCGATACCGGAGATGGGCTGACAGACATCGGCAAATCCCTGGTCCGCCGCTGCAACGAACTCCGGGTGCTGGTGGACGTGTCTCATCTCAACGAGAAGGGCTTCTGGGACATCGCGAGCATTTCGGACGCGCCACTCGTCGCCTCTCACTCCAACGCCCACGCCATCTGCCCGTCAGCTCGCAACCTGACCGATAAGCAGTTGGCCGCCATCCGCGAGAGCGGGGGATTGGTGGGCGTAAATTACGCGGTGAGCTTCCTGCGGCCCGACGGCAAGCGGATGACCGATACCCCGCTCGACATGATTGTCGATCACATGGCGCACCTGATCGACAAGCTCGGCGAGGATGGTGTCGGGCTCGGCTCCGATTTCGACGGCGCGCTGATATCGAAGGCCATTGGCACGGTAGCCGGTCTTCCAAACCTCGTCGCTGCGATGCGGGCACGCCAGTTCGGAGAGCCCCTCATCGAGAAAATCTGCTTCGAGAACTGGATGCGCGTCCTCGCTCGCACCTGGGGCGAGTGAACCTCCCCTCCCCTGTCGTCGCGGGCGTGTTCCCGCGATCCATCGCGCAAAGCACACCCGTTCGTCGGGTTCCCTTAGACCCAGCTTTGCGGCCCTGAGAGGATCTCAATAATAGAAATCCCAGCGAAGATACCCGCGTCCTGAGCCAGGGGCATCGCGGAAGTTGGACTCCCAGAAATCGATCGTCTGACGGCGTAGCGTGTCCGAGCAGTCCCTGCCACAGTCGATCCAGGTCCCCCGGGGAAGGCGAACCTGCCAGCCGTTTCGGCTTGGCCGCACCGCACCTCTAATGGTGCCATTGCCGAAATCGCTCTCGGCAACGACATAGCCCGGTCCCGATCCGTAGCCTCCGCGGCGCGCTTCGGCGGGATTGGCCGCGAGCAGAGCAATCGCCATGATTCCGCCAGTGGCAAACGCCATGGCGGCCCGGTTCGGGCGCGATTGTTGGTTCATCGTGTCGTCCCCCAATACGGTGCGCCCCCTTTTCGTGGGGTCAACCCCGCGATAGATTTATGTTCACCCCGAGAAGAGCAATCCCCTCGGTTTTGATCGATACCGTTTGATTCGCGCCCGTGGTGCGAACCGCCATCGACCCCTTGAACGCCCCACCATCGATCGAAAGGGTCAACCGCCCGGCTTGCGCCGATCCCGACACATCGCCGGTTGCGTTATACGTCCGCTCTTCCCAGCGACCGCTGACCTTCCCGCCATCTGCCTGTAATTGTGCCCGCAATTCAATCCGGTTGCTCGCCGACGCACAGCGGATAGCAAGCCCCAGCTCCGCACCCGTTCCTTTGGGCGTATAGTAAGCGTAGCATTTGAGCGTCTCCGAACTGCCGCTTTGCAACTGTACCTTCGCGGCACCACGCCATGTTCCCGTGAGGCCCGAGAAGGGCCCCTCAGCGGCGGCTGGTGTTGCCGCGACGCCACCTAAAAGCAACCCGCATACGACATAACGCGGGGCAGCAAACATCGCGCTCAGCAAACTAGCGTTGGCACGCATCGAACTTCCCCCTTCCCCGAAAACCCTGCTCATGAGCCGCAATTTCGGCGCATGAAAGCCAAACTGCACGCCGACCTATCGGCGCGAACCCACCACGACGCAGTGTTTAGCAAATTGCTAGCGTTTCGACCATGCTCCGCTTTAACCACCAACTGCCGGTCTCATTCGGCATGAGACTTGCTTATGTCGATTTTCTGTCTCTCCGAGTTAGCCGCACGCGGCGCATAACCGCACAGATTGCCCTTTCAGTCGGTCGGCCGACAACTGCGCCTTCGGGGCCTATTGTGCGGACAAAGCGCGACGATCATCATCCGCTCGAAAGCATGCCGGCCGAGGCCGGTCACTCTGAAGGATGAGCAGACGAATGGACGGCAAGCGCACGATCGTGGCGAGCTACGGCCGCTACTATGAGGACTTCGAGGTCGGAGACATCTACGAGCACCGACCGGGCCGCACGATCACCGAGGGAGACAACATCCAGTTCAGCCTGATCACCATGAACCGTCATCCGCTGCATTCGAACAGCGACTACGCCGCAAAAACCGAGTTCGGCAAGCCGATCGTCAACAGCGCGCTGACCCTGGCGATCGTGACCGGCATGACGGTGGACGACGTGAGCTTCAAAGCCACGGCCAACCTCGGTTGGAAAGAGATTAAGCTGACCGCGCCCGTATTCAACGGCGATACGATCTATGCCCGCAGCAAAGTACTGGCCAAGCGCGAGTCGAAGTCACGCTCGAACGAAGGAATCGTGACGACCTTCACCGAAGGCTATAAGGCCGACGGTACCATCTTCCTCTCGTTCGAACGTATCAGCCTCGTGCCAAAGCGCGGGTACGGGCCGGGCGACTGACGACAGGACTTGCCGGCAGATCGACTGCATGCCGAAATTGGCGTGCAACGAGACCGTGCAACGCCCGCGAGGATACCATGACCGCCTATGTCATCGCCGAGGTTGAGGTGACCGATACCGATGCCTACAAGGTCTACGCTGACCGAGCTCCGGGTGTGACATTGCCGGCGGGCGGCAAGTATCTGGCGCGTGCTGGACACGTGGAAGCGCTCGAAGGCGAACCACCTCGCTCCCGCATCGTCGTCATCGAATTCGAGAACCTGGAAAAAGCCCGCGCCTTCTACTACGGCAAGGGCTACCAGGAACTCGTCCCTCTTCGCCAGGCCGCAAGCAAGGGCCGCCTGTTTCTCGTCGACGGCGCAGACTAGCCGTCGCATTCGTTTCCCGAGGACTCCATGACCACAGCCGAAGATCAAGCCCGTCACGATGAGCAGGAGAGGATGATCCTCGATGCCGTCGACAAGTTTCTTGCGCGCGATGTCGCGCCATATGCGCAAAAGCTGGAGCACGACGACATCTGGCCTGCCGACATTGTCGAACGGATGAAAGAGCTCGGCCTCTTTGGCTGCATCATCCCCGAGGAATATGGTGGACTGGGACTGGCGCCCTCGACGTACGCCAAGGTAATCGAGCGCATCAGTCGCGTATGGATGTCCGTGTCGGGCATCATCAACTCGCACCTCATCATGTCGCGCATCGTCGATAAGATGGGAACGCCGGAGCAGAAGGCGCGCTTCCTCCCCAAATTCGCCTCGGGTGAAATCCGTGGCGGCCTCGCGCTAACCGAGCCGGATGCGGGGACCGACCTGCAGTCGATCCGTACGCAGGCCCGTAAAGACGGCAACAGTACCTACGTCATCAACGGCACGAAAACTTGGATCTCGAACGGTATCCACGGCTCGTGCTTCGCCGTACTCGTCAAGACGGACCCGACCGCGGAGCCGCGCAAGGCGGGCATTTCCATGTTCCTCGCCGAGAAAGGCGAAGGCTTCCGTGCCAGCCGCAAGCTCGAGAAGCTTGGTTACAAGGGGATCGACTCCGCCGAACTCGTTTTCGAGGACTTCCGCATTCCGGCCGACAATCTGATCGGCGGGATTGAAGGCCGTGGGCTTGAATGCGCGATCTCCGGCCTCGAGCTCGGTCGCCTCAACGTCGCCGCCCGCGGTGTCGGTGTGGCGCAAGCTGCTCTCGATGAAGCCGTGAAATACGTCCAACAGCGAAAGACGATGGGCAAATACATTCACGAGCATCAAGCCATCGCGCTGAAACTCGCCGACATGGTGACGCGCGTGACTGCGGCGCGGCTCCTCGTCGAAAACGCAGCTAAGGCCATCGACAGGGGCGAGCGCGCCGATTTCGAGGCCGGCATGGCGAAGCTATTCGCCACCGAGGCCGCTCTCGAAAATGCGACGGAAGCGCTGCGCATTCACGGCGGCTACGGCTACTCCAAGGAATTCATCGTCGAACGCCTTTATCGCGATGCGCCGCTTCTGTGCATCGGCGAAGGCACCAATGAGATCCAGCGCATCGTGATCTCGAAGCGCCTGATCGAGAAGAACAAGCTCTGACCGGGGATGGTGCGCGGCGCATCGCATCGAGCGCGCCGCGCCATTTGATGAAGACGGGGGAACATGGAAGCGGTGCAACCGCAGACGGACCATTTGTCCATCAGGGGCATTGTGCCCTGGCACCTCCTGATCGTCGTGGCTCTCGTCGCGATTCAGGCGGCAGGGCTCTACGCGATGGGCAAGCCCTGGATTTGCAAATGCGGCCATGTCGCGCTCTGGTATGCTAATCCAGCCGGTCCGGAGACGTCACAGCATCTTACCGACTGGTACACCTATTCGCATGTTTTACATGGCCTCGGTTTCTATCTCCTGCTCTGGCTGGTTGCACCGCGCGCACCGATTGGCCTGAGACTGGCTGCCGCCGTCGGACTCGAAGTGTCATGGGAGCTGATCGAAAATACGCCGATGATTATCGAGCGCTATCGCCAGGGCGGCCTCGCACAGGGCTACGTCGGCGATAGCATCATCAATTCGCTATCGGATACGGTGGCGACCATTGTCGGATTTTCCCTCGCCGCCACATTGCCGGTCTGGCTCAGCATCACGCTCGTCATCGCGAGCGAGGCTTTTCTCGCCTACGCGATCCGGGACAATCTTCTGCTCAACATCATTCAGCTCATCCACCCCAGTGAAGCGTTGACGCGTTGGCAGTCCGGCAAGTAGCGAGCCATCACGCTGCACGCTCATAGAAGAATAGGAACCGCCCCGATGCTTCCTCTCTCCGGCGTCACGATCATAGCCGTCGAGCAATACGGCGCCGGCCCGTTTGGATCGATGCTCTGCGCGGATCTCGGCGCCGACGTCATCAAGATCGAGCCACCGGGCGGCGAAGGCGAACTGGGCCGGCGCGTCGGCCCGTACTTCTTCAGCGAAAAGAACAGCCACTTTTTCCAGGCGTTCAACCGCAACAAACGCTCGATTACGCTCGATCTCAAGAGCGACGACGGACGCGAAATCTTCCGGCGTCTCGCGACGCGCGCCGACGCGGTGCTGGACAATCTCCGCGGCGACCAGCCCGAGAAATTAGGCCTCACGTATCAGCACCTCGCACCGATCAATGCGCAAATCGTCTGCGCGCATCTCTCTGCGTATGGCCGCGACGGTCCACGAAAGAGCTGGCCCGGCTTCGATTATCTAATGCAGGCGGAGACGGGTTATCTGTCCGTCACGGGGGAGCCCGACGGGCCACCGGCGCGTATGGGCCTGTCGGTCGTCGACTTCATGACCGGCTTGATGACCGTTTTCGCCATGACCTCCTGCATCATCGGAGCGCGAAGCTCTGGCCGCGGCAGAGACGTCGACGTTTCGCTGTTCGACACCGCACTGCACAACCTTTCCTACCTCGCGGTTTGGTATCTCAACAACCGGCACTTACAAGGCCGCGAGGCGCGTTCCGGTCATCCCTCCCTTGTCCCGAGCCAGCTCTATCGCACGCGCGACGGCTGGATCTTCATCATGGTCAACAAGGAGAATTTCTGGGCACCGCTATGCGAGTCGATCGACCGCTCAGAATGGATTGCCGATCCCCGTTTCGCCACGTTCAAGGCGCGACTCGAGAACAGAGTCGAGCTCAATCTGCTGCTCGATCAGGCGCTGTCGACCCGATCGACAAGCGAATGGATGGAAGCCTTCGGCGGACGCGTACCCGCCGCTCCAGTGCTCGACATCGCGCAAGCGCTCGACAACCCGTTCGTGGCGGCACGCGGTGGCATTGAGACTTTCACCGACTCACCCCACGGCGACGACGTGCGTATGGTCGCCAGTCCGATCCGCTTGCCGGGCGAGCAAATTCCATCACGTGCGGGGCCGGACCTCGGCGCCGACACGGACGACGTTCTCACCACCCTTGGCTTCGGCAAGGACGAAATCGCCAGCCTGCGTACGCGAGGTATCGTTTAGGCAATCCGCTGGCGCACGCCTCACACCAGCAGTTCCGGCCGCTGCAATACCGTCATTCAAACGGGCCGCGAGCACGACTGCCCGGCCGACCGCCGCGCCAGGCTTCCGCAAGAACCGGTCCGCGTTGAGGTTGGTCGACGGTAACTCCTTGGGATAAAGGCCCGTACCCACCAGTGGCTGACTGCGCCATTGATCGCTGCACGTTGCGCTCGCAAGGCCGATCACCAAAAAGTTTCCCGACAGCCGTCAGGCTAGCTACTGAGCCGGCACGGTGCCAAAACAGCGTCGCGACCGCTGCATCCGAAACACGCAAGATCCTGTTGGGGACCTGCAGCGGCAATCCGGAACGCAATGTACTATTCGGCGGCTTTCGGTCCGTCCTCGAGCAGAGATTCGCCCGGCCGGACATGCGTGAACGCGACAGCCTCGTCCATCACGCTGAGTCGACCCTTCTCTTGTCGGACAATCGTGAAGCGCGACTGGGCCATGTCGCCAGGCTCCCTGAAGTCGTCGCGGAAATGAGCACCGCGACTGTTCTCGCGTTTCAGCGCCGCACGCGCCACCACCTCAGAAATGGCGATCTGGCTCTTCAGGTTGAGCCAGTCATGCCAGGAAAGATTGAAGGCCCGTTGTCCATCAGGAATGCCAGCCGCAGCAAGCTGACGACCGAGCGCCTCGAGCTCGCCCAGCGCGCGTTCCATGCCGATGCGCTCGCGAATGATACCGACGTCCGACCACATCATCTCGAGCAGTGTGTCGCGGATTCGATTGACGTCTTGGACCCGTGCACTCATGCGAAACGGTGCCTCCGCAGCTTCCACTGCAGCGCGTGCCACGTCGAGATCGGGATCGCGAGAGCCGAGGCCCTGCTTTATGTGTGCTGCCATCGTCTCGCCGGCGATACCGCCGAAAACCGTCGAGTTGGCGACACCGTTGCCGCCCAGCCTGTTCGCGCCGTGAACACCACCAGCGTCCTCTCCTGCGCAATAAAGGCCCAGCACCTCGGTTGCGGTGTCGGGTTTCACGACCACGCCACCCATCAGGTAATGTGCGGTCGGCACGACCTCGACAAGGCCACCCGCAAGATCGAAACCGCAGTCGGCACACCGCTCGACCATACCTTTGAACATCTTGCGGACTTTATCCGCGCCGAGATGCCCCATCGATATGTAGAGACCGCCATTGGGCGTCGTGCGGCCCGCAATCATTTCGCGGTACATCGACTGCGAAACGAGATCGCGCGTTGCCCGCTCGCCGCGCGGATCGTAGTTGAACATGAAACGCTGCTTCCCGCCGTCGAGAAGATAGCCACCGGCGCCACGCAAACCCTCTTCGATGATCGTTCCGGTCATGCGCGTATCCGGCCCGGCGAGCACCCCGGTCGGATGGAATTGCACCATCTCCATGTCGCGTAGCGCGAGGCCGTAATCGAGCGCCATGGCCAAGCCGTCCATGGACTTGTCGCCCGATGGCGTATGGTACTTGTACATGGTCGGACCGCCGCCCGTCGCCAGCAGCACGGCCTTGGCCTGGACAAGCTTGAATGCGCCCGTCCGCACATCGATGAACAGGACGGCCGCAACCGGCGGCAGATCTTTCCCCCGCGCGCCTTGCTCAGGAATCAGTGCGATCGCGCGATGCTCCTCAAGGCGTCGGATCGGCCGCGCCCACACCTGCTCCATCAGCCGGTTGATGATCTCGATGCCCGTCAAATCGCCCTTATGCACCGTACGATCGAAGGTCTGACCGGCGAATGCCTTGCCATGCAGGGAGCCGTCTGGATTGCGATCGAAGAAGCAGCCGACCTCGTTCTCCAGTTCCCGCACGCGCTCGATCGCCTTGGTCACGAGCGTCCAGGCGAGCTCCTGGTTCGGCAGCCACTTCCCACCCTCGATGGTGTCCATGAAATGCCGCTCGACCGAGTCCCCCGGAATGAGCGCCACGTTGTAGCCACCCTGCACCATGCGCGTGCAGCCGGATTTCCCGAGCAGCCCCTTCGTCGCGACGGTAATATCCAGATGCGGATTGGCCTGGTGTGCGTGAAGTGCAGCGAAGAGCCCTGCGCCCCCGGAGCCGAGGATCAGGATGTCGGTTTGAAGGCGCTCGATCATGATGCATTCCAGCTTGGCATGCGAGGCTGTTCTCGAAGGCAGCTCAACTTGCCACGAGAATTCCCGATCGCACACGCCACAATGCAGATGCCGCTGGCGCTTGTCTGCCCCTGAGCTCGGCTCCATAGTCTCAGCAATAAGGACTTGGAGGAGCGCCTAATGGATTTCCAGCTTAGCCCCGATCAAAAGAAGCTGCAGGCACGCGCCCGGGAACTCGCCCGCAGCAGCATCGAGGGACGCGCCGCCGAGATCGATCGCTCCGAGCAGTATCCATGGGAGAATGTCGGGGAGCTGAAGAACGCCGGCTTCATGGGCATGACCATTCCAAAAGCATATGGCGGTCAGGGCTTGACCTTTTTCGATGCAGTTCTCGTCATCGAGCAGATGGCGCAGGTGTGTGGCGTGACAGGTCGCGTCGTCGTCGAGAGCAACATGGGCGCCATCTCGACCGTCATGAAATACGGGACCGAAGCACAGAAAAAGGTGGCCGCCGGCTTTGTTCTCGATGGTGATAAGCCCGCGATCTGCATCACGGAGCCCGGCGCAGGCAGCGCCGCCACCGAGATGACCACCCGCGCCGACAAGCGGGGCAACGCCTATGTTCTCAATGGCAAAAAACACTGGATCACGGGCGCCGGCGCCTCGCGATTGCACCTCGTCTTCGCGCGGGTCTTCGACGAGCAGGGCGAAGAACTTGGCATCGGCGGCTTTCTTGCCGTCCGCGATCAGACCAGTGGTCTCAGAATCGGCAACCGCGAGCCGACAATGGGTCTGCGCGGTATTCCCGAAGCCGAGGTCATCATGGAGGACATGGAGGTCGGTGCCGACGCCCTGGTGATGCCACCGCGAGGCCTGCGGAAAGGCTTTGCCGACCTGATGGACGCCTATAACTCGCAGCGCGTCGGCGCCGGCACCATGGCACTCGGCATTGCAGAGGGGGCCTACGAACACGCCCTGGCCTTCGTGCAACAGCGCGAACAGTTTGGCCGCCCCATTTACGAATTTCAGGGGCTGCAGTGGATGCTCGCCGACATGGCCATCCAGATCGACTGCGCACAACTCATGCTCTACCGGGCAGCCGCAAATGCCGGGGCAGGATTCCCGGACGCAACCGAAGCGGCAAAGGCCAAGGTCGTCGCAGCCGATATGGCGATCAAGGTGACGAACGACGCGCTGCAACTGTTCGGTGCCTCCGGCTATTCGCGTCGGCGTCCGCTCGAGCGGATGGTGCGGGACGCACGCATGTTCTCGATTGGCGGCGGCACGGCGCAGATTCTCAGAACGGTCGTCGCTTCGCGGATTCTCGACAAGAAGTTGCCGCAGACACGCGACGGCTATCTCAAGCTTGCACAGGATCGCAGAACCAGATCGCCGGATGCCGCCGAGTAGCGACCCACAAATCCACGCTCGCTCGTAGAACGTGATTGCAGCGCTCAGCCAAGCCGATGGAGCGGAAGCCAGGTGCCCGATACCGATACGATGATCGAGGTCTCGATCTGGCGTGGCCAAGGTGACGACGGCCGCTACGAGACATTCAGCGTGCCGATGCGCGCGAGCCAGACGGTGCTCGACGTGGTCACGTTCGTTCAGCGCCATCTCGATCCGTCGTTATCGTATCGGTTTGCATGCCGCGTCGGCGTCTGTGGGTCGTGCGCCATGACGGTGAATGGCCGCCCACGGTGGACGTGCCGGACGCACGTCTCGAAGGTGGTGGAAGACGGCAAGCTCGAGGTCGGCCCCCTCGCTAACCTGCCGGTTATCAAGGATCTCGCCACCGATATGACACCGTTCTTCGAAAAGTGGCAGGAGGCCAAAGGCGTCTTCTCACCGAGCAAGAGCCGCGCCGAGGCCCTGGAGCCGATTAGCCCCCAATCCGCCGAGCGGCGAGAGGCCGATGCCGCCATCGAGTGCATCAACTGTGGCGTCTGTTTCGCAGCCTGCGATACCGTGCGCTGGAACGACGAATACCTCGGACCAGCCGCACTCAATCGTGCGTGGACACTGGTCAACGACGTGCGCGATTCCGGCAATGCAGGCCGCCTCTTCGCGATTTCGCAGAGCGGAGGATGTCACGCCTGTCACACGCACCAATCGTGCGAACAGCACTGTCCTGTCGGACTTAATCCGACGGCGTCAATCGCGGGCCTCAAGCGGCGCACGATGCAGGCTTATATCCGAGGGGAGCTCGCGTGAACGTCCGACTCTATCTCGTGCAGCGGGTAACGGCCGTGCTGATGGCGCCGCTGATCCTCGGACATCTCGCGATCATATTCTACGCAAGCCGACAGGGGCTGACCGCCAGCGACATTCTCGGACGCACGCACGGGAGCGTTGGCTGGGCCCTTTACTACACCGTTTTCGTCATCGCGGCATCGCTGCACGGCGCCATCGGTCTGCGCACCATTGCCATGGAATGGGGCGGGCTCAGGGGACGGAACGCGGACCTCTTGATGTGGGCGGCCGGCCTTGCCCTCGCCGCGCTCGGGCTCAGGGCCGTCTACGCGGTGGTCACCTGATGGCAATCAAGGCGCGAAATACCACCTATCGCCGGGAGCCGCTGTGGCGCGCCGCAATGATCCACCGGATCTCAGGGCTGGCGCTGGCGTTGTTCCTTCCGCTGCATTTTCTCGCGCTGGCGCTCGCGTTGCATGGGGAAGCCAGTCTCGATCGATTTCTCCGCTGGACCGATCAGCCGATATTCAAAGCCGCCGAGACGATCCTTGTCGGATTGCTTGCTGTGCATTTCCTCGGCGGCATCCGAGTGCTCGTGATCGAGAACCTTGCCTGGCGTCCCGGCCAGAAGCAGATGGCCTTCGGGGCCATCGCGGTCGCTGTCGTCGTGGCCGCGGCATTTCTTGCCTGCGTCATCTGATCCCGCACGGAGTCGAAACAGCGTCAGCAGGGATTGTGCTCGGGCTGGAATGACTCGATACGGATTCGTCCGGGTTCGAGCGTCACGAGACTTTGCGGCGGCACCGCCTCCCAATCGATTCGCCCATCGTCCAGCGGTTCGGACGCGATGAGATGCCCATGCGCGCGAGCTATACGCCGCACGTAAAGGGTCTCGGGTGTGATCTTTGTCGAATAACGGACCGCGTAAATGTTCTCCCCGTCCGAGGCGGCCGCGGTGAAGCGAAGAGGCTCGGCAATCTCTGCCCGCTCCATGATGGCCTCGACAAAGCCAATCATCCTGCGAAACGCGCCGATCGGGTCGGTATCGAGGCCGAACTGGAGCATCAGCAGGAACATGGCCTCGCTATCAGTCGTGCCACCCCTATGCTGATAAAGCGTGTCGGGGATGCCAGCTTCGACCGGACGCCGGACCGCTGGCCAATTCCCAATGCCGCCATTGTGCATGAACATCCATCGACCGAGCGAGAACGGGTGGCAGTTCGCGCGGCTGATGGCCGTTCCCGTCGAAGCGCGCACATGAGCAAAGAACAGACGCGACCGGATCTGATGCGCTAATGAGTTGAGATTCTCGTCACTCCAGGCCGGCCTCAGATCGCGAAAAATACCGGGATCCGTCCGCTCGCCATACCATCCGAGCCCGAACCCATCGCCATTGACGATGCTCTTGGCCTCGCGGCTCGCCTGGCTTTGAACCACCAGGCTCTGCTCCGGTACCGTGACGAAGTCCTCGAGGAAAATCGGCTCACCATTGTAGGCGATCCATCGGCACATGGCAGCGTCCCCGACATGCAGGTGGGAGGGCGGCATCGGACCTGCCTGTCGGCAAAGGCCGAACTCGAACCGTACCCCCGACGCCCAGAGCGTCCAAGGACATTACGGTCGCAGACGCGACGCGCAGGGGACCTCACTGGCGTTATCGCCCAATCACGACCAGAGCCAGGCAGCACCACGCACACCTGACGCATCACCCCACCGCGGCGGCCGCAACTCAATGTGCGGCACATCGGCAAGCACCCACCGCTCCATGAGCGCCGGAACCGTCGTGTAAAGATGCGGGAGTTTGGAAAGCCCACCACCGAGCACAATAACCTCGGGATCGATCAGATTGACGACGTGAGCCAGCCCTCGCGCAAGCCTGTCGGCATGACGATCGAGCGTTGCCTGGGCCTTCGCGTCGCCCGCAGATGCCTTGCTGGCAACGTCCTCGGCGGTCAACTCATCGCCGGTTATCCGAGCATGGTCTGCCGCGAGCCCGGGACCCGAAATCCAGGTTTCTAGGCATCCCGGGCGTCCGCACCAACAGAGCGCGCCCGGATACTCGTCGGGCTGCATCCACGGCAACGGATTGTGGCCCCACTCGCCGCCGATCCCGCGCGGCCCATCGATTAGAGCGCCGCCGACCACGATACCGCCACCACACCCGGTGCCGAGAATAACTCCCATAACGCTTGCCGCTCCCGCGGCAGCACCATCCGTCGCTTCGGAAACGGCGAAGCAGTTCGCGTCGTTCGCCAAGCGCACCTCCCGCCCCAACCGGGCCTCGAGATCGCGCTTAAGTGGGCGACCGTTAAGCCATACGGAGTTCGCGTTCTGGACAAGACCGGTTGCCGGCGAAAGCGAGCCGGGCATGCCGACGCCCACTGTTCCATGGCCGCCCGCTGCCCTCTCCAGCTCAGAGATAAGATCAATCAGGGCGGTAATACTGGCATCGTAGTCGCCCTTGGGCGCGGCAATCCGAATGCGCGCCTCTTCGCTGCCATCATTGGCCAGGGCCACACCCTCGATCTTGGTGCCGCCGAGGTCTATTCCTAAACGCAGCCTCTTCATGTGCTCTCCCAAGGCGACCCGCCGCCGAGCGCAACCTCCGCGCTTGCAACATCCTCCGGTTTGAGCCCCGCATTGGCAGCAAATGCCAGCAACGCCGACTCGTCCGCCAACAAATAACCCACGGCGGCCGCAAGGGTGCCATGGTCCTGCATACGGGTACGAAGCTCCCGGGGGTCCAGTCCCGTATCCGCAAGAAAGCGACCTAACCGACCACTATCCTCGGCTAGAAACAGCAGCGCCTGGGCTGCGATCCCTTCTGCGGCGTCGCGCGACATTCTACCGGGGCGACGTCTGTCTTGCATTCCGATCCCCTTTGCCTGGATTGCATTTGCATCTTAAACAATTAGTTAGCTCTTTAGGGCACACTCCGCCGCTACAGCTCCCCCGAATCGGTTCAAGAGGCCGGGGGTGCCGGGCGGGCGGCAAACGAATGACATACCAGGAGAACGTGCGCAGCTTCGAGAATCGCACCCCGAGATCGGGCGGCGCGCGCAAGACTGTGTTGATCGTCGAGGACAACGAGCTCAACATGAAGCTCTTCAATGACCTCCTCGACGCCTACGGCTATGCGACCTTGCAAGCGCGCAGCGGCACGGAAGCGCTGCGCATCGCGCGCGAGCAATCGCCCAGCCTTATCCTGATGGACATTCAGCTTCCCGAGGTTTCTGGGCTCGAGGTCACAAAGTGGCTCAAGGAAGACGACCGCCTGCGGGACATCCCGGTGGTGGCCGTGACGGCGTTCGCCATGAAAGGCGACGAGGAGCGCATTCGCCAGGGCGGATGCGAAGCCTATATCTCGAAGCCAATCACGATTGGCCCCTTCATCGAGACTGTGCGCCGCTTTATCGGCGATGCGTGACGTTAAATCGAGCATCTCGGAAGGTTACCGATGACTGCGCGCGTACTTGTTGTTGATGACATATTGGCCAATGTTAAATTGCTCGAAGCTCGCCTCGCAGCCGAGTACTTCGAAGTGTTGACAGCAAATGGCGGCCGTGGGGCGCTGGACATTCTCGCGCGTGAACGCGTCGATGTCGTGCTGCTCGACGTCATGATGCCGGGCATGGACGGTTTCGAGGTCTGCCGCCTGATCAAACAGAACCCGCGGCTCGCCCACGTGCCGGTGGTCATGGTCACCGCCCTCGACCAGCCTTCGGACAAGGTAGAAGGCCTCGAAGCGGGGGCCGATGATTTCCTCACGAAGCCGGTCGACGACATCGCCCTCATCACGCGGGTCCGCAGCCTTGCAAGGCTAAAAGTGCTCGCCGACGAATTGATGATGCGTGCATCGACCACCGAGGTCCTGGGCCTCGATCCCGGGAGCATCGCCGTATGGGCAGAGGCGACCGCACACGGCCATGTTCTGCTCGTGGAAGACCATCAGCGATCCGCACAGCGCATTGTTGAAGGCGTCGCCAAGACTCATTCGATCGTTGTCGAGAACGATCCGCAAGCCGCACTACTGTTGCTCGCCGTGCAGAGCTTCGATCTCCTGATGGTCAGCCTGTCCTTGTCCAATGCAGACGGTCTCAGGCTGTGTTCGCAAGTCCGCTCGCTCGACCGCACGCGTCACCTGCCGATCATCATGCTGGTCGATCCTGGCGACGAGGCCCGGCTCCTTCGCGGCCTGGACATGGGCGTCAACGACTACGTCGTACGCCCTCTCGACCGGAATGAGCTGCTGGCCCGCATCAAGACTCAGATCAAACGCAAGCGACATGCCGATCTGTTGCGCGCGAAGCTCGATCAGGGCATGGAACACGCCATTACCGATCCCCTCACAGGCCTCCACAACCGCCGGTACATGGAGCGCCACCTCTCCATGCTCGTCAACCAGGCAACCCAGGCAGGCCATACCCTTTCCATCCTGGTCGCCGACATCGATTACTTCAAGCGGGTGAATGATACCTACGGTCATGATGCCGGAGATAACGTCCTGCGCGAATTCGCGACCCGCTTGCGACGCAACACCCGCGGGATCGATCTCGCCTGCCGGCTAGGTGGCGAGGAATTCGTCATCATCATGCCGGATACTGAGTTGTCGCGCGCCATGCAGGTCGCTGAGCGCCTGCGCGCCTGCATTGCGGCGGAGCCATTCCAGGTGAATGCCGAGATTACTCTCGAAGTGACGGCCAGCGTGGGCGTCTCGACACTCGAGACGCGGAACGACACGCCCGAGACGCTGTTCAAACGGGCCGATTTAGCTCTCTATGCGGCCAAGCGAAACGGACGAAACCGGGTCGTCGCCGACGCGGCCTGAGGTCGCGTCTGGATCACCTTTTCGATCCAACCTGACGTCGTCATAAAACCCTTGTCATTGACGCCTAAGTAACCACGTGGGCATGGCATCCGAGCTGAGATCATCAGAGGGCCTGGATCCACGGTCGTCCGAGATCCTGAGATACGCACATTGCAAGCGCATCGGCGGTAATGGTTAATTTGGGTATAAATTCCAGCCATACCGTTCCATGACGATCAGGCATCGATATGAGCATAAGGCTCGGACAAATCTAGCAATTGAAGCTTGCGGACTAGAAGTCAATCTGGCAAGCTTCCAACATTACCACATAACAAGGCTCTTATCGTCAAACGGGGTTCATGCGAGCTGAATAGCGATCCAGCCCCGGGTGCGAAGTCGTTTGGGACAACGAAAGCGGCAAGACGCGAAGCGTGCAGTCGCTTGCATAGGGATGCCAGGCACGAAGCCGATGCCCTCTTTGGCGACGCGTCTGGTAGGCGAGCCCGTCACTGCTCGGTCTTCTACCCCGCTGCCGAGACCAGTGACGGGCTAGCCGTCAACCGCGCTCGTTTGCCTGGTCGAGAGCATTGAACCAGAGACAGCTCCGGTCATATCGCCCAGCCATCGGAAAGCGAAAATATCAAGAGCTGCAGCAACATTAGAGCGGCCTGGACAGCTACCCACGTTGGCCGCGCTTTCTACTTGATCTTCGTTTCCTTGAACTCGACGTGCTTACGCGCAACGGGATCATACTTGCGCATAACGATCTTTTCGGTCGCCGTACGGGGGTTCTTCTTCGTCACATAATAGAAGCCCGTGCCCGCCGTGCTCAGCAGTTTGATTTTCTGTGTTACAGGCTTGGCCATGACGCTCGCGTCTTTCTTCTCTGTGGTTTGCGGTGTCCGGGGTGAACATTTTACTTAGTCGACTGCCCCAGCAAGTCAAGCTGAAGATTGCTCGGCCGCGCTCTCGATCAATTGACGACGGAAGGTGCCGTTCCGATGGAAGTAGTAGGGCACCGGGGCATCTCCGGTTCCGATCGGGCCGACACGCATTCTGTCGCCAAGATCCTCCAGGATAACCCGTGTGATTGGGGGCAGATCGAGGCTCCGCGCCTCTTCGAGCCCCATCCAGACGAGATCGGAAAGCTCATCCTCGAGCGGGGTGCCGCGGAACGATATTGCCGATGCGTCCGCACAGAAGAAGCGCGTGTCGAATCGTCTTGGCCGTCCTGGAGGCGTAATCGCCCGCGCGAAGAAGGTAAGCGGCGACAGCGTCGGCATGAACCCCTGCTCGAAGAAACGACGCCACGACGCATCGGACGGTGCCTTTCGACCTCCGTGCGGTGCGCCAATGATGATGCCGGCTTCTTCGTAGGTCTCTCGCACCGCTGCCAGCGCCAGAGCGCGCGCTTTCGACAGGCTCGAACCGCCCTTCATGTCGAAGAGAAGCTTCAGGCGATCATGCTCGGCCAATTCGTCCGCGCTTTTCATACGGCGGTCGGACTTATCCACGCGCCCACCCGGGAAGACGTACTTGCCGGGCATGAATTTCATATCAGCCCGACGCCGCCCCAGCAGAACGCGAGGCAGGGCCGCCGTGCGGTCGACCAGGATCAGCGTCGCAGCGTCACGCGGGCGCAGCGCACGAGCACGCGCTTCGGGAACAGCGGACTTGACCGGCGGAGTATCAATCGCATCTCCGGACACATTGCGGCTCATGGCATCCGGCCTCCGCCGGCTGACACGATCGCGGCTGCCGGGTCCGGATCCGGCATGGCAGGATCGCGACCCTTGCAAAACCCGTGCATTCGCAGTGACCACTGCAAGGCGACCAGCATACCTTTGACCGGCGGAAGCAACGCGAGGCTTAGAATCAACGTCATTGGCAGCCAGACGGAGAGCTGCACCCACGTCGGAGGAACGTAGGCCCGTTCCATCGCAAGTACGCCCGCGATCACGACGTGGCCCACGATTACCATCGTAAAATAGGCCGGCGCGTCATCGGCCCGGTGATGGTGCAGCTCTTCTCCGCAGTGCGAGCAGCTCGGAGCTACCTTCAAATAGGACGAGAACATCCGACCGACACCACAGGCTGGGCATCGTCCCCTGGCCCCTCGCAGAAGAGCCTGCTGAAGGGGCCTTTCGCTTCGCAGCGCCGGGCCCTCGTCACGGCCTTCAGCGAGGTTTGTGCTGACCGGCATCAGAGTCTCCTCGGAGATTGGAATAGTCTGTGAAGTAAACGGGATCATGGGCAGGTAAAGCAAGCGCGGGCTGGAGCGGCAGTGTCGCAGACGAAGGTGTGCGTCCCTTCGATCGAACGCTTACGAGATGCCTACATATCGATGCGTACTTCGGCGACGGCGCCGGCCCTTTCCTTGATTAATCAAGGCTCGATCAGCAGATGGCGCCGCAAGCTGAGCGTTTCAAGGACGCTTGCTGTCCCTGCGACCACACACTGCATGGGGTGCTCTGGCACCGTAAAACTGATGCCGAGACGCCGTTCGAGCTCGACATCCATGCCCTCGAGAAGGGCCCCTCCCCCGGAAAGCAGAATGCCACGCTTCAAAACATCGGAACGCACTTCGGTGGGAAGCTCCTCGATCGTGCGCTGAATAAACTCCTGGATCTCGGCGATGCACCCTTCGATCGCCTCGGCTATGTCGAACGGCGTCAGGACAACCGCTTTCGGTTTACCTTCGCGAATATCCCGCCCCTTGATGCGGATTTCCGCCGTACGCCCACCGGGTGCCTTACTCGCCGTGCCTGCGCCGATCTTGATGCGCTCGGCATTCGCTGGGCCGATCAGCAATTGGTGCTCACGGCGCACAAAGCGGACAATCGCATCGTCGATAGCATTGCCGGCACACCGTAACGAGCGCGCCTCCACGACATCCCCAACCGAAAGCACAGCGATGTCCGTGGTGCCGCCACCAATATCGACGACCATCTGGGCGACGGGCTCCTCGATCGCCAGTCCTGCCCCAATCGCCGCAGCAACCGGCTCCTCGATCAGATAGACACGCCGCGCGCCTGCGGAGGCTGCCGTTTCGTAGACCGCGCGGCGCTCGACAGGGGTGGCACCCGCCGGCACGCAAACAAGGATGCGAGGTCGGCGCAAATTGAATACCGACTTGGCCCGGCGGATGAATTGCCGGAGCATCTCTTCGGTCGCAACGAAGTCGGCGATGACGCCGTCGCGCATCGGATGAATGGCCTCTACGGCCTCGGGCGTACGTCCAACCATGGCGCGGGCACGATCGCCGACCGCAAGGATCTCGCGCACGCCACCTCGGTTCTGCACCGCAACCAACGACGGCTCATCGATAACAACGCCGCGGCCAAGCACATGCACCAGCGTGTTTGCCGTGCCGAGGTCAATGGCGATGTCGTCCGACAGAACTCGGGAGATCATTGCGATCAGCGCTTCCTGAGCGACAACGTCGCTATTTTACACGTCGTTCTGGCCCGCGCGGCCACCAATGGGAGCAGAGTATACCTTGTCCGGGCACATAGTGCCGACGGTCCGTTATCGGCTGGTGAACCCAGCAACCTTACCGGCCGAAACGCCGGTCGAAACCAAAGCTGCTACCGGCCAATTCGGCGGGCGGACGCGTGATGCCAAAAGGGGGCAGCCACCGGCCACCCCCTCTGGTTAATGTTTTCGGCAAACGGCCACCAGGAGTCGTTCAGCTCGCCATGGCCTGGGCGTTCGGCCCGCGCAACCGCTTCATCATCAGCTTATTGAGAGCCGCAACGTAGGCTCTCGCCGAGGCGACCATAGTATCCGTATCAGCACCCCGACCCGTCACTTCCTTACCGTTTTCCTCGAGGCGCACCATTACCTCGGCCTGGGCGTCGGTGCCTTCCGTGACGGCCATCACTTGATAGAGCGGCAGGCGCGCTTCGTGCGGCACGACGACCTTGATTGCCTTGAAGATCGAGTCGACAGGGCCGTCGCCGCTTTCCTCGCGCGTGATCGCGACCCCATCCACCTCGAGCGTGATCGAGGCCTTGGGCGGCCCGCCAGTACCGGCCATCACAGACAGAGACACAACCTTGATACGATCATACTGAGTCGCGACTTCCTGATCGACCAGCGCCTCGATGTCCTCGTCGAACACCAGCTTCTTCTTGTCGGCCAGATCCTTGAACCGGCGGAACGCATCCTGGAAAGCGTTGTCGCCCAATTCGTAGCCGAGTTGCTTCAGCTTATCGCGGAAGGCCGCGCGGCCTGAGAGCTTGCCCAGCGACAGCGTCGATTTGGACAGACCGACGTCCTCGGGACGCATGATCTCGTACGTCTCGACGTTCTTCAGCATTCCGTCCTGATGGATGCCGCTCTCGTGAGCGAACGCGTTTCGGCCAACGACGGCCTTGTTGTATTGGACCGGGAACGCCGAGACCGCCGCAACGAGTTTCGAGGCGCGCGTGAATTTGGTGGAATCGACTTCCGTCCAGTACGGCAGGATATCGCTGCGCACTTTCAGCGCCATGACGACTTCTTCGAGCGAGGCATTGCCGGCCCGTTCGCCCAGGCCATTGATGGTGCACTCGATCTGCCGTGCACCCGCGCGCACGCCGGCGAGCGAATTGGCGACGGCCATGCCGAGATCATTGTGGCAGTGCGTCGACCAGACGACCGTATCGCCGCCTGGCACCTCTTCGCGCAGGCGTTTGATGAGCGCATAGTATTCCTCAGGCACGGAATAGCCGACCGTGTCGGGAATGTTGATGGTGCTGGCGCCCTTCTTGATCGCGATCTCGCAGCAGCGGAAGAGGACGTCCCACTCCGTCCGCGTTGCGTCCTCTGCGCTCCACTCCACGTTGTCGGTGTAATTGCGCGCCCGCTCGACACTGTCGCCCACGGCGCGGATTACTTGCTCGGCATCCATCTGGAGCTTCCACTTGCGATGGACGGGGCTCGTCGAGATGAACGTGTGGATGCGCGGACGCTTGGCGAACTTCACGGCCTCGCCAGCCCGATCGATGTCGGCAAAGCTCGAACGCGAAAGGCCGCAGACAACCGCGTTCTTCACCAGCTTCGCGATTTCGCAAACCGCCTCGAAGTCTCCGTTCGATGAAATTGGGAAACCGGCTTCGATGATATCGACACCCATTTCGTCGAGCACTTCCGCCACGCGCAGCTTATCCTCGAGCGTCATGGCGGCGCCGGGCGACTGCTCGCCATCACGCAGCGTGGTGTCGAAGATGAGGACGCGATCCTTGGGGTCTCTCGTCGCGTTGGCAGCGATCATAGACGCGGTGTCGTGTTTGCCTGTCGGTTGCATTGCTTAACTCCCCGTGCGGCCAGCCACTATCAAGCGGCGGCCAATGATCCATCAGCCTGTTTGTCCGTCGATCCCCTGAGCGCAACCCGTGACCCGAGGGTCCGAGCGTTATCGGCTCAGGGGCTGGTAAGGAGGAGGCTAAGGTTCAGGACGCACAAGGACGGGCCTGGCCGGGAGGCCAAAGCGGTCAGCGCAGGTGCTGATGTCGTCGTTCGCGTCATCGTTCCGGCTTCATAAGTCCGGTGATCACAGTCCCGGAAATCTGGGCCAGCCTCAAAGGCACGGCCACTAACGACCGCACTTAAACCGTTTCGCACCTGCAAAAGCAAGCCCGCTATGCTCGAAAGTGCATCGGCATCGACTTCGCGCCTCGGGCGCGGCTGAAAATCCATGTCGAAACCAACTGCCGGAAGGGCCCACCTGGGCCGCGTCGGGGAGGGAGGTGTGGCGGTGCGACGCCAAGTGGATCCTCCCGGCAGAGGGCACGGCCGTCGCGGGCCCTTTTCAGGGTACGGCCAGCCGAGCGCAAGCCGGGACGGCGGCGTAGCGGGGATCGCCGCCGTCCCGGGCGGGCCTCTCGCCACCGAGGGGCACCCGGCAGGAGCGGTCCGTTCCATGTGGCCGCGGAGCGCACGCCGGCATCACCTGCCGAAGCACGAGCTTCCTCGACCAAGCCATCACAGGAGCGCCAGTAGCGAGCAGACAGCGATCCGCGCACCGGCAAACGCCTGTTCGGCTAATTCAATGTGTGACTTCCCCCTTGTGAGCGATCCCGTCCGAAGGATCGCAAATCATCGTCGTCCGATGAATGAAATTTCACCTTGGATCGTGTGCGCAAGGTGACACCGGTGGGGCGATTTTGTGTTTTGCACATCAACTGATGTGACGAGAAAGAAATAAAACTGACGGGAGAATTAGGTTTTGAGATTTATAATCAAAAAGAGTATTTGCGCTTCCCACGCACACAATAACTATGGAGCCGATATTTGAGCTCCATTCTCCGCCAAGCTCTCAAAGCGATGCTGCTTGACTTATAAACTATATCAGAATGTCTCGGCGAATTTCTAGGGCGCCGCGACAAATTTCTGCCAGGCGCCTTTCTCTGGTGCGGCTATGCAATGGCCATCCGGTCTGCGTCTTCCAGAATCATAGCCGCAGCTTTCTCACCGATCATGATCGACGGCGCGTTGGTATTGCCGGCAACGACCGACGGCATGATCGAGGCATCGGCGACACGAAGGCCCGTGATGCCGTGAACGCGGAGCCGCGGATCGACCACCGAGTTGCTGCCCGTCCCCATCGCACAACTGCTGGTCGGATGATGGTTGGTGACACCCGTCTCGCGGACGAATGCCTCGAGTTCCTTGTCGCCTGCCGCGCCGGGACCGGGCACAAGTTCTCCGATCGCATAGGCTTTCATAGCAGGTTGCGTTGCAAGCTCGCGCGCAAGTTTGACGGCTCTCACCATGGCCCGCATGTCGTACTCAGAGCCCAGGAAGCCGAATGTGATGCTTGGCGGCGCCAGGGGATCGGGGCTCGACAAACGGACAGTCCCACGCCCATCCGGAGCGAGATGCACCGGCCCCAGCGTGAACCCCGGAAACGGATGCGGCACGACTTTCGTCTTCGAGCGCTCCAACGTGCTCCATTCCAGCAGATTGATTTGGATGTCCGGTCTTTCGAGGCTCGAATCCGAGCGGGTAAAGACACCCGCGCGAATACCATTGACCGCCATCGGGCCGTCACGTCTCAGACCATAACGAAGCGCGGCCATGATTTTTCTCGGCCAACTGTTTTCCAGGTCATTCATCGTTATGGGCTTCGAGCATCGCCACATCAGATACATGCCGAAATGATCATGGAGGTTGGAGCCCACCGCCGGCATATCCCGCACAACGGGAATGCTCATGTCGCGAAGATGATCCGCGGGGCCTAGCCCCGAGAGTTGCAGAAGCTGCGGCGAGCCATAGGCGCCACCGGATACGATCACTTCCCGCCGCGCGAGGGCTCGGCGCCGCCCCATCGCGTTCTGATATTCAATGCCGACCGCACGCGTCCCCTCGAAAAGAATACGCGTCGCTTGCGCGTCCGGCCGGATTATCAGATTTGCGCGGGAACGCGCGGGCTCCAGATAAGCTTTGGCGGAGCTCCAGCGACGGCTTTTCCCGGTCGTCGTCTGATAATAGCCGGCACCTTCCTGATTTTTCCCATTAAAGTCGTCCGTGCGCGGAATCCCCAGGCTCGCCGCGGCCTCGATCAAGGCGTCCGCCAGTTCGGTTCGCTCCGGCGTATCGGACACATTGAGCGGACCGCCGACACCGTGGAATTCGCTTGGTCCACGAGCTTGGTTTTCGGCCTTCTTGAAGTAGGGCAGAACGCCATCCCAATCCCAGCCGACGCAGCCCTGCTGGCGCCAACCGTCGTAGTCGCGCGGATGACCGCGCATATAGACCATGCCGTTGATCGACGACGTACCGCCGAGCGTCTTGCCTCGCGGCACGTAGATCTGTCGTCCGTTAAGGTTCGGGTGCGGGGCGCTCTCGAACTTCCAGTTCACTCGCGGGTCGACATAGGTCTTCGCAAAGCCAAGTGGAATGTGAATCCACGGATTGGAGTCCGGCGGCCCCGCCTCGAGCAGAAGAACGCGATAACGCTGGCTTTCTGACAATCGTCCCGCCACCGCTGCGCCGGCGGAGCCAGCCCCCGTGACGATGTAGTCGAAGGTCTCGTCCGTGTTCGTCATCTCTGATCTCGTCACATAAGGCGGCGGCGGTGATAAGTTGAGGCATGCAGCCAGAATGATGGCCGATGGCGCTTGCACTTCGCAAGCGGAGCAGCCACGGTGCCGCCCGGGCCAGCCCCTTGGGACGACAGACTTTGCCGATTATCGATTTCTCGCGCTCCCCGTTCTCCGGGCTCGTCGGTGCGGGAGACGCGCTGAGCGAATTTGCGACACCAACACTGCGGCTCGGCGTGACGGGACTCGCGCGCGCTGGCAAGACCGTGTTCATCACCGCACTGGTGCGGAACCTGTTGCGGGAGGGCCGCCTGCCGTTCTTCGCCGCGGCCGCCCAGGGCCGGATTGTGCGTGCCTATCTCGAACCGCAGCCTGACCACGACGTGCCACGCTTCGCCTACGAAGACCACCTCGCGGCGCTCGCCCGGGACCCACCCGATTGGCCCGAGAGCACACGGCGCATCTCAGAGCTGCGCGTGACAATCGAATATCGCTCACAGCATCCGATCTGGCGGCAGTTCGGCAACCGACGGCTGCACATCGACATCGTGGATTACCCAGGCGAATGGTTGATCGACTTGCCGCTGCTCTCGCAATCGTACGCGGAATGGAGCGCCTCGAGCTTGGAGCGCATGCGAGCGCCGGGGAGAACCGCATCCGCACGCGACGTTCTTGCCTATATTGAAACCATCGATCCAGCCGCGTCCCGGGACGAACAAACAGCGCTTGAGGGAGCGCGGCTGTTCACGCGGTATCTGCAGACGGAGCGGAAGACGGGGGCATTCGAGCCCACCCTCGGGCCTGGCCGGTTCCTGCTGCCAGGAGAATTGGAGGGCTCGCCGCTTCTCACGTTTCTGCCACTCACGGCGTCGCAAGGCACAACCGGTCGCGGGTCCATGCGCGAAATGTTGGAAGGGCGCTACAGATCGTACGTCAAGAAGGTCGTCGAGCCGTTCTTTCGCGATCATTTTGCCCGCCTCGATCGTCAAATCGTACTGGTCGATGCACTCTCGGCCATCGATCGCGGCGGCGCGGCGCTCGCCGATCTCGAAGCGACACTTGCCGCGGTACTGGCTGCCTTCCGCACCGGCGATCGCGGATTGCTCTCGATGTTCCTGCCGCGGCGAATCGATCGCATCTTGCTCGCCGCTACCAAGGCCGATCATGTCCCGCGCCCCAGCCACGATCGCCTCGAAACGATCCTGGCAGGTCTCACGGCACGTGCGTCGGAGCGGGCACGCTTCAGCGGAGCAGAAGTCCGCGCGATAGCCATCGCCGCGCTCCGAACAACGCAAGAAGCTGAGTTGAAGCGCGGCGTGCGCGAATCCGCGCTCATCGGCGTGCCACTACCCGGTGAGCACATCGGCTCGGAGACCTTTGACGGCAAACGCAAAGTGGCACTCTATCCCGGCGACCTTCCCGCCTCCCTCGAAGAGGCACTGCATCGACCGATGCCGATTGGCGGCGAACGTGACGTATCGGTGGTCCGCTTCCGACCGCATCGCATCGGACCGGATGCAGCCGACGGCTCTCCGCAGCCCTGGCCGCATATTCGTCTCGATCGCGCGCTCGAGTTCCTGCTCGGAGACCGCTTGGAATGAGCGACGACAAGCCACGGCGAAAGCCTGAAGTCATCCAGATCGACGACCCCGATCTGATCGTCCCACCGGAACATCTGCCCTTTGGCGACGACGATGAGCCCAAACTTGAGCGTTCTCCCATCGGCGCGCGCGCGGAACGAGCCGGTCGAGCGCCACCCGGCCTCCGCCTGACCACGGCCGCCATGGCGCGCCACGGGATACGTTGGGGCGCCATTCTCGGCGGGGCGCTGAGCTTGCTCGCCAGCATCGCAATGACCCTGGCGTTTGCAAACTTCGTCTCGGCGGCGATCGAGCGCCAGGATTGGATCGGATGGGTCGCGTTCGCACTCTTGACCACAGCCGGCATCGCGCTTCTCGCGATCATTGGCCGAGAGATCATCGGCCTGTTTCGGTTGCGTCGCCTCGGTCGCGCGCGACGGACGTTGGAAGCGGCACTCGCCAAGCGCGATGCACGTGCCGAGCGACGCGCAATCGAAGAGATCTTCTCGCATCTCGGCGATCGCGCGGAGCTCAAGTGGCCGCTCGCGAGCCTCGCCGAGCACGCGCGGAACGCCAACGATCCCGGCGATCTCGCGCGTCTGGCTGACCGTGACGTCATGCCAACTCTCGACAGCGACGCGCGTCGCCTCGTAGCTGGCACCGCGCGCCGCGTCAGCGTCGTAACCGCTCTATCTCCGATGGCGGTCATCACCGTTGGCTGGATTCTCGTCGAGAACCTGAGACTCCTGCGATCTCTCGCAACGCTTTACGGCGGCCAGCCAGGATTTCTGGGGACGACGCGGCTCGCACGCATGGTGTTCACCCACATTGTAGCCACTGGCGGCGTAGCGTTGACAGATGACCTCCTGGGTCAGTTTCTGGGTCAAGATCTCGTCAGGCGACTCTCACGACGGCTCGGCGAGAGCATCTTCAATGCCGCTCTCACGGCACGCATTGGTGCGGCGGCGATCGAAGTCATTCGCCCTCTGCCGTATCTCGAAGCCCCTCGCATCAGGGCCCGCGATTTCATATCCGAGATCGCACGGTGGTCGCGAGGCGGGACGGCGAAGGGAAAGGACACCGCCGCGGATGCATCTCGATGATCGCATTGTCCCCGTAAACACACCGGCGGCCCACGAATGCGCCGCCGCCTGGTTGTCCTGAGCAGCTTGGCAAACCACCAAGCCGAGACATTAGTTCAACAGCTCTTTAAGCTTCTTCGCCGGCGTGAACTTCGGCACGTTCGAAGCCGGTATCTGAATCGGGGCCTTGGTCAATGGGTTGATGCCCTCGCGCGCCTTGCGCTTCGCGACCTTGAAGGTACCGAAATCGGGAATACGAACGTCCTCACCTTTCTTCATCGATTGCGCAATGCTTTCCATCACCGCCTCGACAGCGGTCCTTGCCTTGTCCTTCGTCATTTCACACTTCTCGGCGACGGCGTCGATCAGATCCTGCTTGCTCATTCTCAGATATCCTTTGGATCAGAGTGTTCGTGACATACGCGGGCCTAGCCGCAATCTGGCCCTCGGGCCCGGCCACGGGCTACAGGCCGGCAGCTTGGCTACCAACCGCCATTGCCTGCCGAGGTCAAGTCGAAAACGCGCAGAAACCCGCATGAATCCAGGGGTTTCACGCCATTTGTACGCACGCGTCGGAACGAAGGGGGAATGAAAAAGGACCCGCCCGCACGATGACGGACGAGTCCTGATGTCGTGAGCGCGCAAGCGATTGCTCGCGCGACCTTCAGTGTGCTGTCGGCCTGTCGGTTGCACCATCCACGGCCACGACTGCGGCTGGCTCAGGCTCCCATGCGATCGGATCGGGCATACGCACGAGCGCCTGCTTCAGCACATCGTCCATGCGTGCCACCGGCACGATCGTCAGCTTCGACATGACCTCGTTCGGTATCTCAGTGAGATCCTTCACGTTCTCGTCGGGAATCAGGACCGTCTTGATGCCGGCCCGGAGTGCCGCGAGCAGTTTCTCCTTGAGACCACCGATCGGTAGCACACGTCCGCGAAGCGTGATTTCTCCCGTCATCGCTACGTCTTTGCGCACAGCGATGCCCGTCAAGACCGAGACGATCGCCGTCACCATGGCGACACCTGCCGACGGCCCGTCCTTCGGAGTCGCCCCTTCGGGAACGTGAACGTGAATGTCACGCTTGTCGAACATCGAAGCCGGAATGCCGAAGTCTACCGAACGCGAACGAACGTAGGCGTTGGCGGCCTGGATCGACTCCTTCATCACATCACGCAAGTTGCCGGTGACGGACATTCGGCCCTTGCCAGGCATCATCACACCCTCGATGGTGAGGATCTCTCCTCCCACCTCGGTCCATGCGAGGCCCGTCACGACACCGACCTGATCCTCGAGCTCCGCCTCGCCGAACCTGAACTTCGGAACGCCAAGGTAGCCTTCGACCATATCAGCCGTGACGTGGATCGATTTGTGCTTCTCGACAAGGATGTCCTTCACCGCCTTGCGCGCGAGCTTCGAGAATTCCCTTTCGAGTGAGCGAACGCCAGCTTCCCGAGTGTAGCGGCGGATGACAGTCTGGATCGCCCCGTCATCGACGCTCCACTCCGTCTCCTCGAGCCCATGGGCCTGACGGGTTTCTGGAATGAGGTGCCGCTTGGCGATCTCGACCTTCTCGTCCTCCGTGTAGCCCGCAAGCCGAATGATCTCCATCCGGTCCATGAGGGCCGGTGGGATATTCAGCGTGTTGGCAGTCGTCACGAACATGACGTTCGACAGATCGTAGTCGACCTCGAGATAGTGGTCGTTGAACGTCGCATTCTGTTCGGGATCCAACACCTCGAGCAGCGCCGCCGCGGGGTCCCCTCGGAAATCCGAGCCCATCTTGTCGATCTCGTCGAGCAGAAAGAGCGGATTGGTCCGCTTCGCCTTCTTCATCGACTGAATGACTTTGCCAGGCATCGAGCCGATGTAAGTGCGACGGTGGCCACGAATCTCGGCCTCGTCACGAACGCCACCCAGCGACATACGGACGAACTCGCGACCGGTCGCATTCGCGATCGATTTGCCAAGCGACGTCTTGCCCACACCGGGAGGACCGACGAGGCAGAGGATCGGCCCCTTCAGCTTATTGGTCCGGTTCTGCACCGCTAGATACTCGACGATCCGCTCTTTGACCTTGTCGAGGCCATAGTGCTCCTTGTCGAGAATCTCCTGCGCCTCGTTCAAGTCTTTCTTGACCTTGCCCTTCACCCCCCAGGGGATCGACAGCAACCAGTCGAGATAATTCCTGACGACCGTCGCCTCCGCCGACATTGGGCTCATCTGCTTGAGCTTCTTTAGCTCGGCCAGAGCCTTGTCGCGCGCTTCCTTCGAAAGCTTGGTCTGCTCGATCTTCTCTTCGAACTCGGCGATGTCGTCCCGCTCGTCGTTGTCGCCGAGCTCCTTCTGGATCGCCTTCATCTGTTCGTTCAGATAGTACTCGCGCTGCGTCTTCTCCATCTGACGCTGCACGCGCTTCCTGATCTTCTTCTCGACCTGCAGGACGGAGATCTCGCTCTCCATCAACGTGTACACACGCTCGAGCCGCTCCGAGATCTTGGTGATCTCGAGAATCTCCTGCTTGTCGGCAATCTTGATCACGAGATGCGAGGCAATCGTATCCGCCAGCTTCGAGTGATCCTCGATCTGCGCCAGCGTGCCCAGTACTTCCGGGCTGATCTTCTTGTTGAGCTTTACATAGCTCTCGAACTGAGTAACCGCAGAGCGCGCAAGCGCTTCGATCTCATCGACATTCCCGGGAACTTCGGAAATCCGCTCGATCTCGGCTTCGAAGAAGTTGGTATTGGCCGTGTAGCCCGTGATGCGGGCGCGCGCAGTGCCCTCGACCAGCACCTTTACGGTCCCATCCGGCAACTTCAGAAGCTGAAGCACCGAGGCGAGCGTTCCCACCTTGTAGATGCCATCCGCTTCCGGATCGTCGTCACTCGCGTCCTTCTGAGCAACGAGAAGGATCTGCTTCTCGGCCCGCATGACCTCTTCGAGCGCACTGATCGATTTCTCTCGACCGACAAACAGCGGCACGATCATGTACGGGAACACGACGATGTCACGTAGTGGGAGCACCGGATAGACCTCGCGGGCCCCACCCTTGTCCTTCACTTTCATACGATTATCTTCGCTCATCGTCTTCCCATCCGTTCTTTTTTCAATTCCGCCACCAGCCGCGTCGCTTCAGACCGAAGTCGAAGCACAAAGCGTCTATTCTGGCCGCACGCACCCCCCGGATAACTCCCCTCGCCTCGACCCAGTCCCCGAACCAGATCGAGTGTTCACTCGTCCGCTTGCTCAGCGCAGCGCGTGCCTACAAAGCGGCTCTCTCAAATAAGACGCCGTGGCCCCATTGCAAGGCCGCGGCAAATCGAATGGCTTCGCTGTTCGGGTCGGTAAATTCCCCGCTTGCGATCCAGAGGCTTTGGATCGGCGCTGCAGCTCACGCGGACGTGCCTTTTTCCTCGGCACGCTCAGTATAGATCCGTAGCGGCTTGGCGCCACCTTCGACCACCTCCGGTCCGATCACCACCTCCTCGACGCCCTTCATTGTCGGAAGATCGAACATCGTATCCAGCAGGATCCCCTCCATGATCGATCGCAGCCCTCGCGCGCCTGTTTTGCGCTCGATAGCCTTGCGGGCAATCGCCTTGAAGGCGTCCTGAGTGATCGTAAGTTGCACATCCTCCAGCTCGAAAAGCCGCTGGTACTGCTTGGCCAGGGCGTTTTTCGGCTCTGTCAGGATTTGAATCAGCGCCTTGTCGTCGAGGTCCTCGAGCGTTGCAATCACCGGCAAGCGACCGATGAACTCCGGGATCAGACCGAACTTCAGCAGATCCTCTGGCTCGACTTCCTTCAGGACCTCACCGGTACGGCGTTCGTCCGGTCCGATGATCGTCGCGCCGAAACCGATCGATGTGCCCTTGTTCCGCCTCGAGATGATCTTCTCGAGTCCGGCAAAAGCGCCACCGCAGATGAACAGAATGTTGGTCGTATCGACCTGCAAGAATTCCTGCTGAGGATGCTTCCGGCCTCCCTGAGGCGGAACGGAGGCGACAGTGCCTTCCATAATCTTCAGAAGCGCCTGCTGAACACCCTCACCCGACACATCGCGCGTGATCGACGGGTTGTCCGACTTACGCGAAATCTTGTCGACTTCATCGATGTAGACGATGCCCCGTTGAGCCCGTTCGACGTTGTAGTCGGCATTCTGCAGGAGCTTGAGAATGATGTTCTCGACGTCCTCACCGACATAACCGGCCTCGGTCAACGTCGTGGCGTCGGCCATCGTGAACGGCACGTCGAGGATCCGCGCAAGCGTCTGGGCCAGCAGCGTCTTGCCGCAACCCGTTGGCCCAACAAGCAGAATGTTCGACTTGGCAAGCTCGACGTCGTTCGATTTCGATGCGTGGTTGAGCCGCTTATAGTGGTTGTGCACGGCAACAGACAGCACCCGCTTGGCGTGTATCTGCCCAATCACATACGAGTCGAGAACGTTGCAGATCTCCTGGGGAGAAGGCACGCCGTCACGAGACTTGACCAGCGTGTTCTTATTTTCCTCCCGGATGATGTCCATGCAAAGCTCGACGCATTCATCGCAGATGAACACCGTCGGCCCGGCGATGAGCTTCCTCACCTCGTGCTGGCTCTTGCCGCAGAAGGAGCAGTAGAGGGTATTTTTCTCGTTCGGCATCCGGGCTCTCTCATGCCTGCCGAGCTGGGACTCGGAGCAGGGTAAACCTCGAGTTGCAACGGGATTGGGCCGCCTCGACCCGATCATTCCTCCCGTGCCCGTCATGCGGAAGAATTCCGCCACGAGCTACACTGGAATCCATTTAAGGCGATCTGAGCACGCTAGCGGGAGCCAGATCAAGATTGGATTAACAGGACCATCTCCGTGACCAGGACCTCAAACGTCATTGATACAGTCCTGTGACATGCGAGCCACCCCAATATCGTAATGGCGACACCGCGCCGCAAGGGTAATCGAAAGCATGAGAACAAAAACAGTACATTGCGTCGAAAAATAGGCGCCGCCCCGCCCAATGACACCCCATTGGACGGGTGAAACCATGTTTGTGGAAACCGTGCGGCTCAGGACCGGGCTTCGGCTCCGAAATCGAGCTCGTCGCGGTTCTTGAGCACGCGGTCGATCAGGCCGAAGTCGCGAGCTTCGTCCGCCGTCATGAAATGGTCGCGGTCGAGCGTAGCCTCGATCTTCTCATAGCTCTGGCCGGTGTGCTTCACATAGACCTCGTTCAGGCGCCGCTTCATCTTGATGATGTCCTGCGCGTGCCGCTCGATGTCGCTCGCCTGCCCGGAAAATCCGCCGGACGGCTGGTGCACCATAATGCGAGCGTTCGGAAGTGCAAAGCGCATCCCCGGACGACCCGCCGTCAAAAGCAATGAGCCCATCGAAGCTGCCTGGCCGATGCACAACGTCGCAATAGGACACTTGATGAACTGCATCGTGTCGTAGATCGCCATACCGGACGTCACCACGCCACCCGGCGAATTGATGTACATGGCGATCTCTTTTTTCGGATTCTGCGCTTCGAGAAAGAGAAGCTGCATGCAGATCGACGTCGCCATTCCGTCTTCGACCTGTCCGACCACGAAGACGATGCGCTCCTGCAGCATCCGCGACGGCAGGTCGTACGGTTGCTGGCCACGGGCAGTCTGCTCGATGACCGTCGGCCAGAAGGTGCTCGTAATGACGCTCATGTGGTTGCTCCCGCTCTTCTGATGTGTCCGCTCGATACACCGCGGGGCGCAACGCGCTCGGGCCGCATCGAGCACAGAGGGGCGCCACCGATAGGCCGCCCCTTGCTACTCAGTACCGTCGCGTCGTTGCGGAGGTGCGAGGCACCGCACCGCACCGAATTCGTCTCAGGTGCTGGCGGTCGGCTCAACCGGGGCTGTCGCCGCCTCCTCACCCTCGATCGGTGCCAGCAGTTCCTCAGGGGTCACCTTACGCTCGTTGATCTTCGCCTGCTCGGCGATATGATCGATGACCTTGTCCTCGTAGATCGGCGCGCGCAGTTGTGAAACCGCCGCCGGGTTCTGCTGGAAATACTCGTAGACCATCTTCTCCTGGCCAGGGAATCGGCGGGCCTGCGCGAACAGCGCGTTGCGCAGCTCGTCCTGGGTTACGTCGACCTTCGCTGCACTCCCGATTTCTCCGAGCACGAGCCCAAGCCGAACGCGTCGCTCCGCGATCTTGCGATACTCAGCGCGCACCTCGTCTTCCGTCTTGCCTTCGTCGGCGAAGGAGCTCTTGGCCTCCTCCATCCGGCGCGTCAGATCTTGCCAGATCCCATCGAACTCGCCATCGACGAGAGACGGCGGAAGCTCGAATTGGTGAGCCTCGTCAAGCTTGTCAAGAATGCCGCGCTTCAGCTTGGCGCGTGCCACCTGGCTGTACTCAGAGGCAATCTGTTCCGACAGACGAGCCTTGAGCTGATCGAGCGACTCAAGCCCCAGTCCTTTCGCAAGCTCGTCGTCGATCGCCGGCGTTTGCGGCGCGCCCACGGCTTTTACCTTGACATTGAACTCGGCTTCCTTGCCGGCCAGCGCCGGAACCGGATACTCGGCCGGGAAGGTTGCCTTGACGGTACGGTCCTCGCCCGCCTTCGCACCCTTGAGACCATCCTCAAATCCCGGAATGAAGCCGCCGCTGCCGATCACCAACGGCACGTCGTCCGCCTTGCCGCCCTCGAACTCGGTGCCATCGATCCGACCGACGAAATCGATCGTGACCTGGTCCTTCTCTTCCGCGCCGCGCGCCTCGTCGGGCACGTATGTGACGTTCCGCGTCGCGATCTGATCGAGCGCCTTGGTGACTTCCTCGTCGGGGACATCGGCAGCAAGGCGCTCGAACTCGAGGCCGGCGAGGTCAATCACCGAGATATCCGGAAGCACTTCGAATGACACGGAATAGGCTAGGTCTCCCTGGCCCTCCATAACCTTTTCGATCTCGGCCTGATCTTCCGGAAATTCGATCTTCGGCTCGAAAGCCGGCCGCTCCTTGCGCTCGGAAATCGCCTTCTCGGTCGATTCCTCGACGGCCTTCTGCATGACTTCGGCCATCAGCGATCGGCCATAGACCTTGCGGATATGCGTCGCCGGCACTTTGCCGCGCCGAAAGCCTTTGAGCTGGATCGTGCCCTTCACCTCGTCCAGGCGCGAGTTGAAGCGCTCTCCGAGCTCACCCTGATCGATCACCACCTTGAGGGTCCGCTTAAGTCCCTCGGAGCTCGTCACTGAAACCTGCATCGTGCTCTTCGCCACCCTGCTCAAAGGCTAAAATTCTACAGTCTTTCCAGGCGCCAAAAGGGCCCGGTATCTTCCCGGCACAACCTCGCCGCCATGGTGCGGGCGGAGGGACTCGAACCCCCAAGGCCTGAGCCACCAGAACCTAAATCTGGCGTGTCTACCAGTTCCACCACGCCCGCCAGGAGCCACAGTCGCCCGGCGATAGTAACACACCTCGCAGGGCCGGCCTTCGATCCGGACGACCGTTGGAGCGCGCAACAAGGCGCTCCTCGCCCGGCCGAAGCGAGGGCACCTATATCTGGACGCAGCCTGCGAGATCAATCGAGAAAGTGGATCACGGCGACCGATGGATCGCCTTGCCCTCCACTCTTTGGCCTAGACTCGCACCCTCGCGCCGCCTGCGAGCCTAGCCACGGGACAGTCGCCGAAGCAGGATCTATTCGCGGAGCAACCCGACGCAAAGCAGATAGACAACCGGGAGCAAGGCCACGAGCCACAGCTTATCCTCGAGCTCATAGGGCACCGAGAAATCATTCCTGGACAATGCGATCCATGTTCCCAAAGCCATCACCATCAACGCGAGACGTGCCATAGCCAAACCCTCTCCAGCGCGCCGGGTCGTCTCGATCCCGCGCATCCGGGAAAAGCTCAGCAAGAAGTGCGCCAGTGCGCCCAATGTAGTAGGAGCCTGCCAACCACAATGATCTGGAAATGGTAAAGGCCGACGCGCGATGACGTCGGCCTCCTAGTTTCGCTCGGCCCGCTCAGACGAAGCGGAAGACCGTCACTTCATCGGCTCATAGCCACCGGAGCTGCCGAAGTGATAGCGCAGGCCGATCTTGATCTCGTGCGCCGTCATATCGTCGACCGCGAGCTTCGGGTTCATCTGCTGGGCTATGTCGCCCTGGCTGCTCTGCGCGGAGCCCATGTCGATGTAGCGATAACCGATGTCGAGCACCGCATTGCTCGAAATCTGATAGCCGATGCCAGCCATGAGCGACCATGCGAGGTCGACCTTGGTATCGCCGTGCTGCGGATTCGGGCTTGCAGGATGGTCGATGTAGACAAAATCCATGTCGTGCATAGCGACACCGACGCCGGCGCCAACGTAAGGCACGAAGCCACGGAAGCTGCCGAAGTCGTAGTATCCGTTCAACATGACAGTGTAGCTGTCGATCTTGGTCTTGATCGGCGGATCGATTGGCGTATTGCCGATGAGAATATCAACGTCGCCGCTGAAGTCGCGACCCGGACGATAGCCGAGCGTAAGATCGCCGCGAAGCCCGCGCGAGCCTGAGCCGCAACCAATGCCGGCCTCATAGACGCCGCCGTCGCCAATCTCGGAGTGCCGCACGTTGGGATCGACGCCGTTGCCGACGTACTCGGCGCCGGACGTGCGCGACCAACCGTACCCGACATCGCCACGCAAATAGCACGGCCCCGCGATCGCAGGCGCCGAGTAGGCAGGAGCGTAGCCGTCCTTGAGCGAGCCGCCATAAAGATCGGCGGCGGGGCTTACGGAAGGGAGGATCATGCAGGCAGCAGCGGCAACGGCCGAGGTCAACCCGAACTTAACTTTGGTATTCATCTCAAGAGGTACCTTTTGAAGCGAACGCGCACTCCGGTCCGCGCATGGCCGCTGACCTCGACTTACCGCCGCAGAATGCACTTTGGCCGTTAAAAGCGCGTTAAACGGCGTATCGAATCGGACTGAGGTCGGGAGTCGCGGCAACCTCGCGCCTTGCCGAGACGAAGCCGCGCATGTTGTTATCCCCGGCCGCTAACTTCCCTACCGTTCGGAGGTCCTCATGCTCGACATGGCCGTCCCGGCCGACCGTATCCACCTCGAGGATCTCGAGATCGGCCGCCAGGTTGCCTTCGGCACGCTCGACGTGTCCAAGAACGACATCATCACCTACGCTCAGGCGTTCGATCCGCAGCCGATCCATCTCGATGAGGAAGCGGCCAAGCAATCTATCGTCGGCGGCCTTTGTGCATCTGGCTTTCATTCGTGCGCGCTGCTCATGCGGATGTTGGCCGACGACGTGCTCGCACATGGAACCTCGCTCGGCTCGCCCGGCATCGAAGAGGTGAAATGGATGCGCCCCGTGCGCCCGGGCGACCGGCTCTCCGCGCGGCTCACCTGCACAGCGAAGCGGGCCCTGGTCTCGCGCCCGAATGTCGGTATCGCTCGTCTCCTGATCGAGATGCTCAATCAGAAGGGTGAGATCGTGATGAGCTGGGATTCCAACCAGCTCCTCGAGGTGCGGCACCCCGCGCCAGTCGACTCATCGAGTACCCCCCGCGAAAAGCGCCCAGCCCTCGTCAGTCTTTGGGACGACCCGGGTCCCGAACCCGACCGCTCGAGCAACTTCTTCGAGGATCGCAAGGAGGGCGAGACCTACTCTCTCGGCTCCCACCACTTCACGCGTGAAGATGTGATCGCCTTTGCAAGACAGTTTGATCCTCAGCCGTTTCACCTCGATGACGATGCCGCGGCCAAGTCGTTGTTCGGCGGCTTGTCGGCATCAGGCTGGCACACGACCTCTATCTGGATCCGACAGTTCGTGCGCTTCCGCCAGGATATCGAACGCGACATGACCGCTCGCGGATTGCGACACGCACAGTACGGCCCCTCACCCGGGTTCCGCAATTTGCGCTGGCTGAAGCCTGTCTATCCCGGCGACACCATCGAGTTCCGCGGTCGCGTCGATTCCAAAACCGATTGGCGGTCGCGACCCGATCGTGGCCTTCTTGAAACAGAAAACCAGGGCCGAAACCAACACGGCGAAATCGTGTTCGCCATTCGCGGCCGCATTCTCGCCGAGCGTCGCGACCCACTGCCAAGCCCTGCCCGAACCTAAGCCTTCCTTACCTCGGCTGCAAAAACATACCCCACGCCGCGCACAGTCTTGATCAGGCGCGGCGCATCAGGCGTTTCCTCGACTTTGCGGCGCAGGCGAGCCACCAGCGTATCGATCGAGCGGTCGAGCGGTGACCACTCATGCCCCTTGAGCAGGTCCATAATATTATCGCGGCTGAGCACGCGTCTCGGGCGGCGGACGAACATCAGCAGCATGTCGAACTCGGCCGTCGTGAGTTCGCGCGTCTCACCTGTCGTCGACTTCAATTCCCTCTGCCCCACATCGAGCCGCCAGTGCTCGAAGACCCACGCCTCGCTCGCGGCCACCGGGATCATCGCTTCCGTGGGGGCGCCCGCCTCGTAGCGCCGCAGCACCGCACGCACACGCGCCAGCACTTCCCGCACATGAAATGGTTTTGCGATGTAATCGTCCGCGCCCAGCTCGAGCCCCACGACCCTGTCGATCGTATCGCCTTTCCCGGTAATCATCACGATCGGAACATTGCAGCGCTCGCGAATTCTCCGAGCCAGCTCGAGACCATTGTCGCCGCCAAGGTTGAGATCAAGCGTCACGAGTTGCAGAGGCGTCGCATCGAGAGCCCGCATCGCCGACGCCGTGTCGCCCGCCTCCTCGACCGCGTATCCTTCGAGCTCGAAGCAATCCCGCAGCAGCGCGCGCACCGGCTCCTCATCATCGACGACGAGAATGGCTCGAACTTCGGCCGGTGACATCATTAGGCCCTCCCTTCGCACGCGTCGTAGAGGATTGTCACACGTTGTTACAATCGGTCACTCGGTCGCCATAGGGCGGTAGCCCACGGCTGTTCTGTCTTCGATGCAAGCAAGAGTTGCTCAATCGCACAACTCGCTCACCGAAGGAATCGCATCATGCTCGCCACGTCCATTGCAGCGACGTCCGACGTCGAGGTCCATGCGCTGACCGCGGAGCACGTGCCGTCGTTCGAGCGTGACGCGCTCGCAGAGAGACTTTCGCGCGGAGCCATTCGCTCGCTTAAGGCCAAAGAGCATCTCTTCTGCGAAGGCGATGTGGCACGCCACGTTTACCGCGTCGAGGTCGGACATATCTGCATCTATCGCATGATGTCCGACGGCAGGCGTCAAGTCGTGAATTTCGCCTGTCCCGGCGACATCATCGGGCTCGGAGCCCTCGGCGATCACGCCGAAAGCGCCCAGGCGACGGAGCCCACCGTTGTCCGCGCAATGCCGATCGCTTTGCTCCGCGAACTCGCACAGACCGACACACGGCTCAGCATGAAGCTCTACGAGGCGCTGTCACGCGAACTGATGGCCGCTCGCGAACTACTCTTCACCGTGAGCCAGCGCACTGCCACCGAACGCATCGCCGCCTTCTTCCTCGCCCTGTCGGCACGTGCGGAACGGCGCGGCGAGAATCCGAACGAGATCGTCTTGCCGATGACGCGCCTGGACATCGCCGACTTCCTCGGTCTCACGATCGAAACCGTCAGCCGGACACTGACCAAGCTGCGCCATGAGGGGGTGATTGATCTCGAGCAATGCATTCTCGTCAGCATATTGAAGCCTGAGGCCCTGGCTGAGTTAGCCCAGGGAGGCACCGCTCGGGCGCGCACCTAGCCCATGCCATCGAAAGACGCGCCGAGACCGCCGCATGACGACCCGTGGCATCCGGCCGAGCAACCGCCAATCACCATTGCGATGCAGGGCTCGAGTTGGAGATCTGGACGAGCAGACATGAGGGCTGAGGATCGCAAGCTCAGATTCGCTCTTGCCGTCTTTGAGCCGGAGGTTTCTCTTGGGCCTGTCGTCATGGCCCTGTTGCAGGACGGCATCCCCCTGCCTCGGATCGGAATGATCCTGCACGCCGCCAATCGCGATCAGATTGCCATTGCTGGTCGGCAAGAGGCGCCCGCCGCCGCATCGTTGCACGTACTTGCAACCGACCTTCAACCCATATCGCAAGGCCAGACGGGCGTGCCGATCCTGGCCAGTAGCTGTCTCCTGCATCCGTGGCACTCTGGTTGGCACCTGCCGTCGCTTTGGAGCAGCCCGTCCCCGACCCAGAGCGCACCTGCTCTCGCACCCGATCTGGAGCGTCACGTCAAATCCGGGTCGGTGATTATCGCCGCGGAATCGCTCACGCCACGCGAGCAGTGGGGATGCACGCGCGTTCTGCTGCAGCAAAATTCATCGAGCGTACTCGCCCTCGAATGCTCGATGCCGCGCCATTCAACCAACGGATGAGAGCGCTCATCTTCAAGCCCCGTCGATATACCTTTCTGATCGAAACGATCGCAATTTACCTTTGTAATTCTACCACTTGATCCTCGCACACTCGGGACGTCACACTGCCTGTCGAAAATCCTTCACGATGGGTGTTCCGCTTCGCAAGAAACCTGCTATAAGACCGCTGTCACGAGACGTTGCCTTCTCCGGCGGGTCGCCTTCGAGCCATCCCCGGGTCCGTCAGGATCAATCTGGAGGTACAGCCTGAAGTTCACGCTTCGGGCGGTTATCGTTTTGTCGGCACGGTGACGCGGGGTGGAGCAGCCCGGTAGCTCGTCAGGCTCATAACCTGAAGGTCGTAGGTTCAAATCCTACCCCCGCAACCACCGAGACTTGAACTCGCTGCCCTCGACCCGCGTTGGCCTTAGCGCCCTGGGCAAATCCCAAGATCGTCGCGAGTTCCCCATGCAGCTCAATGGTCACTTCCCCGCGCTGGTCGCCGGGGTAGACCGTGATCGTCTTGATGAGGGCGCGCAGGGTTGCCTTAGCCTTCGCAGCAAGCTCGGAATCGGCCAAAGCCTCCTCCAGGTCAAAAACGGCCTCCCGATATCGCACTGAGAGATTGGGGTGGATGGCGGGCATGGCAGGCTGGACCGGGGCCTGCTGAAGGGCCGCTTGCTCGGCCTCCAAGGTTTCCAATCGCTCCTTCGTCGTCGATGTGATGATCCCGCGCTCAATCGCATCCAAAATGCCGGCGATCCGGCGCTTGACCTCCGCCAGCTTGCGACCGCGCTCGTTCGAGGTCGCGCGCCGCTCTGCCTGCAGACGATTCCACTCCGCGATATACTCGCGGGTGAACTCAGCCATGAGATCCGGCGTGACCAGGGACGAGCGCAGACCATCCAGCACGCGCCGCTCGAGGTCCGGGCGCCGGATTGTGCGTCCGTTCGAGCATGTGCCCTGGCTACCACGGCGGGCGCAGCCATAACGATCCTTGGCCCTGATCGTGTAGCCGCCTCCACACACGCCGCAGGTTATTAGACCGCTCAGCAGGAAGCGAGGACGGTGTGTTTCGTTGAGAGGCGTCGTGACATGGGGATCAGTGAGGGGGCGTGACACCTCCTCCTGGCGGGCCTTGACAGTCGACCACAGTTCTTCGTCGACGATCCGGAGGAGCGGAATTTCGACCACGGTTTCGGTCCCGGCAGGATTGAGGCGGGCGACCCGCCTGCCCGTAGCAGGATCCTTGACGAACCGCTGCCGGCCCCAGACGAGCCGTCCCCGATAGAGCTCGTTGTTCAGAATCCCGGTACCCTTCTTGGCGTGGCCCCTAATGGTTGTGTCGCCCCACGGTCGGCCGAATGGGCCGGGTACGCCACGGTCGTTCAACGCTCGTGCAATGGCGCGCGGGCCCTCGCCGGCGGCGAAGCGGCGATAGATCTCGCGGACGATCTCGGCCTCGGCGGGGTTGATCCTGCGCTCGCCTGTCATGGGATTTCCGGAGCTGTCCACGCCGGAGACGACGTCGTAGCCGTAGCTTTTTCCGCCACCGCTCTTGCCTGCCAGCACACGGCCCTCGAGGCCCCGCCGGGTCTTTTCGCCCAGCGCCTTCAGGTAGAGTTCCCCCATGAGGCCGTTGATAGAAACGTGGATCTCGGAGATAGGCCCCTCCGACACAGTGTGGATACCGACGCCGACGAAGGCGAGCTGCTTGTAGAGCTTTGCGGTCTCCTCTAGGTCGCGATTCAGCCGATCCAAGCTCTCCGCAGTTACCAGATCGAACTTCCCGGCGATAGCATCGGCGAGGAGGCTCAAATAGCCTTTGCGACCCTTTCGCGCCCCACTGATGTTGTCGTCCTCGTAGACGCCCACGATCTGCCAACCATGACGCCCTGCAAGGACGCGGCAAAGGCGCAACTGGTCATCGAGGGACGAGGCCGATTGCTTGTCGGTGCTCTTGCGACGGTAGACGGCGACGCGCTTGGTCATCAGCTACCTCTTCTTGATCGCCGCGGCACGACGCTGGGCGATAACAGCGTTGGCTGCTCGGCTTGCTGCCAAGTCATCCGAAAGATCGTAGGCATCGCGCGTATGACGACGATTCAGATGATCGAGTGCAATGGACGCCAGCGAAATCAGCTCCGGCGCGCCGATCGCAAGGCCGGTGACGATGATTTTTCGGGTCAGGTGCGGGTTGATACGCTTACCCGTTTCATCCTTGGTCGCCTTGCAGAAGCGGTAATAGAGCGTAATGGGAGCCATGTCCGTGCTCCAGGTGGTGATCCACATGGCTTGGCTCACGCGTCCACGAAGAAGATTGGGGCGAACCGTCGATAACCAGTATTGGATGTAAGGGGCGAGCTTGTCAGGCAGCGGCGCACGGATGCGCACCTTGGTCTTCGTCTCGTGAGGTTCGTACCTCAGCTCATATTCGTCGAGTTGATTGCATGTGATGTTATGATCGATCATCATTTCAGAAAGGTTTCGCAGTCGCAGAGCCTTGATCGCCTCCATCGACATCATCAGGCCATCGCCGAAGTTGACGCTGGCGCTCAGGTCCGTGGCCGCCAGAGCCTTGAGACGTTTCATGCGCCTAACGCCTGCATAAAAGAGCGTCGATGGAGCGACCAGCTGATCTCTCTGATCTCGTGACGGCACGGCGGAGCGGTCGAGCGCTCTGGACGCTTGGATTAGATCCTCGTGACGCTTTCCGTCGCACATGACCCGCATAGCCTCGCGAACGTCACGCATAGCGCTGGCTATCGACGTCGATGCGACGGCTCGATCGCGCATGTCCTGCACGAACAGAAGGATGTTCGGGCGGCTGAATCGATCGGAAGGCCCGGCGGTCATGTCGAGCAGATCATGACGCTTTAGGCAATGCAGGAACGCGCCGTAGGACTTCTTCACTTTTGCTCGCGTAGGCGGTCGCCACCTAACGGCGAGCCCCGCACCGTCGAACAGATCCGCGCCCTCGGCGAACGCCGTTTCCAGGGCGAGCCGATCGCGGGCCGGCCATTCCTCGATCTTCAGCGAAAGCTTCCGCTTGTTCATGTTAGTTCGCCCCACGTGGCTGCTTCTTGGTCCCGCGTTTCGCAGGAACACGGAGTGTGGAGATCGCCCGCAGCCGCCGCCCCTGCACAAACTCATTGATCTTCATCTGCGACTGGCGGTGGTTTTTCTGGCCGTAGATTTTCCGGAGCATCCGGTCATCCGCCCAGCCGCCGCTGCGAATGGCCAGACCGATTGCCGTCGGATCAGCATCAAGGATCAGCTTGGGACTGATCTTCCGCACGGCATGCGGATGAAAGTCCAAACCGGTGTGCTTGCGGATCCATCCATTCATCTGCTGCCGCATCGTATGGGGATGCCGCTGTCGCCCTAGGCGTCCCGGAAACAGGTAAGGCGAGGCTGTCGCCTTGTTATGATGCAGAATGATCGGGCGATAGCTCTTGAGGAAAATCCTGAGCAACTCTCCGGCCTCGGGACTAAGAAACTGATCTGGAGTACGTTTGTTCGCGGGCTGATCCTTAGGCGCACGCACCATGATGCGCTTCTCACCCTCGAGTTCGACTTCAACGAATTGATCGAGCCGCCACGCTGCTGCGACACCAATCCTCCATGGTACAGTGTGCCAAATCTCCAGTGTCAGCGCTCTCGCGATCTTGTAGGCGTTGCCGACCGAGAATGGCCTGCGCGATCGCAGCGCTTCCTGCGCCTCTCGATGCGCCAGCGCCAAATAGGCATCCATGGCCGTGGGATCATCCAGCCGGTCAAGCAACTCCTGCCCTCGATCGCGCGAAACGGTCCCGAGGAACTTTTCGTGGTGCACGCGAAGCTTCTGATAGGCCACCGCGAGCTCGGCAAGCTCATCGGATGTCAAAATGTCTGGGAGCTTGGCGAGTTTGCGGATGTCGCTCGCATACCGCATGATCGTCCGCGTCACGCCACCGGCCCTGGCGCTCAGAACCCTGAAAGCAATTTTGAACCGCTCCGGCCGGCAGATGTCTCGCACGTGTCGAAGCGCGTTGACGTCGACGTTGGCATCCCGAAGCGCGGATGCGACCATGCGAGCAGCTTCCTTGCGCCCTTCCTTCGTCGATTTGCGGAGCGGGCGAGCGGCCGGACCGGCGAACAGATCCTCGCCCGTGGGATTTGGATCTCCTGCCGCAAGGAGTCGATCGACCGATTTTTCCAGGTCGGAAAGGTGGTCACGCCAGCGCAGGCCCCAGACCTTTCGAACCCTCGGAACATCAAGCAATACTTGCGGCCACCCGGGCACTGACTTTGCAGCCGTGTTCCATGCGTACAGGGCGCGTTTGAACTCGCGATCCTTGCGCTTGATCCTCCAGTCGCCTTCGATCTGCTCCCGCAGCATAGGTACGGCATCGGCCACCCTTTGTGGCGCGATGCCGTGGGCCGACATCACGCGAAAAAGGCGGATGCAAGACCCACGATCTTCGCGAGTGACCAGTAGCTCATGCAGGGCCTGGCATTCAGACGACAAGGGGGCGAAGGCGTAGCCACGGGGCATACCGAGCCTGTCAGCGATCCCGTTTAGACTGCTAAGCGCATTGGCAATCGTCTTATTCACCACATCGAGATGAGCAATGGTGAGCTGAGCGAACGCGATCTTCAGGTTTAGTCGTGTAAAGGGGATGGCGGCGGGGCTCGGCGGAGACGGGCCGTCGACACGCGCAGAATTTTTTGCGCAGGTCTCAAACCAGCGGATGACTTTGCGCACGAAAGCGGCCTGTGAATTGCGCTCACCGGCCGGCCATAGTGGATTGTTTTGGATCAGGGCGGGGACGTCCGATAGCATAGGGATCGTGCTGTCATACGCACTTACGAATTTCGACATTCGGATTTCCTGTTGGGTTGTGAAAAGGGAGATCGTCGTGGAATTAGGAGGCTTCAAGGGTGTTTTCGTGGAAAAATGGGAAAACATTAAATTACACTGGGGCCACACGTGAAACATAATGTTTTCCCGAATAATGATTTTCATGTTTATTTCCAATCGCCGCGTTCCCAAGCGGCAAGAGCTTCCGCCGTGATGCGAAGCAGGCGACCGACGTAAATCGCCTCCAAGCGCCTGCGATCAATTTCATTACGTATTGTTTTGGGGGTAACTCGATGCCGTTTGGCGACCTCAAAGACGCTAAAGGTCTGTTCAAGTTTTCCCTTGGGATGGTCTTTCTTATCGCACATCAAGTTTCTCCTCATCGCTTTCGGATCGATTGACGCTGACCTCCCAGTCGCGGCGCGCCATTGCTCGTGCCAGGGCCAAAGCAAAGTTGCGCAGGGCGCGGTAGGAGTTCGGGGGCTCAGTCGGATCCTGCAGCGGAGCCGGCGATCTGCGGTTGGCAGGCACATCGTGATCGTCAGCCGAAGGCGGCTGAGGCGACGTTCCATTGCCTTTCGCGTTCCTAGCCATCACCGAGGGATCCGACGTGAACTCACGCGGAAACCTACTGGCGTCGGTTCGTTGACTGAGGGGCGCGATATTCGCGAATTTGCCGCGAAGCGGACGCTAGCGGGACGTCCTCCGATCAAGACGCGCATGGTCCGCGGCGCGAACTCGCTTTATGGCGTGCAATGACGCCTCGCTCAGGAGCTCGACTTTGAGAATGGCTTCGATCGCCCGGACGAAGTCGGCGCCTATCCCGTCAGGAACCTCCAGTGCGACAGACAGGCGATCGTTGCCGTCACCGACGAGTGCCAGAAAGGCGCGACGGCAAGACGCCAAAAGCACGTCCGTGTCATCGGTCCGGCGGCCGCGCTGTCGCGAGGAAACGCTGATGGCCTCGGACAGGATCTGCAGGAGGGCTTTGCTTGAGGGGATCCAGGAGCTGACGATTTGCCCGGCCTCCCATGAGTCTGGGGAATAGAGTTGGAGCCGCATTGCCGACTTTCCCATGGCAACCGCTTCAATGTAGTGGCGAGCCGACTGGGGCGTCTGTCGCCAACGCAACTCGAGGCGCCTCGGTGAGCCGCGCGTTGCGGTGCGCAAGAGTGCGCGAAGCTGCGCGGTCGATCGCCTGTGGTACCTTTGCCGCCTCACGACGATCGCGCCGCGCGAGTTTCGGGGCAGAGTGACTGCCGACCACGCGCTGTACCAATTTCGATGTTCGCGTGCGGCGGCTAGAAGGTTGTTGGCCAAGAACTCCAAAAATCGCTGAGGGATCGCGGCTCGTTTCCCTGGACGGGTGCTCGCCCTGAAGCTTTTCGGGTCGGGCGCCTGATCAATCACGCTAATGCCGAGTTTGCGTGCGGTGAAAATCAGCACCTTTAAAATCGCGCGACGGATCTCGTCGCCCGGCGCACCCCATAAATCACGATCCGAATCCCTTGCCGGCTCTACCCAAGCTAAAGTGGGTTGCCCGCGAAATAGGGGACGCGGTGGTTTACGCCTCGTGCGAAACTCCGTATGCCACCCGTTGGCTGCGAGGCGCGGTCGAGTATCGAGGTAGTAAATGCCACCGCGCGGACCGATCAAGCGGGGCGGCGTTATGCTCACCCACTTCGCGGGCAGCTGTGGAATGTTTTGGGTTTCTTCTTCTGGCATGTGATCGACCTTGCCTGGTTGGCGCAATGGTCGATCGGTTATCTATTCCACGCCCAGGGCATTAACCGTCAGGCGTCGCCGAACCGCTAACATCTTCTTTGATTCGTGCGGGGAATGCAAGCGAGGCAGTAGCGCGTGCACCGGCCGGCCACCGCTGAGTGCGAACCTCGCAACGACCGGTAGTAGGCGCTTGCATCAAGTGCAGCGCCTAGGTTTTGGCGGGCTGGTCCGTCCTGACCCGGATCGAAGCAACGGTCGGCAGCAGCAGGGTGATGCCCCAGCATGCCGCCAGCATGACGGCTGCACCGACAAGACAAGCGACGATGCCGCCGATCTGATAGAGCGCGCCCGATAGAAGAATCCCCATCAGCCGGCCGAGGGCGTTGGCCGCATAATAGAATCCGACATCCTCGGCTGCCTTCTCAGAGCCTGCATAAACGAGGATCAGATACGAGTGCAGCGAGGAGTTCACGGCGAAGGGCAAGCCAAAGACCGCGAGCCCGAAGGCGAGTAGAAAGTCCGGCCGCGAGACGCTTCCACTTGCGAGCAGGATCGTCAGCAGGACCGGAATACCGGTCAGAATGAGAGCCCAGACGCGGGCTGCGGAAACCTCAGCCGTCAGCCCATCCGTGCTGCGGGAGACGAGCCGAGGCGCGATTGCCTGCACGACCCCATAGGCAATAGTCCAGGCGGCCAGGAAGGCGCCTACCTCGGTGAAGCGCCAGCCATTGACGTAGAGAAAGACCGGCAGCCCAACCACAAACCAGACGTCGCGTGCACCGAAGAGGAACACCCGGGCGGCCGCCAGCAGGTTGACACCGCGAGACTTGGCAAACAGTTCTTTCAAGGATCTCGATGACTTCGCCTTACCGAGATCGCCCGGCAGGAGAACGACACCCAGCAAGAAGATCAAGCCGATCAAAGCTGCCATCAGCCACAGTGCCGAGCGAAAGCCCAACCAATCGAGCAGTAGCCCACCGACGAAGAAGCCGGCGCCCTTCATCGCGTTCTTGGAACCCGTGAACCAGGCAACCCATCTGAAAAGTTCGCCGGAGCCCTCGGCAGAGGTGGCCTTGATGGCCGACTTCGAAGCTGTTTTGGTGACGTCCTTGGCGAGACCCGAGATGCCCTGCGCTGTCACGACCCATACGACCGAACCTACAGCCGTCCACGCAGGATCGAGGGCTGAAAGCATCACCAGCCCCAAGACCTGCAAGGCTTGTCCAACCGCGAGCATTGCCGGAATACCAAACCGGACGGCCAGCCAGCCGCCGGCAAGATTGGCGACGATGCCAGCGCACTCGTAGAGCAGGAACAGGAAGGAGAGCGTGAAGGGCGAAAAGCCGAGCTTGAAGAAGTGCAGCAGCACAAGCATCCGCAGCGCGCCGTCTACCACGGTGAAGCCCCAGTAGGACGCCGTGACCACGAGATAGTGGCGGACGGCAGGTTGCACCTCAGCGCTCCGCCGCGATGACAATGTTGGCGAGATCGACCATGCGGCAAACGTAGCCCATCTCGTTATCGTACCACGCGTAGACCTTCAGCATGGTGCTGTCGGTCACCATCGTGTGCGCGGCATCGACGATCGAACTGCGCGTGTCGTTGCAGTAATCGGCCGAGACCAGCGGTCGCGTCTCGTAGCCGAGAATGCCGGCAAGGGCGCCGTGCGCCGCTGTCTTGAACAATTCGTTCACCTCGGCCTGCGTCGTCGGGCGGCTCAGTTCGAAGACGCAATCCGTAAGGCTGGCGTTGAGTACGGGGACACGCACCGCGTGACCGTTCAATTTGCCTTTGAGTTCTGGATAGATCAGCGCAATCGCAGTCGCGCTGCCGGTCGTGGTGGGGATCATCGACAGCAGCGATGAGCGAGCCCGCCGCAAATCCTTGTGCGGAAAATCGACCACAACATTGGTGTTGGTCGGATCGTGGATCGTCGTGATCTGTCCGTGCCGGATTCCGAGGGTCTCGTGCACCACCCTCACGACCGGTGCGAGGCAGTTGGTGGTGCACGACGCTGCCGTCAGCAACCGGTGTTGTGTCGGATCGTAGAGATGATCGTTGACCCCGACGACGACATTGAGCGCCTGCTCGTCCTTCACAGGTGCCGCCACGATGACGCGCTTCACCCCGCGCTTGAAGTAACCTTCCAAATCCTCCGGCTTCAGAAATTTACCGGTGCATTCGAGGACGATATCGCAGCCGAGATCGCCCCAGGATACGTCACCGGGCAATGCCGCCTCAGAGAAACCGAGGCGCGTGTCATCAATACTGATGACCGACTTGCCATCGGTCTCGAACCGGGCGTGCCAGCGTCCATGTATGCTGTCGAACTCGAGCAGATGCGCGGTCGTTGCCGCCCCGCCTTTGATCTCGTTGACATGCACGACGTCGAGCCGGTTCGAACACCGTGGATCACTTTCAGCCCGGTGGACTGCGCCCATTGCAGCCCGTAGTGCGAGGCGACCCATGCGCCCCATTCCGTTGATGCCAACTCTCATCCGATCCTCCGAAGCCTATCGAGCCATGCGTGCACTATCACCGAGCTCGTCGAGACGTGCTTTCAGCGCCATTTTATCGAGCGTTGCGAAGGGCAGGCTTGTGAAGGCTTCCAGCCGGCGCCTGATCATCCCGTAGAGCTCATTGAGCAGCGTCACGCGCTCAACATCCGAGCCCAGGAACTTTGCCGGATCGGGAAACGGCCATGACGCCGTCAGCGGACGCGTGCCGAGCTCGGGGCACGCTTCGCCCTCGGGCACGTCGCAGAGCGTGATGACGAAGTCCATTTTCGGAGCGCTGGCACCGGTGAACTCGGTCCATGACTTCGAGCGCAGCGTGCTGACGTCATGCCCCATCGCCCTCAAACGATCGAGCACTTTCCGCATCGGCGCCGCCGCCGGCTCGGTTCCCGCCGAGTAGGCATGAAATCGGTCGCCTGCGACTTTCTCCAGGATAGCTTCGGCCAGGATCGACCGGGCCGAATTGCGCCTGCAGATGAACAGGACGTTGAACGCCGGCTGCATGCTCTTGCTCTCGTCATTTTCGATGTCGGGAAGCAATCTGGCGAGGTCGCCGCATAAGTCTGGGCGACCGCCGCAACACGTCTCGGTCAAAAAGCCGAAGAGGGCGCGCAGGCCCGCGAACCGGACAGCGTAGATAACGTGCCTGCCCTGGCGCGTCGCCTGAACAAGGCCCGCCTGCTCAAGCGCAGAGAGATGGAACGACAGCGTCGACGGCGCCTGATTGAGAGTGCGCGCCAGTTCGCCTGCCGTCATGCCGGACGCGCCACGGCACGCCAGAATCCGTATGGCGTCGACGCGCGTCGCCTTGGCGAGCGCTCCAAACCCGATCGCTGCATCGTTTGATTCCATAATTACGGAATAATCGAATGATATGACAGCTGCATGACGAATTCGGCGCCGGCCGCAGGCACACTCCGAACGCAGGCCATGCTCCGACTGCAGATGAAAAGCCGACAACGTTTGGGAGCTTCCTCATGGTCGCCACTGTCAGCTAAGGGTCAAAAGCGAAGCGGGCCAATGACTTGATCGTCGTTAGGCAGAGATTCCGGACGTCGAACATGAGTAGAAAGTTCCGCGCGCCCAGCCGCCCTGTCGTGACCGGACTCCGCCATAAGCGGACTTAAGCGGCGTCAACCCACGCCAAATTCGAACGCTTCCCGACGGCCAACCTACCGATGATTGCCCGATCAGCCATTGAATACACGAACCCGATATAGCGGGTGCGGAATCCGAGGAGCTTCCGCTGTTCGGCACAAACGGCGAGCTGTTTGCCGTCCGGCGAGGCCTGGACACTCTCGATGATGCAACGGCCCTCGGAGACGTCGGAGGCAAGTTGGGCCAGGTCGGACCAAAGCGGTTTCTCGTCGGCTGCGCGTCGGGTGCCGACGAGCATTTCGGCCAGGGGTGACAAGCGGTAGGGCGGTTGCCTAGTCGCGATGGAATAGTGGATCGCAAGGCCGGTCAGATCACAAATGCGCAGATCGTCGGGGTGGGTCTCACGGTTGGTCCAGGCGCAGGGCTGGGCCTCGGCGCGAGTGCAGAAACGTCCGGCGTCCGACCGTATGACTTCCTCTTGCAGGCACCGCACCCCGGAAATGGTGCTGACCACAAGGTATCGCTGAAGCGCCCGGCGACCGCTGACCGAGGACGGTGAGAGTAGTTGCGGAACCACGCGCTGCTTCGACACAGCGCATTCTTCCAGCATCCCCGGAAGGACGGCTTGGCCGGTGACGGCGCAGCGTTCCGCTTCGCTTTGCAACAGGGCCCGGTTGGAGAGCGGGCAGGCGATGAACTCCGAAGCATGGCCGGACTTGCCCGACATATCCGAGCGCAAGGCCTGGTCGACGCGATATCGTTTGCCGGATACCTCGCTGATGGCGAACTCCGACAGCAGGGCTTCCGCTTGGGTAAATTCGCAGCGGCCAAATTGATCCGGCTCGGCCCGCCGTCCGCTCAACGTCGAGGCCTTGAGCAGGCGCCGCAGCACGGGGCGGGAAGTAACGTCGGATCGATCCACTTCGGAAGGCAGCACGCGCTGATGGGAGACCGCGCACTCCTGCAGCACGCCCGGCATCACCTGTTGGCCGGTGACTGCGCAGCGCTCAGCTTCAACAGGGAGCAATGTGCGACCGGTGACCGGGCAGGTGATGAACTCCGAAGTGTGTCCAGTCTTGGCGGTAACGTCGGACTTTCGGGCCTGATCGGAGCGGAATGGTTTTCCAGATACCTCACTGGTGGCGAGCTCGGACAGCAACGCATCGGCTTGGGTGAAGGCGCAGCGGCCGACATGCTGCGGCTCAGCCTTGCGGCCGCTCAGCGACGAGGTCTTAAGCAAGCGACGCAGCACCGGTTGGCCGGAGACATCCGAGGCCTCAACTTCGGACGATAGGACCCGCTGGCCGCTCAAGGCACAGACGACGGTATGTTCAGGCAGCGCGAACCGGTCGGAGACGGCCGACTTGACCAGCAGGTGACGCATCACCTTGGCTCCTGACACCGCGCATTCGCCCAGGGTGTCGATCGGGACCTTCTTCGTGGTGTTTGCGCAGGAGGCGAGTGGGGGCGCATCGACGATGTGCCATGTGGACGGGACGAGCTTCAGCGTCGAGGTGTATTCGGCTTGGTCGATGGTGTAGGTGACCCGCCCCTCGAGAATGCGGCGCACCGTTCCCCGAAGGCCTGCGATGGTGGTTTGCAACCGAGGTGTGAAGTCGTCGTCGAGCTTCTTACGCATACGTTCGTCGTCGCCGGCGGCCCTTAGTTCCTCGGCCCGTCGCTCGGAATAGAAGCGGCAGAACTCGGCGATGCCGGGATCGAGCATGGCACTGCGGGTGATGCGATCCAGCGACAGCCCGATATCCTGCGGCCGGTCGATAACCGGCGGAATGGGATCGAGGCCGTTGCCGTCGTCAGTCTGGTGCTCCTCATCGGGGCACTTGATGGGGATCAAGCGCTCATAGCTGTCGTGCGAGGTGGTGGCGCGGACCTGCAGCAGCGCTTCACCCGAATAGGTGCGGGTCACTCGGGTAAGCTTGGCCGTGCGCAGGGAGCCACCGAACGACTGCACCCATTCGGCCGCCACTTGCGCGCCGCGTTGCGGATCGGTGTCGGCGTCGTGGACATCGTGAACGCCGGACTGTGTCACGCGAGAAATCAGCCGGTCGAATGCTTGGGAGCCAGGCCGATAAAGGACCGAGCGGCTATCAGAGTTCGGATCCTCGTCGAAACAGATGGTCTCGCGCCGTCCCTCGAACTCGCAGCAGTACTTATCGGGTGGCTGCTCCGCCAGCTTGGCGCCGAGAGCTCTCAGGGCCGACAGCACGAAGTCGCGCGCCGGCATCGAGCGTGTTTGGGGTGGAAGATCAGGGCTGCGCGGACCCTTGTAGGCCGCGCCGTCCATCGCCCCCAGCATCTCGTTGATGTTCTTCTCTTCGTCGACCAGGGTTCGCCGTGCCCGCTCGATACTGTCCTCGGCAGCACGGGTGGCGGCGTTCACGTCCTTCCCCGCAAGAGAATCCAGCACCAACCTCAGGATTTCGTCTTCGAAGCTTGTTGTGCCGTCTTCGTCACCGTCGCCCATCCCGGAAGCTTCCAGGAGCGATTCGATATCGCCGATGGCATGGGACGCCATCTGCAGCTTCTGTAGCAGCCGTCCGACGATGTAATCCTCGAAGGTGCCCGCCAGGGTGACGCTGTAGACCAGGACGTTGGCGTGCTCCGACCCCAAGCGTTGGACGCGGCCGATCCGCTGTTCCACAATCATCGGATTCCATGGCAGGTCGTAGTTCACCAGCACGTTGGCGGCCTGGAGATTGACGCCCTCCGAGCCTGCTTCCGTCGAGACGATGACGTTGATTTTCGGCGGCGAGGCTTTGAAGTTGCCGATCGTCGTCTGGTTCCGGCCCGTGGTCTCACCGTTGATGAGGCCCACGCTGATGCCAAGACCTTCCAGGTAGGCCTGGATAGTGGTCTGGGTCTCACGGCGTTGGGTGAACACCACCATGCGCCAGTTCTGCGGGTTCTCCTTCTTCAACTGGGCAACGAGCGCGGCAACGCCTTGAAGCTTCGCGCTCATCTTCATGCCCTTGACCACCGCCCGGAATTTCTGGGCGACGTCAGCAGGGAAGGTGCCCTTGCGTGCCATGTTATCGAGTTGCAACGCGCAAGCATCGGGGCTGCTGGTGAGCGCCTGCAGGATGCCGATCTGAGCGAGACGATTGAGCTTCTGAATCGGCTTGGCGATGAGCCGGATCAGCTCCTTCTCATCCTCGGTCGGCGGTACGCCTTGGCGGAACACTCTGCGGGTCGGGAAATGCAGCTGGGCATCAGCGCGCCTAACCCGCGACATGTACCCATATACAATCGAGCGGAACTGGTCCTTGGCCTCTGGCTTCAGCTGTCGGGCGGTCGATCGGCCGTCCGCGATGAAGTTGCGCGCGAACATTCCCTCGCTGCCAAACGGGTTCTGGTGGCCACGGGCAACGGTAAGCAGGTCCACCAGTGAATACAGATCCCACAGCCGGTTCTGGATCGGCGTGGCGGTCAGCATCAGCACGAACTTGAAAGCGCGGTTGGCGAGCACTTCGCGGAAGCGCTCGGCGACCTTAGGCGGCTTAGGTACCCCGTAGAGGTTGCGCAGCTTATGCGCCTCATCGAGGATCAGCATTTGAAAGCGATCGGCGGGTAGTCGTTTGATGTACTCGCGCGCCGAATGGTAGGTGGTGATCACGGCGCCCACCTCGCCCTCGGGCTCCGCGTCGAGCAGTTCCTGTCCCGCCGCGACCACTGCGGGGATGTTGAACTTGGCCGAGAGCTCCTCCTTCCACTGCGGTCCGAGAAGTTTCGGGGCGACGATGAGGATTCGGCTGAGGCGACGCCGCGCGATGAGCTCGCTGGCGATCAAGCCGGCGCTGATGGTCTTACCGAGGCCGACGTCATCGGCGAGCAGCGTCACGGGCAGACGTCGGCAGTACGTTATGAGGTTGGTGACCTGGTGGTGGAACGGTTCGACACGGTCGTGCCAGCGGACTTCCGACTTCAAGTCCTTGCGATCGTTGATGATGATGGGGTCGACTAGACCCCACTCCAGACCCGCATGGTAGACGTCATACTCGCTCGGGTCGATCGACCGGCGAAGCGGTTTCGTCTGAACCTGCTCGGCAGGCGCGGCCATGGTGCCCCGATATTGTGGTCCCCGTATCAATGGGCGTAGTGTTCACAATCTCCGGGCGGAGTGCAACCGCGCATCGCCCTACTCGGAGGGGCGGATGAATCAGCTCAGGTCGCTCTTAGAGTATGTGCAGGCCGATCACCGGGTTTGCCCGAGACCGATGGAATGGCAGGCCTTCATCGAAAGGATCGGCGGGATGGGACCAGATCACGTCTGGCGCGTCGAGCCACCGCTCGTGCTCGCAGCTTGGCCACTACCTGATGCCGACAAGAGGGCTCGTCTCGTCAGGCACCTCAACTGGGCGGCGGAAGTCGGGATGCTCGCGGTCGCGGACGAATTTCTGCGGAAGCTTCCCGAGGACGCCTGGCATCACGAATACCCTGGACATTCAAGGTATTGAGGCACACCGCTCATAAGCTTCTGGATCATTACTTGAGGCCGGTCCCTCATTGCACCAATAAATCATGTGGATGATTGCAATGTGTCTTGGCTTTTTAGGATGACTCCACATGATCCGACGTACCCGATGCTGATCGGGTACAATCGCGCGGGGACGACTCACGGAGCCTAACAGCATCCGCCATCCAGATATCTGCAAGTGTCTCGGGTGCGAATGTTTGGACCTGATTTTCCGGCGGGGGCTATTTCCACCATGTCTAACACGGCTGCTTCCTTCACTTTCATACATGCCGCCGACCTGCATCTCGGCAGTCCCTTGACCGGCCTTGCAATCAAGGACGAGGAGCTTGCACGCCGGTTCGCAGCTGCCAGCAGGCAGGCATTCTCCGAACTCGTGACGCAGGCGATCGACGCAGCCGTTGCCTTCGTCGTCGTCGCCGGTGACGTCTACGACGGGGACTGGAAGGACAATACAATCGGCCTTTTCTTCAATCGCGAGATCGCCCGTCTCCACCGTGCCGGGATCTTATTGTTCCTTCTCAAGGGCAATCATGATGCGGAAAGCATCATTACCAGGACGATTCCACTGCCCGCCACCGTGCTCCAATTTCCCACCGGCAAGCCGCAGACGTTCCGTATCGAAGAACTGAAAGTCGCGCTGCACGGCCGCAGCTTTGCGGATCGGGCCGCCACTGAAAATTACGCCATCGGATACCCTGCCCCGGTGCAGGGGTGGTTCAACATCGGTGTGCTTCACACGTCATGCACCGGGCGACCTGGACATGCTGCCTATGCGCCTTGCACGCTGAGAGACCTGACTGCCCGCGGATACCAATACTGGGCGCTCGGCCACGTTCACGAATACGAGGAGTTATCCAAGGACCCTTGGATCGTATTCCCTGGAAACCTGCAGGGCCGGAGCGTGCGCGAATGCGGTCCGAAGGGCGCGGTTCTTGTCGAAGTCATCGACGGCGAGGTGAGTCAGGTTCGGCGCCTGATTGTCGACAGGGCCCGATGGGCGTCGATTGAAGTCGCCCTGGACGATGCAGAAAACGAGCGAAAAGCTCTGGACGCGGTAACAAGGGCTATCAGGCCCCTGGCAGAGGACGCGCGTGGCCGACTGCTCGCAATGCGGGTGACGCTTACAGGCGAGACCACGCTTCATCACCAACTAAAGAGCTCATTACGCCGGATGACCGACGAGGTGCAGGCGGTTGCACATCACGTCGGCGACGACATCTGGATCGAGCGTTTGCGCATTACCACCCGCGACGCCGTGCAACCTATTGCTCCGCTTAACACCTCCTCTTCACTCGATCTCCCGTCGATTCTCAAAGATGTCGTGGAGGACGCCGATGTAATGAGAGATGCCGAGGCAATCATCGCAGAAGTCAGAGGCAAGCTGCCGGAAGGCTTGGGGCAGTCAGTAGCAGCGGAAGCCGATCTACCGGCATTGCTGGAAGAGGCAAGATTATTGGTCTTGGGACGTGCCAAGCATGCGACGGCGGAGGTTTGAACCATGCGCCTGAACACGCTCAAACTCGAACGCTTTGGCCCCTTCATCGGCGAAATGCTTTCATTCCGTCGCGGCGCCAAGCTGCACATCGTCTATGGCAGAAACGAAGCCGGCAAGAGCTGCGCCCTTGCTGCCCTGACAGACCTTTTCTTCGGTATCGAGCGGCAAACGAAGTACGACTTTCTGCATGAAGGGCGGGAGCTTCGGATTGGTGGCGTTATTGCCGACAGGACCGGGCACGAGTTGGCGTTCCGCCGACGCAAGGGCAACAAAGGCACGTTGCTCGGATTTGATTGCGATGCAGCGCTGCCTGACAACATTCTGGCTCGCTATCTAGGCTCCGTAACCCGCGAAGTCTTCTGCAACGCATTCGGTCTCAACGCCCAAACCTTGCGTTCAGGTGCCGAAGAAATGCTGAAAAGCGAAGGCGAAGTCGGCGCAACATTGTTTGCTGCGGCCTCCGGACTTCGCGGCCTCACGGACCTACGACACCAGCTTGAGACCGAATCCAATACGATATTTGCGTCACGTGCATCCAAAGATCGCGCCTTTTATCAATCCCTGGACCGCTTCACTCTTGCCAGCAGGGCAATTCGCGAGCGCGAGCTAAAAGCCGGGCAGTGGAAAGACCTTAATGACAAGATCGACCGGCTAGCCTCCGAACTCGACGCAATCAAACGGAAGCGACAAGCGAATGGATCGGAGCAGGCTAGGCTCTCGCGGTTACGTCACGTTGCGCCGCAAATTGCGCTCATCGACGCCGATCTGCGCGATCTTAGATCTCTCGGCGATCTTCCAGATATAGAATCCGGCTTCTGCAACAAGCTTGAGGCTGGACTCAAGGCGCGCGACGACGCACTTCAGATTCGCGATCGGACATTGAAGGAAGAGCAGCTGGCGCAGGCCAATCACGCCTCCATCACCTTCGACGAGGCACCCTTGGCTCGTGCGAAGGACATCGTGCAGCTATTTTCCGAGCTTGGCGCATTCACCAAGGCCCAGGCCGACATCCCTGCGGTCGAACGCGAAGTGCACGCGTTCTCCAACCAGCTTGTCGACCTGGCCACCCGGCTCGGCCTTCCTGATGCTCAGACGATGGAGAATGCCAGGCCAAGCGATGCCGGCTTGGCATTGATACAGGCGCTCATCTCGGAAGGCAGCAAACTCCTAACATCGATATCGAGCAATGACACCGACCTAGCGGAAGAGCAGGACGCGCTTGCAGAGCTCGAGCAAGGGGCCGCCGTCCGTGGCAAAGCGATCGATCCCAAACCATTTGCAGACACATTGACCGCGCTTGCGCCCGCGTTGCGTCAGCTCGATAGACGCAAGGAGCTACAGGCCAATGTGGTGAAACAGGCCCGTCAGCTGGCCGAGGCCGCGAGTCGTCTGAAGCCTCTCTTGCCCGGAAGTGTTGATACGCTTGCCGTGACAGAGTTGCCCGCGCCTCAAACAGTCGCGCGAATCCGGATTGCCCTTGAAAGTATTGATAAAGAACGCGACCGCCTGCATGACCGCGTTCCCAAAACAACCGCCTCCATTCAAGCCCTAGAACAGAGGCTGTTGTCACTTTCGACAGAAAGTCCCGTGCCGACTCGCGATGCCATCATGGGCAAGCGAGCGCAGCGGGACAGCATCTGGCACGGTTTGCGCTCGACATTGCTCGGGGAACCTAATGCCATTGCGCCAGCGGCGATGCCGCAAACGACGATCGAGTTCGAGCGCAACGCCGCTGACGCCGATCGCCTCTCCGATGAGGCTCTGGTGGATGCATCCCGGGTTGCAGAATTTGCATCAGCGGAACGTCAACTGGATGATGCCCGGCGTACGCTTGCCGAAACATATCAGAGCATCAAGGAACTGGATGAGCGCCGCGCCAAGGAATGGGAAGGCTATGTGGCGTTATGGGCGGCGGCAGGGATAACTTCGCCTTTGCCCCCTCCCGAGATGAGCGTTTGGCTTGATGCGTTGGACAAGTTGTTGGAACGCCGCGAGGAGCTGCATGACGCGCAGGACAAGCTCCGAGAAGTGGACGCTGCGATTCAAAGCGCGGCTCCTGGCCTTGCCCGATTGGCGGCGGAGATTGGGCTGGACGAGCTGAAAGGGCTCGATCCTGCGGCCATCGTGCCTGGAGTTGAACTCCGCCTTCGCGATATGACAGACACTTGGGGGCAACGTCGCGAACTCGAAGCGAACTTGCGCGGTGCTAAGGACCGCCTCGCCAAACTGGTGCGCCAACAAAAACAGCTGGCAGACAGACGTCGCGACTGGCAGGCAAGGTGGGAGCCGGCGGTGGCTGCTATCAGTGTCCCAGGCGCCACAATAGAACAGGCGCAGGCCGCGTTGGCCGTCTGGCAGACAGTGCCTTCCACATCGCGAGAACGAGCCGATCGGGCCGGGCGTGTGGCAGGCATGCGTGCCGACATGGCGGTTTTCGCCGCCAAAATTCGAACGCTCGTCGCCGAAGTAGCGCCTGACTTGGTAGACCTTGCCCCAGAGGCGGCTCTGAAACAGCTCAACGAGCGCCTCACGGATTCCACCAAATCCAACACCAGGCGTACGGAAGCGGCAAAGCACCTCGATGATGCCAGCCGCAAAAAGCAGAAAGCAGAGAACGTCCTCGCCGAGGCGAACGACGGACTCTCCCATCTGGCAAGTCGTTTGCCGCCTGACGCTGATCTGCCAGATCTATGCCATCGACTGAAAGTCAGGGACGTTTTGCGAGCGTCTCTCGCCAAACTGCGCGACCAACTTCTCGCCCATTCGGATGGCCTAACTGAGGAAGAGCTTCGTACCCAAATCGCGGGCTTCGACCCCGACCTCGCTAATGGCACCCTCACAACCTTAGAACTGGAAGCCGAGCAATTCGACCACAGCGCCAAAGAGGTATTTGCTGCTCACCGGCAGGCCTTGGCAGAGCGCGAAGTTCTCGAAGAGGGTGTTGGCGCGGAGCTCGCTGCTATCCAAAAGCGAAGTGCGGAGGCGGAATTGGCGGCATCCGCACGGGAGTGGAGCGTCTTAAAGCTCGGCTCGCTGCTTCTTGGCGTTGCCATTGAACGCCAGAGGACAAGTCAGCAGGATCCGCTCATGCTCCGAGCCGGACAGTTATTCTCGACGATCACCGGCAATTCATTCTCCGGCCTTGGCCAGGAATTTGACGATAATGACGTCCCGCGTCTCATTGGGAGGCGCCCAGGAGGCGGAGAAGTTCATGTGGGTGGCATGAGCGAGGGTGCGCGCGACCAACTCTATCTGGCACTCAGGCTCGCCTATCTGGAAGACTATGCCAAGCGCTCGGAGCCGATCCCGTTCGTCGGTGATGACCTCTTTATGACGTTCGACGACGACCGCACCAAGAACGGGTTGGCCGCGCTTGCTGGCTTGTCTGCTGACGTACAGCCAATTCTATTCACCCATCACATGCACGTGGTAGAACTCGCGCGAGAGAGCCTTGGCAGCGATGTCGATGTTATGGAGCTGGCCTCGACCGCACGCTCGGAAGCGAAGGTCGAGCGCTTGATTGCTGCGCTGGCCTAGGACAAAGCATGCTACTAGCAATAGAGCTGTGGCGCTGAGAAAATCGATATCTCATCCTCTGACGCAATACCCCTGAGACCGGACACGGTCGGCGACGCTTCGTGCGTAGCCGATTGCAGCGGCATCAATGGCAGCTATTGGGATACTGTTGATGCTGTCTAGCTTCCGGCACCGGGCCGCCTGTGCCTTTCTGTGGTCGCAATGATCCGATATCCGCCGTTAGGGCGCTGACGCGACGGGCCAATAGCGACGCAAATGATCTATTCGAACGTCGCGCTGCACAGAGCTGAGACGTCTCCACAACAGACATTTGTGGTGACGATATTCCAGTTCTCAGCGAATTGTCGGAGATGTCCGCTCGCCGCACGGACGTTTGCGCTTGTCGTTATCTGGATCTATTGATCACACCACTGAATTCGGCCGCGCCGTACCCAGAAATGAGATCGACACCCCTTTCTCCGCCACACGGACGGGTGCAGCGTGGGTCGGCCAGCTTCGTCCACTTGAACGCTCCACCGCGGATTGGCTCCGGGCAAGATCATCAGTTCGATCGCGGCGCCGCACCCGCACGGGCACCGCATTCCCACGCTCCAGTCCTCTCCGTCGTCTCGCGTAAGCACCAGATCGCGATGGGGCAAGGGCGCCGGCAGCGTCCCGCCCTCGATCACCTGCAACCTGCGGGCCGGACCGTAGTCGTCCCAGAACCGGCGCAACCATCTTACGACCTTCATGCCTCTGCCACCGTCGGGTTCTGGAAAATCAGCAACCCAAGCAGCGGCTCGGTAGCGCCAAGACCAAACATTCTGCTCTCGCTTTTCAGAAAGCCGTCCTCGCTACGATAGTCCTCATCGCACGCGGCGAGGCTGAAGGAGGTCCGCGCATAGAGACGATTAGACTCCAGTCGAAACGGATACGACCGAGCAATGAACTCGTTCACCAGCATTGAAGCTGCGCGCATGTTCAAGGTGATGACGGCGGGAGTCTGCTCGGGGGCGCCCTTGATATAGCCGGCCGCGAACTCCTCGCCGAATACCTGCGGATCGACGCGCTGCAGGTATTCGGCACGCAGGCCTTGTGGTGTGTGGACTTCACGGTCAGCAAGAGTCGATCCACCCGGTTGTACGTAATCTAGGCGGCCGCAGACATCCGCGATCGCCCTCCTTCCCTTGTCCTCATAGGTCGGAATGCTGACGCCAACATCGAACAAGGGCAACAGGAACGCTGAAGCGATCAGGTCGGCAAAGTAGCGACCTTCCTGCGTATCGACGCAGCAGAATACAACGTCACATTGACCTACGGCGCAGATGGCTTCACGGGTCGCTATTGTGGTCGGCACCTTCCGAGCGACACCCTCTTCCCGGTGGGACGCGATGGCGTCCGCGAACATGTCGACCTTCAAGCGTTGGTCTTGAGCATCGCGTGTCGTCGCGTTCAAAATCCGGTTCAGGTTCTTGGTCTCGACCTTGTCGAAGTCGACCAGAGTGATGTTGCCGAAGCCCAGCCGCGCCAGTTGCTCGGCGACAATCGAACCGGTTCCGGACACGCCGACCACAGCGGCTGAAAGGCGGGAGAACTCCGATCTCATTCCGCTCGTGAACGGCAGAGCGCGTCGAATTGGTCCGCCGGCGACGATGCCGTCGTTCCACCAGTACAGGATGTCGTCGCCCGCGACCGTGATGAGGTCGACGGGCTCGCACCTCATGTCCGGCGCATAGAGTCTTGCCCGGATCGCGCCGTCCGGCGTCATGACCGCCGATCCGTGGCAAGTGCCGAAGGCCTCAAACACGCTTGGCAGAACCGTCGCATCGCTCGCGTCATCGATGTGGGAGAAGTCCAACCAATTCCCAGGATGGGAATGGAGAAGAATGATCGTGAGCCCTTCAGGCTCGGCCAAGTCGATGGCCTCTTCGACGTACGACCCCGGCCAGACGATCGCATCCGGCGTGCGCACGGAACAGGCATCATGCGGAACCATGATGACCTGGCGCACCACCAAACGGCACCGCGGCCCGGGTGACGTGGCGCACACAAGAACAGCCGCGGCCTCGTTTCCGTCGCCCGGGAACAAGTGGGCACGCAGTGCTTCATGAGTGACGCCGGCAAGAGCTAGGGTCCTCGCCGGAATCATTCCCCCACCTCCTTGGCGATGGCGGCATCCACCAACGCCAGATGGGTGACTACGCTGTCGGCGGCCGGGTTCCACCGGGCCCCAGGGCCGCGATGACGTGACCAGCGCTGGAAGGACAGGCCCCGGATCGTCTGCTCGGACTCAGTTGCAGCGATGATACCGCCCGATGACCGGTGAAGGGGCGGGTGCGCAAAGAACATGTCGATCTCGGCCTGCGGATAGGTCGGCGGAACCAGCAGGGCCAGCGTAGTCGCGCGAACGGTGTAACCGGCCGGCACCGGGTAGTCGTGGATGATCAGCCAGCGGCGGCCGTCCGCAGCATCGGTTTCCCAGTTCAAACCCAAATCGTCGAGGTACGTCTGGTCGCCGGTGAGAAGAGCGAAGTCGCGGCGGGCTGCAGCACGCGCCTCGCCGTTGTTGACGTCCTTCGGCGTCAGCCGAATCTTCTCAACGCCCTTGGCGCGCAAGTCGACGGAATCGCCGATGGCGAGCTGGCGTTTGGGCTGCCCCTCCACCTTGAGAAAGATGAGCCAGGCGTTGGGGTCGAAGCCAGCGCCCGTCAGGGCTTCAACGACCGAGATGACCGGGCTGATGGAGATGATCTTTTTGCCCTGGACGATCAGCTCCCAGGCCTCGGGCTTCCGGCTCTTGAACTCTTCGATGCCGTCGGGCTTGATCCTTATGACGTCATGGTCTTCGATCAGCCGGTCGGGGTCGTTCTTCCGTTCGAGGTAGATGGACTTCTCGGCGGGAATCCTACCCAGCTTGCGGATCACCGCACCGGTGATCACGTCGGCCGGCCAGTCGATCTGCTCATCGTCGATCGTGATGCGGTTCGACCTGCTGCTTTCCGCAACGATGAACTTGGTGCCCTTGTCGAGATTGGCCTCCTCGTGCACGCGAATGTCTTCGAAGTCCCCGTCGGACCGCCACTGGAAAACATAGGGGTGCTGGTCGCCGACGAAGCCAGCGACCTTGGCAATCTGGCCGCCAGTGGGGCTCCGGGTGTCCAGCTCGACGGCGCGGAAATTCAGGTCCGTCCCGGCGATTTCGATGGTCGACTTGTTGTCGCGCCGCGGTGCGGCAGGTTCGGTCGGCATGTCAAGCCCTCATAGCTCGTGTGAATGACGGCGCGCCGTCCTATGAGGGGTGCGGGCGAAAGGGACGATTCCGACAAACTTTTTTAGATGTCGGAATTCGCCCCTTCACGCGCATACATAACAGCCGGGAGGCAATGGAGAATCAAATGCGTTGGCGTTATTCTGTGATCTGTCG
>JBFWOB010000038.1:0-61712 GCA_050250755.1 Hyphomicrobiaceae bacterium
CTATTCCGTACCATTGGGAAGGTTCCCACGCGTTACTCACCCGTCTGCCACTCCCTATTGCTAGGGCGTTCGACTTGCATGTGTTAGGCCTGCCGCCAGCGTTCGTTCTGAGCCAGGATCAAACTCTTAGATTGAAGAGTCTCATTCTGGATCTGGCTTGGAGGTTACTCCAAGGATCTGCGTAACGGGCACCTTCACACTAGATGTTCCACCGATCGGCGAACCGACCCGCTTTCCATCTTGGTGATGGCTGAAGAAACGCAGTATCGCCAGAGTCTCTTTCAGCCTCAATCCACGTCTCCGTGGCTCGAGACCCGCCAGGACTCCGCCGCCTGCGTTTCTCTTCCTTCCGATTAACTTGTCAAAAAGCGCTTGCTTCAGAGTAAATCACCTGGGCCAGCGATCCGGTTTCCCGGGTTCGCCGACTAAAAAACGAACCGTCTTCAGGGGAGACCCCCGAAAGGTCCGTGTCGGTTCAAGTGATTTCGTCGTCCGAAGGTCCGTGGCGGCCGGGTCATCGGCGCCGCGAACGAGTGGAGATTTAGATCGGTGGATCTCGCCTGTCAACACTCCTCAGCAAAAAAAGCGTCACAAGTTGTCCGCCCAATGCGAACTGCATGATTCGACAGTAATCTTTTTGGCGGCTGACGCGTCTCGATGGCCGAGGCGCACGCAGTTTGTGCGCCAGGCGCAGCGTTGACACGGTTGCTGCACCGCCCGACTATCGCCAGGAAGAGATGCGAAGTGCTTCTTTGTGAGCTGGGGGACGAGCTCGAGCACCTGAATTCTCAAGCAAGGGGGCCAACCGTGGCAATCGTGGGGGTCGATCCGATCGAGCTAAGGCGGCATGCCTCTGTTGGTCGGCCGCGGCGTTCGGCCGATGGCGAGCGCCCGCGGGGGCTTCCCCATCTCTATGCAGCACGCAAAGGTCGCCCGCTCCCTGATCTCTTTGTTGCGGATCAAGCCGAGGCGCGAAGGGGCGGAGGATTTCGCTGGTTCTTCAGCACCTGCCTCGCGGCCACAGTTGGAGCAGTGGCGATCGCCGCCGTTATTTTCGGATCGCTCGAGACCACCGGAGGCCCCGGCAGAATTGCGGTTTCACTGCGCCAAGCCTTTCCGCCAGTCAAACGCACTCTGTCTTCAGAGCGCAAAATGGGCGGGCTCGCATGGGCGCTGCCCAAATCCGACCGGCTGCAGGCGACCACCGACGCGGTATCGACGCGATACATTGTGCAAGCCTCGATCCGGGAACGCAGGGCCAATCGCGAGTATCTGCACAAGAAGCCTTATGCGCGCGTTCTCATCCGCTTAGCTGAAGTGAAGCCCGATCCGGCGGTCGACGTTCCGTCATTCAACCCGCTCAAACTCTTCTCAAACACGCCGTCGCCCAACGAAGGCGGCCATGACGGCACGGTTGCGAGCGGGCCCCAGGGCGGCGAAGTGCAGACGAGGGTAGTGGAACTGCTTGGGAGCATCCTACCGCCGGAGGACGGGCAAGAAATCGACGCTGGAGAGGCGCTCGAGCTTGTGACCCGGATGATCGCCAGCGAGGCAGACCGCGCGCAGATTCGTCCCTCGTTTGCGCCTGAGGGTCTGGATCTGTCGCATAGCGATAGCTCCAACAGCGCACTGGCGGCTTACACGACTGTCCTGCAGAAGACGACAGGCTTGGCGGACGATGCGGATGCGACCGATTCCGAATACGAACACGTCAGCGTCAAGCTGGCGCGCGGCGAAACGCTGACCCGGCTGCTGATGCGCATGGGGGCGGATAGCTGGCAAGCGCGCGACATGGTCGATGCTGCGCGCAGTATTCTGCCGGAGTCGTCCGTCACTGCCGGACACGACATCGAGCTGACGCTCGCGCCATCCCTATCAGGCAGCAAAAAGCATGATCCGATCGGATATACGGTGCTGGGTCCGGGCGGCGAACATAAGGTTACTGTGGAGCGGACGGCTGCGGGAGAATTTGTGGCGTCGGCGACGCCGACACGTTCCACGGCGCATCACGCCGGGGCGCCATCTGCCCCTTCCCTGAGTATCTACAATAGCCTCTATCAGGGTGCGCTGGCGCAAGGAATTGCGCCTGAAACCATTCAAACCATCCTTCGACTACATGCGTACGAGGCCGATTTCCGACGCCGTGCGCGCGGTAGCGACACGCTCGAGACATTCTTCGACCTCAAAGACGAGGATAAGGGCGCCGATGGTGCGCTCGGCGAGCTGTTGCTCACCTCCATCACCGTTGCGGGCTCTACGCAGCGGTTTTATCGGTTCAAGGACTCCGAAGGAAACGTCGACTTCTTCGACCCGAATGGGCAAAATTCTCGCCGGTTCCTCCTGAGGAAGCCCGTGCGCAGCGATGACGTACGCCTGACATCCGGTTTCGGCATTCGCTTCCACCCCCTTCTCAACCAGCGGAAACTGCACTCGGGTGTCGACTGGGCCGGCCCACCCGGCACACCCGTCGTGGCAGCCGGCAACGGCACGGTCGAAGAGGCTGGCTACAAGGGCCAATACGGCAACTATGTCCGCGTCCGGCATGCGAACGGCTACCAAACGGCCTATGGCCATATGCGTAACGTCGCTCCAGGGATTCGGAGCGGGCTAAAGGTTCGGCAAGGGCAGGTGATCGGCTACATCGGCACGACCGGGCTTTCCTCGGGCCCGCATCTCCATTTCGAGGTGCTGGTCAACAACCGGTGGGTCGATCCGCTTTCGATTCAGGTCCCGCATGAGAAGCGTCTCACAGGGCGAGAACTCGCTGCTTTTCAACGGGAGCGTGTCCGTATCGACGAGTTGATCCGCCAGCCACCCGTTCGGGTCAGCAACCTGGAGCCCAACCACTAGATGGGTCTTCGAGGCGGCTCGGATCGACGGTGGCGTGCGGAAGCAACCGCTGCGGTGCTATGATGGGGTGGCCGGTGCCACCCCGAGGCATTAGAGGGCAGTTGTGCCCATGAAGCTCAAGCTGGCACCGTCGCTTTGATCGATGGGCGCTCTGCCATCCGCGCGGCAAAGGCCGCAACTTTCGGATGATCCTTGCGCCAATCGACATCGGCAAAGCGGAAGTCGAACCACCCCAAAGCGCAAGCGACTGCGATTTGGCCCATCGTCAGCGGACCCGAAAGGGCATCCGCATACGTGTTCTCAAGCGCGTCAATAACGCCCATGATCTTGGCCATCTGCCCGTCGACCCACGGCTGCCAACGTTTCTCCTCAGGACGCGTAGACTCGTAACGAAGCAGCAAACCGGCGTCGAGAAAACCATCGCCCAGCGCTTCGAGCGTCATGCTCTGAAAGCGGCCCTTCGGATCCTCGGGAATGAGCGCCGGGGATTTAAGGCTATCGATGTAGGCGCAGATCACCGGGCTGTCGAAGAGGGCACGGCCATCATCCGTGACCAGACAAGGGACCTTACCGATGGGATTCTTGTGCGGCAGTTCGCCTTCGCGCTTCAATGGGGTGACGCTCGTCGGGATTTTCTCGATTTGACCATCGAGCCCCTTTTCCATGGCGATGACCATGACCTTGCGGACATAGGGAGAGGTTGGCGAGTGGAAAAGCTTCATGATTGGCACATCCTGAATGTTGGAGACGGTCACTGTGGGCGCGGCGCACAGGAGATGCAACCCGGCGTCTTGTTACATGAACGGGATTAACCACTGATCCAGCAGGGAATTGCGGTTGCGTCACGTTTCAGTGTTCAGAAAACATGTCGGCACATTGCCGCTGTGGCAGAGCGGCAATAGACGATCGATTGTGCCAATGGTACCGAGCTAGCGTCCGGGCGCTGCGACATGCAAGTGAAAAGCCGCGCCGACGAAAGCCGGCGGCGGACTAGATGTGCGCGCCGTGCCGGGACCGTGGTGCCGTGACAGCGGAGGTTTTTCATGACCGCCAGCCAAGCCCACACGCAGGGACTCGGCGAGCAAGAGAGCATCTGGTTCAAGTTGACTGCCTTGCATCGCGGGAACATCCCCAATCCGATGCACGTGCTGCAACAGCTCACCGAACGCCATGGTGGCATCATCACCGTGAACATGGGCAATGAACGTGTCGTGTTCCTTTCGGATCCCGAGCACTTCAAACGTGTCCTTGTCACGAAGGTCGACGATTACATCAAATACTTCGACGGCCTGAAGCCGATCTTCGGCAAGTCGATGATCACGAACGACGGCGCGCTCTGGCAGAAAATTCGCATGCCGCAGCAGCCAGCCTTCCATCCGGATATGTTCACGGAATATATCCCCTACTTCCTGAACTCGATCAGGAAGAAGATGGACAACTGGGCTGAGCTTGCCCAGACAGGCGAAACTGTCGAGATGGTGGAGCAAACGTGGACGCTCGCCGCCGACATGATCTGCAAGGCGCTGTTCGACCGCGACATGCCATTCAATCCGCACTTCGTATTCAAGTGCGTCAAGACATATACCGACGTGATGAACCACAAATCGGTTCGCCTCAAGAAGGTATCGGGGGCCGAATTCGAGATCACGGAAGAGGCCACCGCGAAGGCGATGGAAGTCTGGGGCTCGGTGCCGCCAGAAGTCATTGCGGCGCAACCGCGGGAAGACCGTGAGCGCACGCTTCTGAAGATGATCCAGGCGGCGGTGGCTGATCCGAACATCCCGGAGTTCGACCACCAACAGGCCCTTGACGAGATGAAGCAATATCTTTGGGCAGGCACGGAGACGACCGCGCTGACGCTGGCATGGTCGATCTTCGAAGCGTCACGCCGCCCTGAGGTTGCGGAGCGAATTCGTCGCGAAGGCGATGAGGTGTACGGCAATGAAAGCAGAGATCCCGTCGCCCACGACTACTCGCGCCTAGCCTATACGCGCGCCGTCATTCAAGAAACCATGCGCCTTTACCCGCCGATTTGGGGGCTCATCCGTGTTGCTGCCAAGGATGACGTAATCGGCGATACCCAGATCCACGCTGGGGATCGCGTTACGCTCTTTGCCTACGGCACGCACCACTCGCCAAAATACTGGGACGAGCCGGAGTCCTTTCGACCAGAGCGGTTCATGGGGGAAGCCGCGAAAAAGCGGAAACCTTACGTCTACATTCCGTTCGGCGGTGGCAAGCGCTCGTGCATCGGCGGCGCGATGAGCCAGGTCGAAAACACGTTTGCGCTTTCCATGCTGATGCGGCGATTCCGCCCCGAATATATCGGCAATCGCTTCTCATCCGCCGATCAGCATCCTGGCATCAATGCGACCGTGACACTGACACCACGCGGAGGGCTCAACTTCCGCATTCGTGAATTGAGCTAAGCCTTGGTTCGGCCTGCACTGAGGTGCTTTGCGCCTCAGTGCAAGAAGCCAAAGATATTCAGCAAAATGATAATCGTGATCGGCACGCCCAGGAGCCAAAGTACGATGCTTTTCATAATAGGATAGCCTTTCTCATTTGCGTCGGTTGCCTCACGGGCGCAAGCGTTACCGTCCGCCGCTTAGCGATGTTGCGGTGGCTTTTGCACTTCGGGCTGACTTCGATTGGCCGCGAGCAAGGACGTAAGCCTCGCGGGTGCGTTTGCGGCGGGATAACGCCTATCCGCCCGCGTCAGTTCCGCGGGCGGCTATGCAGCAACCGTCATGTCATACTTCGCCGGCTCGCAATCCGATGCTTAAGCCTGCAGCAAGGCACCCTCTCTCAATGAGCGCGCAAGGCGCCTTATCAGGCCGCAACCGGCCTGGCGCTGTCGCGAACCTGGGTTCGGTGCATGAGGCGGCGCAGCGATGGATCCAGCCGATTGCGCTTGTGCAATGTGCATCGATTATCCCAGATGACGAGATCGCCCTTCTGCCACTCCTGGGCCCAAACATGCGGGCCGCTCTCGACATGCACCCAAAGCTCATCAAGCAACGCGTCGCTTTCGGCATCCGAAAGGCCCACGACCCAGGCATTCGGTCGGCGGCCGAGGTAGAGAGACACGCGGCCCGACTCCGGGTGGCGGACCGCCAGCGGATGAACGGCGCCGGGACGATCCTGGTTCGAATAGCGCTCATCGAAACCGCGGCGAAGCTCACCGGACGAGTTGCGCGTCGCGTCGTGCTTGCACGACAGCCCTTTGATCCGCGACTTCAAGCGATCGGGAAGCGTCTCGAAAGCGGTGTAGAGGTTGTAGAAGAACGTCTCGCCGCCGACATCAGGGGTCTCGACGCCGTAGAGCAAACTCGCCTTGGGCGGTAGCTCGTTGTAACTCATGTCCTGATGCCAGACGAGCTCTGAGTTGCCGAGGCTGCCAATCGCCTTACCTTCGACGACGACGTTGGAAATCACCGCGATTTCGGGCCGATCGCGCGCGAAGGGGCTATTCTTGGCGCCGATCGGAGCCATGTCCAGATCGCCGAAGCGGCGCGAGAATGCAACGAGGTGATCATCATCCAGCTCGTGGCCTCTGAAGCGCAACACGAGATGATCGGTCCAGGCCTTGTAGACGTCGCGAAACGTCGCCTCATCGATCTCGCGAGAGAGATCCAAGCCGCGAATATCAGCGCCGAGCGCGCCGCCTGTCGGCACCACCTCGATCGAAGTTTGCTGGTGGGTGGACATCTTTTCCTCCATCTCGTTTCCCGGTCGCGTCTTCTTGTTCGGGCGCGTGCGGTTCGGCCTGCAACAGCATAGGCCCATGGCACGCGAGCGCGGAAGGGGTAGGATCAGTGCGATCGAAACTCTGCCCGAACGGGAGACAATCCATGGCGAACGATGCGCTGACCAACTCGGCAATCGAGGCGGCCTATCGCGCGGCAACGCTAGCCTCCGCCGCGCTCGACGCGCGTTCACGCAAAGTCATTCCGGCAGGGCTCACACACGACAGCCGCACGCTTCTGCCTTACCCGATCCATGTCGATCGTGCGTCCGGACCTCGAAAATGGGACGTCGATGGCAACGAGTTGGTCGATTATTTCGGCGGACATGGCGCACTGATCCTCGGGCATGCGCATCCGTTGCTCGTCGAGGCGGTGACGCGGCAGATTTCGCGTGGGACGCATTGGGGCGCTTGTCATGCTCTCGAGGTGGAGTGGGCAGAGCTAATCAGCCGCTTGCTGCCTTGCGCAGAGCGGGTTCGCTTCACCGCGTCCGGCACAGAAGCCACGCATCTCGCCATTCGCCTTATGCGTGCGTTCACGGGAAAACCGAACATCGTGAGGTTTATCGGGCATTTTCACGGTTGGCATGATCAGGTGGCAGGCGGCTCCAATAGCCATTTCGACGGGGCAGCACCGACAGGCGTCTTGAGTGGCATTGCCGATGCGACGCTGCTCGTCTCGGCGGACGAGATCGAGCCAGTCGAAGCGCTTCTTGCCGAACGAGACGACATTGCCGGCGTGATGATCGAGCCTTCGGGAGCTGGATGGGGACAGGTTCCACTCAAGGCCGGATTTCTGGACCGATTGAGAGCCGCGACGCGGAAGCACGGTGCGCTGCTGATGTTCGACGAGGTGGTAACGGGCTTCAGGTGGTCACGCGGCGGAGCGCAAGGCCGGTACGGGATCACGCCCGACGTATCATCGCTCGCAAAAATCGTTGCCGGCGGATTGCCCGGTGGCGCCGTTGCCGGACGGGCTGACATTCTCGATCAGCTCGACAGCGCCGTTGCGAAGGCTGCAGGTCGCGAGAAGATCGGGCACCAGGGCACCTATAATGCCAACCCACTATGTGCGGCGGCAGCGGTGGCCACGCTTTCCCATATCGAGCGCGAAGACGTCTGCGGGCAAGCCGAACGTACGGCCGGAGAAATCCGCGACGGCATGCGCCAAATCGTGATCGAGGAAGGCGTACCGTGGGGCATATATGGCGAAGCCTCCACGTTCCACATTTTCCAGAATCCGAAGGGCACGAAGCTCGATCCTGCCGCGTTCGATGCCTCGCAGCTCGGATTCAGTGGCCTTAAGGGTGCAAAAGATCCCAACCTCGCACACCGGCTACGCATCGCGATGATTGCCAATGGTGCCGACATCATGGGGTCGCCGGGCGGCCTCGTCTCCGCGGTGCACGGCCCCGAAGAGGTCGCACGCACGCTCGAGGCCTTTCGGACGTCGGTGCGAGCGATGAAAGCCGAGGGCGATATTCGAGGATAGATGCCCCTTGCTCACTCCGGCACTTGGTTCACCGCCGGTCGGCGCTTGCGCGACGGGGCGCGGGCATCGCATCCTCTCCTCACAATATACCTCGCGGAGGAGACCTCATGGATTTCAAAGGCAAGGTGGCGCTCGTGACGGGTGCTGCGAATGGGATCGGGCGTGCGACAGCGCTCGGTTTCGCGGGCTATGGCGCCAAGGTCGTCCTGGTCGACCGGGATGAAGCCGGCGCAAACGCTGCCGCAGGGACCATCAAGCAGCAGGGTGGCGAGGCCATTTCGGTCGGCGCGGACGTCACCAAATCCGCGGACGTGGCAGCCTACGTCAAGGCCGCACTGGATGCCTATGGACGCATCGACTGCTTCCACAACAACGCAGGCATCGAAGGGCTCGTAAAGCCGATCTTCGAGTACGACGACGACGTTTTCGACCAGCTCATGGGCGTCAACGTGAGGGGCGTGTATCTCGGGCTCAAGCACGTGGCGCCCGTCATGATCCAGCAGCGCGCCGGCGCCATCGTGAACACGGCCTCGATCGCGGGGCTGTTGGGCTCACCGAATATGTCGCCCTACGTCGCTTCGAAGCACGCGGTGCTGGGCTTCACGAAGGCGGTTTCGGGAGAGGTCGCGGGATATGGCGTTCGCGTCAACGCCGTCTGCCCGGGTCCAGTCGAGACGCGCATGATTCAGTCCGTTACTGAGCAAGTGAGCCCCGGAGATGCGGCGGGAGCCGCCCAACGCTACAAGGGCGCCATTCCGCTCGGGCGTTTTTCGACCGCCGAGGAAATCGCCAACATGGTCCACTTCCTGTGCTCGGACCTTTCGTCAGGCATCACAGGCGCCCACTTCGCGGTCGACGGTGGGCGGACGGCAACCGCAGGTGCCGTGACGGTCGTCGGCAAGGGATAAAGCAGAACGTCGGTCCCACTCCCAACACATCGGCGGTGGGGCCGAATAAGAAGGAGCACATGGCATGCCTATAGAGCGCATGGATCATTTCACGATCGTCACAAAGGACGCTCAGGCGACGGCCAAGTTCTACGGCGAGATGCTGGGTTTCGAACCGGGGCCACGGCCCAACTTCGCTTTCCCCGGTGTCTGGCTTTACAACGGCAAAACGCCCATTCTGCACGTCATCCAGAGGCCGGAGATTCCTGAAGGCTCGGGCGTTCTCGATCATATGGCGTTCTGGGGCACAGATCTTCCCAGCTACATCGCCAAGCTAAAAGCCCGCGATCTCAAGTACGATCTCAGACGCCTGCCGGACGGTGGTCCGGGAGCTGGCATTTGGCAGCTTTTCTTTCACGATCCGAATGGCGCGCGAGTCGAAATCGATCTGCCGGCAAGCGAGGTGAAGCCGGAGGGCGCGTGACGATCTCTTTAGTGGCTCGCGGCGACTCCTCTGCGGGAAGCCGGCCGCCGCGAGCGACGGGCTTGAGCTCAAGCGCCGGATGCGATGCGACGACGAACTTCGGGCAGGACCTCGCGGCCGACGAGATCGATACCGGCAAGGATGTCCTCCTGTGCCATCCCAGGCCAGCTCATGCGCATGGCGATGTGCGTCATCCCGGCTTTGTGCTGGCCGACGAGCGCTTCGACGACTTGTTCCGGTGTGCCAACACCGAAACGGTCGGTCGCCAGTCCGCGCAACTGGTCCTCGGGGCCTTGGCTGCTGTCCATCTTGAGCCCAGGCAATCCCCACGACGCGTACGCGGCATATTTCTCGATCAGGAATGGTGCAGCACGGCGAAGTGCCGTCTGCTCGTCCTTGGCGCACGACACCTCATAAATACGCGCGATGTGCCGGCTGGGCGGCAACCCTGCCTCGCTGCGCGCGGCCGAGAACATGGCGACCTCCTTGGCGACACCCTCGACACGCGTGACGGGCACCGCCGTCCAACCATCGCCGATGCGCGCGGCGCGTTTGATTCCCGCCTCGACCTGAGACGCGATAATAACCGGTGGCCTTGGGGATTGGATCGGGCGCGGGCGAATGGTGAGGCCGTCGAAGCTCCAGTGGCGCCCCTTGAACGTGACTTTGTCCTCACTCCAGAGACGCTGGATGATCTCGACACCCTCCTCGAGGCGTGAGACGCGCTCCTTCATCGGCACCTTGTACATCGCGAATTCTTCTTCGCGATAGCCGAGGCCGACGCCGAGGAGGAAGCGGCCGCCCGATATGACATCGAGAAAGGCGCCGATCTCGGCGAGCTCGATAGGATTGTGGAGCGGCAGCAGGACGATGTTGGTGCCGATGTCGAGCCCCTCGGCCTCGGCCGCCAGGCGGTTGAGCATCGAGAGAAGCGGAAAATAGTGATAGCCGTCGGTGATGTGGTGCTCGCCGCTCCAGATCGAATCGTAACCGCGCTGACGGATGAGCCGCACCTGTTCGACCATCTCGGCCATGCGCCGCCCCGGATCATCGCCGGCGGGGTGCTGTGCATTCAGATAGACGCCAATCTTCATGGTTGTTTCCTCCTGTCGGCCGGAAGCTCAGCCACAGAGACGTGCGACGTCAAGCAGAGTGCTTTGCGCGAAGGCCTGCTTCAGGCCATCGCGGCGCGTACCTCGGCGCGTATACGATCGATAGCGAACGGCTTGACGAGCACACGTGCGCCGCCCGCCACCAGCGGCGCGGCGCGGTCGAGACCTTCGGCATAAGCCGACATGAGCACGATGCGGATGCCAGCGTGACGGGCGACCGCGTCCTTGGCCAAAGCAATGCCGTCAAGGCCCGGCATCTGCACGTCCGTCACAAGAAGATCGAAGCGGCCGGACTGCATGAGGGATTGGGCTTCGCTGCCGTCCTCAGCCGTGACGACCTTATGGCCATCCAGCTCGAGCGCCCGGCGCACCAGATCGAGTGCGCCCTTGTCGTCGTCCGCGAGAAGTATGCGTGCCATCGTGCCTCCGGGTGCCAGGCAACAGGGTTCAGGCAAGAACGCCATACGCAGACAGTTGTCAGCGACCGACAACGCGCCCTACGAAAGGCAACTCGCGATAGCGGTTGGCGAGGTCCATGCCGTAGCCGACAACGAATACTGGCGGGCAATCGAAAGCGACAAAATCGGCCTCGATCGCTACCGCGCGACGCACACGCTTGTTGAGTAGGACACACGTCAGCAGACGACTGGCGCCGCGAGCCGCGATCAGGTCCTTGGCGTAGGCCAGCGTCCGGCCCGTATCCAGGATGTCGTCGACGAGCAGGACATCGCGGTCCGCCACATCAAGCTCCATGTCGCGCAGGATGTCGACGCTGCCCGACGAACGCGTGCCGCGGCGGTAGCTGGCCAGCGTCATGAAGTCCACCTCCGGCGCCATGCCGGCCGCACAGAGACTACGCAACAGGTCCGCTGAGAAAATGAAACTACCGGTGAGGATGGGCACGACGAGGGGATTCCGGAGCCCGTGCGCGGCAATCTCGCCGCATAGCTCGGCTATCCGTGCCGAGATTTGTTCAGCTGAAAACAGGACCTCGACGGACGTATCCGTCATCGCCGCCAACGTCATCGTTTCTCGTCTCCCAAAATCCGGTGCCATGGCGATGGCCGAATCAATCTAACAGATCCGGCCCCGCCGACGAAAAGATGGCGCCGCCGCGCCCTGCGATGGCCTAGCAGGCCCAAATGACACTTCTAGCAGAGGCATGACCCAAGTTTTCCACTCATATCGGCGCCACATTGCTTGGTAATTGATCGCCGGGATGCAATCCCACATATAGGCGACGCTCTGGCTTCTGGTCGTCGTGGGGACGGGAGCAAAGTGATCAAGCTGCAAAACGTCGGGCTGAGATACGGTCGCGGGCGCGAAGTGCTTCACGATGTGTCGTTCCATGTCCGCGCGGGCGCCTTTCACTTTCTCACGGGGCCCTCTGGCGCCGGAAAGACGTCGCTATTGCGCATGATGTTCCTCGCGCAGCTCCCGTCACGTGGGCAGTTCACGCTGTTCTCGCAAGACGTGACGCGCATCGAAGCCTCGGAACGCGCCAAGCTCAGGCGGCGGATCGGCATTGTCTTCCAGGATTTCCGGCTGCTCGATCACCTCACGACCTGGCAAAATGTGGCACTCCCGCTGCGCGTAGTGGGTAAGCGCGAAGCCGACTATCGCGAGGATGTGACCGACCTGCTGCAATGGGTCGGCCTCGGCGATCGGATGGATGATTATCCTTCGGTGCTCTCGGGTGGGGAGAAACAACGGGCCGCAATCGCGAGAGCTGTGATCGGCAAGCCGGAGCTGCTGCTTGCGGACGAGCCGACCGGCAACGTCGACCCGCAAATGGCGCGACGCCTGCTTCGTCTTTTCATCGAACTCAACCGGCTTGGCACGTCGGTCATCATTGCGACTCACGACCATCAACTGATGCGCCAATTCAAAGCGCCGCGATTGGAGCTGCACGACGGCTATGTCAGGACCATATGACAGGCCGCCGGGCGGGCCACCGGCACCGCCTCCGCCATCGATACCGGGGACGCGCCCGCGCGAGAGCCAATTCACGCATCCGATCTCCGCCCCTCCGGAAAGGCCCGAGCCGGACACGCACCGCCATCAGGCCCCGCAATGGCAGGAGCCTGAAGAAGCCCACGACCGGTATGCTCCGGAGGACGTCTTCGATCCCGAGCTGCGCGCAGACGGTGTGCCAGCGGGAAAGAAGAAGCGGCGTTCCGCCAGCGGCGCTGCCGTGGTCCCAGCAGGATCGGTCACGAGCCGATCGCTAACGCTGGTGGTTGCCATCATGTGTTTCCTGGCGTGCCTGACGGCCGGATTCGTTTACATGGTCAACCAGTCGGCCTCGGCGTGGCTGCGCGACATCGCGAGCGAAATCACCGTGCAGATCGAGCCGAAAGAAAAAAGCGATATCGAGAAGACGGTACGTGACGCGGCTGCGTTTCTCGCCAAGCAACCGGGCATTCGCGCTGTCAAGCCGCTGAGCCAGGACGAATCGGCCGCACTGGTCGAGCCTTGGCTCGGCTCGAGCGACGCCCTGAAGGCTTTGCCGATACCGCGTCTCATTGCCGTCGAGATCAACCGGGGCGCGCCACCGGACCTCGAGCGATTGCGCGGGCAGCTCGCGACCGAGCTTCCCGGAGCCATTCTCGACGACCACCGTCACTGGCAGCAGCAGATCCGGACGGTGACCCGCTCGCTGGCACTTGGTGGGCTTGGCATTCTGATGCTGGTCGGAGCCGCGACGACCGCGATCATCGTATCCGCGACTCGCAGCTCAATGGCCTCGAATCGCGAAATCGTGGAGGTGCTGCATCTGGTCGGCGCGACCGATCGCTATATCGCGCGGGAGTTCGAGCGCCACTTCCTGAGACTCGGTATTCGAGCCGGGCTCGTTGGCGCCGGATGCGCCATGCTCGTGTTCATGCTGATGCCGATGGGCATGGAGCTGCTTGGCGGCAACATCGTCACCATGGCGGAGATCCGCCGTCTTTTCGGTGCCGGCGTGCTCGATGTCACCGGCTACGGCGTGCTCGTCGTCGTGGTGATCGTCATTGCGGCGCTCTGCATGCTGACGTCTCGTTTCGGCGTCTACAGCATTCTCGAAACGCAGCGGTAGGCCCGACGAAAAGGGGCCGGCCGTTTGGCCAGCCCCAGGATGACAGGAGGCGGTTGCATCGGGGAGGGGAGCACCTCCTGTCGAAAAGTTAACGCGCAAGCGGGGCGCAGCGGTCAGCCGGCGCAGACGATTCTGCCCTATCGTCCTGATCCCGCGCTTCCGGACGTCCGAAAACGGCCTGCAACATGGACCACAAAGCCAGCGACCGTTCCCGACGCCCGCGTTGGAGTACCGTCTCAACGCTTTCGCGCGAAATAGAGATATCCGCCAAGCGATGGCTCAGGGAGTCATGCCGAGTGGTATTCGCTTTCCGCGCCTCGTATGTGCTCATGACTTCTCGTCCTTGCCCATGTTCTCCTCGCCGGGCTCTTTGTCCTCGGTCGGGAGACCTATTTGCTCATCTCAACTCCGGCAGACATTTCCGCTCGGCATTCGCGTCAGAAATCGTAGGTGCGCGAGCTATCAGAGAATTTTTCTCGTCTCTGACCGTCGATATGCTACGGATCCCTGCGTCGCGATGCTTTAGGAATATGTTACGATCGCCCGTGCGACAAACGATGTTTCCTGCGCTGCATCATTAGGAAAACTCAATCATCTATGGCCAGACCGCTGCCTCCGCTGAACGCTCTGCGCGCCTTCGAGGCAACGGCGCGGCACCTTTCCTTTACACTCGCGGCCGAGGAGCTTTCGGTTACCCCGGCTGCCCTCAGCCACCAGATCAAGGGACTGGAGGATTTCCTCGGCCAACGGCTGTTCGTCCGTAAAGTCCGCGCGATAGAGTTGACGCCGGCAGGACTTGCTCTCTATCCGGGCCTCCACGCAGCGTTCCTGCAGATCCGGCAAACCGTAGAGTTGGTGGATCGCGCGCCAAACGACAAGGTCCTGGTCGTGTCCTCGCCTCCGGGGTTCACGGCAAAGTGGCTGGCGCCACGACTTTATCGTTTCCTGACGGCCAACCCGGGCATCGACGCGCGAATCTCGGCGACGCAAGCTCTGGCAAACTTCACCACGGATGGCGTCGATATTGCCATTCGCAACAGCCGCTCGCAGATCCGCGGACTTTGGTCAAAGCATCTGATCGGCGTCACGCTGATTCCGGTGGCGAGCCCGCGGCTGGTCGCCGAGCATCGCATCTCGGTGCCTTCAGATCTGACCAAAGTGCCGCTGATCCATGACGATCTGCTCGGCTCCCTGACTGGCCTGCCAACGTGGGCAGACTGGCTGGCGGCTGCCGGTGTCGAGGGTATCAATCTTGCGCGAGGGCTCAGGTTCTCGAGTCCCGATCACGCGCTCGAAGCCGCCGTCGAAGGGGCCGGCGTGCTGCTCGCGCACAAGTCTCTCGCCCACGATGATTTGAGAACGGGCCGACTGGTAGCTCCCTTTACACTCGAGCTTCCCACACAGCGCGCGTTCGTTCTCGTTTGTCCGGAGGCGCACGCCCGGAGACCCAACGTCAAGGCATTCATCACGTGGATCCTCCATGAAGCCGCCAAGACATGCGACGCCGCGGCGGACGAGGCCGAAAGCCGGGTGTAGGCGACGTCAATTCCCGTCCAACGCATTGCGCAGGTGCGCTGGCCACCGCCGGGGAACGACGAAAACGGCATCCAGACCGATCTCGGCATCGCGATAGGCCGGATTACGATCCAGCCAATAGTCGGCCGCTCGCCCGATGCGGGCCATCTGGCGCGGGGTCAGCGATGCTTCAGCGTCTGCGGCGGTAGCGCGCCGCTTAACCTCGACAAACGCGATCCGTCGTCCCCTGGCGGCAATGAGATCGACTTCCCCGAACGGCGTGCGGTGGCGCCGGGCCAAGATGCGATAACCCTTCGCCATCAGCAGTAGCGAGGCTATCAACTCCGCCGACGATCCGCGACGAAGTCGGGCGCGGCGCTCGCTGAGTCGGGATCCGGTGTTCCCGGCAGGTTGGCGGGTCACGGCGCTTTACCCTTGAGACGAAGACCAATCTCATAAGCGCGCGAGCGCGAAACACGGAGCAGGCCCGCAACCGTTTTCGCGGCGTCCTTGACGCTGACCGCCGGCAAGAGGTCGGAAAGAGCTGCCTCGATGTCCTCATCCGTTGCTTCGCGTTGCGCCGGGGGGCCGACGAGGATCACGATTTCGCCACGTGGCGGTTCTGCGGCGGCCCATGCCGCCAATTCCACTGCGGAGCCGCGGCGGACCTCCTCGAAGCGCTTAGTCAGCTCACGCGCGACCACAACCTCGCGATCAGCGCCCAGGACCTCCGCTATATCGGCGAGAGCAGCCGCCAGGCGGTTCGGGGCTTCAAACAGGACAAGCGTTGCCGGGATGGCACCGAGTTCCGCAAGGCGAGCCATCCGCTGACCCTCGCGCGACGGCAGGAAGCCGGTGAAATGAAACCTGTCGGTTGGCAGACCGGAAACGGCGACGGCCGAGATCACCGATGATGCGCCTGGAATGCACGTCACCTGATGGCCTTTCGCCACGCAGTCACGCACCAGCTTGAAGCCCGGATCGGAAACCAGCGGCATCCCTGCGTCCGATATCAAGGCAATGGCACGTCCCTGAGCGAGCTCGGCCAGCACGCGGGGGCGCTCGGCGTCGGCATTATGTTCGTGATAGGCGCGTAAGGACCTGTCTATGGCAAAGTGCGCAAGCAGCGTCCGGCTGTGGCGAGTATCCTCGCAATAGACCACGTCGGCGCGCGCGAGCACGGCTAACGCGCGAAGCGTCATGTCACCGAGATTGCCGATCGGCGTAGCGACGAGATAGAGGCCGCCGACAAGGGGCTCCGCAAGCCATCGGTCGAGTTCCGCGGCGACGCGGGATACAAGTGGCGACGGCGCAGCGGCATTCGTACCGCCTGTGGCGCTGCGGCTTTCTCTTTCAGGCTCGGATCGATGGGACATGATCAACAGGATAACGAGGCCGAGAGAGGCTGTCGCGTCCGGGATCGGGCGGCATGACGGCGCGCAATAGCATCATTGGCCCTGCGAATGGCACGAGTGCCTTCGCCATTTATCGAAACTCGCCATAAAACAAGCGAATGTTGCCGAATGGGCGCTCGACGCCCCTGATTCGGAAGCTTATTCAAGATTGTTGATGCTCCGCGATTCGGGACGCCCGCTTTGAGAGACGATGAGACGACACGCCGGCACGCGCTACGATTGATCCTGCAGGGCACCGCCCTACTGGGCTCGGCCAGTTTCCTTGGAGCGTGCTCGAGTTCGATCGGCGACGGCAGCACATCGGCCATTGGCCCCGGCACGATTTTCCCGGGAGCCGGAGGCTCGGCATCAACGAGCGCCGACACCGTCAAGGCCGCCGTATTGCTGCCTCTCGGCGGAAGCATCCAGATGTCGCTCGTCGCGAAGGGATTGAAGCAGGCAGCGGAGCTTGCGCTCTTCGAACGCAACATCCCCAATCTTCAACTCACCGTCCGCGATGACAAGGGCACGCCACAGGGCGCGGCACACGCCGCCATGACGGCGATCGCCGACGGGTGTGAGATCATTCTCGGCCCGCTGCTCGCAACCTCGGTTGCTGCCGTGGCACCGGTTGCGCGACAAGCCCATGTGCCGGTCATCGCCTTCTCGAACGATCCCGCGAATGGCGGGCCTGGCGTCCATCTCTTGAGCTTCTTCGCGTCCGCCGAAGCCAGTCGCGTGATCGAATATGCCCTGGCACAAGGGCGCCGGCGCTTCGCGGCCCTCATTCCCGACGATGCGCTCGGGCGTGATACCGAACCAGCATTCCGGCATGCCGTGGCGCAAGGAGGCGGGCAGGTCGCTATCGCCGAGCACTATCCCGCGAGCCTGAGCGGCATGATGGAGCCCTCCCAGAGAGTGATGGACGCAGTCAAGGCGTCTGCCGATAGCGAACAGCCGATCGACGCGCTCTTCATCCCGGCCTCCAGCGAAAGCGCCGGACGGCTGGCGTCCATGCTTCGGCGCCACGAGCTTGATACGTCGCGGGTCAAGCTGCTTCTATCCAGCGGATGGGATAAGCCGAACGTCCTGAGGGAGCCCAAGCTGGCGGGAGCTTGGTTCGCGAGTGCCGATCCTGGAGGATGGCGCGAGCTTTCCGCGCGGTTTACCAAAGCCTACAATGCGATGCCGCCACGCCTCGCGAGCCTCGCTTATGACGCGGTGACGGTGGCCACTGCCTTCGCATCGCAGCCGAAAGGACAGCGCTACACGCCGGCCAACTTGATGCGCGAGCAGGGTTATGCCGGGATTGACGGCGCCTTCAGGCTCACATCAGCAGGCCCGATCGAGCGCAGCCTTGCCGTGCTCGAGATCCAGCCCCAGGGGCTGGTAACGATCGATCGCGCGTCCGGCTTCACGCCGGCATCTACACAAGGGCCGAGTGCCGAGATGCGAGTTGCGCGCGGCTGACGCGGCCCAATCGGCACTTAAAGCCCGCAGATCCTGCGACAGATCGCACCGATGAAGACCTGATCTGCGTATGCGGCCGTTGACTTGGGCGGCGGCATCCAAGACATTCCGGCACGGAACTGAACTTCACGGAAAGAACTGCCCGATGGTCCAGCTTACGCTGCCAAAAAATTCACAAATCACCGTAGGCAAGACCTGGAACCGGCCGGACGGTAAAGGCACTTGGAAAGAGTTCCGCATCTATCGCTGGAGCCCCGACGACGAAGGGGGCCCGCACCTCGACACCTACCATGTCGATCTTTCGCAGTGCGGCCCCATGGTCCTGGACGCACTCATCAAGATCAAGAATGAGATAGATCCGTCGCTGACGTTCCGGCGCTCGTGCCGTGAGGGCATTTGTGGGTCGTGCTCGATGAACATCGACGGCACGAACACGCTCGCCTGCCTGAAGGCGATCGATGAGGTCAAGGGCACGGTAAAAATCTATCCCCTGCCGCACCTGGAGGTGGTGAAGGACCTGGTTCCCGATCTCACCAACTTCTATGCCCAGCACCGCTCGATCGAGCCGTGGCTGCAAACCACAACGCCGACGCCGCCGAAAGAGTGGAAGCAGGCCCGCGAGGACCGCGAGAAGCTCGACGGGCTCTACGAGTGCATTCTGTGCGCGTGCTGCTCGGCGTCCTGCCCCAGCTATTGGTGGAACCAGGATCGGTATCTCGGGCCGGCAGCCTTGTTGCAGGCATACCGTTGGGTGATCGATTCACGCGACGAGGCGACAGGCGACAGGCTCGACAACCTCGAGGACCCGTTCCGGCTCTATCGGTGTCATACGATTCTGAATTGCGCCAAGGCCTGTCCCAAGGGGTTGAACCCGGCAAAGGCGATTGCGGAGCTGAAAAAGCTCATGGTCGAGCGGCGCGTCTGACGCGATCGAAGGTTCTTCCGCATCGCTGGCACTCTCCTGCCGATCGCAGGCCAGGAGACAGCGCTTCGAGGACCCCAAAACGCATTTCGGCCGGCATCCGCATCAGCGCGGTATGCCAGCCGTCTATTCTGGCGAGGGGAATGGAGCGCAGGAGCGCCCCTCCCAAGCCAATGTGGTTTCGAATTTACTTCGAAGCCTTCGCCTTGCGGGCGCGCGGGGCTTTCGCCTTCACAGCGGCCTTCCGAGGAGCGGCCTTGCGCGCAACCGACTTGCGAGCAGTCGCCTTGCGGGGGGCGGCCTTCTTCGTCGCGCGCTTCACAGTCGCCGCACGAGCCTTCGTCGTCTTCGGCGCCTTGGCGACCTTCGTCGACTTCACGGCGCGGCGAGCGGTGCCCGAGCGCTTGGTGCTGGCGGCAGCCTTGACCGTCTTGCGGGTCGAGGTGCGGGCCTTCGTGGTCTTTGCCTTAGAGGTCTTCGCGATAGCAGCCATTTTCAGTCTCCTTCGTTTTCCCAGAAGCAAGTCTGACCGTCTGCCCGGACGAATCAGCAAACCTTGCTGATACCAAGCTGCCCCTACAAGGTTAACGATCAGTAAACAGTCGTTTGATTTCATGCCTCTAGATCGTTTTCTGAGACTCTTTCTTCGAAAAAAATCGAGCAACTCGCTGAAATTTCGACATCGGGGGTACTCGACCGGCGATTTCACGGTCCCACACGCCATGATTCGCGGTGAATCGAGTGACGAATCGCGGCGCTGCTGCGCGAGTGCCTACGCTGACATGATGCGTCAGATGCGATGAGATGATTTCGTGTGTCGCGCTGTGATAGGCGACATGCCGGACAACACGCGCGTTGCCGTTCGCGCTGAGGCCGTCACCAAATCCAACATCGAATGCGCAAAAAAAAAGAAGACCGGAACGCTGCTGCGATTTCCGGTCTCGATGCGCCAAGTGCGCTCGTCGAGCAGTTGCATTCGAAGGAGCGACCCCGGTGCCCGACCGGGGGCGCACTTCCTTCGCGGGCCGCTCAGCCCTTCTTCTTTGCTGCCGGCTTCTTGGCGGGAGCCTTCTTCGCCGCTGCCTTCTTCGCAGGGGCTTTCTTCGCTGCTGCCTTGGCCATTCTCTTTCTCCCTCGTTCGGAGTGTTGATACCCGAATCAGTCGGGCTCAAAAAATATGCGCACGTTCCAGTGCAATGTTGACTGGTAAAAAGATTCCTGCCTTGCACAGCCTGTGAAATCAAGCGCCACTGTTGCGTCAAATCCTCAAAAATTCAGCGTTCGCAATTTACTTAATCGGCCATTCCAACAAAGCGCGAAACGCGAGCTCCATCAACGATGGCAAAGCGCACGATGGCGAGGTTCAACGTATCGATGCTTCGGAGCGCTGCCCGGCTTCCACCCCAGCATCGCCAGTCCCTAGGGCGCATCCTGAAGCCCGGGCAATCCAGATGCCACCGCGATCCAGCGGAGCCTCAGGTCTTCCCTGTCGGCTGGACCGACCGCGCCGATTGTGTAAAGTCCCGAGCAAGCAGAAGCATGACAAGGGGCGGCCAGAGATGACAGGGCCAGGCGAGAGCACAGGCATCCAGGGCAGCGGGTTAATGCGCGGCAAGCGCGGTTTGATCATGGGCGTCGCCAACAATCGGTCGATCGCCTGGGGCATCTCGCAAGCATGTGCGATGCAAGGGGCCGAGCTCGCCTTCACCTACCAAGGTGATGCGCTCAAGAAGCGGGTGGAGCCGCTTGCTGCCGAGCTCGGCTCTCGGATCGTATTGCCGTGCGACGTCACCGACCCTGTATCGATGGACTCGGTATTCGATGCCCTCGCAAAGGAATGGGGGCAACTCGACTTTCTCGTGCATGCCATCGCATTCTCGGACAAGAACGAGCTCGACGGGCGTTATGTCGACACGACTGAGAAGAACTTCACCCAGACGATGCTGATCTCCTGCTACTCTTTCACGGCGCTCGCCCAGCGCGCCGAAAAGCTGATGCCGAATGGCGGCTCGATGCTGACGCTCACCTATTACGGCGCCGAGAAAGTGATGCCGCACTATAATGTCATGGGCGTTGCCAAAGCGGCGCTCGAGGCGAGCGTCCGGTATCTTGCATCGGACCTCGGAAAACAGAATATCCGCGTCAATGCCATCTCGGCCGGCCCAATCAAGACGCTGGCGGCCTCTGGCATCGCCGACTTCCGCTACATTCTAAAATGGAATGAGTATAACTCGGCATTGCGGCGGACAGTCACGATCGAGGAAGTGGGCGGTTCCGCTCTCTATCTGCTTTCGGATCTCGGTCGAGCAGTCACCGGCGAGGTGCATCACGTCGACGCCGGCTACCATGTGCAAGGCATGAAGAACGAGGAAGCACCGGATATTACCGTGGCCAAAAGCGACTGACACAAGCAGCCATGCCGCCTCCGCCCACGGCTCCGACCATTCCTGACGAGGAACTCGAAGAGAGCTTCCTGCGCGCATCGGGACCGGGCGGACAGAACGTCAACAAGGTTTCTACCGCAGTGGAGCTGCGCTTCGACGTCCGGAACTCACCGAGTTTACCCGGGCCGATACGGGCGCGGCTCGCTCGGCTTGCGGGGCGGCGCCTCACGAAGGATGGCGTGCTTGTTATCCGGGCGGATCGCTTCCGAACGCAGGAGATGAATCGTGCGGATGCGCGGGAACGACTGCGGGAGCTGATCGAGGAAGCCAGCAAGGAACCGAAGCGTCGCATCAAGACACGGCCCACCAAGGCCTCGAAAGAACGCCGCCTCGAAGGCAAAACGCGACGGGCTCACGTCAAGAAGGGTCGCGGCAAGGTCGGCGACTGGTAGCTGGCTGAGAGCCACGCGCCCCTGAACGGCTTTCCGCTCAAAGGAGGGCCGATGCCGCTACAGTCTCAAGGCCGTCGCGGCTGCGATGGCTCCGGGCCCGTCGCCCTCGAACAATGCCGTCAATCGTTCGGCCGAGAGTCTTCCATCGACGAGGCATTCGTCACGATGGATGCCGGTCACGATAAACAAGGCATCGACATCGGCGCCCGCCGCGGCGGCGAGATCTGTTCTGATCGAATCGCCGATTGCGAGAACCCTGTGCCGTTCGACCGGCTTGCAACGTCGTCGCGCGGCTTCCGCCAACGCGCGATCATAGGCGATCGGAAACGGCTTGCCGGCCCAGAAGACCTCGCCGCCCATCGTCTCATAGAGTGCGCCAATCGCCCCCGCGCACGGCAGCAGATCAGGTCCGACATGGACGACGAGATCGGGATTGGCGCAGACGAGGGGGAGGCCACGCGCCCGGGCCGCTTGGAGCCGCTCGCGATAGTCCTCGGCCGTCTCGCGCCGATCATCGACCAGGCCGGTGCAGGCCATCGCCTCCGCCGTGGAAATCTCGACGGAACTTCCCGGCAGAGCCTCGAAGAAGGCGCGGTCGCGTTGGGATGGACCGATATGGTGCAAGCGCTGCCAGCCATTCGCGCGAACGTGCTCAAGGGCGAGATCGCCCGAGGACACGATCGCGTCCCAGGCCTCGCGAACGACGCCCTTTTCGTCGAGGACGCGCGCGACGTTGGAGGCAGGCGTCGGTGCGTTCGAGACCAGGATCACAACACCGCCGCGGGCACGGAATGCCGATAGCGCAGTATTTGCCGCATCAAAGGCCTGGTGCCCATCGTGGACGACGCCCCAGACGTCGCAGAGCAAAACATCGTAGGCCGCGAGCAGTGGCGCGCAGCCTTCGACGATGGCGGGTGAGTGGGGCATGTCTTGTCTCTCCAAATGGGCGCTTCCCGCCTTGCTCGGGACGGCCATAGCGGCGAAAGTCGTGGCTCATCAAGTCGGAGGCCGCCGTACATAGCATGCAAGCCTTCACCTACGAGAGACCCTCGAGCGTCGACAAGGCTGTCGAGATGCTGGGCGGAGCCGACGCCCGTGCGCTGGCTGGGGGCACGGACCTCATTCCGCAGCTCAAAGAGAGGCGGCGGTCGGCGCAGGTGGTGGTGGACCTCAAGCATATCCCCGAGCTTACGGCGGTCCAGCGTCTAGCCAGCGGGCAATGGCGGATCGGCGCTGCGACCAGCATCAGGAGGCTCGCCGGAGAGTCGGGACTTCGACAGGACTACCCGGGGCTCGTCGAGGCGGCCCAACTGATCGGCAGCCTGCAAGTCCAATCGCGGGCGTCACTCGGCGGCAACCTCGCCAACGGCGCGCCCTCTGCCGACGCTGTTCCTCTGATGATCTCGATCGGCGCAAAGGCTGATATCGCCGGCCGAGCAGGCCAGCGTACGGTGCCTGTCGAAAGTCTGCCGGTCGGTCCTGGTGAGTTGATCGTCGCCCTGGTGCTGCCAGCTCGGCCAGCTCGATCTGCCGCGCGATATCTGCGCTTCACCCCACGCCGCGAGATGGACATCGCCATTGCCGGATCGGGCGTGGCCCTCGAGCTCGGCGCGACCGGTGAGATGACGACAGCCCGCATCACGCTCGCCTCTGTGGCTCCGGTGCCGCTCCGGGCCGTGAAGGCCGAGGCGCGGCTCATCGGTGAACACCCCGATGCCAAGTTGTTTGCCGAGGCTGCGCACATCGCTGCCGGCGAGGCTCGGCCAATCTCGGATACACGTAGCTCGGCCGACTACCGGCGGGAGTTGGTCGAAGTGCTCACCCGTCGGGCACTGGATGCGTGCGCTGCCGAGGCGGCAGCATGGGGAATGAGCCGATGAAGTCGATCATCACATGCGAGGTCAACGGCGAGCCTCGCGAAGCGCTGGCCGATCCACGCGATACGCTCCTCGTCGTTCTGCGCGATCGGCTTGGGCTCACCGGCACCAAGGAAGGTTGTAGCAACGGCAATTGCGGCTCCTGCACGGTACTGATGGACGATGCGCCGGTTTGCGCCTGTCTGGTATTGGCCGGCGAGGCGGAAGGCTCGTCGATCATCACCATCGAGGGCGTGGCAAACGGGAACGCCATGCACCCCGTGCAAGCCGCGCTCATTGAGCATGGCGGCACGCAATGCGGGTTCTGTACGCCCGGAATTGTTCTCTCCGCCATCGCCCTGCTGGCGCGAGAGCCACAGCCGCGACCTGAGCAGATCCGCCACGCCATTGCCGGTAATATCTGTCGATGTACGGGCTACGATAAGATCATTCGGGCGATCGTCGCGGCAGCGGACGACATGCGGGGGCGCAACGCATGAGCGACGAAGCTGTGATCCCATTACGCGTCATCGGACAGCGTGTGCCACGTATCGATGCGGGCGAACGTGTCACCGGACGAGCGACCTATCCGGCGGATGTCGTGCGCCCCGGCATGCTGGTCGGGGCGGTCAAGCGAAGCGCGCACGCGCACGCGCTTATCAAGAGCATCGATACCACGAGGGCGCGGGTGCTGAAGGGCGTCAAGGCCGTGATCACCGCAGCCGACTTCCCCGACATCGCCCCTGGCACGATCATTCCTTTCGGTGAGACGGGTGCCGACCTCTGGGTATCGGCGGTTATCGCCATCGCGCGCGGCAAGGTCTTCTGGATCGGGCAACCCGTGGCGGCCGTTGCGGCCGTCGACGAGCACATTGCGCAGCAGGCCCTCGATCTCATCGAGGTCGACTACGAAGTGCTGCCGGCCGTCGCCTCGATCGAAGCCGCGCTGGCGAATGGCGCGGCGCTGTTGCATCCCGAGCATAAAGCCAAAGGGTTCGAGCCCGGCACAAGCATCCCGCCCAATGTCGGCAGCCGCACGCTGATGGAACGCGGCGATGTCAATCAGGCCCTTTCCGATGCGGTGGCCACAGCCTCGATATCAGCGTCGATCGGTACAGGCCACCAAGGCTACATCGAGCCTCATGCGTGCGTCGCTGAGGCGGACCCGCAGGGCAACGTCACGATATGGGCCTCGACGCAAGGTGGACACCAGACCGAGATGCAAACCGCTGGGATTCTCGGTTTGTCGCAGTCGAGGATGAAGGTCGTGCCGCTCGAGATGGGCGGTGGTTTCGGGGGCAAGATCACGTCGCATCTCGAACCGTTGGCGGCGCGCCTCGCGCAGCTTTCCGGACGGCCAGTAAAAATGGTCATGAGCCGTGCCGAGGTACTGGCCGGTGGATCCGGCCCGCCCGCTGCAGCACGTATTCAAGTCACGGTCGGCGCGGAGGCCGATGGTCGGCTCAAGGCAATTTCGGGACGCTATCTGGTCGACACGGGAGGCATTCCCGGCACAGCGACCACATTGCTCATGCAGGCGTCTGCAGCCTGCTATCAGACGGAGACGCTGCGCCTCGAGGGCTTGGACATCATTACGTCGAAGCCGCGCACCGAAGCCTATCGCGGTCCAGGTGGCATCCAGGCCGCATTCGCGGTCGAGCAGGCGATGGACGAGCTTTCGATTGCGCTCGGCATGGATGCGGTTGCTTTCCGGCAAAAGAACGCGTCGGTGACGGGAAGCCTTATGCCGGCCGGGACACCATTTCCGTCGATCGGCCTCACCACAATTCTCGACGCCGTGGCGGCCCACGCCTGCTGGCGCGACCCATTGCCGGCAGGCAAGCATCCGCGTGGGCGGGGTCTGGCGCTCGGTTATTGGCGCGGCACTTCGATGACCTCGGCCGCGCAGTTGACCCTTAGTGGCGACGGACGCGCATCGGTGACCATGGGCACGGTCGATATTTCAGGAACCCGCACGACGATGGCACAGGTGGCGGCCGAGGAGCTTGGTCTGTCCGTCGAGGATGTGCACGTTGTCATGGGCGATACAAAGTCTGCCGCTTATTCGGATGCGGCAGCCGGGAGCCGGGTTGCCCGGACCATGGCAGCGGCGGTGGTCGATGCGTGTCGCGATGCGCTCTCCCAGTTGCGGCCACGTGCAGCCATGCGACTGCAGGTGGCGGAAGATGATGTTAGCTACGAGCGCGGCGTGTTCCGGGCCAGCGGCGGTCAGGGGTTCTCGGGCTCGATCACGCTCGGCGAGCTCATGCGGCAGACGTTGACGGAGGGGGCCATCATCGGTCGCGGCGTCTCGACAAAGCTTCCGTTCGGTGTCGAGGTCGGGGCACACGTGGTTGACGTCGAGGTCGATCCGGAGACGGGACAGGTGACGGTGCTGCGCTACACAGCCTTCCAGGACGTCGGCCGAGCTCTCAATCCCACGGCGGTCGAAGGACAGATGCAGGGCAGCGCGGTGCAAGGGCTTGGCTGGGCGCTGACGGAAGCGATCGACTACGACGAGCTGGGGCGCGTGCGCAATGCCAGCTTGCTCGATTTCCGCATCCCGACCGCACTCGATGTACCGCCGATCGACTGTGTGATCATCGAGACGCCGGTTCCGGGCGTTCCATACGGTCTACGCGGAGTCGGCGAGGTTCCGATCGTACCGGTAGCCGGCGCCGTGGCGAATGCGATCCGCCGGGCCATCGGGGTACGGGTCACGACCATGCCGATGACGCCCGAGCGCGTCCTGGCGGCAATCAAGAGCAAGAGGACGGTGCGCTAATTCAAGCCCGCCTCTTCGGTCATCAGGCGCCAGTCTCCGGCGGCGACATGCGTTAGTGCTCGCTTAACCATGACAGCCCAGTATGTGGCCGTTAGTTCAGTATCGCGTGTGTCCAGTCGGTTCGTTCCAGTTGCGTCCTCGTTGAAAGGCGTTCCTCGTATGTCGTTCGTTCTTCGCTCGCGTCGCTTTGGCGGTGCGTCCTTGAGCGCTCGCGCGTCTGTCATGACCCTCGCGATCGCTATTCTCTCGGGTGGTTGTGCCGCCACCAATACCGGGCCATCGAAAGTTGCAGGCCCCATCTCGAGCTATCCTGGTGATCCCGCTCCGCGCCCGCCCGTTTCGCAGGCAACACGCGTCGAGATCGAGGCCGATGGCCTCCCCGCACAACTCGCGCCAAAGCATCGTCGGCCCGTCGCTGATGATCCAACCGAACCATGGAGCCCGAACTACGGCGCCGCCCGATCGGAGACGTCGGACGCGTCGGACGTCACGCCAACCGAGGCCAAAGTTGTGATGACAAGAGCGGCCGCTACGGTTTCGACCCATTCCGTGATGCCCCGGCTCGATCCGGATGACATCATCCGTATCGCCATCGCCGAGCACGAAATGCGGCAGCATTGAGAGCAGCCGAGCCACGCCATCGCACATGATGATGCGATTAATCGCCTCCGAGATCGCTCGGTGGCGACTGCGCTCTTGAGCCGGTCGGCATAGCCGTGCAACCCTTCCGTGACAGTTTCACATCCACGTACGGAAGACGCATGGCCGACGACATCATCATCAGCGCGCCGAAGCTCATAGCCGCCATCGAGGGCATCGTTGCCAAGGGCGGCTCGAATGCCCGCGAGGCGAAGCTCGTGGCGGAGAACCTGGTCGAGGCCAATCTCAAGGGGCACGACAGCCACGGCGTCGGCATGATCCCGCGCTACATCCAGTCGCTGGTGGAGGGTGGCCTCTCCGTCAACCAAGAGCCCAAGATCGTGCTCGATACGGGTCCCCTTCTGCGGCTCGATGGGCAGGCCGGCTATGGCCAGGTGATCGGCCACGACACCATGAAAATCGCCATCGAGCGAGCCAAGACGCATGGCCTTTGTGCCGCGGGCCTCTTTCATTCGCATCATATCGGACGCATCGGCGCCTGGGCCGAGATGGCGGTAGCGCAGGGCCTCGTCTCGATGCATTTCGTCAATGTCGTCTCGCGGCCGATCGTGGCGGCGTGGGGCGGTGGAGACGGGCGGTTCGGGACTAATCCGATCTGCATCGGCGTGCCACGCAAGGGTAAGGACCCGATCGTGCTCGACTTCGCGACCAGTCGGATCGCACAAGGCAAGACGCGAGTTGCCTACAACAAGGGCGTGGAACTGCCACCCGGAACCATCATCGACAACGAAGGGCGGCAGACGACCAACCCGAAATTTACCGTGGTGCCGCCGTTCGGGGCGATCATGACCTTCGGTGAACACAAGGGCTACGGCCTCGCCATGATTGCCGAATTGCTCGGCGGCGCGCTGACCGGCGGCGACACCATGCGCAAACCCTACGACGGGAAACTCTCAGGCGTTTACAACGGCATGCTCACCATCGTGCTCGATCCCGAAAAGCTCGGCACGTCGGAACGCTTCCAGCAGGAGATCGACGCGTTCACGGCCTGGGTGCAGTCCGGACCAGTGGCGGAAGGGTTCGACAGGGTTCGTCTCGCAGGCGATCCAGAACGCGAGACGAAAACCAAGCGGCTGAAGGACGGCATTCCGGTCGATCCGACGACATGGGGCGAGATCCTTGCCTCGGCCGATAAAGTCGGTCTGGCGCGCGCCGAGGTCCAGCACACTGCCGGCCTCTGAATTGGATACCGCAGAACGTCCGGCCTCGTCTCGCGCCTTCGCAATGCGCGTTCAGCGCCACGCGAGCGAGGCTGATGCCGACACATAATATAGGACGAGCGATGGCAGGCGCACTGGAAGGACTCTCGGTCATCGACGTGAGCACGGGGCCGGCGGCGGCGCTGGCGACGATGTTCCTTTCGGACCATGGTGCGCGGGTGGTGCGCGTGCTCGATCGCAGCATTCCCGACTTCCGCAACGGCGGCTTCGTGGTCTGGGATCGGGGCAAGTCGGCTGTGCGGCTCGATCTCGACACGCCCGAAGGCACCGACGCGCTGCTTCGCCTGATCGCCGACGCCGACGTTCTCGTGGAGGACTTCGCGCCGTCCTCGCCGCGCCAAGCTCTGCTCTCGTGGCCAAAGCTCAAGGCGCTCAATGCGCGGCTCGTGGCGTGCTCGATTACGGCTTACGGGAAGGTCGGCCCCTGGAAGGACGAGCCACCGATCGAAGATCTGGTCTTGGCACGTACCGGTTTGCTGGGCGGGCTTCCTGGGTTCCGTCCGGCGCCGGTGCACACGGTGCATCCGCTGCCAAGCGTCGGCGCGGCACTTCTTGCCTGCAACGGCATCGCCGCGGCGCTTCTCGCACGCGAAGATACCGGTCGCGGTCGTTCGGTGGAAACGTCACTCATGGCCGGTGCGTGTCTCTATATGACGAAGGCCGACGCCGAGAAACTCAAGCGGCACGTCTTCCAGACCAACCCTTCAGGCAGCGCGCCGTTCTACAGCCTCTACGAATGCGCCGATGGCAAATGGCTGCAACTTGGCTGCGTGCACGAGGCCTTCATCAGTATTGCGGCGAAGCTGTTCGGATTGACTGACGTCATTAATGAGCCCCGCATGGTCGGCGGACGGGCTCCGCTGACACCGGCCGACGACGAGGAAATGCGTGCCCGCGTCGCCGAGGCGATGAAGCGTCGGCCGCTCGCCGAGTGGGTCGGACTCTTCGAGGAAGCCGACGTTCCGTTCGCTCCGGCACGGCTCACCGAAGAAGGCTTCGACGACGTGCAAGTCCAGCACAACGGCATGGTGGTAACGCTCGATGACCCGGCCGTTGGCTCGGTCGTACAAATGGGCGTCCCTGTCGAGATGACCGGCACGCCGGGCAAGATACAAGGGCCGCGACAGGCTCCGGTTGCTCTGGAGGTGCTGTCTTCTGGCGAAAAGGAAGAGGCATCACGGCCAGCACACACGTCCGCCAGTTCCACAATCGACCCACCTCCGTTGGCGGGCATCCGCGTTCTCGAAATCACCAATCTGATCGCAGGGCCGACGGCGGGGCGCATCCTTGCCGATCTCGGCGCCGACATGATCAAGCTAGAGCCGCCGACGGGTGACCTGTCGCGGCCGATCGGGCGGACCTACTTCTACGCGCTCAACTTCAACAAGCGTTCGGTGTGCATCGATACTTCGAAGGAAGAAGGGCGCAAGGTCGTGCAGCGGATTGCGGCGAAGGTCGACGTCCTGCTGGCCAACCTCAGGCCGAAAGCCACAGAGCGCATGGGGATCGGCACGGCGATCAATCCGAAGCTAATCGAAACGCATCTGACCGGTTACGGATACACAGGCCCCTATTCCAAGCGCCCCGGCATCGACCCGCTGGCACAGGCCTACATGGGGATGTCACGGGCGCAAGGCGGGCCGGAAAATCCGCCAGTGTTCCCCGCGCAGCTTGCACCCACCGACTACACCAACGGCGCAATGGGTGCGTTTGGAACGATCCTTGCGCTCTATGTGCGCAAGCGCACCGGCCAAGTGCAGAACGTCTATGGCAACCTTCTGTCGGCCGGCATCGTGCTCTCGTCAGCGTGGTTCACGAAATATGCGGGGCGGCCGGTGCGGCAGCTCGCCGACAAGAACCAGATGGGGACGGGGCCTTTCCATCGTCTCTACAGGCTCTCCGACGGGTGGATTTATATTGTTGCCGAGAGCGATGCAGAGCGCCGTGGCGTCTGCAAGGTCGCAGGTCTCGATTGGCCGGACGCAACGGCGCTTTCGCCGACCGGTGTGTCTCATCCAAACGACGCACCGTTCGCCCGCGCCATGGAGGTGGCGCTTGCCGGTAAGAGCGTTGCGCAGACCCTGTCGGCGCTCAAGACCGAAGGCGTGCCTGCCGTGGAGGCGGCCGAAGGCCATGCGGAGATCTTCCTGGAAGAACCGCACGTCGTCGAAAACGACATGGTGGCTGTGCGCCAACATCCCACCCAGGGGCGGCTCAGAGCGCTATGGCGCTCCGTGCGCTTCTCGGACACGGCGTCGACGGCTGGCCGGGTGACGCCCCTTCTCGGCGAGCACACGGCGGATGTGCTACGCGAAGCCGGGTACTCGCACGCGGACATCGATAAGCTCATCGCGGACGGTATCGTGAAATCGGAGCGCGTTGCGACTTCGACAGATTGAACATTCGGGCCAGCCGTCCCGACAAAGTCCGCCAATTCGACGCCGCCGCGGGAAGCGAGCAATCCTTGCAGTGCCTCGTCCGCGCCGCGCGATGGCGCGTGCCAAGATGCGCGCGGTCGCAGCGCGAAGCCAACCCGCGACTCGTCTCGGGTTGGTCGAAGCGACGCGAGAGCGTAAACTTAGCTTCTCGGGCACGTTTGGCCTATGCCGAGCGTCCTCAAGGCCACCAACTGGAAAGATTGGCACCATGCCGAAGCTCGACGAGAGCCGTCCATTCATACCGGTACGAATTGCGGTGCTCGCAGTGTCCGATACGCGCAGTCTCGAGAATGACATGTCCGGTGCCACATTGGCTGGATTGATCGCCGAGAGCGGGCACGAGGTCGCCGAGCGGGCAATCGTGAAGGACGACGTGGCACAAATTCGGGCCAAGGTGCAGGGCTGGATCGCCGATCCGGGAATCGACGTGGTCATTACCACGGGAGGGACGGGCTTTACTGGCCGAGACGTGACTCCAGAGGCTGTGCGCCCGCTCTTCGAAAAGGAGATCGATGGCTTCTCGACAGTCTTTCACATGATCTCGTTCCAGAAGATCGAAACGTCGACGATTCAGTCCCGTGCGTGCGGTGGCGTGGCAAACGATACCTATATTTTCTGCCTGCCGGGCTCCACGGGGGCCTGCAAAGACGGCTGGAACGACATACTTAAATGGCAACTCGATAATCGGCATCGTCCCTGCAATTTCGTGGAGATCATGCCGCGGCTCGGCGAGCATCGGAACAAGTGACGAGGGCAGGAACGCAAGCACGCTCTGGCTGTTCCCCTGTGGTGAGATGGAGGTCGCGATGGCTACGGAGAAATCACCAGCGGACATCGAGAGAAACCCTCTTGTCCGCACGGTGGACGAACAAGAGCGCCGCCTGGACGAAGCGCTCGATGCGACATTTCCGGCGAGCGATCCCGTGGCGGTGGGAGAGGAAACTGGCGACGAGCCAGCCCAAGGTTCAACAGAGCGCCAGACACCTCGCCTCGACGTAAATCTCGTGAATGAGCTCGCCCGCGAACTACGAGAGATCAAGAAGCTTTAGCAATACGCCATCGCTCGAGTTCTGCGCTCGAACCGCACCACCCAGACGGGCTCTCGAGATATGGCGGCCCGGAACGCAATGTGCCCTTTCGTCGTTTTCCTTTCAGCGATGGAGGACAGCGAATGACCACTCAGGAAAAGTCGGCGACGAGCGGCAAGAAGGATGCCGGAGCGGTTAAGCAAAAACGTGATCTGGATGACGCGCTCGATGCGACCTTCCCAGCGAGTGATCCTGTCACCGTTGGAGATGAGACGGGCGATGAGCCATCGGGGGCGCCCAAAGAGCGCCGCACGCCGCCTTTGGATGTCGATCTCGTTAAAAAACTCGCACGCGAATTGAAGCGAGAAAAGAAGGACGAGTAACGAGATGGGGCCCTGTCCTCGTTGAGATGAGGACTAGGGCTCGGCAGCAGGCAGCGTTAGGTGCTTATCCTACTGGAAGGCAAGCAATCGCGCGGTGTCAGTAAGCACGTAAAGACGCCCGCCGGCGACAATAGGCGCGATATAGCTCGGTCCACTGAGCTTCAACTGCACATCGACTTTGCCTGTGGATGCGTCGGCGCCCACGAGTTGGCCTTTGTTTGACGTGAGCCACAGGCGACTACCGGCGAGCACTGGGCCTGACCACGTCGTTGAACCAGGTAGACGTGTCGTCCAAGCGACCTTGCCGTCTGCACGGGTGATCGCCATGAGCTGACCGCCTGTATCGACGACAAAGACGTTATTGCCAGCCACTGCCGGCGCCTGGATGCCTGGAACGCTCAACGACCAGAGCCGCTGACCGTCACGAACGGTCGTCGCGACCATGCGGCCGGAATGCCCGACCGCGAACACGGCCCCACCCTCAACGACCGGCCGAGCGGCATCGGTCATCGAGCCGAGGGACGACGCGACGCGGGTACGCGCCAGTGACTCGGTCCATGCTGGTTGGCCATCAGCAATGCGGAGTGCAACCACCTCACCCGACGGATACGGCATCACCACAACATCTCCGGCAACGGCCGGACTTGCGTTGGTGAGCAGAGACGCTTTCTCGATCAAGCCCTGATGGGTCCAGAGTTCGCTCCCGTCCGACACGCTGAGCGCTCGCGCGATCCCATCGGCGGAAACAACGAACACCCGTCCATCGGCCGCGGTCGGAGACGACCGGATCGGCGACATCAGGTTCTTTTCCCAGAGCTTTTTGCCGCTCTGGCCGTCCAGCGCGATGACCCAGCCGAATCCGGTGGCGACAAAGATGCGACCGCCGTCGGCAGCGAGACCACCTCCATATCCATTCTGATCTTTTTCGGACGGCGGCGTGACGGAGACTCTCCAAACGGTCGATCCGCTTTGAGAGAAGGACGTGACGCGTCCCCGCGTATCAAGAACATAGACGCGGCCATCAGATACAATGGGGCTGGCCGTGAGCTTGCCGTAACTGCTCGATCCGGTACCGGCATCGGCGCTCCAGATCTGGCGCAGGCTGGACCCCAGCGCGACATGACCCGACGAATTGTAAGGTGTGCCGCCAGGTTGCGTCCAAGCGTCATTCGCCTGCGGTGGCGGCAGCACGATGGGCTGATCGGCGGGTGCGACATCCAAGCCGGCATGGCCTTCCGTAAGAGCGACTGGAATGCGCTTACCTGGAAGCGGAACTTCCTTTTCGGCGAACGGATTGAGATCGGACAGTCGCGGAAGCTGCGGCTCGCTGCCGGCGCAACCGGCAGAAAGTGCGGCCAACAGCGTGAGGCCGCCCGCAAGCGCAGGCAATCCCCATTTGCCACGCCGTCCCGTTGTCGCCCCACCAGACCGCATTAGCCAGACCCCCGTCCGTCATCAGTTCTTGGCCGCAGGCTCCGTTCCCGTGCCCTTGGCGCTTTCAGCGGCTGGTGCCGCCTTCTCGTTCTCTTCCTTGGCAGATGGCGACGCTTCTTTTGGTGCCTCTTTGGCAGCGGCCCGGTCCGTAATCACCGCCAGCATTTCCTGAGCTCTGCGGCTCATTCCCGATGTCGCCGTGCGATCGCCGAGAAGTTGCTCGAAGAGCTTGGTCGCCTCCTCGGTGTGCCCCGACTTGAGCGCGGCTATGCCAAGAGTCTCACGCGCCTCCGCCCGCCACGGCTGCTGATCACCTACTAGCGGTGTCAGGCGATTCTTCATCTCCGTCCAGTCGGCCTGATCCAATCTCAACACCGCAGCTTGTAGCGTGGCGAAATCACGCAGCAGTTGATCGACACCGGAATCGGCGGAAATTGCTTCGTAGGCGGCAATAGCCTCAGCTATGCGATTTTCTTTCGCGTGTGCTGCAGCGAGGCGCAGCCGAGCAAGCGCCGCATAGCCCGATGGCCCGCTCTTGGCGAGATTATCGAAGGCCTTCAGTGCATCGTCCGTCTTCCCGTCCGACGCGAGACGAGAGGCAGCCTCATAGCTCTCTCCCGCCTTGATCTCGCTGGAGATACGGCTCGATTCCTTCCACTTATAAACGCCGATGCCGACGAACAGCGCCACCAGACCGACAATGGCAATAATGCCAAAACGCTCCCAGAGCTTCATCAACTGCTCTTGGCGAATGGCGTCGTTCACCTCGCGCATAAAGCTGTCGTTGCGATCGACCATCGGCGCGTGCGTCTCCTAAAGCGGCCGAGAACGGGTGTCGCGGCACTCTGATGATGAAAGGCGACCTATACCGTGCTCAGCGAGAGAACGAAAGGCACGCTCATCACACCAAACGAAGCCGAATCCAGCGGGCGAACCTGCCGCTCATTTCGGGCGGAAACGTGTCGTCCGCTCAGGGGATGACATTCACCCCAATGAGGGCCGGATGGCCCCACTTGGCGAAAATCGCATAGAGGGCGAGTCCACCGACGATTGCGATCACATCATTTCTGACGGGCCCGGTCCGCAGTACGACCGAGCCTTCGGCCTCTCGGCGCTTCAAGGTGATGCGATCGTAGACGGCCCATCCCAGCAACCCGACGAACAGCAGCAGGGATGCAAGGTCGCCGCGCACGAAGAGATGCGCCAGCGCCCAGAATTTTACGGCCGTGATCATTGGATGCCGGATCACGCCGGCGATGCGACCGGGAATCTGAGCGGCGACAAGCAAGGGAAATACGGGCAACATCAACGCCATAGTCACGTGCCGGCCCCAGCTTGGCGGATACCACAACACCGGGTTCTTCCCTGGATGGAGCTGGACCTTGTGGTAGCCGTAGACGATCAGCGCGAAACCGATCAGGGCAACGACGGAGAAGGTTCCTTTGTAGGCCGCCTCTCCGAAGCGGGCGACGAACGCTCGGCGCAGGTCTGGCGTCGTCGGGAGAATATGGATCCCGATGAACACGACGAGTCCGATGATGAGGAGCAGCACCCGGTTATCCCTTCTTAAGCGCGATCCAAGAAACGCAGATAAAGCAGGATACCGGGATTAGACAACTGCGTGTCGCAATCGCCACTCCATCAACGGACGCGGATCAGATCCCAAGCCGCGTTGATGGCTTTGATGCGTTCCTCGCGCACGCGGCGATCGGCCTCGTCGCTCGCGAGATCCGGGTGCCAGTTTTGCCGAAGCGCGTCGACCACCTTCTTCACCACGGCCTCGCTGGCACGCGGATTGATGCCAAGAAAGTCGCAAGCCTCCTCGACCGTGGCGGGTGAGCGCCCCTGTCCCTTGACGACCTGGAGTGCGCGCTCGTGCTCGATGCGTGAAAGCGTGCGGGCGCGCTCGAGATCGAGAATCGCCTGCGTATATATGGCCTTGGCCGACTCGACGCGGCCCGCCTCATACGCCTCAGCAAGCTCCGAACCGTCAAGCCGCGCCGCGATGACCGAGAGATCGGCAATGAGCACATCCCGCACTGCGCCCTCGGGCACGTGGTTCGCAACGACCCCGCGAACGAGATCGAGGAGCGTTTCCGCCGTGGCGCGCATCTCAACGATGGGCTCCCAATCCGGTTGTGACGGCGATGGACGCGATGGGGTGTCGCGCAGCGCCGAGGCCAGCTCGGCGACTGGGTCCGTCATGTCGTCACGATCCGTATCGCCTCCCGGCGGCGATGGGGGTGGCACATCGTTGATAGGTAGACTAAAGGGCGCGTCCGCCGACGACAGATCTACGGCCGCAACGCCCTCTCCAGCCACGCGATGGCTGGCTTGCTGACGCGCCACCACCGCTGTTGCGGAGAGCAAAAGCGCAACGATCCCAAAACACGCCAGTAACTCATTCGGGACCGCGGACGGCACGAGATATCTCCACCACGAATCGTGGGTGCTCGCGTTGTCGACGACGGCTGCCGCAGTCGAGCGGAACCCACCCGACGGATCGCGGGCATCCGACGCGCTTTCGTCGGGGCCAACGAAAGAAATCACCTCCGTCGGCTGAGGCGGCGCTTGTTTCGCGGCTTGTTTCAAATCAGTGGGTCGCGGCGGATGATCAAAGGACACCGATGAGCTTCTCGGCCCACTGCCTTGCGTGTCGGTTGCTTCCGCACCACCCGTACGGGGCGGCTCGGGCATCGAGAAGTGGAGTCCGCCTGGCGGCGACGGTGCGAATCGCGCGGGAAGCGTCAATGGAAGCCGCGGAGCGGCGCCTGGTCCATCGGGCCAATAGTGCAGCGTCATGCGCGCGCTGCGCAGCGTTGCTTTCCACGGCAAGCCGCGCACCGCAGCCGCTGCCGCGTCGATCCATTCAACGGGTTTGCCAGCACAGTCGAACTTGAATTTGTGGACTTGAAGCTCGCGGCACTGGCCATCAGATGGCCCGTTGCACACGCGCAGGGTTTGCTGCTCACGCTTGCCGACAATGTCGTATGTGCGTTCGTCCGACTTCGCGACACGCACGCGGCCACCGATGGCCTCGCACGAGAAAGCCATCGAGACCGTCTCGTGGTCACGGCCTGCCGCCCAGCTCGCTTCCGGCGTCATCGCGACGCCTAGAAATGCTGCAATGGCGGTAAAAAGCATCACCCGCAGGCGAGCCACGGATGCTGTGCGTTTTGCTACTCGCGCTTTGAATGGTCTCCAACTCAAGATCGCCCCCAGCACGCAGGTCTTCGACCCGGTCTCGGCGCCGCGAGAGTCGGGTGCAGGTTTGGCATATTTTTGTCCAGCACGTGGCCCCACGGCGGCCAAAGGAGCCGGCCGCGCGCGTTTTCCCGCCACTTGGTTACGAGATCGTTGGGGTGCTCACGGCAAGTAGAAGCTGTTCGACCAACCAATCCATCTTTGCGGCGCCATTCGCCTCGACAAGGTCCGGTTGGATGCACGCGGCAGGCGTCGTTCAGAATGGCGTTTTTGCGTTATGAGAGCGGACCGATCAGGCGTGCACCACATTTGTCCGCGCCTTTCCCTGCAAGCGCGACGTGCGCACCATTATCGCGTGCAGGACTTCTGCAAAGGGGCGACGATGACGCCATTGGGGATTTACGAGCGGCTGTTACCGCCGTGCAGCGCTCATGCTCGCTGAGCTAGAGAAGGTTGAGCTGGCCACCGCGCGAGACGGGACGGCAGAACAGATCGGTCCGCAAGCTGCCCGAGCGGCGCTCGAGCCCCAAGCGCTTCATGGTCAACCGGAAGCGGGCAGCGATCTGATCGGCATAGGGGCCGCTGCCGCGCTGGCGATGGCCGAAGTCCGAGACGTAGTCCTTGCCACCGTGCATGGAGCGCAAGAGCGAAATGACTCGGCTTGCACGCGCGGGATAGTCAGTTTCGAGCCATTCACGGAAGAGCGACTTCAACTCGAGCGGAAGACGGAGCAGCACGTATCCCGCTTGTCTCGCGCCAGCGCTGGCTGATGCCTCGAGAATCGCTTCGATCTCGCTGTCGTTGAGAGCCGGCACGATGGGTGCAACCATCACCGTGACGGGAACGCCGGCGTCCGACAGCCGCCGGATCGCTTCCAACCGTCGCGGGGGCGTGGACGCGCGCGGTTCCATGCTGCGCGCGAGCCTGCGATCCAGAGTGGTGAGCGATATCGCTACCCGAACAAGTCGGCGTTCTGCCATCCGCGATAGGATATCGATATCGCGGAGCACGCCCCCCGACTTGGTGACGATGCCTACGGGATGTGCCGTACGCTCGAGAACCTCGAGGATCGAGCGCGTTATTCCGAGGTCGCGCTCGATCGGCTGATAAGGATCGGTCACCGCACCGAGTGCGATCGTGAGCGGCTCGTATCCGGGCTTCGCCAGCTCCGCCTCGAGCAATTCGGCAGCGTTGTGCTTCGCGTAGAGGATGGTCTCGAAATCGAGCCCCGCCGAGTGACCGAAATAGCAGTGGGTCGGTCGTGCATAGCAGTAGATGCAGCCATGCTCGCAGCCACGGTATGGGTTGATCGAACGATCAAACGATAGGTCGGGGCTGTCGTTCCTTGCTATGATACTCTTGGCGGTCTCCTTGCGGATCTCCGTTCGCCATGGTCCGAGCTCGGCAACCGTCTCCCACCCGTCATCGAACTCGACTCGTGCCTCGCCCTCGTAGCGCCCCGCGCGGTTGGAACGGGCACCTCGGCCGCGCCTTCGATCGCCGGCGACGAGCGGCGGCGCGGCCGCGACGACGGGCTCGTCCCGATTATGCTCATCGTCTCCTGTCCATGATTGTTCGATCGACACGCCTACCTCCTGCCGAGAGCGATCGTTAGGAAGACCGTAGCACGTCAATGAGAACAATAGAAGAACAAACCTTCAATCAAGAGAACAGCCTTGCCTCGCTGCGGCTCCTATGGCAGTTAACGCGCACCTTGGATTTGCCCGCTGCCGATCGTCATGGCGCGTGCAAATGTGAAGCGAGCTGCTGCCGTAGCTCAGTGGTAGAGCACTCCCTTGGTAGATTTGCCTCTCCGGTCGGAAACGATCGGATGTTAACCGCTCAAATTCGGGGAAACCGTCCAGTTCGGCTGACGGCAATCCCGAGCCAAGCCCAGACCGCTCAGCGGTCGGGAAGGTGTAGAGACCAGACGGGCGGCATCTAACGGACGCGACGGCAGGTTCCCGTCACGCCCTATGATGAAGGGATGGTCCAGCGCACGAACGCCCGTCGCAGATTGCGGCGATGCGGACACGAAAGTGTCGGTGTGACGAAGGGAGAGGTCGTGAGTTCAATCCTCACTGGCAGCACCATTTTCTTGAAGCCGTAAGTTCAACCTGCCTTCTGTAGTCACGCATGGTGCTTCTGGCAGAGTGGCTCCGTCTCCGATCATACTCTAAGCTCGCCGGTCTCAGACATGGGAGCGATTGCATGAGCAGACTCGAACATCATCGCCCGCCGGGCCTTCTGCACAATCCGAATTACTCACACACGGTGATCGCGTCAGGCGGTCGCACCGTTTACGTCGCAGGACAGGTCCCGACGGATGCGGACGGTAAGCTTGTGGGCGGGAGCGATCTCGGCGCGCAGACTACACAAGCGATGAAAAACGTCGGCATCGCGCTCGCTGCGGCCGGGGCGAGTTACGAAAACATCGTCAAACTCACGACATATGTCGTCAACTACAAGCCTGAGCACCGCGCGATCGTCGGAAAGGCGCGTGGAGCGTATTTGACGAACGGCCCTCCGCCGGCGAGCACACTGGTCGGCGTAAGTGCGCTGGCAATGCCCGAATGGCTTGTCGAGATCGAGGCTATTGCTGTCATCGACTAAGTGATTGCAGCGCCGCTCGGGCGCGTTGAGGCCATTGCGCCGTCGGCGCGGGTGTATCCTAGTCAACTGTGGGCGTCGGCTGCCATTGCTGACCGGCGTGCCGTGTCTGTTGACCGCATTCTGACCGCGCCCATTATTCCGCTGCCCACGCAACAGCCTTGCGTCAAAACTTCCGCAAGTACACTGGATACGCCTGCGATTATTGGAACGACGCTCCCGCGTCAGCAATTCAGCACGCGCGGCTTCCGATCGAGCGTTGATCCGAAAGGATTGGCCAGTAGCCATGGAGCCAAAGCAAGAAGGCTGATGCCCAAGTTACCGTGGCCAGCGCATGCGGTCCGCCGGGCAGAAGCACACCCAGATCGGGCAGGACCCGCAACGCCGTTGCAGCGCAGAGAAGCACGAATGCCGCTTTCGAAGTCCACGGGAACGGAAACGTATGTCCAGTATGAAACAGTCCGGCAATCGAGAGAACAGCCAGGATGCTCATGCCCAACCCACCCATCAGCACCACGTGCCACGCTGTTGATTCAATGAACGGGGCGCCGAGTCGCGCCGCACCGACGCCGATGAGGCCGAGCCCTGTCAGTGCCGCTGCGCAGAACAGGCACATGACCTCCGCACGGAAAAACGAACGACCAACGAATGCCTCGCCGGCTTTATCGAGAAACGCAGCCCCTGCGGCGAGGGCGAGATAGCCACGCACTTCAGCAGATAAACCCACGATGTCACCCAAAATGGCGAGGAATACGAGCGTGGCAGCCAGGTTCTGGCGCCCGGGGTGCGGTCGATAGGGACTCGTTTCCTCGCTCGGATCGAGCACGCGATTGATGACCGGAACTGTAATCCGCGATAGCGCGAAACCGAGAAGACCAAGGAAGGCGAGGCTCGTTGCGGCGACACCTTGGGACGCGCGCGCAAGATCACCGCCGAGAAAACCAATGCGCGTGATGCCCTCGGCAGCCAACAGAACTAATAGCCACAACAAAAGGCCCGAAAGATCCCAGGATTTCCGCCGCCAGCTCACTTGCCCGACGTACGCGAGCAGCATCGCGAGCCAGCCCCAATCGGCAAGCGCACCCAGCGAACCGGCAGCATCGAAACCGAAAAGGCCAACTGCACGCCCGCCTCCCCATAACAGGGCCATCGCCAGCAGGAAGGTCTTCGACGGACGCGATGTATCTGTCCATTCCGGAACCGCAGTCGTTACGAAGCCGATGAGTGCCGCACCATAGGCGCCGATCAGCATTTCGTGGGGATGCCACAGCGTTGGCGGCACCTGGTGTGCGAGCGGCAGATCAAACCCTAGCGCGACAACCCAAATGAAAGGCCACAACGCCGCATAGAGCGCCGCGAGCGGAAAGAACAGCCTCAACCCTTCGTCCGTCAGGACCGTCAGCAATGGGACGCGCTTCGTGTCAGATAGCGCGGGCAGCATCGTCATGGCGATTTTCGTTCGTCGATGTCGTTGACGTGTCGGAAAAGGCTGTCCGACGTGAGGTAGTGCGTCACCAAGTCGAAGATCTGTCGGTCGGTCCGCTGCCCAGGCACGCCATCGACCATCCGCTCTCCGACAATACCTTGCCCACGGGCATCCATGACCGCTATGCGGTGAGCGATGCGTGCGGCCTCGGAAAGATCATGCGTTACGAACAAGGCGCCGAAGCTGGCTTCCTGGACAGCGCTGATGACAACATCCTGCAGGCGCCGTTTCAAGGCCACGTCGAGAGCCGTGAACGGCTCGTCGAAATAAACAAAATCAGGCCGGCTCGCGAGTGCCCGGCCGATTGCAACGCGCTGGCGCATCCCGCCTGAAAGCTCGATGGGAAACTTATCGAGATCCTCCGCCTCGAGCGACACACGTCGGGCTGTCGCCTCGATGCGATCGCGACGCTCTCCTCGGCACACACCGGCGAGGCGCAGGGGGTAGGCTATATTCTCGCGGGCGGTTGCCCATGGCATCAGACGCGGCTCCTGGAACACCATGCCGTGCCGCGCATATCCGATATGCGCACGTCCACGTAACGGCTTGATGATCCCGGCCGCGACATGGATGAGCGTGCTTTTTCCGCAACCGGACGGACCAACGAGAGCCACAACCTCGCCGGCGTCGACCGCAAGATCGACGCGATCGAGAACGGTGCGGCCAAGATAGGCGTGGCCAATGCCGGAGAGTTGCAGGGCGGTCATCGTTTGACACCCCAGGGACGTGCCGCTTCGCGCCAGCGCTCCAATTCGCTGTGGAGCGGCCGAACGAAGCCGTATTCGACGGCGATCAAGGCCGCGACAGAGATCAGCACCCAGGCCATGGCCTCGGAAACATCGAGGTTCGATCGAGCACGGGCCAGGCCGCCGCCGATCCCGCCCGAGTTCGAGAGCACTTCGGCCATGACCGCAACCTTGAAGGCCGTGCCGAGGGTCAAGACGAGGGCTGGAAAAACATATGCCGCGACATGGCGCACCGCGAGCGTCGAAAAGCGTCGCCACGGGCCGGCGCCGAATGCACGCGCCATGTCGTCGAGCCCGCGATCGCGGGTCATGATGCCTTCCGCCGCTCCGATGAATGCGGCGGGTAGCGCTGCGATCATGACCGTGGTCACGACCATGCCGTCGGTCGAACCGAACCAGATCATCGCCAGCACGATCCAGGCGATCGGCGGAACGCCGAGGATGAGCGTCACCAAAGGACGCGCCAACCGGATCGCGGCTGCCGAATAGCCAGCAACGATGCCCGATACGACGCCGCAAAATGCAGCGAGCACGAAGCCTTCGAGCGCGCGCGTGATCGTCGTTCGCGCGGTCGCCCAGTTCTCCTCGCGCGTGGCAAGCTCAACGACCGCTCGTCCAGCCGCCAGCGGCGACGGCAGAATGAACGAGCCGTAAGCCTCGTGACCGACCTGCCAGATGGCGCAGAACACGAAAATAGCGGCAAGCCCGCTCCAGCACGACCAGACGAAATGTCCGATGCGTCCCAACCGTTTTGAAGCAATGGCGGCGACAGACGTCACATGTAGAACTCCGCTGCGGGTAATTTGCCACCGAGCAGCGATGCGTCGGCCTCGGCAATCGCGGAAAACATCGCCTCCAATGCCGGGCGGGCCTCCTTTGCGGGCCTGCAAACCAGGTTCGACCATGGGATCGATAGCCTGAGAATTGGCCAGGGCAAATCCAAAGAGGACGCAACATCGAAGGTTGTCGTCGTTGGTGATTCAATGACCTCAGCCGTCGCCTTGACGAGGCCAGCCTGCAGTCGGGAGATGAGGTCGGGATGCTTGTCTGAGAGCGCCGTCGTTACAGCTAGGCCGGCTTGGGGTAGCGGGAAATCCGTCTTGGTGATCTCGCGCCAGAGTTTCTGGACATCCATCACACGGGACACCGATTTAAGCGTGAGCGTACCGCGGGCAATCGCAGCACTGACCGCCGGTTCCGGGACAACGGCGGCATCGATGCGCCCTGCCAGCAGGAGTTGCATGGCTTCGATGGGCGTGCCCGTGGTCTCCACGGTGAGGTCCGGCCCGGCCTTCATTCCATTAGCCAGCAATAAGCGGCGGAAAATGAACTCCGGCGTATCGTTGCGGAATGGTACCGCGACCTTCTTCCCACGCAGCGACGAGATCGAGGTCAGGCTTGAATCCCGCGCAATGACATAGAGGAGGCCGTCTGTCATGACGTTGACCAGCCGGACGCCAAGGCCGCGATTGAACAGATTGGCCGCCACCTGTGTCGGTACGACAACCGCCTGCATGCTCCCGGAAGTCAGCCCGGCGCGCATTTCGTCTGGATTACGCCAGGCTTTGAACGTCACTTTTTCCGCAACATCGGCGAGGTGACCGGCCGAAATGGCGTGGACAAGGGTGATCGACGGACCGGCTGGCGGACCCCAAAGCGTCAGTTCAGGAAGGCGCTGCGATTCCGTCTGTGCGCCGGCTTCGCGGCCTCCGGGCCAGATCAACCCCGCGGCCGGTGCCAGTGCCGCAACACCAATCAACCGGCAAGCGTGTCTGCGTGTGAAAGGGCTTATCCTCATGACGCTCAACTTTCTGCGCACGTCTCACTGCACTCAAAAGCGCGCTCTCGCTCCGATGATGAACGCACGCCCGTCGCCGGGCAGGAACGCCGCCTGATCGGGACGAGCCTGGTCGACGATCAGTGTCGAGGAGGCATAGGTCTTGTCGAAAAGATTGCGCACTTCGCCGTAGAGCATGATGCTTTCCGTCAAATCGTACGCCGCGCGCGTGGTGACGATGGCGAACGGGTCCGCGTAAAGCGTATTGGCGTTGTCGACGGGCGTCTTGTCGGGCCGCCAATTGACCTCCGCCTCGGCAAAGAAGGCGGGCGTGAACGCGTATCGCAGGGCTGCGATGATGGTGTGGGTCGGCGCACCGGCGAGACGATTGTTGCCATGCAAAGGATCATCGTCGAAACGAAAATCCTGGAACGTGTAGGCTAGCCGGCTACTCAGTTGCTGCGTGATTTGCGCCGCGAGACCAAGCTCGAGTCCGAGATGCGTGGTCTTGTCCGCATTGACCGAGCCAAGCGAAACACCGGACACATCCCGCAAATTCAGAAGTTCGTTATCGACCCACGAGTAATAGGCGACCGAGCTCCATGCCAGCCGCCCGTGACGTCCCCGCCAACCCGTTTCGACCGTGGTGGCGGTTTGCGCGTCGAGATCTGGCGTCGCAAAGGCGGCTGCGGGAAAGGCGGGGTTGCCAGGTTGAGGACGGCCCGGCGTGCTGTTCGGCGTGCCATTGATGGTTGCGAGCAGATCGTCGTGCGTGGGCGGCTCGAATGTCCGGCTCACAGAAGCAAACAAGCTGCTCTGCGGGGCCAGCTCGTAATGAATGCCGAGACTGGGGCTCCAGCCCGAATACCGGTGCGTGTAACTGGTATCTGTATTCGGAACCGCGCCCGGCGGGAGTGCCTGCGTTGGAGACGCCGGGTTGTAGGCCGCAGTCGGACGCGTCAATCCTGCGAAGGTGTCGTCATTGATGCGGCTGGCATGCGCATATGAAATGGCCGGAGAAACTGTGACGCGCGCGCCGATCGGTAGGTTCAGTCCCGCATAGAGTGCGAGCGTGCTCGACTCGAGATCATTCTCACCAAAGAGCGCGCCTTCTTTGCCCGACAGGTTCTGGTGATAGGTCCGATCCGCCGTGCCCCAGGCATACTGGGCGGTGGTCTCGAACAAGGGCAGCGTACGGCTCTTGTCCGGCATGTAGGCGTACCGCACGACGCCCGTCGCGTCGCCGCCCGCGGTTGAGCGGATGCCTCCGGAAATTGGGAAGCGGAAGACGTCGTCATTGTAGGTGTAACCAACGGCCACGTCGAACAAGTGGGGGCCAAACGTCGCTGTCGTCCTCGAGCCGATGCGGAACTGATCGGTTTCCCGTCTTGGACGATCCCGGATGACATTAGGCCCTGGATTGACAGCTACGCCGCCAATCACCGATGGACCGCGGTGCACCTGACGCGGATCCTGCTCCATGGCCTCCTTCGTCAGTGGACCGGCAACATCGAAGCCAAGGTGCGTGTAACCCATGAATACGCGCGTCGTGATGTTCTCGCTGATGCGTGCGCCCGCATTGATGCTTGCGCTGGTCCGATCGGATTCGTTGTAGTCGCGGAACCCGTCTCGGTGGGTCGTGCTGACCTGGGCAAGTCCGTCGAGGTTACCTTGCTGCGCGCCGACCTGTGCGCTCGCCGTCAGTCGTCCGAAGCTACCGCCTTCGACACCCACCACGACGCCCGGAGCACTGAGGCCCGTCGGTGATGCAAAGTTGATTGCACCGCCGAGAACCGTTGCACCCAGCCGATTGGCTGTGTAGCCTCGGTACACTTCAATGAATTCGGCAAGGCGCGGATCGGCGAGGCCAACAACATAGGAGCCGTCGGCGCGATTGATCGGCAGGCCGTCTTGCAGGACCAAGATGCCGCGCTCGACCGGATTCTGCTGCAGCCCCGATCCGCGCATTTGGATGCGGGGCTGATCGTTGCCCCCGAAGAAGCTCTGTACGATGACGCCGGGCACCGTTGCCAGAGTGTCGGCGATTGTTACATTGGCCCTGCCAGCGACGTCCGATCCGCCGACAACTGCGGTGCCGCCCGCGATAGCATCGAGCCGTTGTCGCGACACGTCCTCGGCGGTGGTCGCTTGGGCGGTGTCACTTCCAGCTGGCTGAGGTGCTGTCGGCTGCGGTGCGGTTTCGACCGCCGGGCTTGCCGCGCGTCTCGGCGTGGCTGCGCGTGGAGCGGCCTTCGCTTTTGCCTTTGCAGGGACGCTTGTCGCTTGCCTCGGCGCTTCAACCTCGATCCCCGGAAGCGCAATTGGCGCTCCTGGAGCCGCCGACTGCGAAATTGCGAGCGGCACGTGGCCGATCGCAAAGGTTGCTCCAAGACTGATCCCGATCGCGCGTTTCGCATACTTCCCAGGGCCGGTTCGATGCCGCACGATGCCTCTGCCTTCTCGTGTCATCGCAATGCTCCCCCAGGCCGCGCCCCCGCGCTTCCTGTTCATTTCTCCCGTGATTGTTGATTTTTACAGTAATGTTTCGGTCGGCGACTTGCTCAGGCGCAACTCAATGGGCCGAGCCACGCCATGCGTGGCCTTGGAAGCACGGTAAAGGCTGCGGCACGTTCACTCACCGTCACCGGCCACGAAACGCGCAAGGCGGCTGGTATCCCGAACTACGATCTGCCCGCGCCTTGCCTCGACGCCGAGTTCGTCAAGTCGGGCGAGCTCTCGCGAGAAGGTCCAAGGCGTCATCGACAAGCGGGCTGCAATGAGCTGCTGCTCGAGCGGCAGCTCGAACCGGCAAGGACCGCTGCCGCCGCGACACATTCTCAGCAGGAATCCCGCGATCCGTCGCCGTGACGACCATTCGCTATGGTGCTCGATTTGATCGACGAGCCCGCGAAGCTGCTTCAAGACAGCGGCAATGACGCTCAACGCGAGCCGAGGACTCTCCGCAATATGATCCCGAAAGATCTTGATGTCGAAACGGGCAACCCGCAGGCGCGATGCGGCCTCGGCGCTCACCGGGTAGAGCACGTCGTCGGCAGAGAGCAGTGCCTCGGCAAACGATTCGCCTGGACCGAATAGGTGGATCACCACGCGATTGCCGTTTGCCTGGTCCCGGAACAGCACAACCCATCCGTCTAAAACGACGAAGAATGCCTCGGCTGGCGATCCCTGATGAAACAGCGCCTCTCCTGCCGCCAGCTCCAAAACGCGATGGCTCTGCGTCAGGTGTCCAAAATCGCTGTCGTCGAGGGCGGTAAACAGCCTGCACTCGCGAAGAACGCGTTCGTCGGCTGATCTGGAATCCATCCTGCACCAACCAGGCTAGCCTTGTTCAATTCCGCCCATTCAAGGTCTGCGTCACCTGTCATGAGAGCGTCGTCCGCAGACAAAAGTAGCATCCTGGATGTCTCTTAAACAACGGACCTTTGTTCGATGTCATGCAATCGATCGTCTACGCGCTGTGGGAGGTTTCGATCCGAGTGTTCGAACAACAACATCATGACAACAAGAACGGGAAACATTTTGGTTGGGTGCCATTTCGGAATTGCAGGTACCGAAGCCAATCAACTGCCGCCATAATTGATGAGAGAATGCGCGATGAATGCCTTAAGCGCGTGACCGGATCTCGAGCTTGGGTCACCGGTCGAAGATTCGGCTGTCGTCGAGGTCGGCCGCAACGGAACGCGGGCGTGGCTTCGATCCCCGAGGCCGAAAACGCGATGAGACCGCCACATTGACCGCGTAGGATTGATATTAATTTCGATGATCGGGAGTTTAGGATTCGGGCGCCGCAGATGAGGAGACGGATTAGCAGGTACGCAATCTTGGCGGTCCTCGTTGTCATGACATTCTTGGCCATCCGCCACGTTACAGGAGCGGATGCCCTCGGTGTAGCCGGAAGCTTGACAAGCAAGTGGCTATCCCACTTCGGCGCGACAATCGCCCGGCTTGTCGGCAGCTCGGCTCAAGTGCTGGCGCGAGGCATAGGCTGGCGGCGTTTGTCACGGACCGTGACAACCGTTGCCGGCATCCGTCTCGGATATGCCGCGAGCGTCGTCATGAGCGACAACGGGGTCGACAGAGCACGGGACTGGCGCATCAATCTGCGGACCTTTCTCCGCAAATTGGGGGCGAGGTGGCGGCGATTGCCGCTTCTGCTGAAGCTATCGGTGGTCGCGGCCCTCATCGCAAGTCAGATCTATCTGCATTTCGTGCTGATCCTTTTCCCGATTGGCTTCATGATCCCGATTGCGCGCCGGGTGTTCGTTACGGTCGCCGATCGATTGATCGGCACGTGGTACTGGAGATCCTTCGGCGCGGTCCACCACAAGCTCATGGCATGGCTGCGCAGATGGCCGGGGGTTCGGCATGCCATCGAGGGCAGGCGGCTCTTGCGTCTGCGCTATCTGCGCGCTTGGCGCCTCTGGCGCCATGATCCCCGCTATAGGGATCCTGCAACAAACAAACGCAGGAAAAGCCTTATTGAGCCCATCCGGCTCTGGCGGCGACACGAGCTTGATACCTACGTTGGGCGTCCATTGCTTTCGGGTGGACGACACATATCCCGTGAACCGACGAGTGAGCCTATGGAGCGGATGAAACAGATCGGCGAATAAGCCCGCCTGCAGCGTGGTGCGAGAACGGAAGATCAGGCCATAGAAGCGTCGGGTTGCACGCGGATCAAAGTGTTGGCGACGAATTGCGGCCGGAAACCGATCGGTTTCCGGCCGCAATAACAATGCAATACTTTCCTTGGATGGAATTACTTCGCCTTCCATTCCTTTGCCGCCTTCACAACGGCGTCGGCATCGAACTTACCGATATCGTCGATCAGGGAGTTGTCGACGATCTCCTTCGCCGACGCTTTCTCTTTGATCGTGCCGTTCGCGAGGAGCCAGTCGAGGTAGCTCTGGTAGTTCTCGACAAGGTTCTCGCCCCATTTGGTCGCGCCAACCGACTCGTAGCGCCACGACCCAGCGCGCGCATTGAGCGTCGCAACGTCATCCTTGAGCGCAGTCGCCTCGTCTTTGCTGGTCGATCTCGTTTGCGGCCACGTCGCCCACATGATGCGGATCGCAGCTTCCGGATTGGTCAGGGCGAACAGCGTTCCCATGGCGTACCCCTGCGCAAGGGCGACGGCCTCCTTGCGGTGCTTCACCAAGGTATCCTCCAAAGCGACAAAGCCATTGGAAGGGAATTTGTCGATTGACGGATGCTTCAGGCGGCGCAGTTTGACACCGGCATTCTCAACGAGAGCGTACTGGGTATCGAATTGCGATAGTGCCTGCACGGAACCGTTGCGAACAAGGGCCGCGGTCTGGCCAGCCTCCCCGGCAACCACGATCGAGATGTCCTTGTCAGGATCGAGGCCGTCTTCTTTCGCCAGCGCGCGGACAATGAGCGCGCTCGCCGAGGCCATGCCGATCACACCGATCTTCTTGCCCTTCAGGTCCTTCATTGTCTGGACCGTGCTGTCGGCTGGCACTGCGAGTCCATAAACATTTTTCTGATAGGCTGTGTAGTAGGTCTTCAGCTTCGCGCCCTGGCTGCGCATGACCGCGATGGGTTCGACCGACGGCAGCGCAAACATCGTCTCGCCGGTTGCGACAAACTTCGAGCAGTCACCCGACCCAGGCAGCGGGACGAGTTCGACCGTCACGCCAAGCTTCTCGTACCAGCCAAGCTTGGTCGCGATGGCGAATGGTGCAGCGGCCGAGCTGACAGTCTTGGCACACCAACCGACGCGCAGCTTCGTCTGGGCCTCCGCGGCGTTCATTGCGGCGAAGCTGCCAAACATGGCAAGCCCCGCGGCTACTCCAAGCAGTTTCCTCATCCCTTAGCTCCTTTCGGGGGTGGATTCATTGGTGTCGCCGCCCGTGTTCGCAGTTTCCCAGAACACCAGCCGGCGCCGCGCAAGCGAGACGATGCCATTCAGCACCAGTCCGAGTAGCGACAGGATCAGCAGGATGGAAAACTGGCCTGCAACATCCATATTGAAGTTCATGCTCTGAATCAGCATTCCCAGTCCTTTTTCGGCCCCGACAAACTCGGCGACGATGGATCCGATGAGCGCAAAGATCATCGCAATCTCAAGACCGGCGAAAATGTAGGGAAGCGCATTGGGAAGCTGCAGCATGAAAAAGATCTGCGGACGCGTGGCGGCAAGCGAGCGCATCAGATTGATGCGGTCCTCCTCGGCCGAACGCAGACCGACGATCGTGTTCACCATCAGTGGGAAAAAGGCGACCAGCGCAGCGTTGATCACTTTCGAGGTAAGACCCAGGCCAAACCAGACGATGATCAAAGGTGCGAGCGCTACCTTCGGCATGGCCTGGAACATCACGATGAAGGGATAGAGGAAGTACTCGACGCGACGGCTGAGCGCGACAAACGTGCCGAGGATGAAGGCCAGCACCGTTCCGGTGACAAAACCGAGAAGCGTCTCGAGCAACGTGACGAAGAAGTGTTCCGGATAGATATTGTTCATGATGCCGTTGTACATCGACCGGAAAATGCTGGACGGCGGCGGCAATATGTACTCGGGAATCTGGCTTATGTGCACGAGCCCTTCCCACGCTGCAAGTACAGCGCAGATGAGCAGCAGACGTAGCACGAAGTTTTTCGTTCCACCCATCAGTCGAGTCCTCCGTCGGCATTGAGCGCTGTCCGCACGCGCTTGACGTAGGCTCCAAACGCTTCCGTATTCATCACCTCGATCGGCCGGGGCCGGGGCAGATCCACCTTGAAACTGTCTCCGATTTTACCGGGGCGCGCGGTCATGACGATCACGCGGTCGGCGAGATAGACGGCCTCCGAAGTCGAGTGCGTGATGAACAGCACGGTCTTGCCGCTCTCCATCCAGATGCGTTGCAACTCGACGTTCATGGTCTCCCGGGTCATCGCATCAAGCGCGCCGAATGGTTCGTCCATGAGAAGGATCGCCGGGTCGTGAATGAGAGCGCGAATGATACCGACGCGTTGCTGCATGCCGCCGGAGAGCTCGCGTGGATAGCGGTTCTCGAACCCTTCCAAACCAACGAGCCGAATCAGATCCATGGCCCGCTGGCGCATCTTCGCTTTGTCCAGCCCTTGCACGTCTGCGGGAAGCAGTACGTTGCCGAGGACGGTGCGCCAGGGAAAGAGCACGGGCGTCTGGAAGACCACGCCGATATCGCGCCGCGCGCCACGGATGGGCGTGCCGTTCAAAGTTGCCTGACCTTCGCTCGGCGGCAAGAGACCCGCGAGGATCTTGAGCAGTGTCGACTTTCCGCAGCCCGACGGCCCGACGATCGATATGAATTCCCCGTTCGCGATCGAGAAGCTGATGTCCGAAAGAGCAAGGACGCCCGTCGCTTTCGCTCCATAGGTCAGCGACAGCCGATCAACCGCGATCACGTCGCGATTTCCCGGTGATGCTGCGTGGGCCGCAACCGCGGCCCCAGTTATTTGATTCAAGTGACATTCCTCCAAAGCGGCAAGTCAATCTAAACTCAGAGTTTCTTCTTGTTGCTTCGGCAAATCATGCACGACATCACCGTTCGCCGAGAGGTAGCGTGAGTGCGCGTGGTCAATGGACGCAACAGCGCGAAGCCGCAAGGACTAAGTGTGGCAGCTTGTGGAGTCAAAACGGTCGAAGAATTCGCGAGCTTTGCCTTCCGGAATCTCGATGGCGGCCCCCCAGCCTGGCTGTTCGATCTCCTCACGTTATGGGTGTGAGATGGTAAGAGATCGCGCGAGAGGGAACATGATCGGGCTTGGGCCTGCCCCAGCACCTTTCAGATCACACCAGCATTTATGTTGCCGCCCTGAAGTCTGACCATGCAGTCTCGTTCAACACAATTAACCCAGCTATCGCGTCGAACTCAAATCAGTGGGGCGGACCGTGAGGCCTGCGAAAATGCTCGCCTGCCTTTTCTTTCTTCTTCCAAGCCAATTCGCCTGGTCAGCTCCGCTCGGCAAGAACAGCAAGACGGCCGACCGGAGCCGCGCGACGCCAGACGAAAAAACGCTTGGCTCACTGCATTCAAATTCAGGCAAGGGGGCGTGAACCGGGCGGAAGTTGCAGCATGTCTCGATAAGCGAGCGCGCGAACCGGTGTTTAAGGAAAATGATTTGTCGGGCGTCACACAGAGGTGCGGGACGATCGCAGCGCTCCCGAACTGAATTTGAAACACACACAGAGGCCGCCTTGTGGGCGGCCTCTGCTCTGTTTCTCGATCAGCGTTGAACTTAGCGACGCGCGAAGCGACGAGCCTGGAAGTGCGCTCTCGGGGCCGATGCCGCAAAGCTGCGGCGCTGGAAGACCTGGCGCGAGGCCACGGTGTGCCGGGTTGCGCTGGCGGGCCGGGTGCGCGTCACCTGCCGGTTCTGCACGATCCGGCGCTGGACGAGGCGGTTCCTCTTCAAGCTGCTGCCGGCGTTCGAGGCGGCCGAGACGTTGCAGGGGGCGCGGAAGCAACGCCTGCTACCCGATTGACCAGTTCGCGCCTGCATTTCATGACGGCGCTTCAGGAATTGGGCGTAGGAATTGTTTCCGGTTCGGCCAGCCGTCCGGCCGTTTTGCGCGGCGGCTGCGCGAGCCCGGATCGCTGCCATTCGGCTATGGGCCGCCGATCCGGTGGCCGTCTGTCCGCCGTTGGCAGCGGCGATGCGAGCGCGCATGGCGGCAAAGCGGCTGTGCGTGCCAGGTGCGCCCGCCGCGGCGGTTGCTCCATTGCGCTTCAAAGAACGGAACAAGTCCGGGTTTGGGATGCCAACATTATTGTGCACTTTACTGTTGAAATCGGCGACCGCGCCATCCAGCTGCTGCTGAACGATCTGGCGGGCCGTCGGCGTATCACCGAGGTTGGCACGCGTCGCCTGGATCTGCCCGAGACGCTGGGAAAGCAGCCCGGCTTCGGTCGGTGTCAGCGCGCCCGTCTTGATGCCTTCCTGGATGCCGCTCTGGAGCCCGGCGATCCGGCCATCGAGACCACCAACGGCCGGCGCATTGGCTTGACCGCCGCCGCCACCTCCACCACCGTTTCCGCCGCCGCCAAGGCCACCACCTGCGCCGCCCCCATTCCCGCCACCGCCGAGGCCACCGCCACCAAGGCCACCTCCGTTTCCACCGCCACCGCCTCCGCCGCCGAGGCCACCGAGACCGCCCAGCACGTCGCCGAGACTGCCAAGACCATTGCCGTTCCCGCTGTTGTTGCCGACAGCGATCTGGCTGGGAGCCTCCTGGGCCACGGCCGGAGCCGCCTCGACGATGACCCGCTCACGGCGGCGCTGCACCACAACCGGCGGATCCTGAACGACGACCGGTGCACGGCGGACCGCCGGAGCGGACTGCGCCGCGCGCAAGGTGCTGGCGCAGTTTGTCAGCGCTGCTTGAAGCTCGTCGTCGGTCATGACCTGGACTTGCTCGGGAAGCAGCACGCCATTGTCCAGGCACTTCTGAATCAAGGCCTGCATGTAGGCATCGACGACCGCGGAAGACTGGGGTGCTACGGCTTCTACCGCCGAGGGAGCGGCAAAGGTCGGACCAGCGAAAGTGGAGATGGGCAGTGCAGAAAGGCTAACCGCGAAGATTGCGGACATAAACAGCGTGCGCTTCATGGCATCCTCCAATGGATTACGAATTACATGCGCTGCTCTTTCCATTCGGGATTGCAGCGGTGACACCATCGTTTAAATACGAATATCCAAAGCCGCGCTGTTCCCGACGGAACAGCCTCTCTCTCCTGCGAACCAAACCCGCCCATCGTGCGATCGCAGCGAAAGTCGATCGAGGTCAGCTCACCAGTGGACAGCCCTTGAGGGCAGGCCGACTCTCGATGAAAGCATCGGCAGGTCCGTGCGGAAACGGCGTAGCAGATGGGCATCGGAGACAGATGCCGGAAAAGAAAAGGGCGCGGTTGCCTATATCCGAAAGCGTCGTCTGGGTACCGTCACCATGCTCAAGCGGGCGCTGTGATCGGCTCGTTTGGCTCCTACCGTCGGATCGCCTAAATACCAGGACAGCAGGAGAAGCTCATGGTTGCCTTGTCCATTCTCGATCTCGTTCGCGTCACTGAGGAAACCGATGCCCGCGGGGCATTGGACAATGCGCGCGATCTCGCAGCCCACGCCGAACAGTGGGGCTATCGCCGCTTCTGGGTGGCCGAGCATCACAACATGCCGGGCATTGCAAGTGCTGCAACTTCCGTTGTCATCGCCCACATCGCCGCCGGCTCACAGCACATTCGCGTCGGTGCCGGCGGCATCATGCTGCCCAATCACGCGCCGATCGTGATAGCCGAGCAGTTCGGCACCTTGGCGCGGCTCTACCCTGGACGCATCGATCTCGGATTGGGGCGAGCCCCAGGCACTGATCAGATCACCGTCCAGGCTCTGCGCCGTTCTCTGGTAGCTGCCGACGAATTCCCGCAGGATGTGCTCGAGCTTCAGGCCTACTTCGCGCAAGTTCAGCCGGGCCAACGTGTCCAGGCCGTGCCAGCGGCGGGGACCGAAGTGCCGCTGTGGCTTCTCGGTTCGAGCACGTACGGCGCGCAGCTCGCCGCCCTGCTAGGGCTTCCCTACGCCTTTGCCTCCCATTTCGCACCGGAGCAGCTTTTGCCTGCGCTCGATATCTATCGGCATCACTTCAGGCCGTCCGCGCAACTCGAGCGCCCTTATGCCATGGTCGGCGTCAACATCATTGCCGCGCCGACCGATCAGGAGGCGCGACGCTTGGCGACCACTCAGCAGATGTCCTTCACCAACATATTTCGTGGCGCGCGCGGCCTTAGCCAGCCGCCGATCGACGATATCGAGACGTACTGGACCCCGACGGAAAAGATGCAGGCCATGCGGATGCTGGCGCGATCGATCGTGGGGTCACCCGAGACAGTCAAAGCCGGCGTCGATGCTCTGGTCGCCGAGACCGGTGCGGATGAACTCATGATCGTCTCCGATGTCTATGATCATGCCTTGAGGCTACGTTCCTTCGAGATGATCGCGGAGGCGAACGCCTTTTCCCGACAGCCATCAGCTTCGGAGGCCTGAGCGTTGGCGAACGATGATATCGACCAATTGCCGGAAGCCAGCAACCTCACGCGAGCCAAGCAACGCTGGGCCGAGGAAGGCCGCTTCCTGACAGGCCGGACGGCACGGCCCAAGTGCGAGAGATTACCGCCAGGCCAACATCTGGTGCGCGATTGGCCGGTGCTCGACCTTGGCGAGCAGCCGGAGATCACATTCGATACTTGGCGGCTCACCATCGTCGGCGCCGTCGCGCATCCGGAGATCCTGGACTGGGCCACGTTTCAGAGCCTGCCGCAGAGCGACAAGACCTCGGACATTCATTGTGTGACGAGTTGGTCGCGCTACGACAACGGCTGGACTGGTATTGCGACGCGCGACATCCTCAACCGCGTCATGCCGAAAGGGCAGGCGCGTTTCGTCCTGCTGCGCAGCTATGACGGCTATACGACCAATATCACTCTCGAGGACTTTGCATCAGAGGATGCCATCCTGGCCCATAGCTGGGAGGGCCAGCCGCTATCCCGAATGCACGGCGGTCCCGTGCGATTGGTTGTGCCGCATCTCTATTTCTGGAAGAGCGCGAAGTGGCTTAAGCGCATTGAGTTTCTGACGCGTGATGCGCCGGGTTTCTGGGAGGTCAACGGTTATCACAACCGCGCCGATCCATGGCTGGAGCAGCGGTATTCTGACGATTGAAATCGTTGGATGGCTTGGCGTTCTTCGCCAGTAGACCTGTCTCTTTCGCTTCCGCCTCTTCCGGCAATCCTCTGCAAATCCGCATTAAACTGGATAGAAGCGCGCTCAATAAATAGAGTTTTCAATGGACGAGTCCTCGATTGACTCGACGAGCAATTCGGGAAAGTCATGCGGACGATCAACGCGCTGATAGCGCGCCGCGTTACCAAATCAACATCCAGGCAGGCCTTGCTGCCATAAGACGATTCTTCTGCGCCGAGGCGAGGATGCCCTTAGAGATCGAACGCAAATTTCTGATCAAGAATGATACTTGGCGCCCGGCTGTCGTTCGCAGCGAGCGCCTGCAAGATGGGCTCGTGGCCGTTAGTGATGGCCGAAAGGTCCGAGTTCGTCTCTACGAACGGCGCGCGACACTGACTGTAAAATCAAAGCAGGAGCATGGAAGGCGCGCCGAGTTCGAATACGAGATCCCCCGCGATCACGCCGAGGAGATGCTTCAATCGCATTGTGGCGGCAATACCATCGGGAAAACCCGTCACTACGTTTCCTTCGGGGGCCTGCAATGGGAGATTGACGTCTACGACGGCTGGCTTCAGGGCGTAGTCTTGGGCGAAGTCGAACTCGATCACATCGATCAACCCGTACCGCTTCCGGACTGGGTGGGCGAAGAAGTCACCGGGCGCCGCGAATTCAAGAAGATAGAAATGCTTAAGGCACGGCGCGCAGCGGCGGAACGATAATGAATATTTGCGGCACCTTGAAACGAAGAAACAACATAGCGGTGCTCAGTGTGATCTCTTCGAGTGCTCCGCCCCGCCGGGTTCGGACACACTCGCTGCGTTGGAGGGCGGCCTAGCTTGAGTTGGATATGCGACAAGCATTAACGGCGGGTGCCGACTTCCACATTATCCAAAATGAGATACATTCTTATACAAACGATCAGCCGAAACGGATGATCGCCATGCACACGAAACAATTCGTTCCGTTGCGGCAAGAATACATTGATCAAGTGAGGACCAACTGCGTCAACTTTTCGGATTACTGTCCCGGGTCCTTGGCTGGGTCACCGCGGGGATCTGGTTTCTTTGCCTAGCGTTGCTTGTCGCCTGGGCTGCATTGGCCATCCACTATTCCAATCTACCGTGGGCGTGGTTGCGCTCAGGGCTGGCGATAGTCTTCGTGGCATTTGCGATCTGGGCGCTCTGGTTGTCGCGTCCGAGGCGGACAATTGCATTTGCCGTGCTTTTTCTCGGTGTGGTCGCTTGGTGGATATCCATTTCCCCCTCTCACAATCGGGAGCGGCGGCGGGAAGTCGCGGTGATGCCAAGGGCTATCATCGACGGCGACCGCGTACGCATTACCGGTGTGCGCAACTTCGACTATCGTAGCCGGCACGACTTCACGGAGCGCTGGGAGGAGCGCGAGGTGTCGCTGTCGCACTTGATCGGCCTCGATTTCTACGTGTCCTACTTTATGGAAGGACCAGTCGGTCACACGTTTCTGAGCTTCATCTTCGACAACGCGCCACCACTCAGTATCTCCATCGAGACACGGCCGGAAGTCGGTGAGGGCTTTGCGCCCATCGCATCCATGTTCAAGCAATTCGAACTGATCTATTTGGTAGGCAGCGAGCGTGATCTCGTGGGCGTACGCGCCAACCATCGGCAGGAGCCGGTGTATCTCTATCGCCTCAACACCTCCGCCGACGATGCGCGCCAGCTGCTCCTCGTCTATCTGAAGAGGATCAACGAACTCGCCGATCGGCCGGAATTCTACCACCTGCTGACCAATAGTTGCACGATCAACATCATTCGCTACGCGAACGCCACGGGGCGGGAGGGGCGCTTCGATATCCGCCATCTCCTCAACGGTCTGATCGACAGTTACCTCTATCATTCGGGGCGGATTGACACGACGCTGCCGTTTGACGAGTTGCGACGACGTTCCCTGATCAACGCGACAGCGCGAGCGGCCGATGGCGCGGCCGATTTCTCTCAGCGCATTCGCGCAGCGCTTCCAGCCGTCTCTCGTTGATGCCGCTATCGACCGTCTTTCGTATCCAGCAGATCCGCAGCGGCAAGCAAAAAGGGCAGCGGCGGCTCGTCCTTAGCCAGTCTCTGCCATTTGGCCGAATGTTGAGCTCCCCGCGCGAGTCCTGAACCAATCTCCAGCCGCCAACTTCTGACCCTGCGGAGGGACACTGAGCCCATGCCGCCGCCTGATCGGCGACGCGACATGAACAACGGTCAATGACAGCACCGTTGCCGCGATCGCATCGCTGAAACACATCGCGACTGCTCGCGTGTTGCATTTCGAATTCGAAACGCGCTCATTCCCGGATTGAGGTTGAGAGACGGCAACGCGTCGGCTAGCATGTCGGCGGGTGGTCAGGGGATCCATCCAATCCTGTCAGCAAGCAGCCGTGTGGCGGCGCCTGCAATCAAGTGAGTGTGCGCGTGAGTTCACGAGTAGCGAACGCCCGCCGCGGCGCACCGACCTTTGGTTCGGCGACTAACGCAAAGCCAAAACATGCCGACCGACCGACCGCAGCAGCCAAAGCGGAGGTGGGTTCATGACGGCACATCTGCACCACGCTGGATCTGGCCGAGGCAAAACCGACTTCGGTCGTCAGATTGATACTGGCCCGGACATTTCGCTTGCCGCTGCGCTGCGAGAGCACGCCGGACGCATGGCTCGGGCAGAGGCCATGCGCTACCAGCTCGTGATGGGACTGGTCGGCTTCCTCGGTGGGCTAGCGCTCATCATTCCGATGGTATTGTGGATCGCGCCGCGGCATGGTTCGATCCTGCCTGGCGCCACCGCTGCGGAACCGTCGGTCATCTCCGCTCAAATCGTTGCCGCCGACACGAGCGCCAGTCCTTCCCTCGTGAGCGTGCCGACAATCGCGATGCGAGGCGCCGTGCAAAGCGCCGCCGCAGGCGCCGATACTCCCGCGGCTACAGGTCAGGCACAATCGGCTGACCAGGACCCCGTGGAAATAGCCCGCGGCTTGATCCGGTCCGGCGAGATCGTTGCCGCGCGCCGTGTGCTCGAGCAACCGGAACTGCGCCAATCCGGGCAAGCGCTTTTCATGCTGGCTGAGACGTACGATCCGAACGTACTTGCCGCGCTCGGCGCGATGGGTGTCCATGCCGAAACGTCGATGGCCCGGCGATATTACGAGGCGGCGCTGGCAGAAGGGGTGGTTGCCGCGTCACCACGGCTCGAAGCTCTCGAGTAGCGAGAAGGCGCCGCTTCGAGCGGCGGACCAACGCGCTCTTTCAACCCACACTACCGGTCGCCATGATCTCCATGATGGTGGTGACCCTGCTCATGGTCGTGAAGGTGATCGTGATCGCAGCCACACGCGTCGCCGTGTTCATGATGGTGATGGTCATGGCCGTGATCGTGTGTTTCGCCGTTGAGGGCTGCGACGAGCTTTTTCTCGATTACCGCAGCCTCGGCGCGTGGTGACGTCTTCTCCTCGATCGCCAATGCCATGATCTCGGCGGCAAGCATGATGTCGTCGGGCTGGCCGAAGTAATGACGCCGCAGACGGCCCGCGCGATCGAATAGAAGAAGCGTCGGGGTGCCCTGCATCTGATAGGCGGCCATAGTGCGGGGCATGCCTTCCCCGTCAGCCTCGTCGATCCCCACCGGAAACGGCAGCTTGTACTCGCTCACGAACACCTCGAGCGCCGCAGGCGTCATGACGCGATGATGCTCGAACACTGAATGCAGGCCGATAACGGCAACCTCGTTCGCATTGAAGCGCGCGCGCAGACGCTTGGCCTGTGGAAGGGCGTGCTCGACGCATCCCGGACACAGCATCTGGAACGCGACCAGCACGACGACGCGGCCGCGCAACCGTTCAAGAGACAGCGGCTCGCGCGCATTGACCCAACCGGAGACGGCAAGCTCGGGAGGCTTCTCGGGATCGAACATCGCGCGGCCTTTCAGGTTGTCTCGCAGATCCGCAATAGATTTGTCCCGAAGGCTATCCCGGCAAGGCGCGGTGGGCAAAGGTGCGCAAGGACGCGCTCACAATTATTGCCGATCAGGGCGCCGATTGACCAGCCAGAGTCCGGCGACGACGAGGGACAGTCCGGCCAGAAGATTAGGGCTCAATGCCTCACCTAGCAGGAGGTGCGCGGCGATGACTCCCATGACCGGCGTCAGGAGCAGAAATGCCATCACGCGTGTTGCGGGGTAGCGGAGATAGAGCCAGTTGGTCGCCGTGAAGACGAAAAATCCCACGAAGACCACCGTGAAGCCGAACGCAGCCCAATGCAGCGGCGTCGGATCGGTCAGGCCGGGCTCGCCCACGGCGATCGACAGCGCAACGAGCATCGGAGCTGACAGAAGAAGCTGCACGAACGTTACGCGTTCCGGAGCAACATGCTTCAGCGAACTCGCGCGAATGACGAGCGTCAAGCTGCCCCATGCCAACGCACCGCCGAGACACAGGAGATCGCCGAACAAGCTCGGCCCACCAGTCTCGACACCGCCATTCGCAAGCGCATCGCGTCCCAATACGACCGTTGCAACCCCTGTGAACGCGAGCAGCAAGCCTGCCATCTTAGACGTCGTCAGGCGATCGCCGGGAATGAGAAAATGAGCCCCGATGGCCACCACGAAAGGCGATGTATAGAGCAGGATGATGGCGTGCGCGGCCGTCGTGTAGCGGAGCGCCGGGTAGAGCAAGGCGAACTCGAGCGCGAACAGAACGCTGACCAGAATGCTGGGCCACAATGTGCGATCCCAGACCCAAAGCCTCGTGCCCCGGATGGCGGCAAGCGCAGCGAGGAGCCCGGCAGCGGCGGCCGAGCGCAGGCCCGCCTGCATCAGGGGAGAGATGCCGGCGTTTGCAACTTTGATCGCGACATGGCCAACCGCGAGACATGCACACATGATCAGCAGCAGCGCGACCGCAAATCCGTCGAGCGCATCCTTGGGCACCGGACTGGCAGCGGCATTCGTCGGCGAAGTCGGCGCTCCGCCGGTGTTGGCTCGATCCTGCACGTGCTGGGTGCCCTTTTTCTGGCTCAGGCGGGCCGGCGCGCGATGGCGATCAGCTCATCCAGGGTAAAGCCGCGTTTGCCGTCATCGTTGGTTGGTTTGAGGAAAGCCTGCAATGCCGGGCTGGCATCATCGAGCATCGCGGCCAGGCGTGGAACGGTCTCCGCCGGGACGTTCATGGTCTTGACCCAGGTCTGGAAGTCCATGGCCTTCGGGGCGTGCTCGCGATGGACCAGCTCGAGCCCCGCCTCGGCCATGAGCAAGAGCCATTCGGCGGTGTCAAGCGCGCGGCCATGGCTCGGATCACGAAGTTTCTCGAACGCGTTGTAGGCAATGCCGGCGTCCTTCAGCTCATCGGTCGAGAATCCGGGCGTCGTATCGGCATCCGGCGACACATTGTCAACAATCGCCAAGGTCCCGCCCAACTTCAGAACGCGGTGAACTTCCTGCAGAAATTTTCCGATGTTCGGGAAATGATGAGGCGCGATCCGGCATGTGACGAGATCGAAGGATGCGTCTGAAAATGGCAACGCCTCGGCATCGGCGATCGCCGTCTCCATGTTGTCGAGGCTCTTTTCCGCGGCAAGTTTTTTCACTTGCTCGAGCATCTGCGGTGTCAGGTCACTGGCAACTACTTTTGCGACATGCGGAGCAAAGACAGCGGCCGTATGCCCGGCGCCAGTCGCCACGTCGAGCGCAGTCCAATGGCTTTTCGGCGCTACCAACTCGACGAGCCGAGCGAGGCTCGCGCCCTTGGCGTGGACGGTCGAGGTTAGATAGGCGGCTGCGTTGCTGCCAAATTGCTGCTTAACGAGCTCCTTCGACATCTCGCGGACCTTTCGCTAGCCATCTTTCGGGAAGGACGCATGGTCCTGCCGCCGCCGCGGCGTTCAAATCGGCCGCGTCATAGCACGACGCCCGCGGGCTGGCAGCATGTTCGAGGCTGTCGGTCTTCGTCGTCGGATAGGGAAAACTTTGGCCGGGTGTCCTGGAGACGCGGTGCCCGGACCGGGCGTTCGAACAGCGATCAGGCCAAGTCACCGGCCGTCGCTATCATTCGCCGCCATTGCCAGGGATTAATCTATTCCTGAACCGTCTCAACTTTAGCAGCGCTGTTTGGAACAAGACGGACGCGATAGGTGGCGTCCTTGCATTGCAGGTTCCAGACCGCTTCATGCGGAGCCGACTGCTTGGCATCGCGCTCCGCCTTGGCGGGCTCCTGGCATTTGAAGCCTTGGCGCCGAATTTGATCGGCGACGACGGTCGCCGCCTCAGTATCCGCGGCACGAGCAGCTTGCGCCGTTGCCGCAACCAAAGCGAGACCCAACAGGATCGTTAGTGCCAGAAGGACCACCAGCGTGTGATGACGTGGCGAACCTACGGCGGCGGGACGCGTATGTACTCTCTGACTCATCGGACTTCTCCCGAGCGAGGGACTAGAAACCCTCGGCGCGAGACTTTGTTCCGATGGCCCGGAATTTCAATCGTGGGGGCAATGTCGCGCGCGCACGGCTGAACCGTCGAATCCTAGAGCAAGTTCAAGTTAGATAGACCCG
>JBFWOB010000039.1:0-57147 GCA_050250755.1 Hyphomicrobiaceae bacterium
CGCCTTCTCGGTGCTCCGCCGTCCGTGACTTGATTTCCGAGATATTGGCCTCTGAACCAACGATTAGCTTCTCGACTGTGATGAGTTGCATAGCCGCCGACATTCGTTCCTCCCGCTATTGGCTCCCTCGTTCCATGAACGATTATTCATCTACCATTTAAGCATGATGAGGTCCAGGTGCAACTCGGCTCGCAGAGCTGCAACGAGCACAAAAATTCCGCACCAGTTTGCTTGCGCCGCAAGGCGCTCTCAACCCCTCCCACGACGGGCCAGTCGACCCGCTTCGTAAGATCTGCTGATGGGATGAAGACCCGCCCTCACGTCGCATGCGATCCAACCGTGAGCGCGAAACTTTCAGGGCGTCAGAAGCTTCCTTGATGCCGATATAGCAACGTATTCCGTCCGGCATCCGGCTCATAACCCGTTGCCCACTGCCAAAGAGCGCGGTGCGGGATGGCGTTACGCAGGCACTGAAGCCTTGTGTTTGGCCAATGTTGGGGAGAGATCAACGCGTGCGCCTACTTGCGGCGGAGAATACCGTGCTAAGTAATTGATGCTGTTGTGATGGTGCCCCAGGCAAGACTCGAACTTGCACACCCTTGCGGATATCAGATTTTGAGTCTGTGAAACCGAAAAAAGCTAATGATTTCGGTTGAGTATCGGCGATACACGGTGACCACGAAAAACATATTAAAAACAGAGGACTGAGGGAGTTAATTGATGGTCATGGGAGGTCAGCGTTCGCGGCGATGCTTTGTGGTTGTGTGTGGCCGGTGTGTGGCCGAAAATAGCCGCTTCGGTATCTGGGGAACACGCCGCCATGCCCGTTCTTTCGTCTCATCCGCGATCCGTGGCAAGTGCTACCGCCGATGGCGGGCGGCGCACGAAATATACAATTTCCGACACGCCGGGGCTCGTACTTGAGTGTACTCCGGCTGGTGAAAAGACGTGGTACTGCCGTTATCACGTTGGCCACGGTCGCAAAGGCCGCAAGGCACGCTACCACCGGCTTGGCGTGTTCGATGAGAAGGCTCCAGATCACCTCACACTTGGCCAAGCCAAGGACAAGGCGAACGCCCTACGAGTGAAGGCAAAGGCCGGTGAAGATAGCTTCGCAACCGAACGAGGCATCGGGAGCGGCGCGCCCTTCGAAAAGTTGTTTCTGCAATGGCTGGAGCGGCACGCAAAAGTGCACAAGAAGTCATGGGAAGCCGATGAAGGACTCTACTATCGCCATATCCATGAACGGATAGGTGAGAAGACATCAGGAACGCTCAAGAGGCGCGACATCATCGAAGCGCTAGATGATATTGCCGCCAAAGTGTCAGGCATTCAGGCGAACCGCTGCCATTCGCTCATCAGCGCCGTTTGCAAATGGGCACAGCGCGAAGACATCATTGACGACGACCCGAGTCATAACATCCGCAAGCGTGGCAAGGAGAACCAGCGCGAGCGTGTGTTGACTGACGATGAGGCAAAGAGGCTATGGGCTGCCCTGACAGACTCGCCCATAGACCGCGCCATCAAGCTTCTATGGCTTCTAGGGCAACGCCGCGCCGAGGTCGGCAGGGCTGGTCACAATGAAATCGGATCTGACGATTGGTTTATTCCGTCAGAACGCACCAAAAATAAGCTCGCGCATATTGTTCCGTTGACGACACTCACTCGCGAGCTTTTCGGTGGCGGCCTTAATGTGTACCTTATTGGCCTGTCGCGGCGCATGCGGCAGCTTGCGGCCGACCTGGAGATTGAAGATTTCCACCTTCACGACCTACGCCATTGCTGCGCCACCGGCATGGCGGCGCTCGGCGTGCCGAGGGATATTCGGGAAAGAGTGCAGAACCAAGTGACCGGGCGACGCTTGAGCATCGGCGCGCGGTACGATCAATACGAATATCTGGACGAGAAACGCCGCGCCTTGGAACTATGGCAAGCTCGCCTACTGGAAATCACTGAGGGGCGAGAGCCATCGGGCAAGCGCTGGACTGGCTAATCGATTTTCAATGTTTTTTCTTTGAACACGATGTCATTTGCGTTTTCGCGCGGGACTCGCGTAGCGAACTGCATTAGTCCGCAAGCTCATTTCACGGGCGGCTTGACCTCATTCGGCACAAAAAATAACCCGCCGAGATGCGATCTCAGCGGGTTTATCGTGTCGCGCTTTTGAGAGCTATTTTCCACCACAGAACATAGCCAGCCAGATCAAAATAAACTTTCACGAAACGATAGTCAAGACCTTGGCTCGCTTCGATAGCGGACCCCCACATTGACAGTTGTATCAATGGTCGGCAGACTCTTTATCAACCACAGAACCGCAATCAAAAACTTAATTGATTTGCCAAACGCCAGTGAGAGTAAATTATGTTGCGCGTTAATGATTCTGATGAACGAGTAAACCCGGTTTACTCGGCGCCCAAAAGCGATGGCGATATTTCGCAGGGCTATTGGGACGCCTACGCGCAGCGTTTAGCGCTGGATGGCTTGCTCCCTATCGCGCTTAACCGATATATTCCGCCCGACCTCCGAAACGCGAAAAGCAAGACCTCAAAAGCGCCCGTCATAAAGGGCTGGCAAAAGCTCGGACGCATGGGCAGCGTGTCTGACTGTGCGATGTGGGCTGAGCACTATAAAGGCCGGCGGTATGGCATCAGCCTTCCATGCCTCGGCATCTTTGGGCTCGACGCTGACTATCGGGATGAATGGCTTTCCGGCGAGATCTGGCGCATCGCCTGCGAAGTGTTCGGCGTGAACGACTTCAAGCGCATCGGTAACGCGCCGAAATTCCTGCTGCTCTTCCGCGTCAAAGGGACGACGTTCTCTGTTGAGCGCGGTGTGAGGTATTATTTCGAGAATTTTGTCCCGAGCTACGAAGATAGCGCTTTTCTGCGTCAGACGGAAACCGGCGATTTTGAATGCGACAACATCGACGTTGATGCTGATTTTCTGAGAAGAACCGGCGTCGTCTTTTCCTGCGATGCCGGATATACCAATGTCGGCAAAGTCGAAATATTGGCGATGAACGCCGATGGCCGCACAGCGAAGCAATTTGTCGCCTTTGGCATCCATAACGACACGGGGCGGCCCTATGTGTGGCCGAAACGGTCACCGTTAGATTGCAAGCCGGAAGACCTGCCCGAGGCTACTGCCGAGCAAGTCGCGGAATTTTGCCGGCGGGTCGATGCCTATATCGAGAATAATCAATCTGAGCTTGCGAAGCGGGGCATTACGCCGGAAGCTAGGGGGTCGCGCGCCGAAAGGAATATGGCCAAGCGAGAGACGCTTCCTCTCGCGGAAAAATACGATGACTTGGACATTAAGCCATTCAATTATTTTAGCGACGAGCTGGGACGCATCCAAGAGCGCATCATTGGGCGCAAGGACAGGGCGAAGCGGCAAGAGTTTAATAAAGCGATTTTTGGCGCTGCCGCGCACGCGTCTAGATATGCAAATACGTACCGCATCAGGGGGGAGAGCGGCGATATTCTCAGCCGCGAGGCCGTCATCGAGTTATTGCGGGATGCCGTTCTCAAGGGCGCACAGGAAGGGCGCAAGACCGATAACGATCCCGCCAAATGGACAGACGATCTCATAAAGCAAGAACGAGAAAATGGGTGGGAGAAAGGGGTGAATGAGCGGTTAGCGCCCACCCCCAGCGAAGATGACGACGAAGATAACGCACCGGCTGCCGCCGCGATAGTCGCTCAAATAAAGGGAATTACGTCCAGAGAAGCTGGCATCGCGCCGCACGGCGCACAGCAGCAGAATGCAAGCCCAGCGCCTGCCTGGGCCGATCCGAACGGCAAGACTCACGAGAACCTGAGACCGGCTGCCGCTGCCGTCCCCATGCCGCCGGCAATGCCGGCAGCGCAGCTTCAGCAGCAGGTAGCAGACACGGTTGCATCATTTTTTCGAGACGCGGAGAGATATCACACCGATAGGCCCCATACCGTGACGATGGCCGATCAGGCCGCAGCCACACATCAGGATGTGTTCCTCATGGGTTTAGTGCGCTACCTCGCCATGGAGGGGACCGGCGCGGGCAAGACGACGGCCTGTATCGATCAGATTGCCAATTTCTATGCAAACGAGAGCGAGATGCGGAATATTCTGTATCTCGCTCCGAACCACAAAATTGCGGCGCAGACAGAGCGCGAACTGAAAAAGAGAGGCCTTCGCGTTGTTCGCCTAATCGGTGCCGATAAGCTGTGCGTGGAGCCGTCGCGCAAGCTCGACATTAAGCGATATGCGAGCAAGGGGCTGCCTTCATCCGAGGTTTGCAATGGTTGCCCGCTTCGCGACACATGCGCGTATCAGGCTCAATTCGCACCAGCGTCGCAGACCGTCGTCATTGCACAGCAAGCGCACCTTGTCGCCGGCAAGATCCCCATCATTGATGATCCTAGCTCGGCGCCGCTGTTCGCGACGATCTTCGATGAGAGCGTGTTGCAGTCATCCCTCGTGACGACACGGGGCGGCTTCCGCGACTTGTTTCGGAGAATTGTTCTGCCACCCGTTCCGGCAGGCGTTGGCGATCCGGTGAGACGCGCCGAGGCCGAAGGGATGCGCAAGAACAATGAAGTGATCATCAACGGTGCACTTGCACGGCTGCGTGGTCTTATCGCCAAGGCTGATACGGGGGCACACGAGAAGGGCTCGACATCGCGCCATTTGCTGAAGCGAGCCGATTTTTCGTGGTTCTTCGACCCCTGCTTTGATTATCGCCCACGCGTGTCCTGGATTCTCGATACCGCTCGGGAAACCCGGCGGTTGTTCCTCGCCGAGACCATGAAAACGGCGCGCGGCAATGCCGCCAAAGATATCCGAGGCACCCGTGCCTCGACGCTTCGCCTGATCGACCACCTCATTAATATTCTCGACGTGATCCGAGATAATGCCGGTCGAGTTGACGACAGCATCATCGGGCTGAGGCTCAACGTATTTCGCCCGAAGAAAGGCAAACCGCATATTGACCTATGGGCCAGTCGCCTTCGTCCGCTTCCGAAGCACGTGACGGGCGGTTCGATCATGTTCATGGATGCGACGGGGGACGTTCGCGTTATTGAAGCCCTCTTGCGGGAGTCCAGCAAGTTCGCACCCCGCTATGAGCGGCTGCTCAATGGCTCGCGCGGGTTGATTGTATCGGACGATGTCCGCCGGCCCGTGTGGAACATCTCGCGTGGTGAAGCCGCCACGCCCCATGCGACAAAGATCAAGGTCATCGGTGGGCCGGTGAAGGCGTCACAGATCCTCCGCGGTGCTCCTGAGGCGAAGGTGCGCCGGTTAGGAGGCGCGACAACGATAAACGGCACCGAATATGTCAATGGCGATCTTGCGCCGGCCGGTGCGCCGAAGACTGGCTGGATGCCGCCGCTGCGTCGGCATTCGAACGCGAAGATGATCGAACGCTGGTTGGTGGGCTGCGTTGCTGATCTGAAGGCGAAGGGTGCAAACCGCATTGCGATCTTCACGATCAAGCGCTTCGCCGATGAGCTGCGCCTTAGAACATGGGTCGCACGCGACGGCGTTGACGTTGACCACTTCGGCCGGCTGTCGGGGGTCAACTCGTATGAGAAATACGATGCTGTCATCCTGATCGGGCAGTCGCGGCCGAACCTTGATGACATCGCGCTCATGGGCGCCGCGCTCGCGCTGGCGCACCCCGACAAGCCGTCCTTCAAGCTGCCCGGGTATGTCCAAGATGTCTTCCGCCCAATCGAGGTCGGTGGGCAACCATTCGAGATGTGTGCGCCTTCCCTGGACGACGATTGCTCGGGCCTCGCTCTTGGGCAGATGCAGGATGCCCTATCGGTACAGGCCTACGGTCGGCTGCGTCTCCACCGTCGCACCGCCGCCACCCCATGCACATTGATTGTCGCCGATGAGACCCCAGGAGAGGCCTGGAATGAGGCCATGGTCTTCCTGATCCCCGATGAGGTGGACATCTTTCAATCTCGCCATGGTCGCCTGCCAATCGATGCTGCCGAGGCCGTGTCGATGGAACCGGAACTGTTCGTGACACGGCGGCAGGCCAGCCGGTTGCTCGCCAACGTCGCGGTGCCAGCGGCTGCCGTTGGGGGCGCGCCAAGGGTGGTGAATGGATCAAAACTGCAATCAAAAGTTGCTGATAGCGTTGAAAGCAACCAAAGGGGTGGCGCGAAAATACCGGAAGACGAACCGAAACCGCTAATAGATAACCCAACCCTGGACTGCTCTTCTTCTATTAGCGCTTTTGGTATTTTCGCGCCAAACACTGTTCAGAATGAGCAGCAGAGCGTTGTTACAGTTAAAAGAAAATCCAAAGAGCGAGGCCGCCCGTCCACCTTGTCAGACATCCCTGTCGATCTCTTCGCCGAAGCTGAGACCGCATGCGGCAGCAGTGCTCGCAAGATGGCACCGTGGCTGACTGAGCGGACCGGCCTCACCGTCACCCGGCACGCCATCGACCGTCACCGCAAGGGCCAGAAGGCCGCTGCCGAGGCACTTGCGGATCCACACATCGACAGCCTGGACGGCAAAGACCCCGCCAGAAGCCCACAGAAGCCTTCCAAGCTGTCCGAGCTACATGGACACGTCCAGGCGCCGCAGATGGCCTCAGCGGACGCGTACGCGTCAGCAATCGATACGTTGGAAGCGGTGCCTGCATGCCCAGCGCCACCGCAATGCCTGAAAGGACCAATGCTTAGCTTTTCGATTAACTAAAGCCGGTCTACAATGTCCATAAGCGAACGGGCCGCCGGCTGGAACCAGCGACCCGTTCTTGATCCAACCACGTCCTAGTACGACGAGGCTGTACCCATGACTGTCGTTAAATGTCTTGCCGCGCCGCGGCAAGCCGAAGATGCACATGCACGCCATCCCTTTGGCCGCGCCTGCTTTTTTCTTATCGCCACCGCACTCGGCATCGTCTCAGTCTCCCTTGCGGGGTACGTCGGCGCGGCCCGCGGGGTCGATCTGCCCAGCAAAGCCGCTTGGGGTGTGACCGGCGGCGCCCTTGCACTGGGGCTCCTTTTGGCACCGCCCGAAGGAGCGCGCCTTGCTCGGCAACGGCGTTACGGGTCGGCGCTCGCCGCAATCCTCCTTGCTGTCGTCTGCGCTGCCTTCGTGATCTCCGGTAGCCTCGGGAATGCCAGTTCGGGCCGCGTGGCTAGCGCCAAGGCTGAACAGTCCACAACTGAGAAGCTTACTCGCGCCAAGGCCGCCTATGACAACGCCGTGGCGGAGATCGCTACGCTTGGCGATGTCCGGCTCCCTGGGGAGCTCGAAGCCGACATTGCACCTCTAACCGCACGCATCGGCGATAACGACTGTGCCGTATGGGTCTCTCGCCGCGCGGTGCGAGCCGCCTGTGCAGACCGAGCTCCACTGCTCGCTGAACTAGCTCGCGCCCGGCGCAAGGCAACGCTCGAAAAGACAATGAGCGATGCTCGTCTTGCGCTCGATTCACCCGTTGACCAGCGACCGGCGAACGAAGATGCGAAAACCGTCGCGCGGTTTCTCAGCGCCATCGGCGTGAGGATCGAGCCTGATCGAATGAGCGATATCTTGATCATCGTCGCCGTCCTGTCCCTGGAAGCCGGCGGCGCGCTTTCGTTGTCGCTTGCCCAATCGATTGATCAAACGCCCGCGACTCGGGAGCCTACGCCATCACATCCGCCTTCTCGGCGCCGCTTCGCGCCGCGTGCGAAAGAGGAAAATGAGCAGCCAGTCGAACAAACCTTGTCCGCTGGAGACATCGCATCGAACGTGGTCCGCCTGCCTGTGCGCTCGCAGGCACGTTCATCTGCACGGGCGAAATTGGCCAAAGCCACGACCGCGATTTTAATGCACGCCGAAAAAGGTACCTTGTCGCGGACGCAAAGGCTCATGGCCAAACAAATTGGGGTGAGCACGGGCACGATTTCGATGGCACTGATGGACCTGGAGCGCACGGGGCGGGTGACAATCGAGACCGGCGCGCATGGAACCGCCGTCGTCATCAACAGGCATTTGACTACTGCCTGATCTGATCACGCCTGCCGGTGGACGGCGCCGGCCGGCAAGTCTGTCCACACCCCGGGGCATCCGTCAGCGTTGGCATTTTGCCGGCGCACAGTGCGCTCGCATCACCTAAATTATCGGTTGTACTTCACGTATATCATATTGATTAGCAACGATAATAATTGAGGCAAGATTGACATTGGATCGAATGTCGTGTAGCATATGCACTGAATTCTCCACACACACATTCTGGATTCCCCCATGTCGAACAGCGACGCGGAGCTAATGACGCGTATCCGCAAACTGGCGGCGACCGCTTGGCCAAACTGGTGGCGGGCAGCAGGCTCGCGCCTCCCGCCTCCTAGGGTGTTTCCCTTCGAGTCTGTAGATCGCCCCGAGATCGACGCCATCAAGAGTCTGATGTCTCGCCGAACAGTCGCTTACGGCAAAAAGCGCGGTGCCGAATGCGAGCTATTAGAAATTCGGGCTCGTGAAAAAATGGTCGAGTTGGTCAAGAATAAGCCGGCTGGCGTCGAACGCGCGCTGGCCTGGATTGAGGACGTGGCGTTAGCCGCGGACCTGCTGCACGAGCGCAAGACCGCTTATGCAAGCACCTTAAATAAAGGCCATGCTCATTCGGTCGTCACATTGGCCGATACCTTATTCGCTCACGCGCTACCTTGGCTCGCTGAGCGGGAGAACGCCGATCATCCCGCACTTGCCCGTCGCATGAATGATTGCAAATCCGCGATCAAATTAGCTGCGCAGAATGGTCCGCTTTCTTGCCCGATGGGCAAGCACCGCGACTGGTCCCGTAGTTACGAGACGCAGATGCGCGCGAACCGGAGCGCTTGGTACGCCAAGCGAGGGCGCCAACGTGAGGGTGCTGGATATGGTCCGCGCCCCGGCAGCATTGGCGAGGCGCGCGTCCAGATCCGCGAGGAAGCGAATAGAATTCCCGAACACCTGATGAGGTTGCACGCCAAAGCCGAGTAGCCCGGCGCACTGAGATTCTTTTGTGCAGTCGCAAAATGAATAACCCGGCACTGGTTTGCGAGACCAGCGCCGGGCGAATAACCGGAGATAGGATGAGCCATGACCCTAAGCGAAGATATTACGAAGGTCAAGCCGGCTCCATATCTTTTCAACAATGGAGTCGAACAAATGCGCGACAGTTTTACAACGATGCCGAAGGCGTTCCGCGAGAAGGATCTGTATGGGCTTGAGCCTATCGAGTTTGCGGATCTGCTTCTAGACCTGGAAGCAGAACTTAGGTTCACTGGACTAGGAATCGCCCATTATTTTCAGGTCGCGCTTTTGGGTCAACGTATCTGGTCCTGTGCGGTTTTTGCTCTGAGAAAAAAGAGCGTCATTCTCATTAAGATCGTGGGCACGCCGACGCTGCAAGATGTGCTTGAGTTCGATTTCGCCCCCATAGACTTCGGCGTCCGCGAGTTCAACCGCATTCCGGTTCCTGTCACCTGCTATGTCCCATATTCGCCTTTTACGAGCCGAATGATGGCGCGAGGCGAGCGCTCGCCAGCGCTGAGCCGTTAGCACACAACGATGCGTTGCGAGAGTCCCTTTCGGATTTATGCGAAAATTTGCTGATTCCATAGAGCTTTAGTCGCAACGGGACTCCGCAAACAGAATACTCAATTATGAAAAACATAATAACGTCATATTTGCATATATATCGATCACACTCAGTCGATTAATACAATTGTATTGCTTCACTCATACTGATGTATCGATCGATTGAAGGTGGTTTCGCCATTCCCAGAAACATACCACAATTTACCATTTTGTTTACTATTGGGACGCATGCTTCGAGTCGTTCAAATGAACCGACAACGAAGGAGACTAAGACTATGAAGCGGACGGGACTTTCGATAATCAGCGCAAGGCTCGCGTTCGACCCAACGGTCATGCACAAGGCCGGCGATATCTGCAACGTGTGGCTCTTACGCGAGGGGTGGTATTCCCTCTACCGGATTAAAACAATCAAGCGTTCCAAGTCGAAAATAGAAGGCACGCTAACGAGCATTCACGGCGGACGCGCAATCAAATTCTCAACTGCGGATGGCGACCAATTACTTGAGGTGCTGGTCGGTATCCGGGAATCATACAAGTGGAGCGCGGAGCACGGCATGGTCGATCTGACGAAGGTCATTGCCGTCACGCACGCCGTTAAGTTTCTGGCGAGCCATGGTGTTGAGACGAGCGAAGCGGAGCTGTGCCGCACTATTCTGAGCGGTGGAGCGAGGGGGCACACACGCGGGCGCTCATGGTTCATCGCTGAGGCCGATGTGCTCGCCATGGTGGATGAAGCCGCAAACGCGTCGAAAGCGGCTCACGATGCGCCTGTGATCACGATGCGCCAGCGCGCCACGCCCGCCGCGCGCAGAAAGGCAGCATAATAATGGTCGAGATACCCAAGATGCTGCGCTTAACTGAAGCAGTTGCCTTGCTCAAGGGCGCCGGAATCGATCTCTCTGCCGAGTATTTGCGGCGTCGCGTTATAAGCGGTGAGATCAAAGGCCGTATTCTTGGCCGGAGCTGGCGCATCGCTGAGAGCGACTTGCTTGAGTTTGTAAATCGGTCGGCTAAGCCTCAAGAACAGCCCCAGCCAGTGCCGCGTGAACAGCGTAGCACCGGGCATAAGGATAATGGTCTGATCATCGAGGGAATCGACTACGAGGCTTTGCGGAAATACCAAGAGAAACGCAATAAAAAGCGGCGCTGAACGCGCCGCTAGTACCCAATATTGAGTTCGTGAGAAAGGCGTAGCACATGGCGAATCCGTACCAGCGTCAATATAACGAGGCAGTGGCACCGGCGCCGAGCAACGCGGCGGTGCCGCCCGCCGCCCCAGCAGATGAAAATCCCTTTTCGAAGTACGCACCGCGCCTCAATTCGGCACCGGCTGCGTCGGCGAGCCCGCCCAGCAGAGATGCGAGCAACGAGCGCTTCCTCCGATACCTGCAAGACCCAGCGCTAGCGAAGCTGCCTGTCGGCGCCGTGTTGATCGATGATCCGCGAGAAGTCGCGCAAGAAAATGTCAAAGATCCAATGACACTCTTGCCGACCGGTTCCGTACTGCTGCCAGATGATGAGCAACATGCTGTGCCGACGCGGGGACCGCGTCAGGGCAAGAATCCATTCGAAAAATACGCCACCCCACAGCCAAATATCTTCGATCAGTTCGATGAGCAGCAACCGTCGAAGCCACAAGCTCCGGCGAAGAGCGGTAATATTTTCGATCAGTTTGATGAGCCCCAGCAGGCACACTCCAGCAATGCTCCTAGCTCAGAAGACTGGCAGCAATATCTATCTGGTATCGCAAGATCCATTGCACAAGGTGCCACATTTAATTGGAGCGACGAACTCGAATCGTTGGGCCGAACCATGTTCGGTGGCGATAGAGAGCTAGCTCGCGCGCGCATTCGCGATGAAGTTGAACGCTTCCGCGAGCGGCATCCATATGTTGCTCTCGGCTCCGAGCTTGCCGGCGCCATTGCCATCCCCGGTGCGGCCGGCGCGCGCGTCGGTGCACGTCTCGCTGGCGCTGGCGCCGGGTTCTTGCGTAAGGCGGCTGCTGGCGGCGCCATTGGCGTCGCCGAGGGAGCGCTGAGCGGCGCTGGCTCGGTCGAGGGCCCATTGATCGGCAGCGATCCAACGCAAACTGCGATCGGCGCCGGCACGGGCGCCGTCGTCGGCGGAGCGCTTGGCGCGGCGATCCCCGGTGCAGGCCACATCGTCGGGCGCATGTTTGAAGGCAGCAGCGGCAAAGCAAATAGGCTCATTCGCGATGCGATGATTGATGACGCGACACTGGCAGGGCGCAGGCAGCAAAGACCAACGGAAATTATACGCGCCGCGGCGGATCGCGACGTGCGCTTAGCACCGACACGAGGCGCACCAAGCGAAGCAACCTTAGCAACACTCGGCGGGGAACGCGTCCAGGGGTTGGCGCGCGAAGCGAGCCAGCAGAGCATACCAGCACAAGCCATGGCACGCGCGCATGTTGACGAGCTGCGCGCGGCGCGACCCGGTCAGAAAGAATTTGAAAAAGTTTATGCAGCACCGCCGATCACAAGCGCCACACTTGATGCACTGATTGCGAACCGCCCGGCTTTGAAGCAGGCGCGGGCTCTTGCGCTTAGAAATCTTTCAGATCTCGGCGTCACACCGCCGAGCGGCGCGTACAGTCCACAAATGCTTCATGAGATGGATCGAGCCTTGCGCGATGCGAGCACGCGGCTCTGGCAAGGCGGTCAGTCAGCTCGTGCAACAGCCGTCGACTCCGCCCGTCAGCAGCTTCAAGGCATAATCGAGAAAAAGATGCCCGCGCTCGCAGCGGCGCAAACGCGATACGCCGCTGGATCTGAATTGCTGAGACGCGCACCGCAGGCCACAGACATCTCGCAACGCATCAGCGACCCGGCAGCTTCGGCTGCAAAGAATATTCTTGGTGCCGGTCTCAGTCTGAGTATGGGCCACAAGGCTTCAGCTATGAACAGGATCATGAACTGGGCGATGGGAAATTCGGCCATGTCGCCGAACATCGCCGAAGCGGTGATGCGCATACTATTGACCAAGGCGCGGAACACGGAAGCATTCGAGAGAATGCTGTCAGACCTGGACAGAATGAACGCGCCGAGACGTTCGACCTATCTTGCAAGCGCAATTATCGCTGATCAGGCCGGTAAAATGGCCGGGGGCAAGACCGGGCAGCAATATTGATACCCACACACTTCGCTGACTAGCAATTGCGAGGCTCACCCCGGTGACGGTCTCCTTTTGGAATATCCTGCTATTTCGCGCCGCTGGTGCGAAGTAGCAAGAGGAACGACACCCCTAAAGGTTTGGGTCCCATCAGCCATCGCGAAACGACATTCGTCCGAAGAATGGTGGGGGGGCTGGAGAGGCGCGGAGATAGGGCTGCTCCCCTCCAGCCGTGACCGCGGCACGTCGGGAGGACGTTGCGATCGAACACAGGCTATCACTTTGGTCTGATCAAGCAATCTGAGGCTACCAGATTTTCCGCTCTTTTTACTCGCTCTTCAGCGAGATGGAGCGCAGCTCGAATGCGCGTGCGTACCGCGGCGGTGCTAAGACAAATATTTTTGGCCCCCGCACACCCCTATCGCTAGCAATCGCGAGTTCGCCCCCTCCCCGCCGGTAGTCTTTTTTCGGGAAGCTGCCGCTGTGCATCCCGCACGCACAGCAGCAGCAACAGAAGCGCCCCTAAGCTTCGTGTCCGATCCGTGCCCCGGACGAGACACCGAATAAAGAGCAAAGGGGTGGGACTGGAGAGCCGTCGAAGGGTGCTAAATTCTCCAGTCCTAAGTCGCAGCAAGTTGGGAAGGGGTTGCGACCAAAACCAGACTACCATCTTCCTCCCATGGAACAATCCAACGCATACTGTTTTCTAGGCGTGTGGATTTTGAGCACCAAATTTGCTCCGTTAGATCAATAGACTGGAGCGGAGCACGCGCCGTGTGCGCTCGCCGGAGAAAGGGTGTTGGGATTAATGAATTTCGGTCAACGCACATTCCGCCGACCAGCAGATGCAGGACGATCCGCCGGCTGGAGTCCTCTCGACTTTTCTGTGCGGCGGCGCGCTGCGCCGCACGCACAGAGGAAACGGGACTCCGCACTCTTGGGTCCCACCAGCGTTCTTTCGTCCGCTCGCTCAAATCACACCAAAGTAATCCGATCTGCCGATGCTGCGGCGTCGGGATTTCGGGACAGAGATTCGCTTATTCCTCGCCGAGCAGGCGCTTCACCATGGAAGGCGAATACGGCTTGCCGGCCGTCGTCGTGAAGCCGGCTTCGGCGAGCTTGCCGGCAATATCGCGCAGAGATAGACGCTTCCCAGGCTTCAGTCCAAACGACGGTGCGGCGCGCCGTAGCTTCTTTGCGAGCTTCGCTGCCTCGGGATTTGTATCCCTTAGTGCCAGCCGCCCTCCTAGCTTGCCGCTGCGTTCACGCGCCTCGCGCAGCTTGGAAACGAGCCGCGCCTTCTCATACTCAGCAAAGGCGCCTGTGATCTGCCGCAGCATCGTGCGCAAAGGATCGTCGCTTGCTGTCATGTCATCGCCGCTGGCCGTGAGCAGCGTGACGCCGCGCGTCCGCAACAGCACGATGCCAAGCTCCTGTGCCATCAGCTCGCGGGCAAAGCGATCGGCGCTTTCCACGATCACGACGCGCACGCCGTTATCTTCGATACGCTGCAAGAGGGCATCAAACCCCTTGCGGGTTTCAATGGGATCGGCACCCGAGACGGCTGCATCGTAATACCAGTCGGCTTCCGCGATCACATAACCTGCCGCCTTAGCAAACCGTTGTATTGCCGCCCGCTGGCGCTTGTCCGAGTCCTTGTCGGCGCCGACATTCGTCGCCGATGACGTTCGCATGTAAGCGACGGCGTGAATCCGCGCCGTGTTGCGTATCGTCCGATTCCCCTTAGCGCCCATAATTCCTAGCCCCCGCTGCAATAATTGTCTCCATACCTTGAGGAAAAGGTACAGACTCGATGACGGGGAGTCGATCCATTTTTCCTAGCTCGATGGGTATTTTTCTGATTTTGCGGTGCGAGCCGTCGCCGGTAACAAATTATTAACCAAATCACCGTAGAGATATTCACGCAAATACCTGGAGAATTTGCAGTTAGGCGCCCCCGTTAGGCAATGGACGGGGGCGTTTGTTTTTTGGCGGGTTGGAAAAACCCGCCACGGGCAGCAGGCCGCCGTCTGCCCCGCATGAATTCCAAGTGAACGTTCCGTTCACCACTGGTTGTAACCATGCCCACGACACTCCGCGCCGGACGATATACAATCTCGATCCTTAGGTAAATCGGAGTGATTATTATGAAGCATCTCATGACACTCGCCGCGGGAGGATTGGCTCTCGCTCTCACATTCGCAATAGTGCCATCGGACAGCCACGCCGCCGTTTCCCCGTCACAGACATCTCAAGCGGTGCCTTCATCGCAGGTGCCTGTTGAGCAAGTTCAATGGCACCACGGCCGCCGCCATCACCGTCACTGGCGCCCTCGTCATCATCACCATCACTGGCACCATCGCCGAGGCGGTCGGTGCAGCTCGTGGCGGCGCGAATGCGCGGCGCGTTGGGGCTGGGGTGGTCCGGGCTTCAATCGTTGCCTGTGGCGGCATCGCTGCTGATAGGCAGCGTAGCGTCTAAATGTCGGTGGCGTACGTAGGCGAGATCGAAACCGACATTGGGGTGGCCTCGGCGGCAACGCCGGGGCCACACTATCTTTTGGGCGCGCCCACTGGTCGCTCCACCGGGCCGGTACAGCAACCGACTTCACGTTTCAAAAGCCGACAGCACCATGGCCAAGAGCATGAAGCCGCCCGCGACAGGTGCGATCAGCATTGCCAGGGCAACGCCATCCAAGTGCCCGATTGCCAAGAACACGGCGACGGCGATCAGCCACACAATGGCAAGGGCGCACCCCGTCCGAAACGACCATCTTGCCCCCGTGCGCACTGCTTTCCCTCGCTCGACCGCCTTGCTGAGGCATATACCTACTGGCGAGCGCGCCGTCTCGGCTTTCCGGGCCATCTCGGACGCGTCTTCGGATCGATGATTTTGCCATCGAAACGCGCGGCGAATGCCTCAGCATCCCCCTCATCCCTAAAGCAGAAAACATTGTGGTATTGACCGTCTTCGACGTAGGTATGCCCAAGTGGCGAACGATCCCTTCCCTTGCAGAATTCAAGGATTGCCGGGTGCTCGGCAGACGTGCGGCTGTTGGGCAAAGAGACCTGATGAGGCCACTTCTCGTCGATCGTAGCGTTGGACAGCATGCCCTTGTGCCGGCTCATCGCGTTCCCTCTTCGTTCTGGATCTCCATGTGTAACCTCTACAGCCAGACCCGCAACCAAAAACCGATCCGGGATCTCTTCAAAGTCAACCTGAAACGGGCTGTCGTCTTCGCGCCCATGGCCGCCATCTTGCCGGCATGGCATGCACCCGTGGTTCGGCTCGCAGAGGATGGCGAGCGCGAGCTTGTCAATATGAGCTGGGGCTTCGTGCATTCGCAGCCCGGGCGCTCGCCGAAGCGAGTGACGACGGTGCGCGACGACAAGATAATGACCGACTTCTGGCGACCATCATTCGAGCAGCGGCGCTGCCTTGTGCCGGCGACGTCGTTCTGCGAGCCAGATGATCGGAGGTCAGAGGGCGCGAGGGCAACGTGGCGCTGGTACGCGCTGAAAGGCGATGAGCCTCGCCCACCGTTCGCCTTCGCCGGCATCTGGCAGAGGTATCGCGGGCCAATCAAGAAAGGCGCCCGGCCAGTCGTGCTCGACGTCTACAGCTTCATCACGACGCCTAACGGCGGGATCGCGAGCATCAATTGCGAGCGGACCCCGGTGCTGCTCACGACGGACGAAGAGCGCGACACGTGGCTCAGGGGCAGTCCAGACGAAGCGCGGATGTTGATAAGGCCGATCGAGGGAGAGAGGCTACACGTTGTCCAGGTGGGGCCGAAGAAAGGGGATTTGCTGAGGGGGTAGCCTAGTTCTCCATTGGCCTCGAAGTGTCGCTCGTGAGGTCGCGCTCAGTAGGCCTTTCCATCGGGTGATCGGTATCGCCAAGACTGCGCACCTCTTCCGACAAGTCCTGAGTGACATCAAGCCCCTCCGTGATCTGGGAGGATAACCAGTCTAGCTGCCGCACGTGACCTTCGAGATATTGAATGAACGTCGCTTTGACGTCGCGCCCGTCGATCAGAACGCCACAGTTTGATGCAGATAGGGTTCTCCGCGTGGCTTCGATCTCGGTACGCAAACGGTTGATTGAGGCAGCAAACTCCCGCCGACGATCCATGGTGTCAATCCACAATGCCCCGGTTTTATTCCTTTTCGCGGCAGCATATATGGAAGGTCCGTGCCCGGCGGCAAGAGGGCACCAATGCCAAATTTGACCGCCGCCTCGGGTGGCTCCAATGCGAGGCTTCCCCGCCTTGGAGCCACAACGGCAGCAGACGCCGGCAGGGCGTGGTGCGCTTGGACTAGCTCGCCCCTGCCCGCAGTAGCTCAGTCCCACTATTTGCTCCCATCGCGCCTTTGATGTCGCTCCCGCTCGGAGCGGCGAATAAGCGCAGAGCGCCATATCAGAGCTAGTGCCACAGCAACTGGTACCGACAGCGCATACAGATAAGCTTCCCAGTCGGCCATAAAACGCTCCCCGGACACTTAGTCCAGGCGGGGAGACGGTGAGGGTGGCCCCGCCTCATCGAAGGGCGCAAGTAAACGTCGCCAGATTATGCGATGTCCAGGACGTCAACGATCTCGTAAGTGACTGGCTCAACGATAATGATCTTATCTTCAAAAACGAAGTATTTATATCGCTCGTAGGCTGGAACAATAACGATAATATCCCGCGGAATTGGGTGCAGCTCAACCCTTTTGGGAACGACCGTACCAACAGAAATATTTACGTGAATATCCTTTACCGGGGCCACGCGGTGTTCTTTAAAGGTGGTGATCACCTTCGTTTTCTGCTCTGGCTTCAAATCAACTCGGGCTGCCGCGCCATTTCTTCCGCGGTCATTGTCGCCGGCTCGTCTCGGCGAGTCGCTCTGATGATCACCTTTCGACTGCATGCCCTTGTCCGATCCATTCTTCTCTGCATTTTTCGAGCGGTCGCGGGTAGTCTCGTCACGAGATGGTTCGGCACTTTTTGACTTTGTGGTTCCGTTGTCTCCCGACTGACGCTTGTGCTGCTCCGCATCCTTGGAGCGTTCGTCGCCAGCCGCACCGGATTGCCGGCTTTCCGACTTTGATTTCTCTCCTTGTGCGTCCTTCTGCGATCCCTCCCTGCGGTCATTCGTTTTGGTGCGTCCGGGAGCCTCATCTGAGGCTGACGAACCAGATTCTTTGGTCTGCCCCGGTGCAACAGACTTTGCTGGACTATCGTCTGGCTTCATCTGGCCGGGTGCGCCGCTCTTTGCTGATGGGGGCGCCGCATCCTGGCCTTTCGGAGTTTGTGCGAAGGCGACACCCGCGGATGCCATCATGGCAACCGCACTAACAATATAACGGTTCATGGAACTTCTCCCGACAGCTATGGTTCTTAAGTCGCGCCAGTGCGGCCCATAGGCGAGTTAGCCCGCCTATGAGAGCCAGATCTACGAGGGGTCAGTCGCGCTCTTTGCAGATAACCTTGATCTGCTTGTCAGCTTCCTCGCGGGTTTTAAACGCCGCCGGGCCAACCTGAATCCAAGTTGTTTCTCTCGCCGAAGGCCGGGTCTCTACCACCTTGCACTTCTTCGACGTCTTGTCCCGAACGACGTAATATTCATCTGCGCTCGCGCCGGCAGCCGTGAGAAGAAACGCGGCGGCTACACCAGACAGAATTCCCATTTTCATGCGGTTACCTCCAAATGCTTACGACATCAAAACGTGGAATTCGCGGAAACAGTTCCGTACCGAAGGGTTGCATTCTTATTCGCGAATTCTAAACTGTCATTCTCAAGAATAGAACCGATATAAATATCAATTTGAATGAATATTCATATTTGAAAGATCTGGGGTTATTCCACTGCACGAGTGATGAGGCAGGCGCTGCTTATTGATACTTTCGTTCGCCTGGGTGGGTTGAGCTCGGGCTGCATCCCGTAGCGCGCATCGGCGCAAACCTTATGCGTTCACTGCCCATCGCGGTCTCGCATCAAGCATTCGCATCGTTTGGCCGCTCAATCCGCGCCGCGCAGCCGCGCCTTCCCCATCGCGGTCACAGCCAGCTGGCGCAGGTGCCCTTGATCGCGTGGCAGCTCAATCCCGTGCTTCTCCAGCGCTGCCAGAAGGCCCGGACGGTAGGCCGGCAATAGCCATGCTGCGATCAGCACGCATTCAGTCTTATCGAGATCGGAGAACAGCCGTTCGATGCGATCTAGTTCTTTCTCCCCCGCGGCGATCATCTGATCATCGGTTGCGCGCTCCCAGCGCCCAAGCACGACATTGGAGGGCTCAACCTTGGCGCCGGTCTCGCGAGTGAGATGCCGGGCGGCAAGATGGCGGGCTGTGCGCTCGATATCCTCCGGCGACAACTTGTCGGGGTCGCTCACGGCCCGTGACGCGACCGCATTGGCCTGTGCTGCAAGATGGCCTTCAACCACCTCCACGGGCCACCCGACCCGGTTCTTGGAGATCCGCTGATGCTGTGGAAAGCCGCCCTCGCGCCGCATACGATCCAACGTGGAGCGCGAGATCTTCAAGGCGTCGCAGACTTCCTTGACCCCGACATATCGGCGTAGCCCCTCCGGCGTGCGGCTCATAACCATCCCCTTCCCACTTCCAAGGAAGACGGTGCTGATTCGTTAATCGGAAGTCCACGAAACTCCGACACTGGAGCATTGGTCGGGCCGCGCATAGTTGCACATAAAACAGAATATTGTGTGTGGCCGGTGTGTGGCGGGGTTCTCGTGAAGGCCCCGTTTATCGGCAAGGAAAATCAGCTAAGTGTTTGATTTTACTTGGTGCCCCAGGCAAGACTCGAACTTGCACACCCTTGCGGATATCAGATTTTGAGTCTGACGCGTCTACCGTTCCGCCACTGGGGCTTGGCTTGCACCGAACCGGTGCTCCCGAGGGCCGGGAACATGCACGACACCGGTCAGGTCGGTCAAGCGCCGAAACTGATTTGATCCTATCGAATATCGTCACTCCGCAATCAAGGTCTGCGGCTCGCAGAGAACGGGGAAATTCATTGAATTGGCAATAAAGCACTTGCCGTGCGCCGCCCCATGCAGCGCCTCCGCACGCGAAAGATTGCCGCCGACGGTAATTGTCACCACAGGATAGAGCGTGACGCGCTCGAACCAGCCACCGCGAACCGCATCCTCAATCATGACTCCCTCGGCCATATCACGGTACTTCACCACCACGATCCCCGCCTCCGAGGCGAGATGTAGATACCAGAGCATATGACACGCCGACAGCGAGGCAACGAGCAGATCTTCCGGATTGTGTCGCGCGGAATCACCGCGGAACGCGGGATCGGAAGATCCAGCGATATCGGGCCGCCCGGCGATTGAGATCACGTGATCGCGGGAATAGGCCTTGTAGCCGCTGGTTCCCGACCCGCTGTTTCCGATCCACGTGACCGTGGGCGTGTAGCGATGCTCGCGGCCGGGCATGGCATTGAACCCCTTTTATGACTGTCCGATACCAGTCTGCCATACGCACTGATCCCTGCACAATGAACGTGCGAATCCCGATGACGACGGAGCTTCCACAAAAGTCGAGGCAGCTTTAGAAGGAGTTCAATCAGTCTGGCACGATCGCAAACAACCCATCGTCTACGACAGCACGACCGAGAGAGCCAACATGAGCACGACATCCGGCGCTAAGTCTCAAAAGCAGCTTCTCCATCTCGTTTTCGGCGGCGAGCTCACCACGCTCGACCACATCGAGTTCAAGGACTTGTCCAAGCTCGATCTGGTCGGCATGTACCCGAACTATGCGGAGGCCCGAAATGCGTGGAAGGCCGCCGCCCAAAAGACAGTCGACAACGCCGAGATGCGCTATTTCATTGTCCACGTACATCGCCTCCTCGACCCCGAGACGGGTAAACAGATCGAAGAGTAGGTGCTGACACGAACTCGGTGATCCACGCCCAAGCCGCATCAGAGGATTTATGCCATTTTTTTGCTAAATGTGCATGGAACGGCATAAGACAGGATGCGCTCTGACGCACGCACGAGTTACGAGCCGAAATACAATCGCTTTTCGTCCTCCGTGATTTCTCTCCCGCTCAGCTTTAACTGTACTTCCCCCGGTCTGATGGACTGATTGAATTCTTTCACGGGATTCCCGCGCAAATCGAATTCGATGGCACGGTCGGGAGAATAATTCACAAAAACCCCGGTGGGGCGGCCGAAGGCGGGTAATATATTTGATTTCCATTCGGCCAGCTTTTTCGCGACGCCCGCAATCGCCTGCCTCGGGAAGGTAACTGGTCCTGCTTCGAGGTCAAACTCAATGTAGATCAATCTCTCTACCCCAATCGCAAACGCCACGAAAAGCGGCTCGGGACGTTTGCGATCTGTCTTGACGATCGCATGTGGAACGAACGCCTCGCGATATGCCGCTTCCTGGGCTTTCTCGAAGTATTGCTCGGTCGCCTCGATCGCCTCGTCGATTTGCCCTCGCGAGATATCGAGTACCGTCGGCAGAGTGTCCGCCAACCATGATGTTCCGGCGAAGTATCCGGCGCGAAATTCAGAGAAGCGCCGCAGCCCCTTCGAGACATTCTTGTAGCCACACGCCCGCACAATATCGATGGGCCGCAGCCCAAGCTCTCGGAGCCGCGAACCAATAAGTGCCTCAATAGGCAAAGCAGATGTGTTAGTAGGAGACATTGTCTCTCCTCCTTTGTTGCCAGGTTATGGCCGCATCCCGAGATCTTCGGATCCACCTTGCCGAGGAATGGCAGGTTGGCACGAACCATTTTGGTCCGTTCTTGATGCTGTCGCGCTGCAAAGCGCGGAGATAAAATGCGCGAAGCGACGTAATTCGTCAATAGAGCCGCGAAATTATCTCGCTATGATCACTCTTCGGGAAAGCTATAAAAATTTTATAGCGGGCCGCTTTCTCTCGCTCTTTTGCAAGATTTTGATAAGGCGAGGAGTGTTTGCCACCAAAGCCGCCTGGCCGATGAAAGCAGAGGCGGCCTCGATAGCAAACTCAGCCTATTTCAGAACGATCAACGCATCGGCGGCGCGGCATCCTTTGCCGACCGGTCCCACGAACACCGGGTTGATATCCATTTCCTTGAGCCGCGATCCGAGCGCCGCGGCCATACGCGAGACCTCGACCAGCATTGATGCCAATGCCTCCTTGTCGGCGGCCGGGCTACCACGATAACCGTCGAACAGCTTTGCGCCGCGGAGCTCGCCGATCATGTCCCGCGCCGTTTCGATGTCGAATGGCGCGATCCGGAACGTCACATCCTTCAGCACTTCGGTCAGCACACCGCCGAGCCCGAACGTCACGCATGGCCCGAAGCTCTCGTCGTTGACCACGCCGATCAACGCTTCGAGACCGGAGGCCATTTCGGATACGAGTACGCCGTCGATCTTGGCTCCCGCCTTGTATGCACGCCCGTTTGCGATCACCTCATCGGCGGCCTTAGAGAGATCCGCGGCCGCGACGCGGAGTTTGACGCCGCCAGCTTCGGTCTTGTGCGCAATGTCGCGCGAGACGATCTTCACCGCGAACGGCCCTTCAAGCCCCTTGGTTGCGGCCACGACGTCGCCTCCCGCTGGCACCAGAACTTCGTTCGTGACACCAACGCCGAACGCCTTCAGCACGGATTTGCTCTCGACCTCGGACAACGTCACCGCCCCTTCCGGCAGCGCCAAGCCAGCCGGAATCGCGAAGCTTGGCGCCTTGCGACCCATGAGACGCCGCCGATCTTCGGCGAACTTCGCGAGCGTCGCAGCCGCTTTCGCACCGCGCGCCGGCGTCGGCAGGAATGGAATGCCGTTGTCGACGAAGACTTTCCAAGCATCCTCCGATTTCGCCTTACGCCCGGACCAGACCACCTGAACCGGCTTGTCGGTCTTGGCCGAGGCCGCAGCAATGGCGTTTGCGCAATTGAGAGCACCCTGACCCGGCAGCGACGCCAGCAGCAACGAGAGCTGATCGATCCCGGGGTCCGCCAGCACGATGTCGAGGGTTTTCGTAAATAGCTCCGGCTGATTGATCACGGCAGCCGTGGTGTCCGCCGGGTTGTCTGCCGCTCCGAAGGACGGGATGATCGCGCGCAGGGCTTTGAATGTTTCCGGTGCGAAAGGCGGCAACGTCAGCCCCTCCTTCGCCGCGCGATCCGCAAACACCACACCGGAACCCCCCGAGATCGACAGCACGCCGATCGTGCGCCCGTTAGGCCATCGCTTCTGGCTCGCCACCTTCGCGAAGTCGACAATCTCCTCGACGTCCTGCGTCTCGATCAGGCCGGACTGACGGAATGCGGCCTGGAATAGATCATAGTTTCCTGTGAGGTTAGCTGTATGCGAAGCTGCCGCCTTGGTGCCGATTTCGGTCTGCGCACCTTTCCAGATCAGGACCGGCTTGCCCATCTCGAGCGACTTCCGCCCCAGATCGAGCAGCATGCGGCCCTGCGGCGTGCCCTCCATGTAGCCAAAGGCAAGCTCGGTGCCGGGATCATCCAGCATCGCAGAAAGCAGCTCCGGCATCGTGATATCGGTTTCGTTGCCGGTCGAAACGACGTTGCGGAATCCGACGCCTTGCACCTCGGCGAGATTGACCACAGCGTAACCAAAGCCACCCGACTGAAAGGCACACGAAACCGGTCCCGGCGCCAGCGCTGTCTCTTCCGCTACCGAGCCGAACACGCACCACATCCGACTTTCCGTCGAAAGCGCACCTTGGCAGTTGGGCCCGATCGCCCGCACGCCACTTTCCTTACAGGCGCGGGACAACTCCGCTTCGAGTGCACGACCTTCGTCGCCAGCCTCGCGGAACCCGGCGGTCAGGATGATCGCGAATGGGATCTTCGCAGCGCCGCAATCGCGAACTGCAGCCGACACGCCTGCAGCCGGCACAGCGATCACCGCGAGATCCACCGGCTCGCCGATCGCCGCCGCGTTGGGATGGCATTTACGGCCGTGCAGCTCCTGATAGCGCGGATTGACGAGATGGACGGGTCCCTTGTAGCCCGAGTTGACCAACGCCTGGATCGGCTGGCCCGAGATGCGCTTCAGATCCTGCGACGCGCCAATGATGGCGATAGCGCGAGGTGCAAAAAGCCGCTCGAAGGACGCGGTAGACATCGGCACGTTTCCTCAGGGTAGCGTTATGTTTGAACTTCGGCGCCGCAGAAGCGCACAGCAATGCCTAGGGCAGCATCTTTGGGCCGCACTGGCAATGCCGGCAGCTACGGAGCGAACTCGCAATTTGAGGGCGACAACGTAGGCACGCCTCCCTCTCCGTGTCGCGTGGGCGCAAGGCGGAGAGGGAGGTGCGTAGCTTAACGGCGCTTCAGCGCGCCGTGCCTTCCGGTGCCGAGAGAGGCAGACCAAGCATCACGCGGCGCTTCATCCAGGCAGACGGACGGTAGCGTGGTTCCTGGTAGAATGCGTGCAGGCGCTCGAGAATGAACATGACGCGCTTCGGCCCGATTCGATCGCCCCATTCGATCGGACCATATGGATAGCCGAGCCCAAGCTTCGCGCCTTTGTCGATATCGCCCGGCACCCCGACGCCGCGTTGCGCGACGTTGCAGCCGACGTTGATCAGCGCGGCCACCGCGCGCTGCGCAACGAAACCGGGGCTGTCGTTGATGACCACAACCGGCTGGCCGTCAGCCGCCATCATCGCGCGTGCCATGTCGCGATACTCGGGCGCCGTCGCTGGCGACACCATCACCGTGCGAGGCCCCTTAAGCCCGAACAGCACGTCGACCGCCACCGTCCGCGCCCCGTCGTATTTCAATTCGGCAACCGCCGTCGTCACGTCGTAGCCGATCGGCGTCAGCACAATGAGCGCATCCTTCGATGGCGATGTGCCGCCTTCCACCTCGAAGCCCTGCTGCTTGAGATAGGCAAGCAAGGGCTCCTGCAGATCCTGATTATGATCCGATGGGCGGACCCAAATCGATTTCGGCCGGGTGGGCGGCACAGGCGCCTGCACCGGCTCGATCTTCTTGCCGTCCTTGTACGTGTACCAGCCCGAGCCGGACTTCTGACCGTAGAGACCTCCGGACGCCCTAAGCGCCATCAACGGCGTCGGCGCATAGGCAGGCTCATGGAAGAACTGCTCGTACATGGACGCCATCGCCGCATTGCCGACATCGATGCCGACCATATCGCCCAGCGTGAACGGACCCATGCGGAAGCCCGGTGCGCCGGTGAGAATGCGGTCGATCTCGTCGATTGACGCGATGCCCTCCATCAGAATGCGCTGCGTCTCAGGGCCGAGACCACGCCCGATGTGATTGACGAGGAATCCCGGACTGTCGACGCAGAGCACCGGTTCGCGGGTCATGCGCCGGCCGATGGTCATCAGAGCCTCGGTCACCCAAGGTGCGGTCTTGAGCCCCGGGATCACCTCGACCAAGCGCATCAGAGGCACCGGGTTGAAGAAGTGCATGCCGCCGCACCGCTCGGGATGCTTGGTGCGCGCCGCGATCGCGGTCACTGGCAGCGACGACGTGTTCGACGCGAGTATAGTCGTCGGTGGGCAGACGGCATCGAGCTTCTCGAAGAGGTCCTGCTTGATGTCGAGCCTCTCGAACACGGCCTCGACCACAACATCGGCCCGCGCCACTTCCGCGAGGCTCGACGCAACCGTGATCCGATCGACAGCGGCTTTCGCCGCCTCCGGTGACATCTGGCCCTTCTCGACGTTGCGCTCGAGCATCTTGGCCGAGAAGTCCTTCGCCGCCTGGGCGCCACCCGCCTTCTCATCGAAGGCGATGACATTCATCCCCCCGGCAGCCGACACCTGAACGATGCCCCGCCCCATGGTTCCTGTGCCGATCACGGCGATGGTGAGATCTGGTCGGTTGGCGTCGAATGCCATTGAGAATCCTCAGAATAGCGGCAGCGCATCAACCGGCGCCGCCAGCAGGTCAAGAAGTCCCAAAGCCTAGGCCGGCGGTCCGCGTATCGCAACCGAGCCGTTGACGCTCTATGCCCCCATATGCCGGACAGATCGCATGATCAGGCGCCTGTCCTATGGGCAGCCTCAAGACGCACCGCAGTCTGGCGATAAGTCTCGAGCCCAGGCACGATGAGCCCAGCGGTCTTTGCCTCGTCGTCGATGATGCGCAAAGCCAGCGCCGCCGATCGATGAGGGAGCGCATCGAATTCGGCGATCTCCATAGCGGACATCGGTCCGCCTTGCAGGTCGAGCGAGTCCTTGGAGTCTTGCGCGAGCTTTCCGTAGTAGGCGGGGTTGGTTCCGCAAAGATAGCGTTTCGCGGCAACGTGGAGCCGCACGGGCTCAGCCACCGCAGGCCCATAGAGCGAAACGAGTGCCCGGGCAGCAGTTTCCTCATGAAAGTCATCAACGCCCTCAGCTGCCAGATCGACGTCGTCACCAACCAGCAGATGCCCGACATCGTGCAAAAGGGCCGCGATCACCAGCTCATCGCCAAGCTGGCGCTTCGCTGCAAGCGCCGCCGATTGCAGAGCGTGCTCGAGTTGCGACACGTCGGAAAGGCCGTAACGGCCGGTTCCACGCTGGGCCATCAGCTCGAAAACAGTAGCGGTTGTAAGTTTCATCGGGCGTCCCTCGCACTGGATTATCGACCAACCGGATCCTCGCCCCCGCCTATAGAAGCGCCGCATGTCACTTTCACTACGCTCACCGATGGTCGATGGGGACGCGAAATGCCAAGATGACGATCGCCATTGAGCAACCCCGGCGCCGGACTGATAGGCCAGCCACTGCGCCAATCTGGAGAGAAGCGCATCATGAAGCTCGGATTCTTCGACGACTATCGCTTGGGCGTCGTGACCGGCGACGCCATCGTGGACGTGATGTCGGCCGTCGCGGGCGTGCCACGCCTTGGGCCGGGCGATCTGATCAACGGCGTGATCACGGGCTTCGCCGAGTTGCGCCCGGCCATCGAAGCCGCGGCGAAGGCGGGCAAGCCAGTTCCCATTGCATCCGTGAAACTGCGCCCGCCTCTGCTCAAGCCCGGCACGATCGACTGCATGGCCGTCAACTATATGGAGGACGGCACACGCGACGCGCCCGCGCCCATCAACGCCTTCCACAAATCGCCAAGCGCGATCATCGGTCCAGGCGATACGATGGTGTTGCCCGATGCGCCAGCGAGCGTGTTCGAGGGCGAGGCAGAGGTCGCGGTCGTCATCGGCAAGCGCGCCTCCAACGTGAAGGCCGCGGACGCCATGCAGTATGTCTTCGGCTACATGAACTTCATCGATGGTTCGGCTCGCGGTCTGCCGCCGCCCGGTAACGTGTTCTTCCAAATGAAATCGCGCGATACCTTCGCACCGATCGGCCCCTGGATCGTCACCGCCGACGAGATACCGGACCCGCAAAAGCTTCAGGTGCGCCTGTGGAACAACGGCGTCCTGCGCCAGAATTTCAACACCAGCGACATGGCCCACAACATCAAACGTTGCATCGAATGGGCGACATCAATTCATACGCTTGAGCCGGGCGACATTCTCGCTACCGGCACCAACCACCGCGGCCTGCATCCGTTCCAGAATGGCGATCGCATCGAGCTCGAGACCGAGGGGCTGGGGCGGCTGTCGTTCAATGTGCGCGACGATCTCGAGCGGAAATGGGAACTCGTCACGCGTCTCGAGCGGCAAGGGAAGGGCCTCGATCCCATCCCGCCGCAGATCGCTGGCAAGTACGCGAAGAAGGGATAGCGCGTCCATGCGTTCGCGGCGGTGCAGAGGCCTTCCCGAGATCGGGTCTTCCCGATAAGGAGGCCGGATGACCGCCAGCAACCGCTTCGAAATCTTTCTCGCGACCGCACCGGGCCTCGAAACGGCGCTTGCCACCGAAGCACGCGCGCTCGGTTTCGCCCGTCCGAAGCCGATCGCTGGAGGCGTGACCTTCAGCGGCCGCTGGCCCGAGGTGTGGCGCGCCAATCTCGCATCGCGTGGCGCCTCGCGCGTTCTCGCCAGGATCGACGCATTTCGCGCCATTCACCTCTCACAACTCGACAAACGCGCCCGTCGCGTGCCGTGGAAGACGGTCCTGCGCGCCAACGTGCCGGTCCGTGTCGAGACCACGTGCAAGGCCTCGCGCATCTACCATTCCGGCGCCGCCACCGAGCGCATCGAGCGCGCGATCCGCGAGGAACTGGGCGCCCCGATCTCCGACGATGCCACGGTCGTCATCAAGGCCCGCATCGAACGCGACATTTGTACGGTGGCAATCGATACGTCTGGCGAATCCTTGCACAAGCGCGGCTTCAAGGAAGAGGTCGCCAAGGCGCCCATGCGCGAGAACTTGGCGGCCCTCTTCCTGCGGGAATGCGGCTACGATGGCAGCGAAACGGTGCTCGATCCGATGTGCGGCTCCGGCACATTCGTCATCGAGGCGGCCGAGATCGCCGCAGGGCTAATGCCCGGCCGCGCGCGGCACTTTGCATTCGAGGAACTTGCGACCTTCGACGCTGCTGCATGGCAAAAGATGCGCAGCGTCAGCAGCGAAACCAAGCCGGATGTCCGATTCCACGGTAGCGATCGGGATGGGGGCGCCATCCGCATGAGCCGCGCCAACGCCGAGCGTGCGGGCATCACAGCCTTGACTGAATTTACCCTGACGCCAATCGAGGAACTCACCGCCCCAGCGGGGCCGCCCGGGCTGGTCATCGTCAATCCGCCCTATGGCGACCGCATTGGGGACCGGAAACGCCTATTCACTCTCTATCGCGCACTCGGGCAAACATTGCTGACGCGGTTTGCCGGGTGGCGCGTCGGTCTGATCACCAGCGATCCGCAACTCGCCAAGGCAACGGGGCTTCCATTCACACCGCCATCACCGCCCGTGCTGCACGGTGGCCTGCGTATCACATTGTTTCGAACGGACCGGCTCACCTGACGCCCATTGTCTCAACGCACGCGCCCACGCCCGCCCTTGCCGCCTCCGGCATCGATCTCTTCCTCGTCGAATAGCGGTAATTCGGCAATCGAAGTTCGAGCGGGCCCGGCAACCCCAAGATGCCGGTAGGCTTTCAATGTCACGACCCGCCCGCGCGGCGTTCGCCCGATGAAACCCTGTTGCAGCAGGTAGGGCTCAACGATTTCCTCCAGCGCATCGCGTGGCTCGGACAATGCCGCTGCAATGGTTTCGATACCAACCGGACCGCCGTCGTAATTCTTGACGATGCACGCGAGATACCGGTGATCAAGCGCATCAAGCCCCTCGTTATCGACCTCAAGCATGCGCAGCGCCTTGTCGGCCACGGCCGCATTGATGATCGGCGCATCGTCGACCGCCGCAAAGTCGCGCACACGGCGCAACAACCGGCCAGCAATACGTGGTGTGCCGCGCGAACGCCGCGCAATCTCCATCGCGCCATCTTTGGCCATCGGCGCACCGAGCACGCGCGCGCCCCGCGATACGATCAACTCGAGCTCAGCGTGAGTGTAAAAGTTGAGCCGCACCGGAATGCCGAACCGGTCGCGCAGCGGATTGGTCAACAATCCCGCCCGCGTCGTCGCGCCCACCAGCGTGAATTTGGCGAGATCGATCTTTACCGAGCGGGCCGCCGGGCCTTCGCCAATGATCAGATCGAGCTGAAAATCCTCCATTGCCGGATAGAGGATCTCTTCGATAGCTGGGTTGAGCCGGTGAATCTCATCGATGAAAAGAACGTCGCGCTCTTCGAGATTGGTGAGCAGCGCGGCGAGATCACCGGCCTTGGCAATTACTGGCCCCGACGTCGAGCGGAACCCGACGCCCATCTCCTTCGCCATGATCTGCGCGAGTGTCGTCTTGCCGAGACCGGGTGGCCCAGCGAACAGCACATGATCGAGCGCATCACCACGGCCACGCGCCGCCTGTATGAAAACTTTCAGATTTGCGCGCGCCTGCTCCTGCCCCACGAAGTCATCGAGCGACTGCGGGCGGATTGTCGCCTCGAAAACATCCGCCTCCTTGCGCTCCCCCGTGACGAGCCGGTCAGCCGTCATCGCGCATGCCTCCGATTCGGCCTCTTTCCCACCTCTCATTGTAGGACAGAACGGCCCTTGGCAACACTCGAGGCTTGGCGAGCAAGGAAACGCCATGAACTTACGATAAGTTTGATGTTCACGGATGGTTCAGTCGCTGTCGGCTTTGCTTCGCGTTGAACCGTATTGCGGCACCCTCACCACGGACACGACAACTGAGGGTAATCAAGGGGAGTTCCACCATGAAGCCTACAACTCTGGCCCTGGGTTTTGCCCTTGCGCTGGTCGCCTTTGCTCCCGCTCACGCACAGAGGGGCGGCGGAGGTTGGGAACAGCTGGCCGAGGAACGCGTCACGCTCGGCAACGACCGCGACATTATCCGCCTCAATCACGATGAAAACTACTTCCGCACGAGAGCCTATCGCAAGCTGCGCTTCGTGGCGTCGGGCGGCGAGGTGCGGATGAAAACCGTGCGGCTCGTCTACTTGAATGGCTATGCGGAGACGATCGATTTCAGCCAGACGCTGCGGCCCGGCCAGAACGTCGATCTCGATCTTCGTGGCGAGCGCAGCTTTCTCCGTCAGATCGAGATGAACTACCGCTCGAAGCTCGGCATCTCGATCGGCGGTGGCGGCATCAAGCTCAATCAACCGACCATCCGCGTGTTCGGCGAGAACGTGCGGCGTCCCGGACATCCAGGCGGGCCGCCGCCGCGGCGCTGACGAACAGTTATCCAGAGTCGTATGCGGGCGAAGCGAAAGCTTCGCCCGCTTCACATTTTAGACCCGCCTAAATCTCGACGACTTGGCCGGGCCTCATTGGGCGAAACCGATCCGCTGACACTTTCGCGTGCGATAATGCGACTTCAAGGTCCGTGAGCGGCTGATCGTGTGGCTCCGTCGTGAGCTGAAAGGTGCCCCAGTGATGCCCGAGCGCCATTTCTGCGCCGCAGAGGCGCAATGCCTCAACCGCATCGGCGGGATTCATATGCTGCCCCTGCATGAACCAGCGCGGCTCATAGGCTCCGATCGGTAGAAGGGCTAACCGCAAGCCTGGGTGACACTCGGCAACATGGCGGAAAATTCGACCGTCTCCGAAGCCCGTATCACCGATCGCGTAGATCTTCCCGCCCGGCGTCTCCAGCACGAAACTAGCCCACAGCGCGTGCCGCCGATCACGCGTTCCTCGCGCAGACCAATGCTGCGTCGGAACCGCATGCGCGGTAATGCCGCCAAGGTCGACGGTGTCACCCCAATCGACAGCCTTCGCCTCCAGATCCGGAATCGCCGCCCGTATGATCGTATCGTTCCCGAGCGGCGTTACGATCCGCGGCTTGTCCCGCCGCCAGAGGCGCGCCAGGGTGACTAGATCCATGTGATCGTAGTGATTGTGCGTGACGATAATCGTATCGATCGGGGGCAGATCGTCGAATGCGATGCCAGGCTGATTGGCACGTCGAGGTCCGGCAAACGTGAATGGGCTGACCCGATCCACCCAGACGGGGTCGATCAGTACGTTGCGCCCGCCGACCTGGATCAGCCAGCTCGCGTGCCCTATCAGCACAAGACGCATGCGGGCGCCGTCGACGCGAGCCGGTGGCCTGTCCGGCGGGAACGGGCTTGGAAATTGCGGTGGCCAGACCGACCATGTCTCGGACGCATAAAGCCTCGCGACCTGCCAGAGAGCCCGCGGCGACTGCGCACCGGGATTGAAGAAATGCTCGCCGTTGAAATGATCAGAAATCGGCCCTGAGTAGTACGCATTGGCCTTACGCGGCAAAAGGGTCGCCGCTCCGCCCGCAAGTACCATTCCCGTCGCAACGAAACTCCGCTTTAGAAACCGGCGGCGCGTGGTCATTCTCAAATCCGAATAGCCTCATCCTGGGCTCATTGAGTTATGCAGCCGCAGCGCCAATCTCAAGGATCAACCAGCCGATATTCATCCGGACAGGGCCTCAGCCACGATCACATACTCATGACCGTGTTCGAGACCACCGAGCCGGGAGCAGAGAGCCAAGGCGCGGCCTTCCAGCGCTGCGGCGTTGCCCTCGAGCGATGCCGCGAGGGCCGGGTCTGGAATCCGCGCGATCAGCGCGCGGCAGTCGGAGACCTGACCCCGTATCCAATGCTGATCGTAGACGGTCGGGAACCGATCGGCAAAGATCAGGCGCAGACCAGACTGTTGCAATCGATCCACCACCCACTCCGCCGGAAATTCACGATATGGTACAACGCCTGCCAGCAGGGCGCAGGCATCGCGAAGCCGCCCAATCTGCTTTACCGCCTGGCCAGTATCGTCGTTCCCTGCCCCGAAAATATATGGATCCACGCCGAAGACGAAAAGCCGCCTCCCAATCAGGGGCCGCAAACGCGCAAAAAAACTCTCCTGATAGTACGGCGCATAGCCTTCGATCGCCCCAACGACATAATCGGCGATCACTGTTTCATAGACGTCTCCGGAGAGCAGCGCCGGATCATACCAGTTGCCCAAGATCAAGCGATCCTGGGGACGCATCGAGGTTGCCACCGCCGAACGCACGCTTGTGAGATGGTCAGCGTCGGCGCTGACGGCCGTCCAACGAGAACTCCTAAGCCCACTGATCCATTGAACCGACTTGATCCCCGTTCCCGCGTCGAGGATCGAGCCCCAAGGAACGTCACCCTGGATACGCTCTGCGACTGTAAACAGACTGGTGCGCTGACGCATACCGCTCGCCAATTGCTTTCATAGGATCTGCGATCTCTCGCCAACACATCTTCTGAGTGGCAGCCGATACCCCTTCGGCAACCCATAATGCGACAAAAGCCGTATCGGTGTCACCGATACGGCTTTGCCATTCAACGGCAAGTACCTCGCAATAGGAATGCCGAATGCAACGCGCACGTCGCGCCCGGCTATTCCTGCTGCGACCCTTACATCATGCCGCCCATGCCTCCCATGCCGCCGTGATCGTGGCCGGCATGTGCGTCCTTTTTCTTCGGAGCCTCGGCGACGCCAGCCTCCGTCGTGATCAACAAGCCGGCAATCGATGCGGCATCCTGCAGCGCGGTGCGCACGACCTTCGCCGGGTCGATGATGCCCTTGTCGATCATGTCGCCGTATTCGCCAGTCTGTGCGTCGTAGCCGTAGGTCGCACCCTTGGCCTCGACCACCTTGCCGACGACGATCGAGCCTTCGACGCCGGCATTGTCGGCGATCTGGCGGATCGGAGCCTGCAATGCACGCTTGACGATCTGGATGCCGGCATCCTGATCCGCGTTGTCACCCTTGGCTGTAATGGCCTGGATGGCCTTGGCAAGACACACGCCGCCACCCGCGACAACGCCTTCTTCAACCGCGGCGCGGGTCGCATTGAGCGCGTCATCAACGCGATCCTTGCGCTCCTTCACCTCAACCTCGGTGGCGCCACCGACTTTGATCACTGCAACGCCGCCCGCGAGCTTCGCCAGACGCTCCTGGAGCTTCTCGCGATCGTAGTCGGAGGTCGTCTCTTCGATCTGCACCTTGATCTGAGAAACGCGACCTTCGATGTCTTTCTTCTTGCCCGAGCCATCGACGATCGTGGTGTTGTCCTTGTCGATGCGGACGCGCTTGGCCTTGCCGAGCATGTCGACGGTGACGTTCTCGAGCTTGATGCCGAGATCCTCGGAGATCACCGTACCGCCCGTCAGAACGGCGATGTCCTCAAGCATGGCTTTGCGGCGATCGCCGAAGCCAGGAGCCTTGACGGCTGCAACCTTGAGACCGCCGCGCAGCTTGTTGACGACCAGCGTCGCCAGGGCCTCACCCTCGACCTCTTCAGCGATGATCAGCAGCGGACGGCCCGTCTGCACGACCGCTTCGAGCAACGGCAGCATCGGCTGAAGGCCGGACAGCTTCTTCTCGTGGATCAGGATGTAGGGGTCATCCAGTTCCGCGATCATCTTGTCCGCGTTCGTGATGAAATAGGGCGAGAGATAGCCGCGGTCGAACTGCATGCCCTCGACGACGTCGAGCTCGGTCTCGAGGCTCTTGGCCTCCTCGACCGTAATCACGCCCTCGTTGCCAACCTTCTGCATGGCCTCGGCAATCATCTTGCCGATCGAAGACTCACCGTTGGCCGAGATCGTGCCGACCTGCGCGATCTCCTCAGAATTCTTGACCTTCTTGGCGCGCTTCTTGATCTCTTCGACGACCTGGACGACAGCCTTGTCGATGCCGCGCTTGAGGTCCATCGGGTTCATGCCGGCGGCAACCGACTTCAGACCCTCGCGCACAATAGCTTGAGCAAGAACCGTGGCGGTGGTGGTGCCGTCACCAGCCTTGTCGTTGGTCTTCGAGGCCACTTCGCGCACCATCTGTGCGCCCATGTTCTCGAACTTGTCCTCGAGCTCGATCTCCTTGGCGACCGTCACGCCGTCCTTGGTGGTGCGGGGGGCGCCGAAGCTCTTCTCGATGACAACGTTGCGGCCTTTCGGGCCGAGCGTCACTCTCACCGCATTGGCGAGAATGTCGACACCGCGCATCATGCGATCGCGCGCGTCGATGGAGAATTTGACATCCTTGGCTGACATAATTGGGTAGTCCTGATGTTTGGCTGTCGGGAAAAAGACGTCGGGCTTACTTGTCGAGAACGCCCATGATGTCGCTCTCCTTCATGATCAACAGCTCCTGGCCGTCGATCTTGACCTCGGTGCCGGACCATTTGCCGAACAGCACCTTGTCGCCCGTCTTGACGTCGAGGGCCACGAGCTTGCCGGTCTCGTCGCGCGCACCGGGGCCAACCGCAACCACCTCACCCTGCTGGGGCTTTTCACCGGCCGTGTCAGGGATGATGATCCCGCCGGACGTCTTGGTCTCACTGTCGGCGCGCTTGACGACGACGCGGTCATGAAGAGGACGGAACTTCATTCGAAGGGTGCTCCAGATATCAGGGACCGTGCCAGTCCGCATTGAGTTGCACATCGATCTTTGTTAGCACTCAACTTCAGGGAGTGCTAAGACGCTGCTGAGATAGCGCTGCTCGTCGGACAAGTCAACTTCCGAAGTAGGCCCCCACGGACGGTGAGCCTAGCCCCTTAACAAGGGCTTAGCCGCCCGGATTCAAGCCACGACAAGCGGCTGAAAGGGCATTTGCATAATTCGTCGCAGGGTTGCGATGATCCGTCCCGTCGGATTAGCTGATCGCTTGCTAGGCGCACTGGGGAGAGCCGAATGTCGCAATCGGTCGAATGGCCGCCGTCTCTGTGGGCCGCCGTCACCCCTGCAGGACCTGCGCTCCCGGCCATCGATGGTGACATCAGCGCAGACGTCACCGTGGTCGGCGCGGGATTTACAGGGCTGTCGACGGCCCTGGCGCTTGCGCGGGCAGGCGTGGACGTGGCGGTCATAGAAGCAGCCGAGCCCGGGTGGGGCGCATCGGGACGCAACAATGGGCAGGTCATCCCCACACTGACGCGCCCCGAACCGGACGACATCATTCGCCGCCATGGCGAGGCCGGCGAACGGCTGGTACACCTCATCCGGGATTGCGCGCAGACATTGTTCGACACGGCGCGTGAAGAAGGGATCAATTGCGAGGGCGAGCAGAACGGCTGGATCCAGCCGGTCCATTCTCTAGGGCGAATGAAGATTGCCGAGCGACGGGTCGCCCAATGGTCCAAGGTCGGCGCACCCGTCTCGTTGAAATCGCGCGATGAAATACGGCAGTTGACGGGCTCGGACAATTGGTTCGGCGGCTGGGGCAACACGACAGGCGGTCATATCAATCCCCTCGCCCTCGCACGGGGCCTGGCAAACGCGGTGCTCAGGCATGGGGGGCGCATCTTTGCCCGATCCCCCGTCGACACGGTTGAGCGCAACGGCGCCTACTGGCTCGCTCGTACGGCCCGAGGCACAGTCAGGTCGCGCGCCCTCGTGCTCGCGACCAATGCGTATACGGGCGAATTCTCCGAGAGGCTGGAACCGCACATTGCCCGTCAGGTTGTACCTATTTTCTCGTGGCAACTCGCGACGAAGCCACTTTCAGATAATGTCCGCAAAACGATAATCCCCGGACGGCAAGCCGTTTCGGATACACACCGCGAGCTGTATTTCGCCCGTTATGACGCACGCAATAGGTTGGTAACCGGAGGCGCAATTCTGGTTCCCATAAGGCGTCGCGAGCGAATGCAGAGCTATATTGCCGCTCGCCTCGCTCGCCTTTTTCCGCAAATCGGCGATATCGGCTTCGATTATGTCTGGAATGGTTATGTGGGAATTACGCGTGATTTTTACCCACGCTTCCACCAGTTGGGACCGGACGGCTTCGCCTGGGTCGGCTGCAACGGCAGGGCAGTGGGACTATCCGTGGCACTTGGTCGGGAACTTGCTCGAGCGGTAACGGGCACGCCGGTCACAGAGCTTGCTTTGCCGATCACTGAGCCGGCACCTCTACCGGCTCACAGCTTGATCCGTAATCTCGCTCCGGCGATGTTGCTACCCTATCGCTACCAAGATGCACGCGAGATCTGACAGCCGTCAATGCGCAATCCGATCTGGCCTGACGAGTGTGCTGCTGTCCGTGTCGAAACCAAATCGCTTTAGAAATGCCGTCGCCGCCAAATACGTCGATCGAGAAAGAGTGACTTCACGCAACTCCAACATCAGTCGGGAGATCGTTTCGATATCCTCGTCTGACAGTTGATTCGCGGCACTGGATGTACTGTGCCGCTCCCAGGAAAATCCATTATGGTCCACGATACGCTCTCCTTAATGGCCTCTTCGGCGCTAACTCATCACTGCGCTTTTCCGTTCCGTTTTTCAGGTCATAGCTGCTCGCAGATATACCTGTGAAACGCGATTTCAATCCCGATTCCGTCGGACACCCGATGAAATCACCGATTGTGAAATGACGTGATCGCGGCGCTGAAACCGAAACACTGCTCCCGCCACTCAGTGCGCCGCCGCTACGAGAGCACGCTCAGCACAAAAACCATCGCAAGCCGATCAGGCGAATCTCTCGGTCCGCCTCTCACGCGACTGTCCTGCCGCCTCGCCACAATCGTGGCCTGTCGAACGATACGCGCAAAACACGATCAACCCCCGCGTACGCTCTTGACCGACATCCAAACCAGGAATACATGCGCTCTAAGCGAACGAACATTCGTTTTGTTATATAGCGCCGATGGAGGCTCGACGCCACCTTGGCCTGACGGAAAATCCGAAATCTGCCGCTTCGACCTTCTGCTTGCCTGCCCCACGCCCGCCAATAGAACCGCGAAGCTGCCATGCCACGCCTGACGCCGGACACCCAGCATCAACGCCGCGAGCATATCCTCGATGCGGCCGAGCGCTGCTTTGCGGCCGCTGGCTTCCACCGCACCACCATGCAGGCCATCTGCCGCGAAGCGAGGATCAGCCCGGGGGCTCTCTACATTTATTTCGACAGCAAAGAAGCCCTGATCGCCGGCATCTCAGAGCGCGACCGAGCTCAATTTCAGGAGCGTTTTGAAGGTCTTGCAGCCGCCCCGGACCTGATGGAAGCGCTGCGGCGAATGGGTAGCCAATATTTTGTCGACGAACCGGCCCACAAGCGCCTCATGTGCGTGGAAATAGGCCTCGAGGCGACGCGCAATCCGCGGGTCGGCGAGATCTACCGGTCGGTCGACAGCCACGTCCGATCGAGCTTTGAGGCGCTTTTCCAGCGGCTTGCCGACGAGGGTCGAATCAAGCCGGCGCTCGACATACCCACTTTGGCCAACGTCTTCATCACGATCGGCGACGGACTGTTCTGGCGCCGCGCCACCGACCCAGGCTTCGACAGTGCCGCCGAGCTGCCAGGGCTGGTCGCCGCGATCGAAAGCCTGCTCAACCCGGTTCCTGTACCCGACGCGCCACGAGCGCGGCGCACCAAGGAGAAGACCCGATGAGATGGACCAGAGCCGGACTCATTCTCGTCGTCGTCTCGACTGCGGGCGCTGCCGGTCTGATTGCAAGCGGACACCTTCCCGTTCCGACGAAACTGGCGTCTCTCCTGCATGCCAGCCACGCCGCCGAGCCAACGACGCAGCAACCAACGCCGCCGCTCGCGGTGACCGTAGTTCGGGCGGAGGTTGCTCCCTTTGTCGAAACCGTGCTGGTCACCGGATCGCTCGTGGCGCGCGATGAGATCCTGGTCGGACCGGAGATCGAGGGCCTCCGCATCGTCGAGATTCTTGCCGACGAAGGCGACCGCGTGAAGAAAGGGCAGGTGCTCGCCCGTCTCGTGTCAGACACGTTGGAGGCACAGCTCGCCCAGAATACCGCGACACTCGCGCGGGCCGAAGCCGCGATCGCACAGGCACGAAGCGCCATTGCCTCGGCCGAGGCGCGCCTGCATGAGGCCTCCAATGCCTACGAGCGCGCCAAGCCGCTCAGCAAGTCCGGCGTTCTTTCCGACAGTGGCATGGACCAGCGGGAGAGCGCCATCCGGACCAGCGAGGCCGCTCTCGCCTCGGCGCGCGACGGGCTCAAGGTCGCCGAGGCCGAGAAAGCTCAGATCGAGGCGCAACACCGTGAAATTTCCTGGCGCCGGACCCGCACGGACATTCGCAGCCCATCCGACGGCCTGATCAGCCGTCGCAATGCCCGTATCGGAAGCTACGCATCCGGCGTCGCCGATCCCATGTTCCGCATTGTCGCCAGAGGCGAGATCGAGCTGGACGGCGAAGTGCCCGAAGCCCGTCTGTCCGCGCTCCAAGAGGGCCAGCCCGTTACCATCGAGACGGCCGGCCTGACCGATGTGACCGGAACGGTGCGCCTGCTCTCTCCTGAGGTCGATCGGCAGACCCGGCTCGGCCGCGTTCGCATCTTCATCGGCGACAAACCGGGCCTCTTCGTCGGTGCATTCGCGCGTGCCCGCATTCGCACGGCTGAAAGCAGTGGCCTCTCGGTCCCAGCCTCCGCGGTACTCTATAGCCCCGACGGTCCCGTCGTGCAGGTCGTCAGTGACGGCCATATCTCCACACGGCGCGTCAAGATCGGGCTGGCGGAGGGTGCCTCGGTCGAGATTCGGGAGGGAATACGGCCCGGCGATGCCATCGTCGCTCGCTCTGGCACGTTCCTGCGCGACGGCGATGCTGTTCAGCCTATCCCAGACACCAATCGCCGTCTCAGTGCGTCCCGCTGACGCCTCCAGGGAGTGCGCTGATGAATATCTCGGCCTGGGCCATCCGGCGGCCCGTCCCGTCCCTCGTACTGTTCATGGTGCTCCTGACGCTCGGTCTGGTGAGCTTCCGGGGGCTCGCGATCACGCGGTTTCCGAACATCGACGTGCCGATCATCCAGGTGACGATCACCCAGCTCGGCGCCGCCCCATCCGAGCTCGAAACGCAGATCACCAAGAAGGTCGAGGATGCAATCGCTGGTATATCCGGCGTCAAGCACATCACGTCGACGCTAACCGAGGGAAGCTCGGCAATCCTCATCGAGTTCCGGCTGGAGACTAATCAGGACCGCGCGCTCAATGACGTAAAGGATGCCATTGCCAGAGTTCGCGCCGAGCTGCCGCGGACGATCGACGAGCCGATCGTACAGCGCCTCGAGATTGAGGGCCTGCCGATCCTGACGTATGGTGCACGCGCCCCCGCCATGACCATGGAGGAACTCTCCTGGTTCGTGGACGATACGGTCGTGCGTGCGCTGCAGACCGTGCCCGGCGTCTCGCAAGTCCTGCGGATCGGCGGTGTGGAGCGCGAGGTTCGCGTCGCGCTCGATCCGGACCGGCTGCTGTCGTTCGGGATCACGGCCGGCGACGTCAACCGGCAGATCAAGGCGACCAACGTCGATCTCACGGGCGGGCGCGGCGAGATCGCCGATCGCGAACAGGCCATTCGCACGCTCGGTTCGAAGCCAACGGTTGCCGATCTGGCCGGTTCCATGATCGCGCTTCCTGGCGGGCGCAAAGTACGGCTCGACGAACTCGGCACCGTCACCGACTCACATGCTGAGCGCCGAACCTTCGCGTCCCTCAACGGGAACGAAGTCGTCGCGTTTGCCATTTCGCGATCCACAGGCGCCAGCGATGTCGTCGTCTCGCAAGCCGTCGAGCAAGCTCTCCAAAAGCTGCACACGGAGCATCCGGGTGTCGAAATTTCCCCGATCGACTCTACGACCCAGTATGCGATCGGCTCCTACCACTCCACCATGACGACGCTGATCGAAGGTGCGATCCTGGCCATCGTCGTCATCATCATCTTCCTGCGCGACTGGCGCGCCACAGTTATCGCAGCCATAGCCCTCCCCCTTTCGATCCTGCCCACCTTCTGGGCCATGAGCACGCTCGGCTTCTCGCTCAACCTCGTGAGCCTGCTCGCGATTACGATCGTGACCGGCATCCTGGTCGACGACGCCATCGTCGAGATCGAGAACATCGTGCGCCATATGCGCATGGGCAAGTCTGCCTATCGGGCCTCGCTCGAAGCTGCGGACGAGATCGGACTGGCCGTGATCGCCATCACGACAACGATTATCGCCGTCTTCACGCCCGTGAGCTTCATGGGCGGCATCGCCGGCCAGTACTTCAAGCAGTTCGGCCTGACGGTCGCGTTCGCGGTGTTCTTCTCGCTGCTCGTTGCGCGACTTATAACGCCTATGCTCTCAGCATACTTCCTGCGCAGCGCCGGTCACGCGGAGCACGAAGGCCGAATATTACGCCTTTATACGCGACTCGTCGGATGGTCCGTCCGCCATCGGCTCAAAACTGTTGCCCTGGGCCTTCTGGTTTTTGCAGGATCCATCGGTTCTTTCTATCTGGTGCCGGCGGGCTTCCTTCCGCAGGAGGACTCGGGCCGCATGCTGCTCGCGGTCGAGCTGCCCCCAGGCTCCCGTCTCGAACACACGCGTCAGGCGAGCGAAGACGTTGCACGCCGCATCCGAGCGCGGCCGGAGGTCAACAGCGTTTTCATCAACGGAGGCAATCTGCTCGGCTCAGGCGCCGAGGTTCGCAAGGCGACGCTCGTCATCAATCTCAAGCCGAAGGCCGAGCGCAGCGTCACGCAAGAGCAATCCAAGCAGGCCATCAGCCGCGAAATCGTTGCCTTGCCCGACCTTCGCTTTTGGTTCCTTCAGGATAACGGCCAACGCCAGTTCTCGCTCGTCGTTGCCGGGCGCGACGGGGATGCCGTGAACAAGGTTGCCGCCGCCCTGACCAGCGAGGCCAAGCGCGTCACCTCGCCCTCCGGTGCCCCCTACTTGGCGAATGTCGTCTCGACCGCTGAGCTCGATCGTCCGGAGCTGATCGTCAAGCCGCGGTCGGATCTTGCCGCGGACCTGGGCGTCTCGACGGATCAGATCTCCGAGGCAGTGCGTATCGCCACCATTGGCGACGCGAGTGCCAACCTTGCCCGGATCGATCTCGCGAGCCGTCAGATCCCGATTCGCGTGCAACTCGACGAAAAGGCACGCGGCAATCGCAATATCCTCGAGGCGCTCAAGGTGCCGACCGCTCACGGCGGTGCGGTGCCACTCACATCCGTGGCGACGTTCGAGATGAACCAGGGACCGACCTCGATTGATCGCTACGATCGGATGCGCCGCGTTTTGATCGGCGGAGATCTCGTCGGCCAAACGCCGCTGGGTGAAGCTATCGCCGCCGTCAAGAGTACCGACGCGGCCAAGCATCTCCCTCCCGGCGTCGAGCTGAAGGAATTCGGCGATGCGGAGGTCATGGCGGAAGTCTTCGCAAGCTTCGGTAAGGCCATGGGCGCCGGCCTGATGATGGTCTACGCGGTGCTCGTTCTTCTATTCGGCTCGTTCCTTCATCCGATTACGATTCTTTTCTCGCTGCCGCTCTCGATCGGCGGCGCGATCGTAGCGCTGGCCGTCACGTCGAACCCCATGAGCCTGCCGGTGGTGATCGGGATCCTCATGCTGATGGGCATCGTCACCAAGAACGCGATCATGCTGGTCGACTTCGCTATCGAGGAAATGGCACGTGGAGTGCCCAGGGCCGAAGCGATCATCGATGCAGGCCGCAAGCGCGCGCGCCCGATCGTCATGACCACCATCGCCATGGTCGGCGGCATGCTGCCTTCCGCGCTCGGCACCGGCGAAGGCGGCGAGTTCCGCGCCCCGATGGCGATCGCGGTGATCGGTGGATTGCTGTCCTCCACGGTACTGAGCCTTGTCTTCGTCCCAGCTGTGTTCGTCGTCCTCGACGACGTCGCAAAGCTCATATGGCGGATCTTCGGTCGCCTTATCGGGGCGGTCGACGAACCGTCCCTGCAGGAGCAAGCGGATGCCGCAGGCAGCAGCAAGGTTATTCCGGCGAAATAGAAAGTCCTCCTACGTGCATTGTTCTTGTCTTCTGGCCACACTACCTTGGGCTGGGGGCGGACGAGAGCAACCAGGACGCTGAGGAGCCTTTCAATGTTCGACGCACGTAGCCTTCTCGAACAACTCGTCCGCGGCGGCCAAGCCCCGCAGCCATCGCAAGGCCAGCAGGGCGGCCCGGGCGGCATTGGCGATATTCTCGGCCAGCTCGGCCAGGCCTTTGGTCAGCAAGGACGTCCAGCCGGCGCCGGCCAAAGCGCGACGCAGTCCGGCGGCCTCGGCGGCCTTGAGGATATCCTGAAGAACATCATGCCCGGAGCGACCGAAACTCCTCGCCCAGGAGCGGCGGCTCCCGCACAGCAAGGGCAGCAGGGCGGCGGTGGCCTCGGAGATATTCTCGGTCGCATACAAGAAAGTCTCGGCAAACAGGGGGGACAAAGCGGCCCCGGCGGACAGGGCGGCGGCCTGATGGACATTCTCGGGCAGGTGCTCGGGCAGGCCACCCAGGGCGTTCGCGAGGGTGCCGGTCGCGTCGACGACGCAACAGGGGCTTCTGGCCAATTGCGCGATGCCATTGGCCGCGCGACAGGCAAATCCCCCGATGAACTGCTGAACCAGCTCAAGGATCTCATTCAGAACAATCAGCTCGGCGCCGGCGCCATCGCAGGCGGCCTCGGTTCCATTCTGCTCGGCACGCAAACTGGCCGTTCAATTGCCATGGGCGCGGCCAAAGTCGGTGCGCTCGCGCTGATCGGTGGCCTCGCCTACAAGGCCCTGCAAAACTATCAGCAGGGGAAACCGATCATCACGGGAGCCGACGACGGCCTCGCTGAAGCCCCCCGCGGTTCAGGTTTCGAGGCGGGCGCCGTCACGCACGATGCCGCGCAGCTCTATATCCGCGCGATGATCGCCGCCGCTGCCGCAGACGGACGCATTGACGATGCCGAGCAGCAAAAGATCATCGGCAGCCTCAAGCAGGGCGGTCTCGACGCCGAGGCGGAGGAGTTCCTGGCCAACGAGCTGAACAATCCGGCATCAGTCGCCGATTTGGTTGCAGCGGTCCACTCGCAGGCGGAAGCCGTACAAGTTTACACGGCTGCCCGCATCGCCATCGATCTCGATACGGCCGAGGAGCACGAGTTCCTGGTGTCGCTCGCACAAGGCCTCGGCCTCGACGAGACACTGACTGCGCACATCGATGCGCAGGCACGTGCCGCGGCCTGATACCGCGCTTCCAATCTCTCTCCGGCGCCCGCATGTTGCGGGCGTCGCCTTTTTGAGCGGAGCCACACGACGATGTCGCAAGCCGCATCCGAAAACACCCCTGTCGGCACCAATCCATTGCTCGCGCCTTGGACCACCCCGTTTCATATGCCGCCATTCGAGGCGATCAAACCGGCTGACTTCGAGCCGGCCTTCACACGCGCACTCGCGTTGCACGAGGCCGAGATCGACGCGATTGCCGTCGACTCTGCACCGCCGACCCTCGCTAACACCCTGGACGCGCTTGAGCTCGCCGGACGCGATCTGACCCGCGTGGCGCGCGTTTTCTACAATTTGACCGGCAGCAACACGAACCCCGAATTGCAGGCCATCGAACGTGAGATGGCCCCTCGCCTCGCCAAGCATTCGACCGCGATCGCGCTCAACGAAAAGCTGTTCAAGCGCATCGACGCCCTTTGGCAGGGCCGCGACAGCCTCGGCCTCGACGCTGAGCAGATGCGTGTCCTCGAACGCACGCGCACGAATTTTGTACGCTCCGGCGCGAACCTCGGTCCGGAGGCCAAGGAGCGCATCGCCGCCATCAACCAGCGGCTCGCCACGCTCGGCACCCAGTTCGCCCAGAATGTGCTTGCTGAGGAACAGGCCTATCGGTTGGTTCTGAATGGCGAAGCCGACCTCGCCGGATTGCCTGAATTTGTGCTTCAGGCCGCGGCACAGACCGCGCGCGACCTCGGTCTCGACGGTAAGCACGTCATCACCTTGAGCCGCTCGTCCATCGAGCCATTTCTTCAATTCTCAGCGCGTCGCGATCTCCGGGAAGCGGCCTTCAAGGCCTGGTCGAGCCGCGGCGAGAACGCCAACACTCACGACAACCGGGAAATCGCCGCCGAGACCGTCCGCCTGCGCGCCGAGCGCGCGCACCTGCTCGGCTTCAAGACGTTTTCTTCATTCCGGCTCGACGACGCCATGGCGAAGACGCCGGAAGCCGTTCGCGCATTGCTGGACGAGGTTTGGGCCGCTGCCACGAAGAAAGCCGATGAAGAACGGGGACATCTCGCCGCCGTGGCACACGCCGAAGGTCAGAATATCGACATCGCGCCATGGGACTGGCGCTATTACTCCGAGAAGGTGCGAAAGGCCGAACACGATCTCGATGAGGCGGAGATCAAGCCCTACCTCCAACTCGACCGGATGATCGAGGCGGCCTTCGATACCGCCGGCCATCTGTTCGGCTTGACCTTCGCCGAACGCACCGATTTGCCGCGCTATCATCCGGACGTGCGCACGTTCGAGGTGAAGGACCGAAACGGGGCGCACGTCGGCATCTTCCTGGGCGACTACTTCGCGAGGCCGTCGAAGCGCTCCGGCGCCTGGATGAGCGCCTTTCGAGGTCAGCGCAAGTTGGGCGGCCCAGAGCGCCCGATCATCGTCAATGTGCTGAACCTGAACCGCGGCGCCGACGGCCAGCCGACGCTCCTATCGTTCGACGATGCCCGGACCCTGTTCCACGAATTCGGTCACGCGCTGCATGGCCTTTTGTCGGACGTAACCTATCCGTCGCTCGCCGGCACTGCGGTTTCCACGGATTTCGTGGAGCTGCCATCCCAGCTCTACGAGCACTGGCTGACGACCCCCGAAGTGCTGGGCAAGTACGCCCGTCACTACGTCACTGGGCAGTCGATGCCGGCTGACCTTGTACAACGCATCAAGGACGCCCAAACGTTCAACCAGGGATTCGCGACATGCGAGTACGTTGCTTCCGCCCTCGCCGATCTCGAGCTGCACTCGCTGGATGATCCATCAAATCTTGACGTCTCGCGCTTCGAGGCCGACCTGCTGCAGCGCCGCGGCATGCCGAAAGGCGTGGTCATGCGTCATCGGTTGCCGCACTTCACTCACGTCTTTTCGGGCGGCGGATATGCTTCGGCATATTACAGCTACATGTGGTCCGAGGTTCTGGACGCCGACGCCTTCGATGCCTTTGTCGAGACCGGCAACGTCTTCGACGCCGACACGGCGAGACGCTTGCGGGACTTCATCTATTCCGCCGGCAATCGTCGCGATCCGCGCGATGCTTACGTCGGCTTCCGCGGCCGCCTCCCGACCAGTGCATCAATGCTGCGAAAGCGCGGCCTCGCCGCGTGACGGGTCCGACCACCGGCCCCGCCCCACCGTCATGCCGCGGAGGCGGATACCCACGCGCCTTGCGCGGGCGTGAGGGTGGGAATGGGGTGGTCTCCATATCCGTTTGAGGCGCGGGTCACATCCATGTCCAGCGCTCGGAGGCCCCACCTTCGCGGAAATGACGTCGGATGTTGAAGCGCCTGCCTGGAGAGTATGATGTCCAGCAGGTCCAGCAGGCAATGCCTGTACGCTATCCCTGCATCAACAGCGACTTCGCGGGCACTTGGATCCCGCGAAAAAGGTTTTACGGCCTCGGCCCTGCCCGCCGATCCCGCACGTCACCTTTTAGGCGCGCCTCAATTCGATTTCACGGCCGCTTGGGCCGGTGACACGATGGCGCCGCCCGTCTTCATCGAGGCATCCGCCCGCGGCTCGGACGACTGCTGGCCGTCGATCTTGAAGTACGTGTCGACCCGCATGCCGGGCATCAGCGGTGCGCCCGGCGCGACATCGACTACCACTTCCAGCGCGTCGACGTCGTTCGGACGGCGGGGCCCGCGCTGTACTAGCTTCGGCGGCCGCATAGCGTTGGCCACCTTCTCGACCTTGCCCTCGAACTCCTGGTCCGGGTAGGCATCGGTCTTGAGAACGACCTCCTGGCCGACGCGAACCTTGCTCGCGTCCCTCTCCTGAACCTCCGCCTTCACGCTCAATCGCGAAAGATCGGCAACGATCAGCATCGTCTGCTCGGGTGAGGCGGCCGCAAGCTCGCCGGGACGCGCGAAGATCTGCAATACCGTGCCATCGTGTGGCGCACGGATACGCGTACGCTCGAACGCTGCCTCGGCAGCCGAAAGCTCGGCCCGCGAAGTGGTCAAGCCTGCTTCGAGCCGGGTCGGCAACGGCACGCCGGCCGCGACCTGTGCCTGCCGTAGCGCTTCGCGATCGGCGGGTAGCCTGCCGAGTGCGCTATCGACTGCCCGGCGCGCATTATCAATTTCGGCGTTCGTCACGGACGCGGGATCGCTATGCCGCTTGAGTTGCAGACGATCGAACGCAAGGCGCGCGCTCATGATGGACCGTTCCGTCTCGTGCAGACGATCCTCGGCCGAGCGCCGATCCTGCACCAGCTTCGGCACGCCGGTCTCGCCATCGCGTTCGCGCTTCCTGACGCCGGCCTCGGCGTCCGCACCCATCACGCGAGCCAACGCGTCGGCGTCATCAATGCGCACCAGCAAGTCGCCAGCCCGCACCTTGTCGTTGAGTGAGACGAGCACATCCGCGATCCGACCAGGCGTCAGCGCGCTGAGCTTGATCTCGCCGGTCTTTGGCTCGACGCGCCCTTCCGCGGTCGCCGCCCAGCGCGGCGTGACTGGAACGGCCCTCTTTTCCTCGCCGCCAAAATTGACCTTGTTCCCGAGCTTGCTGATGCCGACCGCAACAGCGACCGAAGCGACCAAGGCGAGCACCAGCGGAACGATAGGGGACGATTTGCTCGACATGAATCTCAAGCCTTTTCCTTGATCGGTCGCGCCCGGCCTTTCGGGCGCTTGCGCCCTTTGGGCGTCTGACGTTCTTCACCGACGATGCGACCATCCTCGATCCGGATGATGCGATCGGCGTAGGGAAGGGTGCGGTTGTCGTGTGTCACCGCGAGAATGGCGCGGCTGTTGTCGCTCGCGAGCTCGGAGAGAAGCGCCATGACGGCCTGCCCGTTCTCCGAATCGAGCGCTGCGGTCGGCTCGTCCGCAAGCAGGAGAGCAGGTGACCCTGCAAGTGCCCGCGCCACAGCAACGCGCTGCTGCTCACCGCCTGACATATTTCGCGGATAATTGCGCAGGCGATGCGACAGGCCGACAGCCGTGAGCGCTTTTGTCGCTTCCTCGGTCGCGGCCCTGCCGCTTATCCCGCGCACGTCGAGCGCCAGCTTGACGTTTTCGACAGCGTTCAGGGTCGGAAAGAGATTGTACGACTGGAACACGAAGCCAATGTGCCGCCGCCTTAGCCGCGCCAATTCTTCCGCGTCGAGCCCCTTCGTCGACTCGCCGAGAATGGACAGCTCGCCTTCCGTCGGCGACAGGATGCAGCCCATGATCGACAGCAGAGTCGTCTTGCCGGAGCCCGACGGGCCCATCAGCAAGGTCAGCTCGCCGGCCTTCAAGGTGACATCCACGCCCTTGACCGCGCGCACCTTACCGGCGCCCTGGCCAAGCTCCTTGACGATGCCTCTCGCCTCGAGAACGGGTTTGCTCATCGCGCGAACACCATTGCCGGATCGATGCGGGTCACCTTCATGATCGCGGCAAGCGCCGAAATGGCGCACATGAAGATGGTGAGCGCCAGAAGCCCCGCAGCGAGGCCTGGTGTCATGATGATTGGAAGCGCCGTATTCTGGCTGAAGTAGATGATCGTCATAGCGATGATCATGCCCAGCGCATACCCGAGGCCAGCGGATAGCGCCGCCTGCAGCAGGATGACGCGATGGATGTAGCCCGCCGACGAACCCAGCGCTCTGAGGGTGGCGAACTCGTTGAGATGGTCTTTCGTACTCGAATAAAGCGTCTGCGCAACGATCACTGTCCCGACTAGCAGCCCGAGCAACGCGCCGCCGATCAGCGCCACGCCTGCGCCCGTAGAAAACAGCCAGTGCGCAAGACTCCGGTCTCGGAATGTCTCCGTGGTTAACACTTCGACACCCGGAAGGCGTTCGCCGATCGCTTTTTGGACCGTCGCCACGTCGGCGCCGCCTTCCAGTTTGACGAGCAGAAACGTCGCCTGATTGCCGCTCATGCCCATCATCGCCCGCGCTCGTGCCAACGGCATGAACACATAGGGCGCCGTCGTGAAGGAGCGGATACCGTCGGTCAGCGCGGTGATCTTGACTCGATGACTATCGATCTGGGCGACGTCGCCCACGCCTTTCACACCGAGATTGTCGAGATAACTTTTATCGACCACGACACCGTTCGGCTGGAAAATCCCACTGGCCTGCCCTTCAACGACATTCCAGGGCTTCAAGCCCCCTTCCGGCATGTCCGTTCCGACAATGACGGTGAGCGTCGCACCGCCATCCGGCTTTCGCCACTCGTTGAAAGCGGCCACCAGCGGCTCGACCGAGGCGACACCGGGCACTGACAGCGCAATGAAACGCTCGCGGCCCTCGAGGCTCCCGGCCTCTTCGAAGCTCTTCGCGCCATATGCGGTGATCCAAAGCTCGGCATTGGCATGATCGATCATGCCAATGATCATTTTGCGCGCACCGAGGTAGAGCCCGAGCTGCACGGCCACGAGCACGATCGAAAACAGAATGCCCACCAGCGTCACGATCAGCCGAATACGGTCGTGAAACAGGTTTCGGAAGGCGAGGGTGAGAACCATTGGCTACGCGTGCTACCTTCGTGGTGTTGCTGGCTCCGCCAGCTCGTCGTGTAGACCGGCGCTCCACGGCGCGCGCGATCCAGAAAACCGGCCTACGTCTTTCCCTCACGACATTGCAAGTCGAGGCCAAATGCGACAGCGATCCAGCCTTGGCACCTATATAGGGCACAACGCATGGGGTGCCGAGGGCCGTGTCGATCAAGGTAAAGGGGCGAAGTGATGGCAGCCCCGATGGCACTCCTCGGCCTGCGGCGAAGTCCGCCCTGCCGTTAACCGAAGCGTCGGCCGCCTTGCCGACGCCAAGTTTTGAGCGGTATTGGAGACCTCGATGAGTTTTGTCAACCCGGCTGAATCAGGCTCAACGTGCGGAAATCTTGTCATGCGTAAACGTCCGTACTCTGCCCGAACCCGTCGCGTCGCGCGCTGGCTTGGTGCCGGCGCATGCCTTGCCGCGGGTTTCGCTTTAAGCCCCGCGATAGCACAGCAGCAGCGCCCTCGCGCAGCGAGCCATCCAGCTCCCGAAGCACCGGCCGTCCCACCGGGACCGGTCGGCGTTTGGATCGATCACACCGGCCGCGGCGCGGTGGAAATCAGCCCATGCGGACAGGGCCTGTGCGGCCGGATCGTCTGGTTGCAGCAGCCATTGGACCAGCAAGGACAGCCCCTGCGCGACAAGCTCAACGAGAACCGTCGCCTGCGGGACCGCCCTATCTGCGGTCTGCAGATCCTCGGCGACCTGAAACCGATGCGCGACGGCTCCTGGGATAGCGGCTGGATCTACGACCCCGAGCAAGGGGAGAGCTTCGATGTGGAGGTGCGGCTTACCGCGCCCGACGTGTTGCAGGTCACAGGCTACAAAGGTCTCAAATTCCTGAGCGAAACATTCCGCTGGCAACGCGCTGCCGAAGTTCCCGCCCCTCCCTGCCCAAACCCCAAACCAGCATGACGCTCTACCGGACGTCTGACCGCGGCTGAAGGCGCCATGACACGACCGGGCGGATCGTCGCATGAAGGCAGCCGAGCGGCCGTGGTGTGTCTCCGGCCTTTGACCCGCGCGGATCGCGCTGTCATTCGCAGTTGGCTCGCAGATGGCACGGTGCGCGCATGGTGGGGGCCACCGGCGGCCGTCGAGGCGGAAATCGCGATTGCGACCGAAAGTACAAGTGCGGTTTGCCGGATGATCGAAGTGGACGGCACGGCCGTCGGCTATGCCCACGCTTTCGACACGGGGCTAATGGAGACTCACAGCACTGGGAGGCCAGAGCCGGGCATGTGGCAGTGCGCGTTCTTTGTCGGATCGGAAGCCCATCGCGGCCTGGGCATCGGAGCCGTTGCTCTTGATCTGCTTGCTAATGAGGTGTTCTCGACCACATTGGCAATTGGCTGCGAGACCCGAATTCCGGTCCGCAATGAAGTTGCTGTTCGCGAGATCGAAGCCAAACGCTTTCGCTGGCGACACATCGAGAGCGATGCCGCACTTGGCCCCGTATGGATCATGCGGCGAGACCGCGGCATCTGAGCGCGAGCGCCGCAATGCCGCGGATTTATCGGGCTCAGGCGGCGATGCTGCGAATGGCACTCTCGAACACACGACGTCCATCGGCAGCGCCGAGGATCTTGTCGAAGTGCCGCTCGGGATGCGGCATCAGCCCGACAATCCGGCGCGATCCATCACAAATGCCCGCGATATTTCGCTGGGAACCATTAGGATTGGCTTCCGGCGTGGCGAGAGCAGATTTGGGATCGACATAGCGAAACACCACGCGTCCCTCGCCCTCGAGCCGATCGAGCGTCGCCGTGTCAGCGAAGTAGTTGCCATCGCCATGCGCCACCGGGAGGTTGATAATCTCATCCTGCGCGTAGGCTCGCGTAAAAATGGTGTCGACCCGCTCCACCTTGAGGAACGAATCTCGGCACACGAAGCGGAGCGAAGCGTTCCGCTGCAGTACGCCCGGCAGCAATCCCGTCTCACAAAGGATCTGGAAGCCGTTGCAGATGCCAAGTACCGGCGTGCCGGCCTTGGCGCGCGCCACCACCTCCCGCATCACGTTCGAGTGTGCTGCCATTGCCCCGCATCGGAGATAGTCGCCGAACGAGAACCCACCCGGCAGCACGATCATGTCAACCTCGGGCAGGCTCGTGTCACCATGCCACACCATATGAGCCCGCTGACCGGTGATGGCCTCGAGCGCGACCTTCACGTCGCGATCGCAGTTCGAGCCCGGGAAGACGATGACGGCTGAGCGCATGGATCGAAGTCCTACCTGAATTGGCCGGCCCCGATGCGGCGAGGCGCAACCCTTCGGAAACGTGCGACGGCGGCAGCTTCGGAGTTTAGCGAACCGACCGCACTACCATTGGTCAGCCGAAGCTCCACCAGATCACGAAAACGGCCGCAAACAACGGCACCAGAAGCAACATCGCAGCCTTTGCCGCCAGAAACTTGAAGGCGCGGACGGCATCTTCATGCACGTCCGACTGCTCGATATGCTCAGGCGCCGAGTTCATAACTGTAGTTCTCGATGACCAAGTTCGCGAGCAACTCGCGACACATGCGGTCGACCTCGGCCCGCGCCTTCGCCTCGTCGGTCTCCTTGAGATCGAGCTCGATATATTTGCCCTGGCGCACGTCCTCGACCCCCGAGAAGCCGAGACTTCCGAGCGCACTTTGAATGGCCTTGCCCTGCGGATCGAGGACACCGTTCTTGAGAGTAATCTTGATGCGGGCTTTCATGGGATGCGGTGAGCCTGGGAGTTGGCGCCAATCGCGCGCGGAAAAGATCGCGCCACGTTTACGTCATCTCCCTACTCTCTGCTGCCTTCCTGTCAATTCGGCTTTTGTCCGTTCGTCGACACGAGCACCGGTCCGACGCCCTTCGGCCTCGGATTCTCAGTCAGCACGCCGAGCCGACGGGCGACCTCGGTGTAAGCCTCGAGCACACCGCCGAGATCCCGCCGGAACCGATCTTTGTCCATCTTGTCGCCCGACGACACATCCCACAGACGGCAGCAATCGGGGCTGATCTCGTCGGCGAGGATGATGCGCATCTGATCATTCTGTTCCCAGAGACGACCGAACTCCACCTTGAAATCGATGAGGCGAATGCCGATGCCGAGGAACAGTCCAACGAGAAAATCATTGATGCGGATCGCGAGGCTCATCACCTCGTCGATCTCTTGCGGGCTTGCCCAGCCGAACGCCGTGATGTGCTCCTCGGAGACCATCGGGTCGTTGAGCTTGTCGTTCTTGTAGTAGAATTCGATGATCGATCGTGGAAGCGGCGCACCCTCTTCCAACCCGAGGCGTTGCGCGAGCGATCCCGCGGCCACATTGCGGACCACAACTTCGAGCGGAATAATCTCGACTTCGCGTATCAACTGCTCGCGCATGTTGATACGCTTGACGAAATGGGTCGGCACGCCGATCTCTCCGAGGCGCTGAAAGACGTACTCGGAGATTCGATTGTTCAGGACGCCCTTGCCATCGATCTGCGCGTGCTTCTTGCCGTTGAGAGCGGTGGCATCATCCTTGAAGTGCTGGATCAGCGTTCCCGGCTCCGGGCCCTCGTAGAGGACCTTCGCCTTGCCCTCGTATACGCGACGCCGCCTGTTCATCTCGTCGATCCTCGTAAGGAGTCAGTCGTTCTTATTGCCCGGGGGTACGATTTGGCGCGCATAGATCCGGCATCCCCCTGAATTGCGACGCGTCCGGATCGGACACTCACGTAAGAAGGCACCGGAACCGAGCCACCTCGATCGGGCCCGGACTCTAGCCGAACCGGGGTAGAGAAACAATGTTAGCGCTGGATCCGCCTCGTTGATCGTAGCAGCAACCTGTTCGGCACGGTTGATTTCATGGGCGCGAGCAGGCTTATTCGGGAAGCGGATCGTTAACGCGGCCCGGCCACGCGATACACGAGCGTCGGATCGAACGTGCAACCATAGATGGCGAGGACCCTATGACGACCTTTGACGAGCGCCAAAAGAGCTTCGAGAAGAAATTCGCGCATGATCAAGATCTTAAGTTCAAGGCCGAGTCTCGCCGCAACAAGATGATCGCAGAGTGGGCGGCGGCCAAGCTAGGCGTAACCGGCCCGGCTCTCGATGAATACATCAAGTCTGTCCGTAAGGCCGATCTCGCCGAAAAGGGCGACGACGATGTCGTCCGCAAGATCACGAAGGATCTCTCCGATAAGGGCATCCAAGTTGCAGAAGCCGATATTCGCAACCAGATGGCGGAGTTCCTGGCCAAAGCCGTTGGCGACATCGAAGCCGGCCGCTGAGGGCCGCTAATCAAGTGATTTGAGGAAAAGCCCGAAGGTCAGCAGACCTTCGGGCCAAGGCCCATGTCCCGACGCCGCATTGATGTGGCCGGCGCCGGCGATGATGGAGACATCCGAGCCCCACGCTGCGCCCAGTTCCTGGGCACGCTCAGGCGTACAATAAGGGTCGGTCGAGCTACCGATCAACTTGGTCGGGAACGGCAGTCGGTCAGTAGGAATCGGCGCAAATCCGCCATCAGTCGCGGGCCATAGGTCGCGTCCCGCGAGATCCGAGGGCGCCACCAGGAAAGCCCCGAGCAATCGCCCCGCCAACCGTGGTGCTGCAGCGACCGCCGCGGTAACACCGCAACTATGCGCGACGATCACCGGCGGTCGCGTCGACGCGTTCACCTCTTCGACGATACGCTCCACCCAGTCCGCAAGTCTCGGCGTATCCCAGTCGGATTGCTCGACCCGCCGCGCTGTCGAAAGCTTACGCTCCCAACGCGTCTGCCAATGATCGGGTCCCGAGCCGGTCCAGCCGGGCACAATGAGCAAATCGATCTCCCGGACGCGCATGGATCACCTCTGGAGCTTTGGCCCGATCGGCTGCACAATCATCGGCAGCCATTTCGAGCATCATTGTTTCCGTGAGTGATAACATAGTGCGGCCAGTACAAGGCCACCGGCGGATTGCAACAATTTCGGGGGCACTCGCCGGATTCATCGTCATGTTGCCGACCTTGCCGTCGCACGCAGTCGCACAAGAGTGCGTCGAGCGGCTCTGTCCGCGTATGCGCACGTGCGCCGAGGCGTATTACTATTTCGCTGTTTGCGGACAGGCGCAGCGCGACGCAGATAGCGATGGGATACCCTGCGAAAAGGTTTGTGGTGGAACAAAAGCTGAGATGATCGGCCGTCTCCGAGCTGAACCCTGGCCCGGCTACGATTTCGCTAGCATGGCTGAAAAGGGCACGGCTCCCAATCGGGGAGCTGCCCAACCAGACGACCAAAGTAAAGTACCGGCTGCCCTGACTGGACCCGCGTTCACCTGTGGCTCGAAGCGTACGTGCCGACAAATGACGTCATGCGAGAGGCGAAATTCTATCTGCAGACATGCGGCCTGAAACGTCTGGACGGCGATGGCGACGGCATCCCCTGCAACGCCCTTTGCCGTTGAGAAAGGGCGGAACTCAGTCGTCGACCGTTGGAATGTTCCGGTAGATCTCGCCAAGCGGTAACGCAAAGCCCCGAGCCTCGAAACGGATCGCCTGATCGCGCCCCACGACTTTCGTCGGCTTCTCGGGAAACGCGCCGCTCTCGCTATCCCGCTCCCAGATCCAGCAGAGCGCCATATCCTGGCTCACTACCACGTAGGTCTCGAGTGAAGGGATCGTGCCATACTCCGCCGGTTTCTCGATCATGTCGATGTCGAGCGACGAGGGGGAGAGAACCTCAAAAATGAGAGCGGCAGCATCCGATCGCCGGGACGCCATATCTCCGGTGAGAGGTTCGACGAGAATATCGGGGAATCGCACGAACGTGCCCGCATCCTGGACACCAAAATCAGATGCCACGATGCGCCATTCGTCACGATCGAGACGCGAGCTGAGCGCCAACGCGATGTTCATCACGATACTGGCATGTGCTCGCGTGACGTTCGTCATCTGCACGACGCGGCCCTCCTTCCACTCGTACTTCCGGTCCTGCTCCAGAAGCCAGCGGTCGAAGGCGGCCTTGTCGAGCTTGAGATCCAGCGGCGCGTTCATTCGGCATCTCCTGGCCGAACCCTATCAGATCCGGCCTGGACTTGCAGCCTTACGTCCCCGTTCGGGACTCACCGAAAACGCGGCGGAAGATCGTGTCGACGTGCTTGGTGTGATAGCCGAGGTCGAATAGCGCCTCGAGCTCACCCGCTGTCAGCACTTTCGAGACATCTTTGTCGGCCTTGAGAAGCGTCAGGAAATCGCCCTGCCCGCGCCAGACCGGCATGGCGTTTCGCTGCACCCAGGCATAGCTGTCCTCGCGGCTGACGCCCTTCTGCGTTAGTGCCAGCAGCACGCGCTGCGAGTGGATCAGTCCTCCGAGGCGATCGAGGTTCGCCTTCATATTCTCAGGGTAGACCATCAGCTTCTCGACAACGCCGGCGAGCCGGTTCAGGGCGAAATCGAGCGTGATCGTCGCATCGGGGCCGATCATCCGCTCCACCGACGAATGCGAGATGTCCCGCTCGTGCCAGAGTGCCACGTTCTCCATTGCGGGAAGGGCATAGCTGCGCACCATACGCGCAAGACCGGTGAGGTTTTCGGTCAGAACAGGATTGCGCTTGTGCGGCATCGCCGAGGAGCCCTTCTGGCCTTCGGAGAAGAACTCCTCGGCCTCTAACACCTCGGTGCGTTGCAAATGCCGTATCTCGATCGAAAGGCGCTCTATCGAAGATGCGACAACGGCAAGCGTCGCGAAGAACATCGCATGGCGATCGCGTGGGATGACCTGCGTGGAAACTGGCTCCGGAACCAAGCCCATCTTCGCCGCGACATGCTCCTCGACACGCGGATCAATATTCGCAAACGAACCGACCGCACCCGAGATAGCGCACGTCGCGACCTCCCGCCGCGCCGCCTGCAGCCGCTCCTTGGCCCGCGCAAACTCCGCATGGGCCTGTGCCAGCTTGACGCCGAACGTCGTCGGTTCAGCGTGAATCCCATGGCTGCGGCCAATGGTGACCGTATCCTTGTGCTCCAAGGCTCGCGTCTTAAGCGCCGCCAGAAGACGGTCCACATCCGCTATCAGTAAGTTTGCCGCGCGCACGAGTTGCACACTCAAGCACGTATCGAGCACATCCGACGACGTCATACCCTGATGCACGAACCGAGCTTCAGGCCCTACGTGCTCAGCGAGATGGGTCAGGAACGCGATAACGTCGTGCTTCGTCACCCGCTCGATCTCATCGATGCGCGCAACATCGAATTTGGCGGCTGCCCCCTTCTCCCAGATGATACGCGCAGCTTCTTTCGGGACGATACCCAGATCGGCCATCGCTTCGACGGCATGGGCCTCGATTTCGAACCAGATTCGGAAGCGCGTCTCCGGGTCCCAGATTTTCACCATTTCGGGGCGGGCATAGCGCGGGATCATGAGGGCCTCGGGTCACGTGCGTGGAGAAACGCGACGCGTACCAGAGCCCGGCTGGAACAGCAACGTGACCTCTACTGCGGGGTGATCAGCTTGATCGCAGCCGAGGATGCAGCGCCACCGATCACGCACGGAACGGCGATCTCGACATGCCCCATGGCGCCCGCCACGACACACCCGAGCGCAAGCGCCGTCTGCCCCGCCATGCCCCAGTATGACATCTTGCGAGCGCTCTCCGGCCCTTTTCGTTTCAGTTCCTCGATGGCAGCCAGCGCCCGCTTGCGGATCTGAGAGGTCTCATATGTCTCCGCCGCTTCGATCACCTCGCCAAGCTGTATCGTAATGGCTTTGGGGCGGCGCTTTTGCTCTGCCTTCAGATGATCAAGCAAGTCCTTGCTTTGAAGTGCGTTATTGGCGAGCGTCCATTTTGCCATGCTGCCCGCAGTAAGCTTGTCGACGTCGTTGCCTTCCGTGGCCCATTGCAGCGCTTCGATAATCCGATTGATCGGCGCCTTGCGTCCATTCGCGAAATAGTAGCCCCAAAGCGTATCGAGAGCCGCCGGAGTGGTATCGATCGGCAGCTTCTCCAACGTCGGAAGCTTGCCTTCCGTAAGGCGCTTGATGAGGACGGCGCGCGCCGGCATTCTCTCTGCGAAGCGCCCGAGCAGCATCCTCCAATCCGGCAGGCCTGAGTACGCGATCGCCCTCACAACCGCCACCTGATCCTCGGGGGGCATCGGAAACATGCCAGCTACCAGCTTGTCGGCCCTTTCGGGATTGGCGCCGAGTACGCCAGCCATGAAGCCGATATAGACCCCGCTCGAGTCGAGATCCCGAAACACGCCGAGCGAACTCATGGCCTTCACGGCCTTTGGCAGGCGCTGAGGTTCCGGATGAGCCCGATATTGGTTGATCCAGCCGAGAATCATTTGCGGGCTCGTGAACGCAATCTCCCGTTTCGGAGACGACGCCCACGCACCAGGCCCGCCCAGCCAAGCCAGCGCGACAAGCGTTAACAGGCCGGTAAGAATGAACGCGATACGCCGCATCGGAATTCCCTTTCGCGCGCATTTTGGTACCGATGGCTGTGACCTGAGTGTGGCGGAT
>JBFWOB010000040.1:0-49789 GCA_050250755.1 Hyphomicrobiaceae bacterium
ACCCGAGCGGCGGCCCCACGATGATACCCCTCCCCCTCGGGGGGAGGGGTTTGGGGTGGGGGGACAATCCCTTCCTCTGAGACGGCGACGTCATCCCATCCCCCAGCCCCTCTCCGTCGAGGGGAGGAGAGATATAAGTGCGTCTTTTGCAGAGGAACCCCGAGGTGCGGCGATGATCCCGGTGACCGTGCTCACGGGATTCCTCGGCAGCGGCAAGACAACACTGCTCGCTCGCCTTCTGAAGTCGCCTGCTTTCGCGCGCACGGCCGTGATTATCAACGAATTCGGCGAGGTCGGAATCGACCACGATCTGGTTGCGGCCGCGGAGGAGAGCTTTGTCACGCTCGAGACAGGCTGCATCTGCTGCATGGTGCGCGGCGATCTCGAAGCGACGCTTGCCGATCTCGTCACACGGCGGGCCATGGGCAGCCTGCCCGCATTCGAGCGCGTGGTGATCGAGACCAGCGGACTGGCGGATCCGGCGCCGGTACTGAACGCGATCATGACAGAGACCGGACGCGGCGCGGGAATTGCGCTCGAGGGTGTCGTGACAACGGTCGACGCGGTGATGGGTTTACAGACCTTGGCGCGCGAACCGCAAGCAATGAGACAGGTGGCCATCGCCGACAGGCTGATCGCGACCAAGACGGACCTTGCTCCGGGAGGCCTCGGCGCGGAGCTCGCCAATCACCTCCGAGCCCTCAGTCCGCGCGCCGAGCTTCTCTCCGCGATCCAAGGAGACATCGCGCCATCGGCCTTGGTGGGGGGCGGCCAATCGAACTCCATTCCTGCGTTTCTCGCGATGGCGGACGCAGCCCCAACGCCGGACCACGATGTCGACATTGCATGTGTGACGCTCCGCCAGCAGACGCCCATCCCGGCGCTGGCGCTTCCCCTTTTCCTCGAAGCGCTCGCCGATCACGTTGGCAGCGACCTGTTGCGGCTCAAGGCTATCGTCCACGTGGCTGAATGTCCGGCACAGCCGGCCATTATTCACGGCGTGCAGCATCTCTTCCACGAGCCCCAATGGCTCGATACCTGGCCGTCAGAAGATCGCAGCACTCGGATCGTCTTGATCGGACGGGGCATCTCGCAGCTCTGGGTGGAGACGCTTCTCGCGACCATCGTGACGGAAGTCGATGAGGTTGCAGAGGCAGCCACAGGTTGCTAGCTGCGATCATTTTTAATTATGGCGTAATGCAGGCATAAAAAAGAATTTTATGCAGCGGGCATCTATTTTTTCGCCCGCACTTATGTCTTAGGTTTTTTATCCGGTAGAGCGCCGGTTTTCATGGAGCGAGACTGAAGATGACTCTCGTTAAATCCCTTGTTCTGGCCTGTGCCCTTGCACTCCCTGTCACAATGACCCAGGTGGTTATGCAAGACGCCCCGGCTCACGCGGCCTCTAAAAAGGCCAAGAAGGCGAAGTCGGCCAAGAAAGGCAAGACTGTCGCCGGCAAGTCATGTGGCGAATATAAGTTCCGCAAAGGTGGCAAATGTGAGGATGCCCGCTCGAAGAAGAGCGCCGGCTAATCACTCCGGAACAAGGAAAGCGGGCTTCGCGAAGCCCGCTTTCCCCCGGCATCTCCAACCTGAATAAAACGTCAGAAAATTCCGTTTGCCAGCTTAACTCGAATCAGAAAGAAACCCGTCGCGGTCACGTTCCCTTTCGGGGTTCGTTAAAAATTATCTTCTGTTTTGATGCGATACACCCGTGGGACTTTGCCATTGCGCCTGCGTCACGAAATTGGCCGCAATGTGCGCGCCTTCCTCAGGTAATCCAGGCCGCTCGAGGGAGGGCGTCTCCGGCACAACCTCGAGACTGTCGAACATGCCGCTCCGAGCGCACGGCGCCAGCGCAGTCGCCTTAGATCGCATTGCGACAATCGGGTAACGAGCGATCGCCTCGCAGCCGCGCAATCGCCGAACAGCCACGATCACCATGCCGCAGGAATGAGCGCGGAATCGCCTTTCCGTTAGGGCATGCTCGGAACAAAGTTGTATCTCCGGCGCAGGAAGGGAGCGACGGCGAGCCTCTATTTGTTCCAGGAGCGACGGTTTCGGCACCTTCCGGCCGTTCCGCTTCCACGGGACCTCTCCAGACGTAAGACCTTATCGAAAGGATGCCGGCAGTGGCTTCGATCCTGAAAAAGCTCGTCGCGGTCGCGCTCCTCGGAGGCATGGCTGGCGTCGTCGCCTATGCCATGGTGAAACCGCCGACAGCAGCACCATCGCGAGACCGGCCAGGGCGCGGATCGGCGAGCGCGACCAGCGGCGCGGCTGCTGTGCCGGTGCTCGCGGCACGCGCCGATCGGCAGGACGTACCCGTGTTGCTCGAAGCGGTCGGCACGGTGCGCCCGCTCAATACCGTGACGATCAAGCCCCAGGTGGATGGCCAACTGCTTCGCATAGCCTTCGATGAAGGCCAGGACGTGAAGGCGGGCGACTTGCTGGCTGAGATCGATCCGGCCACTTATCAAGCCGCGCTGGACCAGGCCGTCGCACGGCGAGCGATCACGGAGACACAGCTCACCAACGCCCGGCGCGACTATGAGCGCATGGCCAAGATCCCCGGTGTCATGGCCCAGAAGACCATGGACACCCAGGCGGCACAGGTCGACCAGCTCGAGGCGCAGCTGAAGGCCGACGACGCTGCGATCGCAAGCGCACGTACCGTACTTGGCTACACACGCATCACCTCTCCGATCAACGGGCGCACCGGCCTGCGACTGGTGGACCAGGGCAACCTCGTGCGCTCCGGCGATGCAGGACTGGTGACGATCACCGAGATCGATCCAATCGCCGTCATTTTCACGCTGCCGCAACAGAAGTTGCAGGACGTACGGCGAGCCGAGTCTGGCGGCAAGGTTGTCGTGGACGCTCTCGACCCCGACGGGCGCGTCACCATCGCGTCGGGCGAGCTCGAGGTGATCGACAATCAGATCGACTCGACGACGGGCACGATCCGCATGAAGGCTCGGTTCCCGAATGCGCAGCGGCAGCTATGGCCGGGCCAGTTCGTGAACGTACGCATCCGTGTCGACACACTGCAGAACGTGGTTTCCGTCCCGACCGTCGCGATACAGCGCGGCCCGGCTGGGACCTTCGTCTGGCTCGTCGGTGACGAGGGCGCGGCCACGATCCGGCCTGTCGAGACGGGGCTGACGACCGAAAAGCTGGCCGTCGTCACGAAGGGCCTCGACATTGGCGATCAGGTGGTGACAACCGGCTTCGCGCGTATCTCGGAAGGGGCCCGGCTGACCGTTCAAGGCGCGCCGGTCTCAACGCCGGTCGGCTTTGCTCCACCGCCGCGCGCGAGGCGAGGCAAGGGCGGCAAGCGCGGGAATGGCGAAAGCGGCAAGCATCGTCACGAACGTGACGGTAGCGGCAAGCGCCCAACGATAGATGGCACCCCCCGCGAGCCCGCCGCCAGCGCGGCCACGATGATCCCGCAAGTCAATCGCGCCGAGGGTACTCCGTCGAGCGCCACGCCATGAGTGTCTCGACCCCTTTTATCCTGAGGCCGATCGCGACGCTCCTGCTGACCGTTGCGATCGTGCTCGGGGGCGTGCTCGGTTATCGGGCGCTCCCCATCGCCTCGCTGCCGCAGGTCGAATTCCCGACGATCCAGGTAACCACGGAGCTGCCGGGAGCCAGCCCCGAGACCATGGCCAATCTCGTCACGGCGCCTCTCGAAAGGCAGCTCGGGCAAATCTCTTCTCTGGAAGTGATGACGTCCTCGTCGTCGCTCGGGATCAGCCAGGTTACGCTGCAGTTCAGCCTCGGGCGCGACATCGATGCGGCCGGCCAGGATGTGCAGTCGGCCATCAATGCTGCTGCCTCCACCTTGCCGCGGACGCTGCCCTATCCGCCGACATTCGCCAAAGTAAACCCGGCAGATGCGCCAATCGCGACGCTCGCACTGACGTCCGATACGCATTCGCTGCGCGTCCTGTCCGACATAGCCGATACATTGATCGGCCAACGGCTCGCGTCGGTCTCGGGCGTCGGGCGGGTCTCCATCGAGGGCGGCGTCAAGCCGGCCGTGCGGATCCAGGCCGACCTGTCGCGGCTTGGCGGCTACGGGCTATCGATGGCGGACCTCAGAACCGCAATCGTCGCCGCGAACGTGTCGGGGCCGAAAGGCTCACTCGACGGCGAGAGCCAATCGTACACGATCGCGGCCAACGACCAGATCTCGAGCGCCGAGCAATATCGGTCCGTGATCATCGCGTGGCGGAATGGCGCGCCGATCCGCCTGGGCGACGTGGCCGAGGTGACTGACGGGCTGGAGAACAGCAAGGTCGGCGGCTGGTACCGGGGCAAAACCGCCGTCATCATCAACGTATTGCGGCAGCCGGGCGCCAATGTCATCGAGGCCGTGGACCGCTTGAAGGCGGAGCTGCCGCGCCTCGAAAGGGGCATGCCCGAGGGCGTGAAGCTTGCGGTGGTTCACGATCGCACGGAGACAATCCGCGCCTCGGTGCACGACGTGCAGTTCACCTTGATGCTCGCCGTCGGTCTCGTCGTGCTCGTGGTCCTGTTGTTTCTCAAGTCGGCCAGCGCGACACTAATCGCAGGCATCGGGTTGCCGGTATCGATCGTCGCCACATTCGGAGTGATGTGGTTCTGGGGCTTCAGTCTCGACAATCTGTCACTGATGGCACTCACCATTGGAACGGGCTTCATCGTCGACGATGCGATCGTGATGATCGAGAACATCGTTAGGCACATGGAGAAAGGCGAAACGCCATTCTCTGCGGCTCTTAAGGGTGCCTCCGAGATCGGATTCACGGTGATCTCGCTGACGATGTCGCTGCTCGCAGTTTTCATTCCGCTGTTGTTCATGACGGGCCTCGTCGGCCGGATGTTTCGCGAGTTCGCGCTGACGCTGTCCATCGCGGTGGTGGTGTCGGCGGTCGTCTCGCTGACGCTTATTCCGATGCTCTGCGCGCGACTGCTCAAGCCGCACAAGGCGAAGCCCGAAGGGCCGAAAGGGCTGATCGCCCGCCTCGATGAGCGCATCAACAACGGCTACATGCGGACCCTCCGCTTCGTCGTTGCGCACGAGCGCGCCACATTGCTCGTGACGGCGGCAACCGTCGCGGTGACCTTTTGGATGTACGTCAATGTGCCGAAGGGTTTCCTTCCGGTTCAGGATACGGGGCTGATCACGGCCAGCTACGAGGCCGCTCCGGCCACCTCATTCGAGGCCATGGAGCGCGCGCAAAGCGCGCTTGCCGATGCGATCGAGAAAGATCCCGACGTTGCCGGCGTGGTCTCGATCCTGGGCATCGGCAATCTCAATCCGACGCCGAACTCGGGACATCTCAAGATCACGCTCAGGCCGCGCGACACGCGAACCGCAACGGCGGTCGAGATCATCAAGCGCCTCGAGGAGACTGCGCGCGCGGTCGGCGGTTTCAGAGTGACCTTCCGGCCGGTGCAAGAAGTGCAGATCGCGACGCGTACGTCACGCGCACTCTATCAATACACACTCAGCGGCTCCGATCGCGCCGAGGTCGTGCGCGCGGCAGAACAACTCGTCAAACAGCTTGCGACGGACCCGAAACTCGTCGATGTCGGAACCGACCTTCAGGATGGTGGTCTCAAAGCCATGGTCGAAGTGGACCGTGCGCTGGCGGGTCGTCTCGGAGTGTCGATGGCGCAAGTGAGCGACTCCCTGAACGATGCCTTCGGCCAACGCCAGATCTCGACCATCTACGCGCAGGCGAACCAGTATCGCGTGGTTCTCGAGGCCTCGCCCCTCTTCAATCGGGACCCGGCAGCACTCGACCGTGTATGGGTGCCGTCGTCGACGGGTAGCCAGGTCCAGCTCTCGACGATCGCCAAAATCACGCGCACCACGGCACCGCTGGTCGTGTCCCGCCAGGATCAGTTTCCAGCCGTTACCATCTCGTACAATCTGGCGCCCGGCGCTTCCCTCTCAGACGCGATGGAGTCGATCGACGCGGCGCTGCAGCAGAGTCCCCTTCCAGGCTCAGTCACCGGTACGTTCGCTGGCGAAGCGGCTGAGTTCACGCGAGCGCTCGATGGGCAGCCGTGGCTGATCCTGGCTGCGATCGTGTGCATCTACCTCGTTCTCGGCATTCTCTACGAAAGCGCGATCCACCCTTTCACGATCCTCACGACGCTCCCGTCTGCTGGCATCGGCGCGGTTCTCGCACTCCATGTGATGGGTCTCGATCTCTCAGTGGTGGCACTGATCGGCATCATTCTGCTGATGGGTATCGTCAAGAAGAACGCCATCATGATGATCGACTTCGCGCTGGAAGCGGAACGACATGGCGGGCTTTCACCGCGCGCCGCGATCATGGAAGCGTGCCGGCTGCGTTTCCGGCCGATCATGATGACCACGCTCGCCGCGCTGCTGGGTGCGCTGCCGCTTGCGGTAGAGAGCGGCGTCGGATCGGAGCTGCGTAACCCGCTCGGCATCACGATCATCGGTGGTCTACTCGTCTCGCAGATGCTGACGCTCTACACGACACCGGTGATCTATCTCACGATGGAGCGGCTCCGGGCGCGCATTGCGGGCGAACCCGAAGACGTGGATCTGCCACGCCATCCGGCAGACGGCCGCAGTGCCGGGGACGCCGGCGATGTGCTCGTCCCGGTGCCCGCGCACGCCGCGGCGAAGGAGTAGTCATGGCCGGCACGCCTCGTGATGAGACATCCGCCCAAAGTGCGTTCGGGCATGTTGCCGTAAACTTCTCGCGCCCGTTTATCGAGCGGCCGGTCGCCACGACGCTGCTGGCCATCGGACTGCTGCTGGCGGGGCTGGTGGGGTATCGCGTTTTGCCGGTCGCGAGCTTACCCTCGGTCGAATTTCCGATGGTCGTCGTTTCAGCGAGCCGACCGGGTGCCGATCCGGCGGTCATGGCCTCCACGGTGGCGTCGCCACTCGAGCGGCATCTCGGCGAAATTGCCGGCGTCACCGACATGAGTTCGTCATCCGGCCTCGGCTCGACGCGGATTCGATTGCAGTTCGACCTCAGCAGATCTCTCGACGGTGCTGCGCGCGATGTGCAGGCGGCCATTAACGCGGCCGCCGCCGATTTGCCGAGCGACATGCCGACAATGCCGGTTTTTCGGAAGGCCAATCCGAACGCCTCGCCGGTCCTGATCCTGGCTTTGACATCGAAGAGCGTTCCCACCTCGCGCGTCTATGACGCCGCCGACACCACGCTGGTGCAGCGCATTGCCCAGGTGCCTGGCGTCGGCGAGGTGAACGTATCCGGCGCCGAGCAGCCGGCGATCCGGGTCCGCTTGAATCCCACCCGGCTCGCCGCGATGGGCGTCTCGACGGAGGAGGTCCGACAGGCCATCACCGCCGCGACACAACTCGTGCCGCTCGGATCGATCGACGGGCCGGACGAGCTTATCGCCATCGAAACCAACGCCCAGCTCACGACCGTCGATGATTACGAAAACGTCGTCGTGAAAACGGTGGGCGACGTGCCAGTGCGCCTCAAGGATGTGGCCGAGGTCGTGCAGGCCTCCCGCAATGCGCGCTCGGCGGCACTGTTCAATCTTCAGCCCGCGGTTCTGCTTTTCATCACCAAGCAGCCGGACGCGAACGTCATCGAGACGGTCGACGGCGTCAAGGCGCTGCTGCCCGATCTCGCGCGATGGATGCCGGCCGGCGTCGACATTTCGATCCTCGCGGATCGGACGCAGACGATCCGGGCGTCGGTGCACGATATGCAGCTCACGCTGCTGCTCTCCGTCGCGCTCGTGATGCTGGTCGTGCTCATCTTTCTCAGGCGCACCGCGCCGACGATGGCCGCCGGTGTCACGGTGCCGCTGTCGATTGCGGGAACGCTGGCCGCCATGGCGTTCGCCGGCTTCTCCATCAACAACCTGACCCTGATGGCGCTCGCCATCTCGGTCGGGTTCGTCGTCGATGACGCGATCGTCATGATCGAGAATATGTACCGCAATCTCGAGAAGGGGCTGTCGCCGATGCAGGCCGCGCTTGTCGGCGCGCGCGAGATCGGCTTCACGGTCGTGTCGATCTCGTTGTCGCTGGCAGCGGCGTTCGTACCACTCGTGTTCATGGGCGGCTTGCCGGGCCGGCTCCTTTACGAGTTCGGCATGACGATGCTGTTCTCGATCGCGGTATCGACCGTCGTGTCGCTTTCGGTGACGCCGATGCTGTGCGCCCACACCATTCGCGGTCACGCCAATCCCCGTTCGGGCCGCATCGATCGCCTGGTCGAACGCAGTCTCGACGGACTGGTGTCCAGCTATGAGTCGTCACTCGACACGGCGCTCAAGTACCGCTGGCTGACGCTGATGACGCTACCGGTCGTGATCGCGGCGTCGGCGTATCTCTTCATAAAGATGCCCAAGGGCTTTTTTCCGACCGACGATACGGGCCTCGTCTCCGTTTTCATGCAGGGTGCAAACGATGCCTCGTTCGAACAGATGAGCGACCTGCAGGAGCGGGCCGTTCAGAAGGTTCTGGCGGATCCCGCGGTGACGGGCGTCGGCTCGTCGGTCGGCGCATCGTTCTTCTCGTCCGCGGGCTCGACGGCCCGCATGTTCGTCGCGTTGAAGCCGCAGTCCGAGCGCCCCGGCGTGACATCGGCTGACGTCGTCAATCGCCTCCGTGGCCCGCTCAACGCCATTCCCGGCCTGTCAGCCTTCGTAAACCCGGTGCAGGATCTCAGAGGCGGTGGCGGCGGACAGTCTCGCGCCTCGAACGAGATGTCACTTTGGTCGACGAATGCCGATGAACTCTACGAGTGGGCGCCCAAAATCCTCGCCCAGTTGCGCACGGTGCCGGGTCTCGTTGATGTCTCGACGAGCCGTGAGCAGGGCGCGCGACAACTCGAGATGACGATCAACAAGGAGGCAGCGGCCCGTCTCGGCGTCACGGTCGATGCCATCGGCGCGGCTCTCAATAATGCCTTCGCGCAGCGGCAGGTCGCGATCACCTATCGTTCACGCAATCAGTATCGCGTGATTCTCGAGGCCGACCCGGCGTTGCAGCGCGATCCGACCGATCTCGCCAGCATCTACGTGCCGACCAAGACGGGCGAGCAAGTCGCACTGCTATCGGTTATCACGATCCGATCAACTCTGGCTCCGGCCTCCATCAATCATCAGGGGCCGTTCCCTTCGGTCACGCTCAGTTACAATACCGAGGGTGACCTGACGCTCGATGAAGCGAACCTGCGCATCATGGCGGCAGTCGCCGAGATGCAGGCACCGGATTCACTCCGGCTCGAGCCAGCGGGCGATGCACGGGCGGCCCTCAGCGGTGGCGGTGCGCAACCGTTGCTGATCGTTGCGGCCTTGCTTCTGGTCTACATCGTCCTCGGCATTCTCTACGAGAGCCTCGCCCATCCTCTGACGATCATTTCAACGCTTCCGTCGGCGGGTCTCGGTGCGCTGGTGGCACTTCGGCTGGCGGACATGGAACTTTCGCTGGTGGCGTTCATCGCCATCATCCTGCTGATCGGCATCGTCAAGAAGAACGGCATCATGCTGGTCGACTTCGCGCTGGAAGCCGAGCGGCGGCGCGGCCTATCGGCTGTCGAGGCGATCCGCGCGGCGGCGCGCGAACGATTCCGACCAATCCTGATGACGACGCTGGCTGCGCTGTTCGGCGCCATCCCGCTTGCGATCGCGACGGGTCCAGGCGCCGAGATGCGTCGCCCTCTCGGCATCGCTATCATCGGCGGGCTGGTGATCTCCCAGGTGCTGACGCTTTACACCACGCCGGTCATCTATCTGATGCTCGATCGATTGCACCGCGCGTTCGGCCGCGGATTTGGGCAATCGGACAAGCCGGAGGTCAGCAACCGTCCAGCCGAGGCGAGCGCCGTCCAGCCATAGTAGTTTATCGATTGATAACGTCCCGGCCATGCTCACCAGGAACGGCGGGATGAGACGCGGGCTCGCAGCCGGTCAACAATCGCGTGGACGCCCACCATCGGCGTCGCTCCGATATACTGCAAACGCAAGAGCAATCGCGCCACCAAAAACAAAGAAGCGACCGACCCGGATGGGCCGATCGCATTTATTTTTGTTTGGCCTTTTCCCGGGGCGGGTTGGATCCCGCCCGCGGACGCGCCTCACTCAACCTATCGGTTGTCCGTCACGAAGGTTGCTTTGTTGTAGGGCGTCGCCATTGGTTGTTGACGGCCCGCAACCTGATTGATGCCGGCTGGTGCACCAGCGCCTGCGATGCGAACGATGTCGCCCGGGTTCAATGTCGTTGTCTCATCGACAGCCACGTTGACGAGCTTACCGTCGACCATGCGCGAGACTTGATAGCCGAGACCGGCCGCCTGTGCCGAGCCATCGGCGCCAACACCGGCGATCTGACCCATCAGGAAGCGAGACTGATTGAGCGCCAATTCCAGGTTGATCACGTCGTTCCGCGCGGCCGACAACTGTTGGTCGAGCTGCAGGTCCAGCTCCGCGATGCGCAGGTCACGCTCGCGAGACATCTGCTCGATCGACCGCCTCACGCGAATGATCGTGGCCAACACGACAGGCTTCTGTGCACGCGCGTCGGTCGCGTCACGTCGAACACTCCGAACCCGCTCGTTGGTCGCGAGCCCACGCTTGGCGATGCCGCTCACTTCCGTCAACTCAGTCGAAAGCTGCTTCTCGCGCTCGTCGAAGACTTCATACTGTGCCTCGAGCGCTGCAAGCTCGCTCTTGAGCGTCGCGATCTCCTTGTCCTTCATATCGCTATGGTTCGTGCGGACCTGCTGGCGGCGCTTCAAGATTTGCACCTCGTCGCCCATCAACTGATCGACCTCGGTCTTGGAGGCAATCTCGAGGAGACGCGCAGGAGTCTTGACGTCTTCAGCACCACGCCGCTCGGCTGAAAGCCGGGCCTCGAGTGCAAGCGCACTTTTCAAACGCTGCACGTTCTGCTGGTACTGACCAGACTCACGAGCAATATCGACCGCAAGGTTCATATTGTTCGCGCCGAGGCGATACATACCACCGGCAGCCGCCAGCGCGTGCAGGATCGTCATGCCGGGCGTGTAGGGATAGATGCCGGGCTTGTCTACGCCGCCCAGGACGTAAATCGGACGCCACTGAGCGACATCGAGCGAGACGTTGACGGGCGCGGACGTGGCCATCATCAGCGCGTCGACAATACGGTTCTCGACTTCCTTCGCCGTTTTGCCGAAAGCCTCGAACTGGCCGAGCACCGGAATAACGATGGTACCGTCCTCGCGCACGGCATAGTCACCCGAGATGTCGTCGCGCTGATAAACCTTGAGACGGATGTGGTCGGCAACGCCGAGGCGGGGCATGACCGCATGCTTCAGCGCGCCAAGCTGGCTGCCGATGGCTGCAGGCTCGGACATTGGGGCCGTGCCCAGGCGGCCCGCGTCAGCGGGAGCCCTCACCAGAAGCGGATCGGATGCGTTGGCAACGGGAAAGCCAGCCAGGCTAATCACCCCGAGGCCCAGAACAGCAAAATTCAAAGCCCGGCTTCCGCGGCCGCGCTTTGCGCGCTCCGCTTGCACCGGGGGCAAGCCGTGGCACCGGCTGCAACCGCATTCTGATGAGTTGCGTGACTTTCCGGATTGGCTCGATGTCATGGTACGCTTCCCGCTGAACAATAGGTCTTAATTGGAATCCGTTGACCCCGACGTTTGCCCCATTATGGGACCCCTTCGTCACAACTTGTTAAGTTATAGGCATGCTTTCGATAAGGGCGCAAACGGATTCCGTCATTCACATTCATGTTCAGCCGTCTAACGCCGCTTGTTCACACTGAATGGAAGCCCCAATTCAGGCCGTACGGACGCCTTCGGTTGACCATTTGCCGGGATCGTGACTTGCCGCATTTCCGGGGCTGCCGCAGAAAGCTTCCGAACGCGTCGGAAGGACGTCGGGCGAAGAGGTTTCTGGTGTATTCCCGTCATGCATCGCCGAAGCTTCGCGAACGCGGGTCGGCCCGGCTCCTCACCGCCCTCTCCGGCCTCGGCCTCCATGTTTTTTTTCTTCTGAGCTTGCTGGCAACGTCAGCTTCTCAGCCGGCTTTGGCGAACAAGCTGCAGGCCTGCAGCGATACGACCGACGTTCGCAACGACCTTTCTGCGATCGATAGTTATGGAGCCCGCCCGGGCACAAAAAATCTCTTTCTAAACAAACGCGTACTTGGTCTCGCCACGTGCGCCCAGGCAACGGGCGACGCATCCGCCGCCGAGGTTGTCGTGCGCGCTCTGGTGCAATATGCGCGCGTCGTAAAGCACTGGCCGATGCTCGGTCGGTCTGGTCGGCCGGAGCTTTGGACCAACTGGACGTATTGGGATGTCGGCGGCCTTTGGGGCGGCGAGTGGATTTACGAAGACCTCTTACAGTCGGAGAACCTTGCGCGAGCATTCGAGTTGGTGCGCGGCACGCCCGCCATCGCCAAGGTCAGCAAGGAGCTCGGAATCGACACCGGAAAGATGATCCGGGAAGATCTGCTTCGCTACCTCGTTGACCATAATCTCAGATTTGGGCGCGGGACGGTCGTCGGCACGAACTCCCAGGAGGCTCTTTTCCCGTTCTCCAACATGGACCCGATCCGCATCCGCGCACTCGCAACTTTCGGACGCGTCGTCGATCCGGCCTATACACATATCGCCGTACAATTGCTGAGAGACTTTCCTCGCGTTGGATTTTTCCGTGACGGCTTTTGGCACGAGGGCACCATCTCGTATCACCGCCAGGTGATTAACGGTCTCGACGCAGCCACGCGGGCTCTCAAGGGATACTCGGACCCGGCTGGATACAGCTTCACAAGCTATACCACCCTCTTCGGCAACCGATACGAGGGCGTGCCGGGACGCTTCGACAATCTCGACCCCGAAGGCGACTGGGCCCCTGTTTTCCAGCGCATCCGGCAAGCGAGCTATCCTTTCACGATGCTCGATGGCCGGATGGTAGCGCGCAATGACACGCATCAGTCGGACCGAGGCAATCCAATCAATGCGCCACAGCGTTCCAACTGCCTGCTCGGCCTTCGCCACTGCGTGCTCGTCAGCGGCGAGGGAAAAGATCGCACGATCGTCCACCTCACCTTCGGCGGAAGCAATGGTCACGAGCACCTCGATAAACTACACATCGATATTTGGGCCGCCGGTCGAATGCTCGTCAGCGATGGCGACTACTGGCGCGGTTCGTCACGCGACTGGAACACATCAACCCCTGCGCACAACACGGTAACAATCGACGGGCGCAACCAGAACAACCGGTGGGCGAACCAGCGCCGGCTGACGTCAATCGATCTCATTGACGGCGTTGGCAATCATCTCTGGCAGGGCTTCGGCCAGGGCAATTCCGATAACCAGGGCGACCTCATTGCCGCCGATATTTCGGGCGGAGCCGTGCAATACGTCGTCGCCGACGCCAGGCGCGCCTACGGCCGTCCTGGCGATATCGGTCTTTATGAGCGCACGCTCGTCCTTGTCGCGCCTGAAGGCCGCGCGCCCTATCTCGTCGATGTCTTTCGAGTCCATGGCGGAAGCCAGCAGCAATGGATGCTGCACGGCGATCTCGGCGCCAACTACGATTTGAGCATCAGTCTTCCGAGCCGCAACGATAGCCAGTCGCTTTTCTTGCACCTGTTGAAACAGTCTCGCGCCACGGCGTCGGAAAACTGGCGGAGCGACATCGTTTTCGAGGATCAGAAACGCCTCGCCACATATCACCTGCACACGTCACCCGCGGATGTCTTTATCGCTTCAGGCCCGGCGCATGCCGCGAGCGGACGCGCCAAATACCTGGGCGTCACAAAACACGGCCCGGACAACATCTTCGTCAATGTCCACGACCTGTCTGGGACAGGCAAAGGGTTGCGCCTTGCCAAACTGACCTCCGCACCGGCCTCCGCAGACGCTCCCCTTGCTCTCGAGGTTACACGAGCCGACGGCACGAGAGACATTCTCGAACTCGGCGCGAGCCGAGAGACGCGCGAGGTCGGAAAGGCGCGCGTGCATCTCGTTTCCCACGACAAGAACGGCGCATGTCTTCTGAATTACAAGGGTGACGTGGCCTCGGACGCGAGCTCTTGGCAGAACAGTCCAATCGAAGTGACAAGCGCCCCGAACCATGGAGACGCCAGCTTCACCGTCGCTGGCCCGCTTTCCGACGCGCCGCAGCAGGCTCAATTTTTACATCTGCTGCTGGGCAACGGAGTCGTCGAAAGCTACCGGATCAAAGCCATCCGAGCGCGCGGCGCAGATCGTCACGAGATCGTCGTAGATGGCGAAGCTGGACTGGAGCTGCGCACGGACAAAAAGGCCGGCGCAATGTCGACCTTCACCAAGCTGACCTATTACCCCGGCGCCGGCATCATGGGCACGCCTCGCTGGCGCGTCACAAGCAACGGTATGCCCGGATGTTGAGAGGCCTGTAGATTAATCTTAAGCCTCAGCCACTGCACCTAAACATCGCTAACAAACCATTTCTTGTTGCATCATTTCAGCGGCCGTCCTATTTTTTTGGCAAGTTCAAGATTGGAGACTCGTCTTTCGGCAGCAACTTTGCATGAGCCGATCTTGAGGCCACCGCCCAGAAATCTGCGTAGGCGCAGCCCCACTGGTCCGTCAGAAAACAGGCCGCCGCATTTTAGGGATTAGGGCACCAGTATGCGTATTCATAAATGGATGCTGTTCGGGCTGGACATGGTCCTGGCTACGGCGGCGCCCTACGTGGCGCTTTTCGCCCGCTACGACTATCAACCCGCTGCCGACAAGCTCATCAATATTCTCCCGTACACGGCCCTCACGCTTCCCGTGTTCGCCCTCTGCTACTGTGTCTTCGGCATACACAGGCTGCCTTGGCGACATTTCTCGCCAAGCGATCTCAGTCGGCTTGCATTGGCACTCGGTGTCTCGATCGCCATCACGCTGCTGATCTCGGTCTTCGCCGGCATGATCCATCGTTTGCCGCGATCGGTTCCGCCGTTGCAGTTTGCGTTTGCCATCGTCGCATTCTCATTCTTCAGGCTTTCCGCCCGCGTGCGGCACAAACATGCGCGCCGCACGGAAGTTGCGCCGGTGCCTGCAGACTCCGAGAAGCGGCATTATCTGGTCGTCGGCCTCAACAGCATGGCGCAGGCCTATTTGCAACTCGTCGAGGCTTTGGCTCCCAATGCTGCTCGCGTGGAAGGCATTCTCGACGAGCGCCCGCATGCGCTCGGACGAAAGCTCAACGGCGTCGCGGTTTTGGGCCGTCCCCAAGCCGTCGGCGAAGTCCTTTCGGCGCTCACCGTCCATTGCATTGATGTGACCCGCATTATCATCGCGGTCCCGTTTGCCTCGCTTTCGAAGGAGGCGCAGTTGGCACTCCTCGAGGTCGAGAAGACCAAGGGCATCGAGATCGATATGTTTGTCGATCGATTGGGGTTCGATCAGGACAACTTGAAGGCGCTCGAGCGCCATAAGAGCAATGAAACGGCGACCATTCAGGCCGCCCAGTCGAGCGCGCTTGCGTATGGAGTATCTCCGCTAAACCCCACCTATTTGCGGATCAAGCGCGTTCTGGACTGTGTGGCTGCGGCTGCGCTGCTAGTCCTGTTGGCGCCGCTGTTTCTGATCGCCGGCGTGCTGGTGGCGTCGAACATCGGTTTTCCGCTGCTCTTCTGGCAACAGCGGCCGGGCCTCGGCGGGCGACAGTTCCGCCTCTATAAGTTCCGGACGATGGGTCCTGGTCACGACCGGAACGGTAAGCTGCTGACCGATGCCGAGCGGCTGTCTCGCGCCGGTCGCTTTCTGCGGCGTTCCCGTCTCGACGAGTTGCCTCAGCTCTACAATATTCTGATCGGCGAGATGTCGTTCGTTGGCCCCCGTCCCTTGATGGCGGTTTTCCAGCCGCGAAACGGGCATATTCGCTATTCTGCACGTCCCGGCATTACGGGCTGGGCACAGATCCATGGCGGCGACGAGCTGACCGCGGACGAGAAACTGGCGCTTGACGTCCAATATCTGAAGACGGCGTCGATCTGGCTCGACCTGAAGATCATTTTCCGGACGGTCGCGATCGCCATCACCGGCGACAAGGTCGACCGCGCGACCATCGATCAGGCACTCGCCGAAACGAGCATGCTGATCGATACCCCCTGTGAAGCTAACGACGCCGGAGTGGAAGCTGCCGACGAGGAAACACCTCGTGATCCACCTGTCGCCTCCTGGCGCCCGGTCCGGGAAGTGGACGTCCGTCGGGCGTCCTGAGGCGGCAAGCTACGGGCTCGTCTCACCAAAGCTCATCCAGACAAACCAAAGCCCGCCGCTGCGACTGCAGATGGCGGGCTTGATCTTTATGGGTGGGAAGAACCAGCGGCCGTCCGAGGCAACCCGACGCCGGGAGCATCGTCCGACCGCGTGGCCATCACCAAAATTTTTGCTTCAGCTTCTCCGCGAGCCACTTAGACTCGAGGCGCAGGCGATAGAATATGCCCGGGTCGTCAACCGTTCCGTTCCTGGCGCTCAGAAACTCCAATAGATCGCTTGCCGGCACGAAGTATCCTTCGCGGCTCGCGAGATCCTCGATGCGCTCCCGAAAGCGCGCGTCGACCCGGCCTTGCCCATCAACGAAGCCCACGCCGAAGTGAGTATACACGATACAAACGCCGCCGGATTTCTCGAGACGATCGAGATTCTGTGGCGATAAGAGCCGGAGCATTTCCGGCAGGTTCGATCCGTTGGACGAAGAGAACCACAAATTTGAGAACTGATCCTTGTCACTGACCCGATATGGCATGCGTGGGTCAATCCGATACGTATCGATCTCATCGAACGTAAGATTCCGGAAATATTTGATCCGCTCCTTTGCGAGATCCCCCCAGAATTGGGGTGACCGCTCATACGAGCCTCGTGTCCCGCGCCAGACATCGCGACCGATCGAGCTCAAGCGGGCGATGAGGTGCGCCACGGGCCGGATCGGGAACGAGAACCTCTGCCAGGACCAATAGAGATTATCGGTGTTTTTCGAGTGATTGATGTGCATGCGCGGGTGGTGCCCGAGAAGTTCGCGGAAACGATCCAGCCCCGCCTTGATCTCGTCCCGGGAGAAATAGCCGTCGCCGACGTTATGTAGCGCAATCTCGAAGCCCGCCGCCTGCAACTGGCGAATGAACGCCAGATAATGTGCATCTTCGAGACACTCGCCGGTAAATGTCCCGCGAGGCGGATAGACCCAGACGGTCTTCGTAGTCAGGATGCCGTGGCGCTCGAGCAGCTCATAGACCGGCGCGAGATTGGCGACGTTGCCGTGGTCTGTGTCATCGACAATCGTGAACGCGAACCGCTTGCCGCCGGGAAATGGACCATCGGCTCGGTCGCGCGCAGGCGCGATCTGGGTTGGAAAGGCAATCACGTTCACTGAAACGCTCCCCGCAGAGCAACCAAAGATAATTTCAATAGAGCAACAATCGTACCAAAAATATGCCTTGCGGCAGGGTACCCGATGCGGCCTGCAACACCGGAAAAGCGGCTCCCCAGCCGATCTCCGTCTCGCTGCCTCAGCACCCTGCCAGCCGCGCGCTGCTGGCTTCCACTGCTTAACTGTGCAGCACTATTTCCTATCTGAACCCAGCCCGCGCCGGTTAGACTTGGCCTCGAAATTTGGCATGCCTGTTGCAGCGTGGCGAGTACTTTAGAGGCCCAACCCGGCCCATACTGACCCGCGGCCTTATCCGGCCGGCATTCCATAGCCCAGGCGCGCGATGAAGATCCTTTATACGACCGATGGCTTTCCGCTGCCGCACATGCCAGGCGGCTCGCGCTACTATCAGCTCGCACGCTGGCTTCGCGACCAGGGCCACGAGGTCACCGTGCTGTGTAACGCACGGAATTACCTGACCGAAGCCGATGCCTTCGCCGGCACACCGGAAGATCCGCAGATCCATGACGGCATAAAAATTGTCGGCCTGCCGACACCCAAGGGCCGTCATCAAGGAAAAATCGGGCGGGTGCTCGTCTATCTTTCGCTGCTCACAAAGACCTACACGTTCGGCCGACGGCTACCGCGCCACGACCTCGTCATTGCCGGCACTCCGCCCCTGCTGATGCCACTGGCAAGTCTGCTGCTGGCCCGCAGCTATCGTTCGCCCGCGATCCTGGAAGTCAGAGACCTCCATCCGCAGATGGCCGTTGCTTCCGGTATCGTCAAGAATCCGCTGATCGTCGGTCCATGGGGCCTCTTTGAGAGAACGCTACGAAAGCGCTTCCATCATATCGTTGCGGCTGTCCCGCGCATGCGCGCAATGATCGCCGCCGAGGGCAACCCGGCCGATAAAGTGACCGTGGTCACGAGCGGCTACGATTTGGAGAGCGACGCTGAAACCGAGTTGCCGCCCGAAATCGAGCACTACCTGGCGGCGAACGCGGGCAAGTTCATCGTCGCATATACCGGGAATATGGGTCTTGGGGCGTGGGACATTCGCGGGCTCGTGCAGGTTGCGGACAGACTGAAGCACCGGGACGACATCCGCTTCCTGTTCATCGGCGATGGCGAGCAGCGCCGTCTCGCCGAAGATGACGCACGAGCGGCACACCTCCCGAACACGCAGTTTTTCTCGTCGATCAGCCGGTTGCAGATCGCGTCGGTGATGCGGCGCGCCGGAGCCCTGGTGATGGCGTATCGCGACAACCCCTTCTACGAGTACATCATCCCGATCAAGCTGTTCGACTACATGGGCGCGGGGCGACCAATCGTTTTCTCCGGCGTCGGAGACGGCCCCGCCATTCTCGAAGCTGCAAGGGGTGGGATCGTTTTCAACCGTTTCGATTCCGGAGCGTTCGCAGCCGCTGTTGCCGAGCTTGCCGACGATCCGGACAAGGCCGCGAAATTTGGCGCCAACAATCGGAGCTACGTCCTCGCCCATCTTTTGCGCGAAAAGCAGATGGCGCACTGGACGACGGCGATCGAGAAAGCATTTGCAGCAGCTCGACTCCACGCACCGCGCATTTCGGATCAGCCTAAAGCAGCTCGGCAAGATATCGAGCCCGCCTGAAACCCTGCATCGATTTCGACACACGGAACAGCCATTACGCCATGATCGAAACTCTCGCAGCGATCGTCATTCTCGGCTTCAGCACGTGGCGTTGCCTGAGCAGTCCCTTGGCGCCTTGGCTGACGCTGATCTACATTCATACGCTGGCCTATTGGCTGCGCCTCCGCGTTGAGTTTTTCTATGAGAATAGAAACATACTCAACTATTTCATTCTTCTCCTGACAGTCGGGACCTTTGTCTATCACGCGTCCAAGGACCGAAGCTTCCTACGATCACTGACACCCACGCATACGTTGATTTTGATCATCCTCGCTTATTCGTGGATCTCGCTAAGCTGGAGTCCGGGTTACGAAGCCTATCTGTCATTCAATAGTCATACGTTTCGCAACGTCATTGCGAACCAGGCGATCTACACGCTGGTCCTGCCGGCCTTGTTCATCATCGGCATGGACAAGGTCGATATCCGCGGTGACCTGCGGCTGATCGGCCTGACCGTCCTGCCGCTCGTGGTGTTGACGACGGATTTCGAAGGTCGCTCCGCGCAATACCTGTTTCTCGCTATCGATCCCGCCACTGGCGACATCGCGGAAGCCTCATCGAACCCATTGCAGATCGCCTATTTCGGTAGCGTCATGCTGATGTTCGCCACGATCTTCATGGAACGACGCTTGCCAATTCTTTTGGCGAATTCAGCGATTGCCGTGCTATCGGCCTATCTGATGCTTCTTTCGCAGAGTCGCGGCCAGCTCATCTCGACAATTGTGATCCTTATGCTGCTGCTGCCCTTCCGATCCGATCGGATGCGAGCGCGGCATCTGCTCGTCTTCGGCCCGATATCGCTGTTCTTCATAGGTCTATTTGCCCTCAACGTGAGCGAGATTTTTCGCTTCATTTTCACCGAACTGAATTTTGATTACAGCTATATCGAGCGCTTTTCCGGAGCTGATCTCAGTAGCTCGTGGGAGGCTCGTATGGAGTTTTTATCGTCTGTTGCTCACGAGTGGTTCAATTCGGCGACGGCCGTTCTATTCGGACTCGGCACGGCGGCCAGCTTCGCGATCGTCGGCATCTACATTCACAATGTTTTCGTGGAAGCATTCCTCGAGCAGGGCGTCTTCATCGGCATCGCCTGCCTGGCATTCGTCATCTACACGGTAAGAGACATATTCACGGCGCTCGATCTAACCAATGTCTCCAGATATCAGAGGCGCTTCCTGCTCTTCGTCTCCGCGCAATTCATCGCGCAGATTCTCATTGCCTTGAAGCAAGGAACATTGACGAAATCGGTCGACCTTTTAAGCCACGCGATCTTTTCATCGATCTACGCGCGGCACCTGATCCTGCAATACGGCGCGCGCCAAGTACAGAAGCCGGCGCGGCCAAGCCGGCCTCCTCAAGCTCAGCCTCAGGCCACGAGCGCCGTATAGTGGCGCTTGTCGGCCGGGGTCAGGATGTTGGAATTGTGCCAGAGCAAGGAAAAGCTGCCCCGCATCCTGCGGCAGACGCCCTTCAAGCGCATCATATGTTCGAAAGCCGCTTCGGAGTGCCGCCCCGCCCCCATATAGTACTGGACGCTGTCCTCCATCACCACGAGCGGCCGCTCGATGACGGCCAACTTTCGGCGCTGACTGACATCGAACAGCGGGAAATGGCGACTTGTGCCGCAACGGAAGCCCGGTAGATCAGCGAACGTGAGGGATGAATCGTGCGCGAGGCCTGCCGCCTCATAGCTCTGTGCCGTCAGGGGCGTTGCCCAGCGGAGGAAGTGCTGCCTCGCCCCTAAACCTTCTGGTTGATCGATTCCCAGACATTCCAAAGTCTGCCGCAATCGATCCGCCTCGACGGCGATCAGATCGGCGTCCCGATAGGTCTCGAAGCTCGGGTGAAGTCCGATGCGATGGCCGCGTTCGGCAATACGCTTTAGCATTGCCGACACGACGGGTTCGTCGAGCAAATAAGGGCGGTCGTGAACAGGGTGGCTGGCACCCGCCTTCACGTAGAACGTGATCGGCCCATTGCCGGAACGCTCTGCGGTATCCATCATCCAGCCCACCGCGCTCCAGCAATGATCGTAGGCGAAATTCCCAGAACCGGCCGCGCCCTGCGCGAAGTTTACGACGTGGCTCGCGGCAGCGGCCAGGCTCCGATCCTTGAGGACCGAGGCGCCCGCTCGGCGCAGCATCCCCTTCAGGCTGGATCGCGAGGGACTGTAGGGATGATCGACGTCACAACTGAGCTCAATATGAAATGTTTCAGTCCGGCGCTGGAGCGTTGGCCAGAGCCAACACATGGAAGCCCATAGTATTTCCACGTATTCGTCGACGATCGGGCGCTCGAGAAAGCCGGCCTGCGCCGCGATGGACGCATGGCCCGGAAACCGATCGAACGTGTCTCTAGTCCCGACCAATACCTCTTCGACTCGCGACAACATAAAATAAACGCTGCCGAAGATGTCGATGCCGAGGCCGATATGGTCGCCCTCCCGCACATAGTGTGGCGTGCCGAAGAGGACGGGCAGGCGCGGTGCGACCAACTCCGGTTCCACGCCCAATATATGAGCATCGAATTCCTGAAGCGGGAGCGTTGGCAGGAGAGCCGACACCTCCTTGTCACGAAAATACGTGCCGTCGACCACGAGACGGCGCGCGCCATCCGTCAGCGTGACTGCATTGGTATCTGGAACATGATGGAGCGAAAAAGGAAGATCGAGCCAGTCATGCAGGACGGTTTCTACCGCGTAGACGAGCTCGGGTTTGCCCTCGAAATGGGCCTCGACCCTCAGCATGTTTCGCGTCCCCCGCGGTCGGCCATCAACTGCTCGTGATTGCAGGCGGTTTCATCCCGAGGCGGGATGGCTGCGAGAAGGCAGTACCTAGCCTTTCGCACTTTTCTCATAAAAGTAGACGGCGTGATAGCCGATGACGGAATTGATGCGACGCCCGATCGCCGACTTCGTAACCCACGGCCGCATGTAGGGGATCTTCACACCGACCTTGGCGAGCACGGGCATCACCAGATGATTGTTCATGGGCCTTACCAACCAGAAAATACTCGGCTTGTAGCCCGTGAGTACGATCTCGGTCAGGCCGGCGTGGCGCAGAGCATCGCGAATTCGCTGAGTGCTTACGAAATGGAACCCGCGCAGATGCTGCCAATTGCGATGATTTATGAAGCGCATCAGATAGCGCCACGCGGTGAAGGTGGAATGTTTAGTGTGTGCCGTCACGAGACAGCGCCCGCCCGGCTTGAGGACTCGAGCAAACTCTTTTGTCCACTGCTCGGGTATCTCGGCATGTGAAACCACCGAACCGCACGAATAGACGAAATCGAATGTGCCATCGTCGAACGGTATGTTCGTAATAGAGCCCTTTCGATAATTCAAGTCATGCGCTGGAATCGATTGGAAGAGATCGATCCCCGTCACGTTCGAGTATCCGAGATCGCGCAAGGCGGCCATGTGACGACCGTTTCCGCAACCAACATCGAGAATCTTCGCGTCGCGATCTTCCGGCAGGAACGCCTTCAGATGAGCGTAGTTCCAGTCGGTTTTCTCGATGACCGAGTGCGGACGGCCCATCTCGAGCCGCTCCCAGATCTCGCGTACATCGGCTTGGTGAGCTTCTTGATGTAATTCCCGCGTAACGCCCACCTCCCCGGGTCGAGACGTCGAAACAGATTCTCGCGCACTACCCATATTTCACTGGTTCCCGAGCGGACTCGTTGTCTCAAGCGCGAACAGGACTAGCCCTGCTGTAGCGATAACAGAAAGCTCCATCCGTGCTCACCATTAACACGCGGACGGCAACGAACAGCCAAAGGAACTGGAACAACGTCAATACATGCATCGCGACCAGCGCCGCCAAAATGCCCATCAGGGCCAACCGGGAAAGCGCCCAGAAAAAGAGGTATCTGTTTGCCGAAACGATGATCGCGGTTGGAGCGATTGGGTTGACGACAAAACCAAAGATCTCGCCGATCAATAGGATCTGGGCGACGTGACCGGAGGCTGTCCAATCCGGTCCGAGGAGAACGGTGAACGCCCAAGGCGCGAGCACGATCGCGATTGCAAACGGTATGATTGCCAAGGCCCCCATCGTCAGCAGGGTGCGCTCGGCAAGGGTGCTGAAATCACCATCACTGAGATAACGGGCTGACGCACGCTGTCGAAATACGTCGCCCACGGCGGTCGAGACGACTTGCGTCGGCATCGCCACGACCCGTTCCGCCATTGCAAAATGTCCCAGTGCCGCCGGTCCAAAGGCTGAGCCCAGCACGAGATGAGGCAGCCGAAACGCACCCATCTGCATCGCATTGTTCAGCGAGATGACGCCAGCCAGATTCATATTCCGCCGGAGTGCTGCAGCCAATCGCTTCGGTGTAGGACGGGCAAACGCACCGGCATCACTGAGAAGGCACCCGCGTGCGAGAACGGCGAGGCGAGCCATCTCGGCAAAGGTGTAGGCAAAACAGAGCGCAGCCGCCTCGGCGTGCTTGACCCACAGCCCGATCCCGCAGGCAACCCCAACGAACATGAGCGCACGCGCGATCTCGGCACTCGCAATAAAGCTGAACCTGCGCCGACGCATCGACCAGTAGCGCAAAGCACTGGCGATTCCGATGGTGGAGACGGCCACGGGGAACAGTACAAGCCAGCGTCCGGTCGCCCATTCGGGACGCCAGCCGGGATGAAAATAGGAGACCAGCGCCTCAAGACCGCAAAGAGCAGCCGCGCTTGCAAAGCTCATCAGCACAATTAAGACGACGATCTGCGACGCCGCACGATCTCCGCGGCTCTGCATAATGGTCTGCTCGAAGCCGCAGGAGGCCAACAGGCTGGCGAGCGTCAATCCGGCGACGAACAGGGTGAACTGCCCGAAGTCGGCCGGTGAATAGAAGAATGCGATCAGCGGCAGGCTCATCACGCCGATCGCCTGCGCAACCACCGTGCTTCCGCCAAGCCAAGCCACGTCACGCATGAAACGGGACTGGAACGCCTGCTGAACCCTCGTCCTTATCGCATCGATCATCATGAATGGTCTTCACACTCTGGGCGCTTGGGCCAACTCATGCCGCTCCAGGTTCGCGAGGAAGTATCCGGGGCGTTGCAGTCGTTGCTTTTGCTGTTACGTCGTCTTCGGATTGGTTCGACCTGATCTGGTTGCATTTGCTGACGAGTGGACGACGGTCGAAGCTGAAGGCTGCTCGCACCCAGACGTCAGGGCAGGATGCGCTCGTAGAGAGCCAGCAGCTTCTTTTCCTCGGCCTGCCAGTTGTAGACCTCCTGCACCGCCTGTTGACCGCGCTTACCCATCGCTTCCGCCTCATCTGGATGCGCAAGAATCCAATCGATGGCGTTGGCGATTGCGACCGGATCTCCTGGGTCAACCAGGATCCCGCATCCCGCGCCGTCTATGATCTGGCGCCATAGCGGGAAGTCGGATGCGATCACGGGCAGACCGGCCGACATGTATTCGAACATCTTGTTGGGCTGAGCCTCGACATGGTTCGGTTCGGGCAGAAAGAGAACAATGCCCGCCCTCGCCCGTGCCATCCGCGCGGCCACGGCCTTGCGCGGTTGATGGCCCAGATACTCGATCCGCGACCACCCCGGGAGGGCCCGAGCTTCAGCCTCCAGGCCAGGCGCATTGAAGGTGCCAGCCAAGACAAGGCGAGCGTCCTTGTTCTCCAGGCGACCCGCCGCCGTCACATTCTCGATCACCCCGCGGATCCGGCTTATGGCGCCAACATAGAGCACTTCCGGTGGGCGATCACGCATCGGAAGTGCGTCCTGCGTGGGCGAACCGAGTTCGCCAAGCAGGGGGAAATTCTGAACGATTTCCGTCATCCGCGTCGGAAATTGGGTAGCGATCGACGGCGTCGCCGCGACGATCGCGCTGTAACACCCGCGCGTCAGAAGATACTGAAAACCCGCGATCAGCCGGGACAACGGAGCGCGCGCGGCCTTCGGGAGCCATGGCTTGCTGAGCAGTTGCTTGGGCACGTCCTCGTGCACGTCATAGACCACGCGCGCGCCGGATAGCCGCAACAGAGCACCGAATGGCATCAGTTCCGGATCGTGGAAATGGTAGATGTCCCCCTTCATCGCCCGTGCACGCCGATAGGTCTCATAAGCCGTGAGAACAAACCGGCCGAGGCGTCCCCGGGCTGGCGCGCCGAGGGCTGAAATCTTAACGCCATCGCGCAATTCGTTACCGGAATTGCGGGCCACGACCGCCACGTCATAGCCGGCTCGGGCGAGGCTGCGTGCCTGCTTGAGAAAGATGCGGACATCGTCTGCCGGGTGCGCACTGGAAAGATGCACGACTTTGTACATTGCGGCAGTGACCCTTCACTCGACGACCCGGATGGGCTCAGGCCAGGGCTTATACCCAATATGCCATCAGAGTCCGCATCATATCTCGCAGATTCTTAATGGCCTGATGCTGGGGTTACGGGCAATCAATCCGCGGCGTGTGTCCACCCCTATCGCCGTGATCCCGAAAAATCACGTAGCCGGCATAATATCGCCTTTACCGGCCTGAAAACAAGAATCGGACGATTATCTGAAGCCGGGTTCCGTGTTAAGAATAGCAACATGAGAGATTGGCCGCGCCCGGCCCTTGGATGGCATTTGATGCGCAGTTTGGCGGTCGCCCTGATCTGCGAGATGACTGTGGGCGCCTTTGAACAGGCCCGTTTTGGAGGTCGCAGCAGCCGTGCCGAATGAACGCTTCTACGTCATACCGACCATCGACGCCGAAGGCGTTCACGGTGCCCAGCCGTTCGAGAACTTTGCGATCGGCGAGATCGGGGCCGAGGAAGATTGGGGATCGTTCAAAATCGCGCGCATTTTTCGCGAGTTTGGAGTGACCGGCACATTTTTTGTCGATGTCTATGAGCATAGCCTGTTCGGAGAGGCCCCCGTCGCGCGGCTTTGCGAAGGGCTGGCGAAACTCGGGCAGGATGTGCAGCTTCACACGCATCCGTCATGGCGTGATGATCCGCGCGATCATCAAGCCTTGCGGGATCTCAAGCGGCAGCGCAGCTATATGGCGCAGTCCCATGACTTCATGGCAAAGCTTTCAGTCGCCCAGCAGGTGGATGTGCTGGGGCATGGCATTGATTGCTTGAAGAAATGGATCGGTATCGCGCCAGTCATTCATCGAAGCGGCGGGTATTCGATCAATGCCGATACTATCTCGGCGCTACGTCAGGTCGGAATGACCGCTGATTCCAGCATGAATGTTTCGCATGGCAACAGTCGATTGACGTGGAGCCGAAACCAGATCGTCGAGCAGGATGGGATTCTCGAACTGCCCGTCACCGTTGCCCGGATCAGCGCTGGTGTTCCCGGCATCCCACTCTACAAGCGGCTCATCAAGACTGACATCAACGCCCTGGAGGACCGGCATCTTCGGCAGTTCTGCATTCAAGGCGCGCGGAATGACCTCGTATTTCTTAACTATTTCATGCATTCCTACTCGCTGCTGGATTACGCGCCCGATTTCACGAACATCCGGCCGAGCCGGCGCCTGGAACAGCAGATGCGCCAGTTTCTCGGCTGGGCCGTGGAGCAGCCGTGGATCAAGGTGACTGACTGCAAGGCCCTCCTCGATGTCCTGCGCCAACCCGGCTTCGACCGCGGCGGAACTGACTTCGTTCCCGAGTTCAAGGACACGCCGCTCATTATGAAGAAGGGTTTCAGAAAACTGACCGGCCAACTCGCGCAAACGCATTGACCGCCCTTTAACGCACGCCGCGCGACCGCGTATCAAATGTTTGTGAAGCTCCTTCGCGTCCGCTTTGCGGACACTTAACCACGAAACTCTTCGTAATGTCCCCGCTCAACCAAGTCAGCCGGTTTCAGTTGAGTCAAAATTGACGGAAGTGTAGGGTCACTGGGTGGCGAAAACGCCCAAAATATAAGAGTTTCTTCGAAGAATATGGGGTTTTAATAACCTCATATGACAAATGAATGAACTGCCTTTGATCGTATCGGCAGATAGAGCAAGCGTTTCAGAGAATGCAGGATTTCATCGGCCACACCTCGCCCGGCCAAGATGTGGCCGCGTCCACGATCAATCTTGCCTGGGTCGGGCGCATCCTGAAGGATCGCTGGCGTCTGATCGCCTGCTCTTCGTTGGTGACCCTCCTGATCGCCATCGCCTACCTGATGACGGCAACCCCCCAATACGTATCGACGCTATGGCTGGGTCTGGACGATCAGAAACCGAAGGTCCTCAGCTCGCAGGAGATGCTGCAAAGCCTTCGTTTTGATCTTGGCGTCCCCATGCTCCAGCAGGTCGTCGAAGGGCAGATCACGATGATCCGCTCGGCCTCGATAGCAGAGAAGACGTTGAAGGCGATCGACCCGAATTTTCCGCGCAATTCGCCGATCGACGACCGGACACTCGCTGCGTTCGGGAAGAAACTGAGCGTAGAACGGCTTGGAAGTACCTTTATCATCCAAGTCAGCTACTCGGACCCCGACCCGCAGCGGGCGGCTAAAGTGGCGAACACGATCGCAGCGCAATACATCGACGCCCAGCTTCGTGAACGCAATCAGGCCAAGCTGAGCGCAACGCAATGGCTCGAGAAGCGCGTTGAAGAGTTCAAGGAGCGCGTACGGATCGAAGGCAATCGGATCGAGAAGTTCAAGAACGAGCACAATCTCGTCACGGTCGGCACCGAACTGATGAGCGAGCGTGAGCTATCTCGGACCCTCGACCGGCTGATCGAAAGTCGGGCAGACGCCGCCAACGCCTTGGCTCGCCTGAAGAATGCCGAACAGATCGTCAAAGACCCGGCGCGTCTCGATGCCGTCTTTAGCTCGTCCCAGTCACCAGTGATCGGGGAGCTCAAGCGCCAGCAACTCACCCTCTCCAACCAGCTCACCATGACGATCACACGCATGGGCGAGGATCATCCGGATGTCAGGGTTCTCAAGGCACAGCTCAATGAGGTCACCAAGTCGATCTCGCGCGAGCTGGAACGCGTGGTCGAGAACCTTCGCAACGAGGCAACGATCTCCCGCGTCAAAGCCGAGTTGCAGGCCAAGGATCTCGAAGCCCTGCAAGAGCGCATGATCGAGGGAAGCAAGGAGATCGTCGCGCTGAAAGAGCTGGAGCTCGACAATCGCACGACGCGCGATCTCTTTATTGCGCTGTCGACGCGGCTGAAGGAAAGCCACGTGCAGTCGAGCCTCGACACACCCGATACACGCATCGTTCAGCAGGCGCGCCCCGCGCAATTCCCGTCCTGGCCGCGTAAACCGGTTGTCGCGCTGGCGGGGCTGATGAGCGGGTTGATTTTCGCCAGCTCCCTGATTTTGTTGCAGGAATTCCTGTTCGGGTTTGTTCGCTCACCTGACGAAGCGTCCTCGATAACCTCGTTTGCGACGGTCGCCTCGTTGCCTGCCACCGGGGCACGATCGGGCACCGGGAATCCCATCACGCGGGCCTACGAACAGCTCATGCCGTCATACCGGTCGCGCGACCACGTTATGCCAGTCGAGCGCACCGTACTGGCCGACCTCTCCGGGCGCTATGCGCAAGGCATTTTCAGTCTGGTCAGCCATCTCGAGATGCCGGCCACCAAGACTGTGCCAGGACAGCGCGGCTGCGTGATCACCGTCGTCTCGCCGACCACTGGCGACGGAAAAACCACGACGGCTCTCAACCTCGTCGACTACATGGCCGCCGCCGGCAAACGCGTGCTTCTCATCGATGCCGATTGCCGATCGCCGGCCCTGACCGCATCTTTGATGCCCGAGCCGACGCGCTCGATTGCCGATCTCGTCATCGACCCTCCCGATGCAAGCGGGCTTATCAGCAAGCTCGATGACGCCGATTTCGACTTCTGCCCGGGCCCGCATGGTCAAGTCTGCAACCGACCGACGATCGTGGTCGCGTCGCAAGCGCTCGCGAAACTGATCGCGGAAGCCCGTGACAGCTATGACTATGTCGTCATCGATACGCCAGCTCTGAACGAATATGTTGACGGCTTGGCGCTCGTGACCCAGTCGGATATCGCCATTGTGGTCGCGCGTTACGGAAAGACGACGCGTTCGAGCCTCAAGGCGGTCTCGGAAAAACTGCTGGCAAACCAAGCCCGCGATGTCGCCATCGTTCTCAACGAGACGCCGACGGAACAGATCTAGGCGTCGGCGCTTCCGCCCTGCGGACCGCATTGCCGGTCGTATCGCGGACGTGTCTCTGGGCCTGCCTCCACCCTAAACGCCAGGCCCTCGGCCAAGCGCTGTGGGAGTGGCGACAAGCCGGGGCCGTTCGCCCAGCAGGATTTGCGCGAGGATCTTCAGATAACCACCCGGTTTCTGGGGTACCGCAAGGAATCGGCCCACCGGTGGGTGCTCTGGTAAACACAGCAGTTTCGTAAGGGAGGTCGCCCGTCAATCCGAAGCGGACGCGCCCCAATGGACAGCTCCATTTAGATGAGCGACCACTGGCGGAAGGCCAAAGCCCACGCGAAAATCATCGCGTTGCTGATGCCGTGAGCAAGGATCGCGTCACCGAGACGGCCGCGGTGCAGCATCACGAGCGCATACGCCGCGCCGGCGAGCGCTGCCGCAAGCCAGCGGTCGTGAAGGCAACCAAATAGCAGCGAACTCACCACCAGCGCGACCAGCGAAAGACGCGTCATGGCGACGTGCTCGAAATCGGACGAGATCAGCCGGCGATAGAGGAAGCTGCGGAAAGCCAATTCCTCGACGATCGGCACGATCACAACGGCTCCCAGCGCCCGCACGGTGAGCCAAAGGGCGGCCACAGCCGGAGACAAAGCAGCCAGCCAGGCGCCAAGACCTGCGGGATCAGGCACGGTAGCCGGTTCGGTCGCGATCCAGGCCACGCCGACAAGGGCACCGACGATGGCTGCCGGCGCGGAGACATCGAGACGCCGGAGGCTAAGCCGGCCGGCCGACCATAACAATGCGATCAGACTTGCACCGATCGCGAGTGGATAGAGCGGGCGGTCATAGGGCACTGCGGACGAGACCAGCATCATGCCCGCCATCATGACGATGAACGGCACGAGATGAGCCTCGGTAAGGCTATCGGAGCGTGTTTTTGCGTTCGGTTTGTTCGGGTCCCCGACCGGAACGGCCGGCAATGTGCGCTTCCAGAGCAGCGTGCGGGGCACCGCCCATAGGGTTGCAGCGCAAACCGCTAGAAAGATGAGCCAGCCGGCGCGCGAGTGAAAACCGCGGATTGCGGTCTCAGGCGAAAGGTGCGCGCCGATCCCGGCTAGCGCGGCAATGCGGGCGGAATTAAGCAGCCAGATCGACGCCCAACCTACCGGAAAGAGAAGCAATGCAAAAGGAAACCGCAGGCTTTTACGAAGGAGGATCAGGTACAGGCCCACGAACGCCGTCATCAGCGCCATGCCCTCGTAGCCGGCGCAACTCTCGACCACTTCGACTGTGAAATTGCCGATCGTGAGGGTTCGGGCCGCCGCATCGACGATCAAGGTCGGTTCGAAGATGGCCAGCAAGGCGCCCGAAAGGAGCCAAGTCGCGTAAGCGAGATCCAGGTAGTCCGCAGCGATCGCCGGTCCCGAGGAAAGAATGACCTCCGACATCAAGAGGCTGGCAAGGCCGAGCGCGGCGGCGACCGGAATTCGCCAACCCGCCAGACGCGCCACGTCGCTCATGGCCGAAAGCGGAATATCGATACGGGCCCACGAGCATGCAACCGCGGCCAGGAGCAGGAGATAGGCAAGAATTGCCCCGCCTGAGGCAGGTTGGCCGGCAGCCACAGCGCGGCTCAGCAGAGGGCCCGACGCCAACAGCAACGCCAACAGCGCCAGATTGACGGCAAACGGGGCAAATGCCGGGTGGCGCTCCTGTTCAGCCCGCCACAACGCACCAATGGCGCCGCGCGATGACCATACGAGAAGAAGGAGAATCGGTGCCGAGACGAGCATCCACCGGAGCAGTCCCAGCGGATAGAGGACGGTGCGCGCGGCTGGCGGAACAAGAGCCTGCAGGTCAAAGGTCGCGGCTGCCAGGATGCACTCGGCAATGCCCAGGCACAGCCAAAGCGCCGTGCGCAACGTCAGCCACGATAGCAAGCCTTGGAAGCGGCTCGTGAGTCGCCCGGTACCATATGCGCTAAGGAGACTTGGCCAGCCACCCGCCCTGGTCGCACTCGAAGCGTTTGCGCGACCAGTCGCACGCGTGACGTCGGTTGCCATCGGCGCGACCCCCGGCTGCGACCGTGAAAACATCTATACTGACGTCGTGAGTTCAGGCCCTGGAGCGCTTGTAGGCAATGAAGCCTGCCGCCGCCAGGATAGCGAGTGCCGACGGACCGACCGCCGCGTCGATCTCGGGCGCCTGGCACCAGAACTTGATGGCGAAAGACGGGGTCGCCGTAGCGAGCAGAACTGTGGCTGCCAACACGTATTTTGATATGTCCACGCGATACCTCCAACTCGGACTTATTAACAAACCGTAGCACAGCATACTATCTTGCTACAAAACTTTGAACATTGGCGCGCGGCATATCACTCTTTACGCTTAATCACAGATCCTCACCTGCCATCGCGGAAAAATCCGTGAAGGCACTGCAATATCAGAAAAAATGAGCGCTCTTCCTCGACTACTCGGCGAGATGACGCAGCTTGTAGATGGCTGTGTGCAGGACGTGCGCAACCGGGCGATCGCCCGCCAGCAGGAGGCAGTCGAGATCGACGAGCCGATGGCCCTTTCGATCGTAGTTCGCCGTGACCCGGGTCCGCGCAGAAAGGGCCTCTCCGACGCGCGCTAGCGAAAGATTGCGCATCGTGCTGCCCACGTGGATCCAAGGCGGCAGCACCACGTTCTCGCGCAGTGCGAAGTTACAGAGCCGTAGCAGGATACCGGGATGCGCAATGCCCTCACGGGCGTAGATGTCATTCGTCTCGCGAACATCTTTCAGGTAGGTCTCATGGCGCTCGCGATCGAGGACGGCCGGAACCGTCGAGAGAAGATTGCCAACGGCGAGGCTCCTTTCATCGGCCGGCGGACGGGCGTCCAGAGCAGTAGGGGGCGCGTGATACGGATAGTCGGACACGCTCGGTGCCATGGCAGGAGATGCCGGAAGGCGGGCTGTCCCCGTCGCGCACTCGACGCCTTCGCTCTCGACGCGCAACTCGAGGCTGCCATCCGGCGCTGCGACGGCGCTCGCTGTCGCCAGCCGGCCATCGTAGACGGGTTTGCCGAATTTCGCAGCGATCTCGCCCCGTTCGAGGAAGACACGCCCCCAGTGTTCGAGCGGCAGGTGCGACGCGTAGGCAAACACCTCGACGCCCGGGACCAGCCCGCCTGAGAAGCCTAGCTTTTGGGCCACCGCATCATCGTGGATCTTGTTCTCGGACGCATGCGAGATGTTGAAGGCCTCGATCGTGTAGCTCAAGCGGTTGGCATCGGCCATGGTGTAGCTCCTCAAGCGGGGCCGGTCATGCCGGCGGTCTTTCGGTGCAAGGCTAAGCGCTGCAACCCTGTTCCGCCAAGAGCTGGAGACGACACGCTTCGGCACTCGGCCGCGAAACCGTTGCAGGTCTTAGCCATCCCGCCGCAGCGTAGGCTTTCCGCCGAGAAGGCGAGCGAATATCAGCGCCGGACTTGCCAACCGGCGTCAGGCAGCGTCCGATACGCCCAACATCAGACCCGACACGAGGGAGAGACCACCGATGCCTTCACGCTGGACGAGCCGACGCGAGCGATTCCGGGCCATCATGGCCGGGGCGGACTGCGTGCATCCCGCTTCCGTTCACGATCCGATCTCGGGTCGGATCGCGCACGATCTTGGCTTCGAGGTAGGCATGTTCGCGGGATCCACAGCGTCGCTAACCGTTCTCGGCGCGCCCGACCTCATCACGCTGACACTCACCGAGTTCGCGGATCAGGCGCATCGCATCATGCGCGCGGCGGACCTTTCTCTGATGTGCGATGCGGATCACGGCTACGGCAATGCTCTTTCGGTGATGCGCACCGTCGAGGAATTGGAAGCGGCCGGGGTTTCGGGGCTGTCCATCGAGGACACGGATCTGCCGCAGCCCTACGGCCTCGCCAAGCAGCGCATGCTCTCCCTCGAGGAAGGCATCGGCAAAATGAAGGCGGCGCTTGCCGGCCGGCGCGATCCGGATCTCGTCATCGCAGGACGGACGAGCGCCCCGGCCATCGCGGGCATCGAGGAGTCGATCCGGCGCGCCAAGGCCTACGCCGAGGCCGGTGTCGATGCGATCTTCCTTGTGGGCATCAAATCGCGGGCGGAACTCGACGCCGTCGCCGCCGCAAAGGTCGGAAAGCCACTGATCCTTGGACATACGCCACCGGAGATCGCGGACAAGGCCTATCTTTCGGGGCAGGGCGTACGCATCGCATTGCAGGGCCATCAGCAGTTCGCAGCGGCAGTGCAGGGCATCTATTCGACGCTAAAGGCATTGCGCGACGGGGTGAAACCGGCGGAGCTCAAGGGCATCGCCTCCAACGACCTGATGCGGCAACTCACGCGCGGCGACGATTACGACACGTGGAGCCGCGATTTCCTGGGCGGCTGAGCGCGTCGACGGCTGGGCCGGGCATGCCTCGGCTCAGCATTTCGACAGATGCACGCGCGAGACGAGGCAAGATCGATGAGCGAGACCACTCCAAGCCAGCTTGGCAACTCTGCGTCGCCCTACCTCGCCGAGGAGCACGAGATGCTTCGGGCGCAAGTGCGCCGCTTCGTCGAGGAAGAGGTCAAACCTCATGGCGAGGCCTGGGAGGAAGCCGGCTTCGTACCGCGCGACGTCCTCCGCCGCATGGGGACCCTCGGCTTCCTCGGCATTCGCTATCCGGGCCGCTGGGGCGGATCGGAGATGGACGAGCGCGCGAGCGTGGTCTTGGGCGAGGAGCTGGGGCGATCCACGTTCGGCGGCTTCGCCATCACGGTACTCGATCACACCGACATGGCCTCGGTGCACATCGCCAACAACGGTAGCGAAGCCCAGAAGGCGCGCTGGATGCCCGGGATTGTCGACGGATCGGCAATCACCGCCGTCGCCATTACCGAGCCCGGCGCGGGCTCGGACGTCAAGCGCATCCGCACGAACGCCCGTCACGATGGTGGCGACCTCGTCATCAACGGCACCAAACACTTCATCACCAACGGCATCTACGCCGACATCTACTGCGTTGCCGTGAGAACCGGAGCGGAGAGCGGCAGCCGCAGCGTCTCGATGGTCTTGGTCGAAAAGGGGACACCCGGTTTCCGCGTGGCACGCAAGTTCGAGAAGCACGGCTGGCGCTCATCCGACATGGCGGAGCTGGTGTTCGAGGATGCCCGTGTCCCGGTCGAGAACCTCATCGGCGACGAGGGTCGCGGCTTCTATGCGTTGATGCGCAATTTCCAGAACGAGCGGCTGGTGCTTGGCGCGCAAGCCATCGGCGAATGCCAGGCGGCAATCGAGATGGCGCTGGCCTATGTGCAGGAGCGCCAAGCCTTCGGCGCTCCGCTCTGGGACAAACAGGTCGTCCGGCACAAGCTTTCGATCTACGCGTCGAAAGTCGCCTCCGCGCGGGCCTTCATCTATGAAACGGCGTGGCGCGTGGCAGCCGGCCAGGACTGCGTACGTGAAGTGTCCATGATCAAGGCGCTGATGGGCGATCTCGTGCTCGAGGTGACGCACGGGTGCCTGCAATTCTTCGGTGGCTCCGGCTACATGATGGGGAGCCCGATCGAGCGCATGGCCCGAGACGCCCGCGCACACGCCATCGGCGGGGGCGCTACGGACGTGATGCTGGAGGAAGTGGCGAAACGTCTAGGGCGCTGAAGCCGCTGAAAGCGGTTCTCCGCACCGCACCGCTCCGGAGCGGAGGGACAGGATTACTTACGTCCCACAAAACGTCTGGCGCACCACTTCTTCGGGCTTTGGTGGCAGCGTGTAGCGCTCGCGGCCCAGCTGGTCGTCGAAGGGGTGGGCGAGAACAGCGACCAACGCCTCGAAAGGCGCGAAATCCTTGCGTCCCACCGCAGCCGCAATGGCCTCCTCGACGAGGTGATTGCGCGGAATGTATGCGGGGTTCGTCCGGCGCATGGCGTCGCGACGAGCCTGTGGGTCGCCGCCCTCGTCATCGAGACGCGCACGCCAGTGGGTCGCCCATTCCGAGAATGCGGCGGGCTCGTCGAACAGCGCGGCGATGTCGGCATCCGCGGCGGAATCAGCCGCAGCGTCGCTCAAGTGGCGGAATGTCAACGTCATATCGGCGTTGTTTCGCGTCATGCGATCGAGCAAATCGTGGGCAAGCTCAAGGTCGCCGTCGCGAGCCTCCCTCAAGCCGAGCTTGGCGCGAAGCTCGTTGACGTAGGCATCTTGGAAAAGGCCCGCAAAAGCCATGAGTGCAGCCTTGCCTTGCGAAAGTTGCTCGGCTTCGGTGCCGGCAAGCAGCGGCAGCAATGTCTCTGTGAGACGCGCCAGGTTCCACTGCGCGATCTGGGGTTGATTGGCGTAGGCGTAGCGGCCCTGACTATCGATCGAGCTATAGACGGTCGCGGGATGATACGTATCCATGAAAGCGCATGGCCCATAGTCGATCGTCTCGCCAGCGACCGACATATTGTCGGTGTTCATGACGCCATGAATAAAACCGACGCCGAGCCAGCGCGCGACAAGAGCGGCCTGCCGGGCGATCACGGCTTCGAGCAGCGCCAGATAGGGATTGGCGGCCTCCGCCGCGTCGGGATAGTGGCGAGCGATGACGTGATCCGCCAACGCACGGATACCATCTATATCGTCGCGAACAGCAAAGTACTGGAACGTGCCGACACGGATGTGGCTTGACGCGACGCGCGTGAGAACCGCCCCCGGAAGCGCTTCCTCGCGCAGCACGTAGTCGCCTGTCAGCACGGCTGCGAGAGCACGTGTCGTGCTGATCCCGAGCGCGTGCATAGCCTCGGCCACGATATACTCACGCAGCACCGGCCCGAGTGCCGCACGACCGTCGCCGCGGCGGGAGAATGGAGTCGGTCCCGAACCCTTGAGCTGGATGTCGCGGCGCGTCCCGTTCGCATCAACGACCTCGCCCAGCAGAATGGCGCGTCCGTCTCCGAGCTGGGGCGTGAAGCCACCGAACTGGTGCCCGGCATAAGCTTGAGCAATCGGCTCACTGCCTTCGGCAATACGATTTCCCGCCAGGACTTCCACGCCTTCGGCGCTCGCCAGCCAATCCGGATCGAGGCCGAGCTCGCGTGCGAGTGCTACGTTCAGCTTGACGAGGCGCGGCGCGGAGACCGGCGTCGGAGGCAGCCGCGCGAAAAAGCGCTCCGGCAAACGCGCATAGGAGTTGTCGAAGGGGAAGGCCTGATTGTGTGGCAGCTCAAGCGCCATGAGTCACGTCCGGTTGCAATGGGTGACGGCCGATCTCCATCATATCGAGCCTTTGACCGTATAGAGCAAGGGGTGAGCAGGGCGCGAACGATCCGGCGGAATGTGAACAGCCTCTCATGCGTCAGTATGCTGCGGGAAACTTGGCGCGTGCGACGGCGTTCGGCAGAGGTGTGCATATCTGCCGCGAGAGTCCGCCAATGAACCCTCACTCGCCCGAGCGGTGCTCACGTGCTCCGCTGCATTTCGGCGCCGTCGATCGGCGATCCTGCGTGCGGACGATGTTCTCACCTGCGAGCCAGCGCTCGCAACCCGTGCCAACCCTGGAGACCAGACATGAGCGATCTGCCATCGGCCGATGATGTGCGATTTGATTTCAGCGGTCAGAATGCGCTCGTCACCGGGGCATCGTCCGGGCTCGGTAAGGCCACTGCGCTCGCGCTCGGCAAGGCTGGGGCACACGTCGTGGTCAATCACACGCCCACCGAGAGCTCCCGAAAGCGAGCACTCGCCGTCGTAGCCGAGATCGAGGCACAAGGTGGCGTCGGACTCGCTTTTCCAGCCGACGTTTCCGACGAAAAGCAAGTCCAAACCATGTTTTCCGAAGCGGTTAAGCGTTTTGGCACACTGCATCTCGTCGTCGCAAACGCCGGTATCGAGCGAGCCTCGCCATTCGAGGAAATGTCACTCGCTGACTGGAAAGCCGTGATCGACGTCAATCTGACAGGCGCGTTTCTCACGGCACGCGCTGCCGTGCGCGAGTTCCTCCGCCGGGGCGAGCCCGCACCGAGGTCGCCGGCGTTAGGCAAGATCGTGTTCACCAGCTCCGTACACGAGATCATCCCCTGGTCGTTTCAGGCCAACTATGCCGCGTCCAAGGGTGGGATTGCGATGTTGATGCGATCCATCGCGCAGGAGCTCGCCTCGAAGCGCATCCGCATCAACTCGGTGGCCCCGGGTGCGATCAAGACTCCGATAAACAGAGACGCCTGGGAGACCGACGCAGCACGCGCCGAACTGTTGAAACTCATTCCCTATGGCCGCATCGGCAACCCGGAGGATATCGGCGCCGCCATACTCTGGTTGCTTTCCGACGCTTCGGATTACGTCAACGGCACGACGCTCGTGGTGGATGGCGGCATGACGCTCTATCCGTCATTCCGTGATAACGGTTGACGTATTCGTTATCTTTTCGCCCTTTGTGCTCCCTGAAGGCAGTTCTCCTAGATGTCAAATCCTCTCGAAGACTATGCCTTGATCGGCAACATGATCTCGGCCGCACTCGTCAGCCGGACGGGCTCTATCGACTGGCTTTGTCTTCCGCGTTTCGATTCCCCCGCAGCATTCGCGTCGCTGCTCGGCACGCGGGAGAACGGCCAGTGGACCATGGCACCTGACGGGCCTTTCCGCTCGAGTCGCGCCTATGTCCGAGATACCGCAGTGCTCGAGACACGTTTCGAGACGGAAGACGGCGTGGCGACGGTCACCGATTTCATGCCGTTTACGGACGACGAAGAGAAGGTCGATCTGGTGCGCGTCGTGCGAGGCGTTTCCGGTTCGGTACGCATGACCACGGAACTCATACTCCGCTTCAACTACGGGCAAGCGGTGCCGTGGGTGAGGCGGCGCGACTATGGTCTGAGCGCGGTCGCAGGTCCGGATGCGGTCGAGTTACACACGACGGTCCCCTTCCACGGCCAAAGCATGACATCGGTCGGGAAGTTCGTGGTGCGCGAGGGCCAAGCGGTGCCGTTTACGCTCTCGTATCACCCATCGCACAAGGTGCCTCACTTCATCCGCGACAGTTCGGAGATCCTTGACCAGACGGTGTCGTGGTGGCGGGACTGGATGAAGCACTGCCGCTTCAAATCCGACAACGAAGCCTGGAGCGAGGCGGTGAAGCGCTCGCTCATCACGTTGAAGCTTCTGATCTACAAGCCGACCGGCGGCATCATCGCGGCGCCGACAACATCCCTTCCCGAGGCCATCGGCGGTCCGCGAAATTGGGACTACCGCTACTGCTGGATCCGGGATTCTGCGCTGACATTCTACGCCTTGCTCAATGCCGGATATCGCGAAGAAGCAGTCGCGTGGCGGTCCTGGCTGCTCCGCACGGTCGCAGGTCATCCGAAGCAACTGCAGATCATGTACGGCATGGCCGGAGAACGCTGGCTGCCTGAAGTCCATGTGCCATGGCTCGCCGGGTACGCGAACAGCCTCCCCGTTCGCGTAGGCAATGCGGCAATGGATCAGGTGCAGCACGACGTCTACGGCGAGTTGATGGAAACGCTCCACGCCGCGCGCGAAGCCGGCCTGACCCGCAGCGAGGATGCGTGGAGAGTGCAGCGCGTGATGCTGGATCATCTGCGCGAGACGTGGCGCGAGCCGGATCAGGGCATTTGGGAGATGCGTGGTCCCCCGAGGCATTTCACGCACTCCCGCGTCATGACATGGGTGGCCTTCGATCGCGCCATCAAAAGCGTCGAGCATTTCGGCCTCTCCGGCGACGTCGACACATGGTGCGCGACACGCGACGCCATTCGTGAGGACATCCTCACGCACGGCTACGATGCCCGCCGCAACACCTTCGTCCAGCATTACGGTGGCGAAGCGGTCGATGCCTCGTTGCTGCTGATCCCGCAGGTCGGCTTCCTGCCGGCGGATGACCCGCGGTTCGTCGGCACCCTCACCCAGATAGAACAGGAGCTGATGCAAAACGGGCTGGTGCAGCGCTACGCCACGGAACTTGTCGATGACGGAGTGGGCGGCGACGAAGGTGCCTTCCTGGCGTGCTCATTCTGGCTCGCGGATGCCTATGTCATGGCCGGCCGACAGGCCGAGGCAACGAAGTTGTTCGAGCGACTTCTGTCCTACCGCAACGACGTCGGACTCCTCGCCGAGGAATACGACGCCATCCACAAACGGCTCGTCGGCAACTTCCCGCAAGCGTTCTCCCATATCGGACTGGTCAATACAGCCTTCAACCTGACCAAGCCGAACGTCGGTCCGGCGCGGCAGCGGTCGGAGCGCAGGGCTCCGGAAAACGACCAGTGAGCCGGAACTGGATTAAATGCGCCAGCCCGAATGGATTGCGGCAATACCTCCCGTGAGGTTGCGATAGTGCGCGCGCTCGAAGCCCGCGCCGCGGATCATGTCCGCAAACGCCTCCTGCTTCGGGAATCGACGGATGCTCTCCACCAGATAGCGATAGGGCTCGCTCGAACCAGCGGCAAGCTGCCCCAATCGCGGGATCGCCTCGAATGAGAACAGATCGTAAAGGCGGTCGAGCATCGGGACGTCGACATGGCTGAATTCAAGAACCAGAAGACGGCCCCCTGGCCTCAGCACGCGGTACATCTCAGCCAGCGCCTTGTCGATATGCGTGACGTTGCGGATACCGAATGCAATCGTTACGGCGTCGAATGACCGGTCTGCAAACGGCAGCGCCTCGGCGTTGCCCTCAACCAGCGAGATGCGGTCGGTAAGGCCTGCAGCCTCTACCTTGCGACGGCCAACTTCGAGCATTTCCGGGCTGATGTCGCAGATGACGGTCGACGTGCCGTCGCCTCCCGCACGGACGATGCGCATGGCGACGTCGCCCGTGCCTCCGGCGAGGTCGAGCACGCGGAATGTCTCGGCACGCTTCGGCAGGTTCAGCGTCGTGACCAGATCGTCCTTCCATAGCCGATGGAGACCACCGGACATCAGGTCGTTCATCAGATCATAGCGCTCCGCCACCGTGGCGAAGACCTCGTTGACGAGGCCCTGCCGCTGGCGCGGGTCGATGGGCCGGAAACCGAAGCTCGCCGATAACTCGGTGCTCTCGTCAAATTCACTTTCGTTGGGCATGGCCGACATATTACACAAGGAATGCACCCGGGTACCAATGACGATGTGCCTCGCTTGGTCGTGGCGCGCCTCGTCATGCGCAGAGCGCAATTCGAATGTTCTGCTGTGCGCGGTTAGAACAATCCTGCTGTCGCGCATGCGGCATCGTTTTTGAGGTTGCATGGACAAAAGCTACCTGTTGCAGGCCGCCGTCCTCTTAGCAGCCGCGGCACTTGCGGCCCCGCTTGCCCGGCTGCTGAACGTCGGATCGGTGCTTGGATACCTGGCTGCCGGCATTCTGATCGGTCCGCACGTGCTGGGGCTCTTCACCAATGTCGAGGCCATCCTGCACGTCGCTGAGCTCGGCATCGTTCTTTTGCTCTTTCTGATCGGACTGGAACTCAGGCCGAGGCGCATCTGGACAATGCGGCGCGTCATCTTCGGCGCGGGTGGCGGCCAGGTACTGGGAACCGGCCTTCTCCTCAGTGCAGCCGCAGCGGCTTTCTTTGCGACTATCCCGGTCGCAGTCGTGGTCGGCTTGGCACTTGCCATGTCGTCGACGGCCTTCGTCCTGCAGGTTCTCGAAGAACGCAGGGAGCTGACCCAGCGACACGGCCGGCTTGCCTTCTCCATTCTGCTTTTCCAGGATCTCGCGGCCATTCCGCTCATCGCGGTAGTCCCCCTGATGGCCGCGCGATCGGGATCAGCCGACCTTGCACAGTCGGCACTTGCGATTGGTCTCGCTCTCGGGACGATCGGCATCGTCATCATCGTGGGGCATTTCCTGCTCAGTCCGATCTACCGCATGGTCGCGGACTCCGGCGTTCGCGAAGCCATGACGGCAACGGCGCTCCTGACGGTACTCGGCGTCGCGGGAGTGATGCAGGCTGCCGGGCTCTCCGCGGCGCTCGGCGCCTTCATTGCGGGCGTCATGCTTGCCGACAGCCAATACCGGCATCAGATCGAGGCCGACATCCAGCCGTTCGAAGGCCTCCTGCTTGGCATGTTCTTCACGGCCATCGGCATGTCGCTTGATTTGGCGCTGCTCTTCCGGGAGTGGCCATTGGTGCTGGCGCTCGTGGCCGGCCTGTTCGCGATCAAGGCGCTCGTTCTTTTCATCGTGGGCCGTTGGAATGGACTGGGCGCGCGACAGTCGTGGCTCCTTGCTATCGCACTTGCGCAGGGCGGCGAGTTCGCTTTCGTCATTCTCGGTCTCGTCACGGGTGCCCGCCTGCTCCCCGAGGACACGGTGGCCCTCGTCGCCGTCGTCGTCACCCTGTCGATGGCCGTGACACCATTACTGCTCACGGCGAACGACTGGTTCGAGCGATGGAGAGGGCCGCCGCCGGCGCCCGAATACGAGAAGCCGACCTCCTCTCGGGAAGGCGGCGTGGTGATTGCTGGCCTGGGACGGTTCGGGCAGATCGTTGCCCGCATTCTCAGGGCGCGCGGCATACCGTTCACGGCGCTCGACATCAGCCCGGAACAGATCGAGCTGGTCCGGCGGTTCGGCGCCGAGGGTTACTATGGCGATGCGAGCCGCCTCGATATTCTCGAAGCCGCACAAACGCGGAACGCCCGCGCGTTCGTGCTGGCGATCGATGACGTCGAAGCGTCTTTGAAAACGGCGGAGATCGTCCGGCGATACTTTCCGCACGTACCGATCTATGCGCGCGCCCGTAACCGGCAGCACGTGCACAAGCTCATGGATCTTGGCGTCGAGGAAATGCGCCGCGAGACGTTCCTCGCCGCCATCCAGCTATCGTGCGATCTGCTTGAGGGCCTTGGAGTGCAGCCGAGCGACGCGCGTCGGATGACGGATACGTTCGCGGAACTCGATCGTCGGCGCCTTTACGACGACTACCAGCACGCCAGCGACCGCGAGAAACTCGAGCTCAATGCGAAACGGTTCGCGGAGGAACTGGAGCAGATCTTCCACGAGGACTTGGCAGAAGTGCACACGCTTGCCAAGCGTATCGACGCGACCGCCAGTCAAAAGCCCGATGGCAAGGACACGCCAATGGGCAAGGATAAGGTGGCGGACACCGAGACGGTCGCCGACGAGGCTCCTGAAGCGCAGGATGCGGCCAAGGCCTCCTGATCGAGGTCCAGCCGCGTCCTAACTCGCTATTTTCGCTCAATAGGTCTTGGCGGAGACCCGCTCAGCCTCGCCGCGCGTCTCCTTGATGATGTTCGATGCGGCGACCGCCAGGACACGCGCGTCGTTCATCAGCGTGGTAAGCTGGTAGCCCTGCTCGAAGCGCTTTTTCGCGGTGGCCGGGCCGTCCGTATGCACCCCGGCGATCATGCCTTTGGAACGGGTCACGCGCGCGATCTGCTCGATCCCCGCGATCACCTCCTTGTCGGACGGATCAAGCGTGGGCGGCTTGCCCATGGCCATCGACAGATCGGAAGGTCCGACATAGACGCCGTCGAGGCCCTTCACGGAGAGAATGTCCTCGAGATTGGCGAGCCCTGCACGGGTCTCGATCATGGCGAACAGCAGCACCTCGTCGTTGGCGCCCTGCCAGTAATCGGCACCGCCGTACTGCACTGCACGGTTCGGTCCCATAGAGCGCGTACCGATCGGCGGGTAACGGCCGAAGGAAACGAACTGCTCGGCCTCTTCCTTAGTATTGATCATTGGGCAAATGAGGCCATAGCTGCCTGCGTCGAGCAGCTTCATGATGATTGCGGCATCGTTCCAGGGCACCCGGCACATGGGGACGGCGTCGGTGGTGGAGATGGCCTGCAGCATGCCGAGAGCCGCCTGGAAATCGACGGGGCCGTGCTGAAGATCGATGGTGACGCTGTCCCAGCCACAATGGCTATAAACCTCGGCGGAATAGGAATTGGGGATCGCGCACCATCCATTGATGATCTTGCCGCCCTCCTTGACGATCTGGCGTAACTTGTTCTTCCGCATGGGGGTTCCCTCGTGGGTAATAGGCGTGGGGCGACCGTTTCAGCGCTCCATCGCTACGAGCTAAGCAGAGTTGCGATCCGCTGCCAACGAGGCGCGCACTCGACGCGCTGGTGCAATGGAAGGGTGCTGGCGCACCCTTCCCAGACGCGGCGGCCGCTCGAGGCTGCAACTCAGCCTTTGGCGAGGAAGCCCTTCGCCTTCGCGTCGTAAGCACCGTAACCAAGCGTATCGCGCAGCTCGGCGGGTGGCAGGGCGCTCGTTGCTTCCGCCTCGCCGGCAGCCAGCGCGGCAAGACCTGCCTTCATTCCGGCGATCGACGGAGAGAGCATGGCGGTCGGATACGTTCCAATCTTGAAGCCGAGTTCCGCCGCACGCTTCTGATTGGGTGTTGCCCGAGGTGCACCCGGCGACAGCACCACGAACGACGGCTTGCCTTTGGCCGCAGCAACTGCGCGGCGGATCTCGTCATCATCGGCCGGGCTGTCGAGAAACAGGATGTCGGCGCCTTCCTCCACATACATTTCAATGCGTGCAACCGCCTCATCCATGCCAGCGGTGGGACGGCAATCGGTGCGGGCGAGCACGAGAATGCCTGTCTCCTTGGCGGCTTCGACGGCGGCGCGCACTTTCATGCGTGCTTCCTCACGGGGAATGCACGGCTTTCCGCCGGCCGTCAGGGCACGCGGCGTGATCTTGTCCTCAATCAGCACGGCTGCCGCGCCGGCGCGTCCATAGGCACGCACCGTGCGCTGGACGTTCATCGGGTTGCCGTAGCCATGGTCGCCATCGGCCAGGACCAGCGTACCCGGCGCCGCTTGGCGAACCATGTGGAAGCTGTCGAACATCTCGGCAAACGAGATGAGGTCGAGATCGGGGCCACCCAGGCGGCTGGCGGCGACACAGGAGCCGGAGAGGAATGCCGTCTCGAAACCAGCAGCCGCAGCGAGCTTTGCGGAAATGCCGTCCCATACGGCGGGCATCACGACGAAATCGGGCTTGGCGAGAAGGGCGCGCAGGCGCTCGGGCGCAGTCATGGGTGGGCTCTCTATCTGGAGGTGTGGCCGGGACGGTCGATACATTGTTGACGCGGGCCGGCCTCTCGGCAAGAGGAAGCGTAAGCGAAGGTCCGACCGGCCGGACGATCTGGCGACCGAAGCACGGCTATGCCCGGACAGGAGGCTGTGGCAACGTGCGCCCAGAACTCTGATAGCCAGAACTCTGATAGACAGTGCTGAGAGGACGGCGACCGCTTCTTAGCGGAGCCCGATCACTCAATCCGTTGTCGTCGAGCCGAGAGCAAAGCGCTTGTACCACGATGTGCGCCCAATGCCGCCGCCGACCATTGCACGCCATTCCGGCCCGTGCGGCCAGTCGCGTTGGCCCCAGCTCTCAGGCGCATTCCTGCCTCTGGCGTTGATCGTCCTCTACCTCGGCCTCGAATGGCTGAGCTTCCTCCACGAGCATGCAGGCCTTCCGGTGACGCCGTGGAACCCGGCGCTCGGGATGATGTTCGCGATGCTCATCCTGAGGGGCGCTTCGTACGGCCTGGTGTTGTTTGCAAGCGTCGCGCTGGCCGAGTTGCTGGTGCTGCACAGTTGGATTGGATGGCCGGTACTGTTCGCCGTCGCGGGGATCGTCGCCGGCTCCTATACGGGCGTGGCGTCGTTCGCGCGCAAGCTGCTGCGGTCAGGTACACCCGGATTCCACACCCGGGATATTGCCATCGTTATCTCGAGCGGGCTCGCAGGCGCCGTTCTCTCGTCCGTGCTGCTGGCGATGCTGATGCTCTCGATCCGCAAGCTCGATAGCGGCGAGATGCTACGGACCGCCGGCCTGCTCGCCCTCGGAGATTCGATCGGAATCGCCGTGGTTACACCCCTCGTGCTGCGCGTGGGTGGCCGGCAAGGGTGGAAACGCAGCCTCCCCACGAGGCTGTTGGTCGAGTTCGCAGCTTATGTCGCTGTCATCGTTCTGGCACTCGCGATCATTATGCAGCCGGAGCAACCTCTGCGGCAGAGTCTGCTTTACCTGTTGTTTCTCCCTGTGGTGGTGGCTGCGGTACGCCACGGCATCGATGGCGCCTGCGCGGCCCTGATCGTCGCTCAACTCGGCCTCGTCGGATTTCTCCATCTCTATGGCTTCGACCTCCAGCGTTTCACGGAGTACCAACTGCTCATGCTGGTGATGACCGTGACCGTGCTGCTGGTCGGGGCGGTGGTCACGGAGCGCGACGCCGCGGATATCGCAGCTCGTGACGCCGCCAGACGCTTGCAGGAGCTGCAGAACGAAGCAGCCCGAACGGCGCGACTGAGCCTCGTCAGCGGCATGGCCGCAGCGCTCGCACACGAGATCAATCAGCCGTTGACGGCCGCACGCGCCCTCGCCCGGTCGGTCGGAGAATTGGTCAATGACGAACACGGGGATCGACAGCGCGCGATGCGCAATGTTGGCGCGATGGTCGAGCAGATCGATCACGCGGCAGCGGTGGTGCGCCGAATGCGGCAATTCCTGCAGCGGGGGGAATCGGATGTGGTTCCGGTCGACCCGAGGCGGCCCGTCGAGGATGCGCTGGCGCTGATCGAAACCCACGCGAGGGCCGAGAAGATCGCGCTCCACGTGACGACCGGCCGCAACCTGCCGCTGGTGCTTGCCGATCGGATACAAATTCAGCAAGTTGTCCTCAATCTCGTACTGAATGCCATGGACGCGATCGCAGAGACGGGCCGTGACGATGGCCGCATTGCCATCGACATCGCCCCTGCGCAGTCACGACGCGAGCTGGAGATCAGTGTCAGCGACAATGGCGCCGGTATCGCGCCGGACCGCCTGGACAGTATCTTCGTCCCGCTGAGCACGACCAAAGAACATGGGCTCGGACTTGGGCTGTCGATTTGCGAGACTATCGTCCAAGCACATGGCGGGCGTATATGGGCCAGCAGCACATCGCCAGAGGGGACGGAGATCCGCTTTTCTCTGCCGATCGCAAAGGAGGCGACCTGACACGGCATGACCACGAATGCGCGACCGACCGTCTACATTGTCGACGACCAGCCGGCAGTCTGTCATGCCCTGAGCGAGATGCTGAGCGTTCTGGGCTATCAGGTCGAAACCTTCAGCTCGGCTGATAATTTCCTGAATTCCGTCGAGACGCCGCAGGCCGGCTGTCTGATCGCCGATGTGCGGATGCCGGGCATGGACGGCATTCAGTTGATGCACGAGCTTGGCACACGCGGCCTGCATCTCCCGGTCATCCTCATCTCAGGCCATGCAGACGTGCCAATGGCCGTCGCGGCGATCAAGGCCGGAGCAGAGGACTTCATCGAGAAGCCGGTGGACGACTCACAGCTCGTCGCCGCCATCAACCGCTGTCTTGCTCAAGCCTTCGAGCAGCTTGCCGGCCGCCAGTCGCTGCAAGAGCTGGAGCGACGCGCGCAATCGCTGACCAGGCGCGAATCCGAGGTGCTCGACCTTGTGGTTCAAGGCTTCACGAGCCACGCGATCGCCGCACGGCTCGGCATCAGCCCGCGCACGGTTGAAAGCTATCGCGTCCAGATCATGGACAAGATGCAAGCGGAGAGCGTGGCCATACTGGTGCGCCAGGCGATCAGGCTAGGGCGTCTCTCTCCGTAGAGCGACGCCACCGTTTCCCCGTGTAACTACCCCGCGATGCTTGCGAATTCTCCAATCGCGCCATGTGGCGCAGGATGGGAGGGTACGAAATGCTGTCGCAATGCGGCCCGCACCCCGTGTTGCGAACACTGTGGAACGAGCCAGATGCCAACGTCGGTCCATCGCGGACACAAATCACTCGGCCAGCGTATTGCGGGGCAGGAGCCAGAAGATCTTCTCTGGTTGGTTCTCTTGGTTGCGCTGCCGCTGGCGGTGATTGGATTCGCACTCGTCCTCCCGCCGGACCTCATCCTTCCGGCCGTCGCCGTCGTTGCGATCGGGACAGGCCTTGTTCTTGAAGGCGCGCGCCTCATAAGCCGGGGACGGCAAGCTGCCATGCGGTTGAGGGAGTATGCCGCGGGACTGGTCTTCGTGGGATTGGCCGCGACGATATTGGCAGACCCCGACGGGGCTGTACTTGCCTTGAACGAGATGTCCAACGGGGGCTCCGGCAAGAATGGCAGCGATCGGTGATCTCTTGCCCGGCGCGGCCCCTTGATGGGAACTCCTGTCACTTAACCTTCCGATAGAATGAATACAACGGCGCGCCGACCGACGATCTCTGTCGGCGCGTGTGCAATTGCACACCAGGTAGCGCCTGCACAACCGGCAACATCCTCCCCGGGCCTTGCCGCTGTCAGGCCGCGAAGCCGCCGAGCGAGCCGTCTCGAGGCGCGCGCTCGGCGGCACACCATTTCTCGAGCAAAGCCTCGAGCTCCGACCGGTCGAACGGTTTTGCCAGGTAGTCGTCCAGGCCCGCTTCCAGGCAGCGCTTCCTGTCCTCCGCGAAGGCATTTGCCGTGAGCGCGACAATGGGCGGCGCGAGACGCCCACTCGATGCGAAAATGCGCCGCGTGCGCCGTGTCGTCTCGAACCCATCCATCTCGGGCATATGGATGTCCATCAGCACGAGATCGACGCTTTCGCCCGACGAGAGCAGATCTTCACACCAGGAAAGTGCGGCGGAACCGCTCGGCGCGTGGTGGACAAGACATCCGGCCTTCTCGCTCATCCGCCGCGCGAGCAAAGCATTGATCTCATTGTCTTCCACCAGGAGAACGCGCCGTCCGCGCGAGACCGGCAGGCGTGGCCCTGCAAGCGGCAATGCCAAGGGCTCGCCCGGTTCGGAGGATGCTGTGACCGACAACTGGCATCCAAGATCGAGCTGGGTGAGCAATGAGATCGGGCGTACGGGACGGACCAGATAAGCATCGCATCCGACCGACTTGAAGCTTTCGAGACGGCTACGACCTGAATGATCGACGACGAGGATGCTACGGGGCGCACGTCCCTCAGCTAGGCGGGCGGCGGCAATCAGGCGCCCAACGGCGATCGCACCATCTTCGACATCGGTGACCAGCGTGTTGAACGACATACCGGCTTCGCGCGCTCGAAGCATCGTGGCAGACGCCGTTTCCAGTGTTGCGATCTCGCTTGGAATACCGAGCGACGAAAGCGTTTCCTGCATCAGAGCGCGCTGCTGAACCCGGCTCGACACCAGCAGGACCCGGCACTCTCGGCGATTGGGCAGCGGCAGCAGCACACTGCGCGCGGCGGGATGGGCCAGAACCACCATGCGGGCAACGAAAACGGAGCCACGACCGAGAGCACTTTCGACTTCGATATCGCCGTCCATGGCACGCGCCAACCGGCGTGAAATCGCAAGACCCAGGCCCGTACCGCTCTGCTTGCGCCGAATTGCATCATCGGCCTGTTCGAACTCGGCAAACAGGTTGTGGATCTGATCCGCGGCGATACCGTCACCGGTATCGGTAACCTCGACCTCGACGCAAACCGGCTCCGCCGCGTCCGGCCCTTCCGACGGCTGCGTCGGCAACGCGACAGATAGCGCACCGCGGCGCACACGCACGGCGACGCCACCCGTGTCCGTGAATTTGATGGCGTTGCCGACCAGGTTGAGCAGGATCTGGCGCACCCGCGTCTCATCGCCGATCACCGTCCGCGGCATATGGGGCTCCACCCACCACGCGAGATCGATGCCGCGCTCGCGCGCCCGGGGGCTCATCAGCTCGATGACACCCTGCAGGCACTGGTCGAGGAAGAAAGGTGCCGGATGGATCTCCAGCTTGCCGGCCTCGATCTTCGACAGATCGAGAATCTCGTCGATGATCGTCAGAAGATTCCGCGCCGAATGGTCAACGGCATCGACATATGACCGCTGTTCCGGCGACAACGCTGTCTCGGTCAGAAGCCCCACCATGCCAAGAATGCCATTCATCGGCGTTCTGATCTCGTGGCTCATGGCGGCCAGGAAACGGGACTTCGCGCGATTTGCGGCTTCGGCCTGATCGCGCGCCTCCGCAAGGGAGGACTGAACCCGGCGCTGCTCGGTTACGTCGCGGCCGAGGAGCTGGATTTCGCGGACGGTACCGTCATCGCACGTGATGGCATGCTGCTCGAACGAGAACCATCGTGCACCGTCGGCGGTCAGCACGAGCTCTTCGAAGCGCTGGCGGCGGCCCGGCTCGGGAATCGACCTTGGCTCGCCGTCATGCTGCACGACCTCGGGCTGAAACGGCGTTCCCAGCACCGCGCCCGCCTCCACACCGAACGTCCGGCAGAAGGCGCGGTTGACGAATGTGAGACGGCCTCGCGTGTCGGTGCGTGTGATGATGTCGTTCTGGTTATCCAGGAGATCGCGGTATCGGGTCTCGTTGTCCGATAGCTCCCACTGCAAATCCTTAAGCTTCTCGATACCCTTTTCGAGCCGGTCGCTGAGGGCCTGGAAGCGATCGATCTCACGCGAGGCGCCGAACGGGGGGGGAGGCCGGCTGATCAAGGCGGTAACAAGAGCGGCGCCGGTCAGCCCGACGCTTGCGATCAGCGCCATGTGGGTTGGTGCCAAAGGCACTTCCATGAGCACGATCGCGATGACCAGGAATGCGCCCCCAACGACCAGCAGGGCCGCGCCCGAACGGGATGCCAGACGCGCGCGCAGAGTCGCCTGGAGGCGACGGGCCGCACCGATCCATTTTGGC
>JBFWOB010000041.1:0-48757 GCA_050250755.1 Hyphomicrobiaceae bacterium
GCCGTTGATGAAGTAGATCATCGCGCCCGGGGTCGCGTAGAACAGCGCAATATCAGGTGGATTAAGACGGCCCGCCGCGAGAGGTGAGACGACCAACGCCTCGTATTTGCCGTCCGGAACGCAAGTCAGCGCGGCCTGACGGCCGGCGGCGTCCTCGATGGTTCCGTGCCAGACGCCGGCCGTTGATTTGCCGGATGCCCATTCCTTGCTTTTCTGGTTCCCCAGGCCAACCACGGCACGGCACTGAGCACCGACGAGGTCGTCGGCGGTCACACCGACCGTCCAACCGAGCCGTGCCGCCTGGGCAACGACCTGATCCAGCGTATGGATATGCTTTGGCCGGCGCAGCCGCGGAATTTCCTCCATCTCGGCAGCGTTCTCGTAGAGTTTCATACCGAATGGTGCCGTCTTCAGTTTGAGCAGGCGCTCAAGCTCGGCAGAGAGGTGCGGCAGGTCGAGCCCGGACATGGGTATCTCCTCAGATCGTGCGTCAACTGAAGCCTGGGGTCGCGCGGGCTTGCCGTCAATGGGGCAGGTGGACCGATCTTTCTCAGGAGCGACACGAGGAACTGCCTGTGCCGGGTCGCGTTGTCTTTGAAAGTGAATGCAACTCATCACCAAAGAGGCCAAGGGGTCGGGAAGTCTCGCGATTTCAGGAGAGTGGCATGGTTGACATTACCAAGACGCGACAACAGCCGATCGAGCAGTTCTGGGAGATGACCGAGGACATCCGCGCCGGCATGCTGGGTGTGGAGGGAAGCGGCCAGCACATGCAACCGATGCATCCCAACTGTGAGCGGGAAGGCCGCAACATCTGGTTTTTCGTGAAGAAGGATGCAGATCTTGTCCAGGCGATAGGCTCCGGTGGGCACGGGCATTTCTGTGTCATCGGCCGGGATCACGACTATCATGCGTGCGTGTCGGGCAGGCTGACCGTCGAGAACAATTCGGCGATGATCGATCGGTTCTGGAATTCGGCCACGGCGGCTTGGTTCAAAGGCAAGGACGATCCCGAATTGACGCTCGTCAAGATGGAGCTCGACGACGGCGTTGCCTGGGGCTCTGTTGGCACCGTCAAATTCGGCTGGGAGGTTCTCAAAGCGAATATGTCGGAGCACGACCCAGATGTCGGCGCGCGGACGCATTTCTCGTTCGTGCACCAAGTCGGAGGGAGTGAGCAGCGGCCACAAGCTTCAGCTTCGGATACGCCCCGCTATATCCCTCGGCAGGAGGGGCAGGTCTGACCGCCGGGGGCGGTCGAGGCGAGTTGCAGACTGCGCGCCATCGTGCAAGGTTTCGGAGAAAGGCGCTCCCGTGAAGGGGCGCCTTTGCCGCGTTAAGCCGATCGGAGAGCGGGTCCCATGGCCACAAATATCAAGCGCATCATCTACTTCCACCATCGCATGGACAATACAGCGGCCCGCATCCGAGAACTTCGTCCCGATATCGATATGTTTCGCCGGCCGATGGAAGGCGAGATCGAGGAAAGCTGGACGGAGATGGCGCGCGCGCACTGCTATCACACGTCGGGCCGCACGGAATTGCGTGATCCATGGTTCGCCGACAAGCGCATGTTCGCGAAGGCACCGAACTTGCTGGCCGTTTGCTCGCTCGGCGCCGGTTACGATACGATCAATATTGCGGACTGCAACGAGGCGGGCATCATCGTTTGCAACCAGTCGGGCGCCAACAAGGAGGCCGTTGCCGAGCACGCACTCGGACTGATGCTCGCGCTGTCCAAGAAGATCGCCCAGGCCAATGCCGCGATGCGCCGGCAGAAGGAGATCGAGCGCTTCCTCTATGCGGGCAACGATCTTCTCGGCAAGACCGTAGGCATCATCGGCATCGGAAATATCGGCGGGCGGGTTGCGGAGCTGTGCGCTGGCCTCTTCAAGATGACCGTGCTTGCCTACGATCCCTACCTTTCCGCCGAGAAGATCGCAGCCAAGGGCGCAACCAAAGTCGAACTCGATGAACTGATCGAGCGCTCCGACTTCATCACCATGCACACGCCGCTTAACGACAGCTCGCGCAATCTGATGAGCTACGATCAGTTCAAGAAGATGAAGCGGTCAGCTTACTTCATCAACACGTCGCGCGGCGGCACTTATAACGAGGATGATCTCGCTCGCGCCCTCAAGGAGGAACTGATCTCCGGAGCCGGTATCGATGTATTTATGGGGGAGCCACCTCCGACGGATCACCCTCTGATGGCCTTCGAGAACGTGATCGTCTCGCCGCATAACGCCGGTATCACGCACGAGGCGATGGCCAACGTCGCCATCTTCTCCGCGGACCAGTGGATCGATATTCTCGACGGTAAAGTGCCGCCGCGCTTGCTCAATCCCGAGGCTTGGCCAAAGTACTGTGATCGCTTCGAGAAGATCCTCGGCTTCCGGCCGCAACCGTTGCCCCAAGGCTGACGTGATGTTCGAGGGCTTCAAACTCGAGAAGATCGCTGTTGCCGATGGCGCGCTTCGCGTGCGCGTTGGTGGCAGCGGTCCGCCACTTCTCCTGATTCACGGCAATCCGCAGACGCACGCGATGTGGCACCTCGTGGCGCCTGGGCTTGCGCGATCATATACGGTGGTCGCGCCGGATCTCAGAGGTTACGGGCAATCCTTCAAACCGCCTGTAACGACCGACCATGCACCCTACGCCAAACGCGAGATGGCGCGCGACTTGGTCGAGTTGATGCAGTCGTTGGGGCATGATCGCTTCCTCGTTGCCGGTCACGATCGCGGCGGGCGTGTCGCGCACCGCTTGGCGATTGACCATCCAGAGCGCGTGCAACGCCTCGTGCTGCTCGACATCATTCCGACCGTCGAACATTTCGAGCGCGCCAACATGGCGTTCGGGCTCGGCTACTATCATTGGTTCTGGTTCGCGCAGCCTCACCCGTTTCCGGAGGATGTGATTTGCGCCGCACCTGACGCATGGTTCCGCGCCCACACGTCGCGTGAGCCGAAGCCGCCGGATTTTTTCAAGCCGGAGGCGCTCGCCGATTATCTGGCGGCGACGCGCACGCGCGAGATGATCACCGGCATGTGCGAAGATTATCGCGCAGCGGCTACAATCGACTTCGAGCACGACAAGGCGAGCCGCGCTGCGGGGCAGCGCATTCGCTGTCCGCTGCATGTCCTTTGGGGTGCAAAAGGCAAGATCGGTCAATGGTACGACGCGCTCGCGATCTGGCGAACGTATTGCGATGCCGAAGTGACCGGCGGGCCGATCGATACCGGCCACTATCTCGCGGAGGAAGATCCCGCTACCGTCATCGCCGAGTTGACGGCGTTCTTTGACCGTAAGTCCAGTGCGTAGGTGCGGCCGCCTCGACGGGAGACACAGGTAGCCTGACAGAAAAAAGGGCGGCATTCGCTTGCCGCCCTTTTGCTGTTATGATGCTGGCCGGGTATCAGCCCACTGCCTTCGCCAGCGCCTGATCGAGATCGGCGATGATGTCCGCCGTATCCTCGATGCCGATCGAGAGACGCACGACGTCGTCTCCCGCGCCTGCCGCGGCGCGTTGCTCCGGAGTGAGCTGGCTGTGCGTCGTCGATGCCGGATGGATCACGAGGCTGCGCGTATCGCCGATGTTGGCGAGATGCGAGAAGAGCTCGAGTGCGCCGACGAACTTGACGCCAGCCTCATAGCCACCCTTCAGGCCGAACGTGAATACGGCGCCCGCGCCAGCGGGGCAGATGCGCTTGTGGACCTCATAGTACTTATTCGACTCGAGGCCGGCGTAGTTCACCCAGGCCACGGCCGGGTGCTTCTCCAGATGGCGTGCGACCGCAAGCGAATTGGCGCAATGCCGTTCCATGCGCAGTGGCAGCGTCTCCACGCCAGCCAGGATCATGAAACAGTTGAACGGCGAAATGGCTGGGCCGAGGTCCCGCAGGCCCATGGCGCGACAGGCGATCGCGAAGGCGAAGTTGCCGAATGTCTCGGCGAGCACCATGCCGTTGTAGCTTGCGTTCGGCGCCGTGAGCGTCGGGTACTTGCCGCCGGACTTCGACCAGTCGTAGGTGCCGCAATCGACAATGATGCCACCGATCGAATTGCCATGCCCGCCGATGAATTTGGTCAGCGAGTGGAGTACGATATCGGCGCCGTGCTCCTTCGGTCGGCAGAGGTAAGGCGAGGCAAGCGTGTTGTCGACGATCAGCGGGATGCCGGCCTTCTTCGCGATGGCCGAGATTGCCGCGATGTCGACGACGACACCGCCCGGATTGGCGATGGACTCGACCATGATCGCCTTGGTTTTCGGCGTGATAGCCTTCTCGAACGAGGCGGCGTCGGTCGAATCCGCCCAGATGACATTCCATCCGAACTTCTTGAAGGCGTGATTGAATTGATTGACTGAGCCGCCATAGAGCTGACGGCCGGCGACGAAATCGTCACCGGGCTCGAGAAGCGTGTGAAACGTGATGACCTGGGCAGCATGGCCGGATGCCACCGCCAGCGCTGCGGTACCGCCTTCCAGAGAGGCTATGCGCGATTCGAGCACGCTCTGGGTCGGATTGCCGATGCGCGTATAGATGTTGCCGAAAGCCTGCAGCGCGAACAGCGAGGCTGCGTGTTCAGCGTCGTTGAAGACATAAGACGCCGTCTGATAAATGGGCGTCGTCCGGGAGCCCGTGGTGGGGTCGGGGGCTGCACCAGCATGAATTGCTCGGGTGGCGAAGCCCGGCACCGTGTTCTTTGTCATAACCGCAATCTCCAGCTCACTCGAAGACGTTTCATCAATCGAGTCTCGTGCACGGAAGTCAATGGGGCATACCCCACGCAAGGTAAAAAGCACGGCCGATTGCGTGATCGCGTCAGAATAGGGAATGCACTTTCCGGGATGGTGATCTGCGCAGGAAACGGGTCGTCAGAGGCGGCTTCCTGTGTCTGGATCTAGGCCCCCCTTCAGGACGTCTCCCATCCGTGACAGCAACTTCCGCATCCTCCGAACTGGTCGATTCTCCACTCGCCTGGCGCATGGCCGCTATTGCTTTCACGGTCGGGTTCGTCGTCTACGGCGTGCTCTATAGCTTCGGCATTTTTCTGCAGCCACTGATGGCAGATTTCGGGGCGAGCCGGTCGGCGACCTCGGCCCTCTATGGCATATCGAGCTCGATGTTTTATCTCGTCGGTCCGGTCAGCGGCAGCCTGGGTGTCCGGTATGGGCCGCGGTTCACGGTGATCGTGGGCGCCTTGATCATGGTCGGCGGGCTCTTCGCGACGGCGAGCCTGTCGTCGGTATGGATCGCCTATTTGACGTACGGCCTGTGTGTGGGCGTCGGCGCCGGATGCGCCTACATTCCGACCTTCGCCATTCTCGGTGGCTGGTTCGAGCGGCAGCGGACGCGGGCACTCAGCATAGGCGCGGCGGGCACGGGTTGCGGGATGCTGATCATTCCCCCTACAGCGGCTTCTTTGGTCCAAAGCATCGGTTGGCGCGGCGCCATGATTGGCTTGGCTCTGTTGAGCGGAGCACTTCTCACCGCGTGCGCCATGTTCGTGCGCGCGCCTCCGCGACGCCAGACCGAGCGTCCAGCACCACTGGGCGAAGCGCTGACCTCGCGCTCTTTCATTCTGATGTACGCGTCGTGGGTGTTCGGCACGATGGCGCTCATCGTTGCGATCGTCTTTCTCCCGGCCTTTGCCATCAGCGAAGGCATCGATCCCGTCGCAGCGTCGTGGTTGATTTCAATCCTGGGAGGGGCAAGCATTTTCGGTCGGCTGGGTATCGGCAGCGTGACGAACCCCGGCGGTACCGTGTTCCTCTACAAGGTCTCGATACTGGCCATGGCCGCGAGCTACATCGTCTGGCTGCTGCATCCTTCCTACGCGTGGCTGGTCGTTTTCTCTGCCGCGCTGGGCCTCGCCTATGGCATCCGGATCGCGCTCGTTGCGCCGGTGCTGATCGTGCTTTTCGGCGCGGCAAGGCTGGGCGTGTTGCTGGGCTCGTTCTTCACCGCGTCGGCCATATCGGGATTTTCCGGTCCGATGGTCGCAAGCTTGGTTATGGATGCGAGCGGGGATCAGGCTAGCGCTATCATTGCGGCGCTTGCCATGGGCGCGATCGGTTTCCTGTTCATTCTCCCTCTCAAAGCCCCGGTGAGACGGTAGCCTCGCAAAGGGGCTATGGCAGCGCATCCCGCGGCTGCGCGCCGTTGAGAGTAACCGATCGCGTTTTATAGATGAGATGTGGGGTGATGCGGCAACGTGTGATTCTGGAGGCCACGCCCGGAATCGAACCGGGATAAACGGATTTGCAGTCCGCTGCGTAACCACTCCGCCACGTGGCCATCCAACTCGCGTCTCTTTGCGAGGTGGCGATGCGTTTATCACACTCCCGCGACTTTGCGCAATCAACATGGGTTGCAGGCGTGAACGATGTCTACGTATGCTCGACATTCGTTGTGTTGAGGCGCATCGCCGCAACTCTGTTGCGTGTGCGCCGGTGGCCTTGCGGCTCAAGGTTGGCTAGCTTGCCCGGGTGCTTCATCGTGCCATGTCGTGGTTTACATTCTGCGCAGGCATGAGGATGTCGCCGCGGTTTGCGTCGGATCGGCAGCTCGGCGGGCGGTTCCGCAGCAGGGAGGAAATAGAATGGTAAGCGCCGTTCAGCGCAAGAACATGGTCGACTCCCAGGTGCGGCCGAGCGACGTCACGGACCGGCGCATTGCGCGGGCGATGCTGGACATTCCACGCGAGGCATTCGTGCCGCCGGCCAAACGGGCCATTGCCTATATGGATGGGGATCTCGTCTTGAGCGGCGAGGGACATGGTTCGGTCCGGGCCCTCCTGGCACCGCGGACGCTCTCCAAGATGATCCAGTATCTTGCCCTTAGCCCGGATGCGGCTGTGCTCGACGTGGCGCCTGCAACTGGATACTCGACGGCGGTGCTGGCCCACATCGCGACCCGGGTTGTTGCTGTCGAGAGCGATGCCGCGCTCGCCGAGGAGGCAACTGCGGCGCTGGCTGCGCTTTCCATTCGCAATGCCGAGGTGCACGTCGGCGCGCTCGGTGACGGGTTTGCGACCCGCGGGCCTTACGATGCCATTCTGCTCGGAGGCAAGGTCGCCGAGGTTCCGCAGGCATTACTCAATCAGCTCAAAGACGGCGGGCGTCTCGTTGCCATCATCGATGTGAATGGTGTTGGCAAGGTGTACGGATGGATTCGTTTCGCGGCGAACTTCGACTGTCAGGCCCTGTTCGACGCCGATGCGCACTTGCTTCCAGGCTTCGAGCGTGCGGCCGAGTTCGTATTCTGAGATTGAGGTGATCGGCAAACTCCGTAAGCCCGGCGCCTATTTTACGTCACATGCAACGCGAAATCCGACGCCGATCAAGCGTGCGTCCCGTGCGATCGGCCGGCGGGCCGAGAGGCGGGTCATGCTGGCTGGCTCGCCAGCATGTGCGTCGCGCAAGGTACGGTGTTTACATCCAGCCATGGAAACTGCGGCTGTGCCGTTCCCGGGGAGTTGTGATGGCGAAGCCACCCAGCAATCGGCAACGATCTCGGCAGCGTTGCCGTGCATGTCGTTAATACCGAAAGCGTTTGCTGGATAACTACCAACCGGGCGGAGCGCGAAACGCGCGCGTTCGATGTTCGCGTCGGCCGAGTTCAGAACAGCACCGGTAGAATAGACGCCTGTCTCGCCGGAGCGAGCCGCGTACTCCCATTCGGCCTCGGAAGGCAGACGGAAGGGTTGTCTCGTGCGCTGGGCCAGCCAATCGGCATATGCCGTTGCCTCGACTGGACTGACGCACGTTACCGGGAACCGGGGATCTTCCTCGCGGCTGAATTCGGGACAGTCGGGCATCGATCTCCCGGTTGCAGTCGTGAAGACCCGGAATTGCTCCAGTGTCACCTCGTTCCGAGCAATCGCGAACGGAAGGCTGATGCCGATCAGACGAGTGGGGCGTTCGTTTTCTCCTGCGCTCAGATCCGTGGGCGCGGCTCCGATCCGAAATACGCCGGGGCGAACGACGACCATGTCTGGGCAGTCGGCGCAATCGAAATTACTTAACAGTTGGCGCTCGGCCTTACTGGGCGCGCTGCCATGGGCCGATGCCATGGTCGCGAAGCCAATGCTGCCGCTGCCAGCATTGCCGCCCGCCGGAACGCCGCGGGCTGTCCCGTCGTTCTCGAATTCGAAGGCGCCGCGCTCACCGGGTGCGCCGCGTTTGATCGGGCCTGGGCGTTCGTATGCGACGGCCGGCTCTCCCTGGTATGACTTGATGAGGAAGGTGTTTGCGGCAATGACCGTGAGAATTGAGCCGACGGCGCACAGTCGGCCGGCCTTCAAATACCGCTGACCGACGGCGTAGATTAGAAGAATGACAGTCAACAAATAGAGCGACGCCGACAAGAGCTCTGTCAACGTCATTCCGAAGCGTATCGTCATGGTACGTCCAATCGCAATAAACTACTAACGATTGGATCAGTGCAGTATCCGGGCCACGGGGTCGTTGTGGCGGCGTTTCAAGGCGCGATGATTAACGGCGATGAGCTGCCAATGCGATGCCGTTCTGCTCAGAGGCAAGGTCGCCGAAGTTCGGCAGGCATTGCTCAATCAGCTCAAAGATGGCGGGCGCCTCGTTGCCATCATCGATGTGAATGGCGTTGGCAAGGTGTACGGATGGATTCGTTTCGCGGCGAACTTCGACTGTCAGGCCCTGTTCGACGCCGATGCGCACCTGCTTCCAGGCTTCGAGCGGGTGGCCGAGTTCGTGTTTCTGAGGTTGGGGCTGCGCAGCGGTCTCCCGGCCGTTACACAGCGACGCTTAACGGGTCGGTTCCGAACGTGAGTGCCTGACTTGGTGTGTTCCCGGAGCGGAATCCGCCATCACGGCGCCTCGTTCACCCATCGGACGGGCGGGGCCGATCGTCGTATCGTGTGTCGTGCGATATTCCACCTCGGCATTGATCTCTGCCCCAAGCAGCACGATCACGGTGCTGATCCACACCCATGTCATGAACGCGATGATGGCGCCGAGAGAGCCGTAGCTCGCGTAGCCGGCGAACGTGCGGGCAAACCACGAGAACAACATGGCGAATATCGCGAGCGCCACCATGGCCGCGATCGTGCCCGGTGCGAGCCATCGCCATTTGGCGTGTTCGCGGCTCGGCCCCCATCGGTAGAGCGTGATCAGCCCAACCCAGAGAAAGCCGAGCAGCACCACGTACGATGCGGTTCGCACGAAACCGCCTGCTTGTCCCGGCGCCACGTAATCAAGCGCCAGCGGAACGGCGACCGTCGCTGCGATAATTGCGACGAAGCCCACCAGCCCAGCCAGCGTCAAGACAAGCGCGGTCGCGTAGTATTGAACGAAGCCGCGCTTCTCCTCTTCGGCATAAACGATATTGAGCCCGTCCATCAGGGCTTTGATACCGGCGCTTGCACTCCACAGCGACAGCGTGAGCGAGACAGCAAACGCGACGCCCAGTGATCCCGATGACTCGGAGGCGAGGCGGGTCAACTGACCTTCGATGACGCTGCGTACCTCGGGCGCAAGCAGGCTCGACAGGCTGGCGACCTGCTCGACGACGCTGACGCGATCAAAGATCAGCCCGTAGACGGCCACGAACGCGCTCAACGCCGGAACGAGTGCGAGCAGAATGTAGAAGGCGGTGCCGGCGCCCACCATGCTGAGACGATCTTCCGAGAAGTCTCTCCACACGCAACGCGCAATGGAGAACCATGCCCTCCGCGGCAGTTTCGCCGGCGAACGGGCTGCGATCGCTTCTTCGTCGTCCTTTTCTATCGTCGGGTTCCGTCCTGACACCGCGCCGCGCGCCCCCTGGTTGCGGAGAGGGAAACGCGCCAGCGGGGCAGTTTGCTCCACGTCTACCGGTGCCCGCGGAGGTCAACCCTTCGTCGCCGCCAGACGCTCGAAGCCTGAAGCAAGGTCGGCCTTGAGGTCCTCGATGTCCTCGAGGCCGATGTGGATGCGAACGCACGGCCCCTCGGGCTCCCACTTCGTTGCCGTGCGATAGGCCGACGCATTGAAGGGCAGCACGAGACTTTCGAAGCCGCCCCACGAGGCGCCCATGCCAAACAGCTCGAGACCTTCGAGCATCGCCGCTACGGCAGCCTTCGGCACTGGCTTCAGGATGAAGGCAAAGAGGCCGGATGCGCCCAGGAAATCGCGCTTCCAGAGCGCATGGCCCGGATCGCTTTCGAGCGCCGGGTGAAGTACGCGCGATACCTCGGGGCGTGCCTGGAGCCAGCGCGCCATCTCGAGGGCCGAGCGCCAGTGCCGCTCCATTCGGACCTCGATCGTGCGGATGCCGCGCAGGCCGAGATAGCATTCTTCGGTGCCGACGCCGATACCAAGGAAACCGATCTGCTCGACCATATGGGCCGCGGCCTTCTCGTTCATCGTGATCGAGCCAAGCATCGCATCGGCGTGGCCGACGATATATTTGGTCGCTGCCTGGACCGAAACGTCGACGCCGTGCTCGAATGGCTTGAAATAGAGTGGTGAGGCCCAAGTATTGTCCATCACGACGGTCGCGCCGCCCGCGTGTGCGGCTTTCGCGATCGCGGGGATGTCCTGTACCTCGAAGGTTTGCGAGCCGGGGCTTTCAGTGAAGACCACTTTCGTGTTTGGCTTCATGAGCTTTGCCAGCCCCGCGCCGATCAACGGATCGTAGTAGGTCGTCTCGACGCCGAGGCGAGCAAGCACGTTGTCGCAAAATTTGCGGGTCGGCTGGTAGACGCTATCGGTTACCAGGATGTGGTCACCCGCTTTCACCAGCGCCAGGATGGCGTGCGTAATCGCAGCCAGTCCGTTCGGCGCGAGCATCGTGCGGTGGCCGCCTTCGAGATGGCAGATGGCTGCTTCGAGTGCCTCCGTCGTTGGCGTGCCGCGGCGGCCATAGGTGTAGCGCTGCTGGCGCTTTTCGAAAGACTCGAGGGTTTTGAAGAGAACCGTAGAGCCCCGATACACGGGAGGGTTGACGAAGCCGTGGTGCGCAAACGGATCGCGGCCATGATGGACGATATCGGTCGAGGTGCGCCGCCTTTTTTTCGGCCCGCCAGCCGCATCATCGCTCGTTGCCATGTGATCCTCACTGCTCAGGGGCCCAACGGGGGCATAAGCTCGTGATTTAATGGCAATCGACGCGTGGCAGCAAGCCGCGGGCGCCGCGACCCGTCCGCTCAGGAGCCATGTCCACACAGGCGGTTGAATTCGCGGCGGGTCAATCCAGAGTTGCGGCTGTATCCGGCAGCGCAATCCGTGGCGTTCGGAAGGCCCTCCGACTGTCGACTGCGTGGCGTCGAGGGAGACGTGGGGCGCGGTGTCGTCAACAGCGGCCCGCTCGACGTGCCGGGATTGCTCTGTTCAGGCGGGGCATAGCTGCGCCCGAACCGCTCGGGAGGCCGGAGAGCCGGGTTGGTGCTCTGCGCAAGCTGCACCTTACCTTGTGGAGCCGGAACGTCGGCACCACCCATAAGGACAATCAAGGCTGCAACTGCGGGCAACGACATCGCGGGCTCCAATTATTCCCAAGTCAAAAACAACGCTGCGATTGCTTATATGGTTCCGCATGTCCGGTGTGTGCACCGGATCATTTTGCCTAACGCGCTTCGATCGTCGAAATATGGCGCCGGCCAGTTCGATCTTGCCTGGCCCGGCGATCTTCACCACCCTTGTTCGCTTCAACCCGATGCGCGGCGGCCCGTGGGGCCCCATGGACGAGAAGTTGTGAGGAGCGAAATGAGCGAGGTCAAGGGCGCGGATTTAGCGCGATTACAAGCAGCATTCGAAGCAGAATTAGCGCGATCGGGCCTTTCCGTCGCGCCGCCGGAGCTGCCTGAATTGTTTCAAGGTTATTGCGAGTTGCAAGGTTTTCTCGCGCAGTTGCCGAAGGCTCCGCCCATGGCTGCAGAGCCGGCGGTTATCGCAACGATTATCGGTGCACGGGTGACGCGATGACGGCCCTGCATTATCTTTCGATTGCCGAGGCGTCACACAAGCTGAAGTCCGGTGAGATCAAAAGCGTCGATCTCGTTGGCGCTGCTCTTGCCCGTATCGACGCGCTCAATCCGAAACTGAATGCGGTCATCACCAGCGTCGGCTCGGAGGCGCTTGCGGCCGCTGCGGCGGCAGATGACGAGATTGCGTCCGGCCGCTGGCGCGGTCCGTTGCACGGCATCCCGGTTGGCTATAAGGACATCTATGAGACGGCGGGGATCTTGAGTTCCGGTCATTCGCGACTGCTCGAGAACCATGTTCCCGATGCGGATGCCGAGACGGTCGCGCGTCTCAAGGCGGCTGGTGCGATCACAGTCGCCAAGCTTGCCACGCATGAGTTCGCCAACGGCGGGCCGTCGTTCGACCTGCCGTGGCCGCCAGCGCGTAATCCGTGGGCACTGGAGCATGAGCCGGGAGGGTCGTCGAGCGGGTCGGGTTCAGCCGTCGCGGCGGGGCTTTGCACCGCGGCGATGGGTTCGGACACCGGCGGTTCGGTCCGTATGCCGGCAGGTCTTTGCGGCATCGTCGGATTGAAACCGTCCTACGGTCTCGTGAGCCGTCGGGGCATTTATCCGTTGTGCTGGTCGATGGACAACGCCGGACCGCTGACGCGCACGGTGCTTGATAGTGCGCTGATGCTGCAGGCGCTTGCCGGTTACGATCCACTCGACCCGGCGTCGGTGGATACTCCGATCCCCGACTACGCGGCCGAAGCGGAGAAGCCTGTAACGGGGCTACGCGTTGGGTTGTGCACCTCGTGGTACGCGGGCAAGGACGGGGCGACTCCCGAAGTGTGCGCGGCGGTCGACGGTGTCGCGACAAAGCTCGCCAATGCCGGCGCTGAGGTGTGTGAACTCGATCTTCCCGATCTCTCGCTCTTCCATATCTGCGGCCGGATCCTGATCCTGTCGGAGGCCTACAGCATTCACCGGTCGGTGCTGCAATCATCTCCAGAGACATATGGGCTGTTCTTCCGTCAGAGAATTAGGCTCGGCGCCTTCATCAGCGCGGCCGATTACCTCGATGCCCAACGTCTCCGCCGCCAACTGAATGATCGTATGCTGGCGACCATGAATAAAGCGGGTGTCGATATCATCCTCACGGCAAACCAATACGATACGGCATCGACCTTCGCGAATTCGCAGACGCCATATCCGTTCTTCAAGAAGCCGTATCTCACCATGCCATTCAATCTGACGGGCATGCCTGCACTGACGGTATGCGGTGGGTTCGCGCGCAATGGTTTGCCGATCGGTGTGCAACTCGCGGCGCGCCCATTCGAGGATGCGGCTCTCTTGCGAGCAGGTCACGCTTACGAGATGGCGCGCGGTCCAATCGAGCGGCGACCCTTCCCCTGAACGGCAAAATCAACTGCTTCGCTTCGAGATTAGACGAGAAGGCTCGCGCCAGTATGCGCGGGTCTTCATTCGCCGATACAAATGCAGCGGATTATGTCATCAGATGTGATGACGTCCGTTCCGTACCCGTTTGCTCTTACTACAATCGTCTTATAAAATAACCTCATAGAAAAACGAACAATCGCATTCGGTATCGGGAGGGCGCTATGACGTATTTCGATCTTGGTCCCTATAGCCGCAAAATCACGACGTCGTCTCCGGACGCCCAGCTTTGGTTCGACCACGGCCTCAATTGGTTGTTTGGCTTCAATCATGGTGAGGCCATCAAGTGCTTTCAGCGGGCGCTCGAGCGCGATCCTGAATGTGCCATGGCGCACTGGGGTGTGAGCTATGCCTCGGGCCCAAACTATAATCTTCCGTGGGAGCGATACGATCCGCACGGGCGTCAGAGGGCGCTTTCGGCCTCTTACGATGCGTTGCAACAAGCCCTTACGTATGTCGACAGGGTCACGCCGGTCGAGCAGGCCATGGTTCAGGCGCTCACTGCACGCTATCCGCAGCGTGAGGCGATCGAGGACATGACCGCATGGGACAAGGCTTACACGCGTGAGATGCGCAAAATTTTCGAGGCCAACCCCGACGATCTCGAAGTGCGCGCGGTATTTGCCGAAGCCATCATGAACGAAACGCCGTGGCGGATGTGGGACCTGCGTTCGGGCGGGCCGGCTGAGGGCGCCGGTACGGAAGAATGTCGGACGGTGCTCGAAAATGCGTTCAGCACGTTGCCCGCATCATGGGATCACCCGGGCCTTCTGCATCTCTATGTGCATCTGATGGAGATGTCGCCATTCCCACAACGTGCGCTCCGCGCCGGCGACCGGCTCAGGCAGATCGTTCCCGAGTCCGGCCATCTCATTCACATGCCTACGCATCTGGATGTGTTGTGCGGCCATTATCACGATGTGTTGGTCTACAACCAAAAAGCCTTGGTTTCGGATCGGAAGTTTCTCTCTTATTCAAATGATCCGGGTGTGTATCTGATCTATGTTATTCACAATTTTCATTTTTCGATCTATGGCGCGATGTTTCTCGGGCAGTACACGCCAGCCATCGCGGCGGCCGAGGAAATGATCGCCACGATTCCGGAAGCGGTTCTGCGGGTCGAGTCGCCGCCGATGGCTGATTTCCTCGAGGGCTATCTCACGATGAAACAGCATGTCCTCGTGCGGTTCGGCAAATGGCGCGAGATCATAGAACAGACGCTCCCCGAGGATCAGGAGCTCTACTGCTCGAATGTCGCCATGATGCACTATGCCAAAGCGGTGGCTCACTCTGCGCTTGGCAATGTTGCGGAGGCCGAAGCGGAGAAGGCGCTGTTCGTGGCGGCAAAGGCGCGTGTGCCGGAGACGCGGCGGGTGCACAACAATCTCATGGTCAATCTGCTCGGCGTTGCGGAGGAGATGCTCAACGGCGAGCTCGAATATCGCAAGGGTAATTTCGACGCCGCGTTCGCGCATCTGCGCACATCTGTCGAGCGCGATGATGCGCTGCCCTACGACGAGCCTTGGGGATGGATGCAACCGAGCCGGCATGCGCTTGGTGCACTTCTTCTCGAGCAAGGGCGGATCGAGGAGGCGGAGGCCGTCTATCGGTCCGATCTTGGGCTCGACGGCAAGCTCAGCCGGGCCTGCCAGCATCCTGACAATCTCTGGTCACTGCACGGTCTGCACGAATGTCTGATCCGGAGAGGCGAACGAATCGAGTCTGCCTATATCAAGCAGAGGCTCGACCTGGCCAGTGCCCGTGCGGAGATTCCGATCAAGGCATCCTGTTTTTGTCGCCGCGTTGCCATGGCTGCCTAGGCGGCGGCAATTCAGGCGCCCGATGTCTTCGGTGTTCCCGCGACCGCACGCAATGTCGCCAGTGGGCCTGTTCCTCTCGTGAGCGCGATTCCCATTTCCAGCGATTGCGCAATGCGCTCGGCGCGGTCGATGAACAGATCCGCGGCGGCGGGTTGGCAGTGCTCGCGCGCGGTCTCGCGGAACAGGTTCAGCCACTGTTCGAAATGATGCGGAGCGATCTCGGGAATGGCCGCGTGCGCGTGCATCGGCGTGCCCTTGTAGCGTCCGCTCATGAGCGTAACGGACGACCAGAAATCGCAGAGCTTGGCGAGATGCTCGTCCCAGTCCGCCACTTTCGCATTGAAGATTGGCCCCAGCAGCGGATCGCGGCGGACGCGCGCGTAGAAGGCATGCACGAGGGTCCGGATCGCCGCTTCATCGATACCGACGGCAAATCCTGGCGCGCTTGCGCGGCGGTCATGGCTGCGGTCATGGCTCATGGATGAGATCTCGTTCATAAGATATATGTTTGATGTATCTTATTGGTGAAGCCCCGCCGACGCAAGATGTGATCCCTTGCGTCGGCCATTCGCTATGCTCGACAAAGCGTTCCAGGCCGATGGGCCTTGCTTCACCTAAAACATATAGCCATAATATATTTAATAGCTTGGCGCCTGGGACTCCGAATGCAACTCACCCGCTTCTCCGATTATGCCTTGCGCGTCCTGATGTTTGCGCATGCGGCGGACGGGCGGCTTGTGACCATTGAGGAAATGGCGACGTCGTATCGAATTTCCCGCGCGCATTTGATGAAAGTCGTCAATGCACTGACGCGCGCCGGCTACCTCACGTCTGTGCGCGGACGGTCCGGCGGAGTAACACTCGCCAGACCAGCCGATGACATTCGCCTAGGAGACGTCATCAGGGCAACCGAGCCCGATTTCGCATTGGTCGAGTGCTTTTCCACCGGCAGCCAATGCGTGATCGGCAATTGCTGCCAACTGCCGGCCGTTATGCGCCGCGCGCTGCAAGCGTTCCTCGCCGAGCTGGATTGCCACACGGTCGCCAGCATAGCGCTCCGGCCAAAGGATTTCCGCGCGGTTTTTCCCGAGGCATCTCGGGCAGGGCGGCCGCGTCTCTGATGCCCTATCGACTCACACTTGAAGAGGAACGCCATGTCGCAGGATGAGATTGCATCACAGATCGTCGCGGAAGCTCCCGATGCCATTCTCTATTGTGATCGCGATGGCGTCATCCGCATGTGGAACGACGCTTGCGTCCGCATCTTCGGGCATGCCGCCGAGGAGGCCAACGGGCACTCGCTCGACATTATCATTCCGGAAAATCTTCGCGATCGGCATTGGCGCGGCTTTGCCGAGACGATGCGGACGGGGGTGACACGATACGGTGCTGGCGATCTGCTCTCCGTACCTGCGCTGCGCAAAGATGGTTCGCGCATTTCGGTCGAATTCTCGATCATCCCGTTCAAGGACAGCGCGGGATCGATCACTGGTATGGCGGCGATCATGCGCGATGTCACCGCCCGCTTCGAAGAGATGAAGGCTCTCCGTAAGGCTGCGCGGGCGAGCCACTAAGGAACTTTCGGCGAGAACGGCGGTTCCCGCCGGCCATCCCACACCTGCTGCGCTAACGTGCTAACGAGGTGGTGACGTCCATCCCGGAAATAGCTCGCTGGAGGACGTCGCATGTTGCCTTGTCGTCGTGCGAGTCACCGGCAAGCGGATCGCGCGGGGAGAGCTTATGGCGAAGCACCTGCTGTGCGAGGGCGCGCCGATCCCCTCGGTAGTTGTTGCTTTGCTGGCGAAGCTTCGCATCTTCCCAGGTCATGACGGCGGCGGACGTGGCGTTGTAGAGTGCCGTTGCTGCCGCTCGAGTTTCGATTTCGCGTTCACGGTCGCCCGCAACGGACACCATGTAGGTGACAGCGCTCGCAAAGCGCTCTGCGACGGCGTTGCAGTCGTGCGTCGCGGTGCGGGCTTCTTCGAGAAGGCCCTCGACGTAGCCTCCGAGTGCCTCGAGCGCACCCTCCCGGCGCGCTGCGCGTGCGACGTCGAGAGCGACAATGTTGCTTGTTCCTTCCCAGATCGAGCCGAGGTGGGAATCGCGTAGCACGCGGGCATCCGACCATTCCTCGATATACCCGCAGCCGCCCCGTACCTCCATTGCGTCGCCGGCGACTTTGCGGGCATCGCGGCAGGTGCGGAATTTGATGAGCGGAGTGAGGATTCGGAGCACGCGCGCCATGTGCGCGTCGCCCTTATCGGCGCGCTCGAGAACGCGAGCGGTATGAAACACCATGCTGCGCCCTTGCTCTGCGGTCACCAGCATCTTGGCGAGCTGACGCTGCATCAGCGGTAACTCGATAAGGCGCTTGCCGAAGGCTTCGCGATTGGTGGCGATGAACATGGCCTCGTTGACGGAGCGCCGCATCAGGCCTGCCGAGCGCACGCCGTTGGCGAGCCGTGACATGTTGATCATGTCCGTCATCTGCTTGAAGCCCTGGCCCGGATCACCGACGAGATAGGCGACGGCGCCTTCCAGTTTGACCTCGCCGCTCGCCATCGACTTGGTGCCGAGCTTTTCCTTGAGACGCAGGATCCGATAGTCGTTCTTGCGTCCGTCGGGCAAGTGTCGCGGCAGAAGAAAAAGCGACAGCCCCCTCGTGCCGTGATCGCCACCTTCGGGTCGAGCCAACACCATGCTGAGTGCCGCATCGGGGTTCGAGCAGAACCATTTGTCGCCGTAGAGATGCCACGCGCCGTCCTCGAAGCGCGCGGTCGTGCCGATCGCACCCACATCCGAGCCGGCGACCTGCTCGGTCATGAACATCGCGCCTTGGAACAGCGTGTCCATGTCCTGGCTGGTGAGTTGCTCGAAGTAACGATCGACCAAGTCTTTCGAGCCGAATTTGACGAGGGTTCGAGTGAGCGAATCCGTCATGCTGAGCGGGCAGCACAATCCGAACTCCGCCTGCACGAAAAGATACACGAGCGCATACTTCACCAGCGGTGGAAGCTTACGATCGATCCCGAATACACCAGGGCGATGCGACATGGCGGCGAGGCCGAACTCGCCGAAGGCGTAGCGTTCGAGCTCTTCGTAGGCCGGATGTTTGTGGACGACCTCGTGCGGTGCGCCATTCCTGGCTCGAATGCTCAGAACAGGTGGGTTTTTGTCGGCGGTGAGCGCGAGATCCTCCAGACGTCCGCCGACGAGCGCACCCATGCGATCGAGTTGCGCGGTCGTGGCCGTGAGCAATTCAGGCTCGAGATAAACGCTCAACAGGTCGAGCATCGCGGGATCGGCCCGGAAAACGTTCAATCCCGCGCTATCGGGAATGTTTTCATAGACGGTCGTCATTGGCTGATCGCTCCTCTGCGGGCCGGACTCGATGTCTAAAAGTATCTACTCTGTGATTGCATTTCTAATACTATGAATGAATATGTTGATAGCTATTTGCATATGGATTGACACTCATGGCGATCACGTTCCGCCAGCTTCGGCATTTCGTCGTCCTCGCCGAGCACATGCACTTCGGCAAGGCAGCGCAGGCGCTCAACATCTCGCAGCCGCCGCTCAGTGCCAGTCTGAAGCAGCTCGAGCAGGCTTTGGGCTACGATTTGATGGCGCGATCGCGGAAGTCGGTTCGCTTGACTGCGGCTGGCGCTGTTTTCGCTGAGCAAGCTCGGCAGATTCTCGAGCAGCTCAATACGGCGACAGCCATGGGTAGAGATGTCGCCTTGGGTTCGGCCGGCTCGGTTTCGGTCGGCTTCGTGCCTTCGATGCTCTTTCGCGGACTTCCAGCGCTGCTCCGCCGCTTCGAGGAGACGCATCCTCAGATCACGCTGACCTTGTGTGAGAAGAATACCGCTCATCAGATCGCGGATATGCAGCGCCACAAGATCGATGTGGGTTTCATCCATGCGGTGCCGCTTCCCGAGATGCTCGTCGAGCATCGATTGGGCGGGGAGGCTCTCGTTTGCTGCGTTCATCGCGCGCATCGCTTGGCCGGCCTTCGGCGCATTGAACTCCGCAAGCTCGCCAACGAGAAGGTTATCGTTTTCTCGCGAGAGTTCGCCCCGCAATACCACGATAAGATCGTTGCCTTGCTCAAGGCTTCGGATATCGAGCCGTTTCTCGGCTATGATGTCCAGCATTGGCTCACGGTGGTTGCGCTGGTTTCGCAGGGTCTCGGTGTTTCGCTGGTCCCGCGGTCACTGGCGCTTGCCGGATTGGGCGATGTCAGCTTTGTCGATGTTGTTGCCCGCAATGCCCAGCACGACGTTTCGCTCGTCTGGCATCAGGCGGGCACCAACGAGGCGACTGCGTTCTTTGTCGAGTTCGCGCGACGCTTCGGCATGTTTTCTGCGGTGGGCGCAGCGGGGTGACGGCGCGTGACATCGCCGGTGGCTCTGAGGAGAAGAATGCTCGAAACGTATTTGCGGCGCTGGAATCTCATCCCGGACGGCAACCGCGTCACAACGCGTGCCGCCGATCTGCTGCCGGTTATACACGGCGGTGAGCCGGCGATGCTCAAGCTCGCCCATGAGGAAGACGAGCGCCAAGGCGGCGTTCTGCTGGCGTGGTGGGACGGCAAAGGCGCCGCGCGCGTTCTGGAAATGGATGAGCACGCTCTGCTTCTGGAGCGCGCGACTGGCTCGCGATCCTTGGCGGATATGGCGCGGACCAGCCGCGATGATGACGCCTGTCGCATTCTTTGCGATGTCGCCCGCCAGCTTCACGCGCCACGCGATACACCGTTGCCCGACCTGATCCCGCTTGCCGAGTGGTTTCGTGCTCTCGCTCCAGCCGCGGCGACCCATGGCGGAATTCTCGAACGCAGTTCTCGGATGGCCCAGTATCTGCTGGCCAATCCGCGAGAGCACGCCGTGCTTCATGGCGATCTGCACCACGATAACGTGCTCGATTTCGGGCGGCGGGGATGGCTGGCGATCGATCCGAAGCGTCTGATCGGAGAGCGCGGGTTCGATTTCGCGAATATCTTCACCAACCCCGATCTCGCAGATCCTACGCGCCCGGTTGCACTCCTGCCTGGCGTCTTCGCGCGCCGTCTGGATGTCGTCAGCGAGGCGGCGGATCTTGAGCGCAAGCGACTCCTTCAATGGATTCTCGCTTGGACGGGCCTATCCGCCGCGTGGTTCCTGGGTGATTCCGATCCCCTTGCCGCGATTGATTTGCACATCGCGCAATTGGCCGCAGCGGAGTTGGATCGCTAATGGGCGTCCTCTTCAAGGAGGGCTCAGGGCTGCGACAGCCCTGAGCCTTGCCCGGTTCGGGCATCAAGCGTCATTGGCTTTCGCGCAGACGTCGGGCTGCTGCCACCATGTTTTCGAGCGCGGGCTTTACTTCCTCCCACCGCCGGGTCTTGAGGCCGCAATCTGGATTGACCCAGATCTGGTCGGGAGCCAGCCGCTGCCGCGCCTTCTCGAGGAGGGTTCCCATGTCGTTCGTACTTGGGCAACGCGGCGAGTGGATGTCGTAGACGCCAGGTCCGATCTCGTTCGGATATTGGAACCCGGTGAAGCTTTCGAGCAACTCCATATCCGAACGCGATGTCTCGATCGAGATGACATCAGCATCGAGCGCGGCGATCGACGGCATGATGTCGTTGAATTCGCAGTAGCACATATGCGTGTGCACCTGCGTCTCGTCGGCGGCACCGCCGGCTGTCAGACGGAAGCAATCGACCGCCCATTTCAAATACTCGGCCCACTCGGTTTTGCGCAGCGGCAAGCCCTCGCGCAGAGCCGGCTCGTCGATCTGGATGAGGCGGATGCCGGCCTTCTCCAGGTCGGTCACCTCGTCACGTATGGCCAGAGCAATCTGCTTGCAGGTTTCCGATCGGGGCTGGTCGTCGCGGACGAACGACCATTGCAGAATCGTCACCGGCCCTGTCAGCATGCCTTTCATCGGCCGCTTGGTGAGCGATTGCGCGTAAGCCGACCATTTGACGGTCATCGGTTGCGGTCGCGAGACGTCGCCGAAAATCACCGGAGGCTTGACGTAGCGGGAACCATAGGACTGCACCCACCCGTTCTGGGTGAAGGCAAATCCGGCGAGTTGCTCGCCGAAATACTCAACCATATCGTTACGTTCGAATTCGCCATGCACAAGGACGTCGATGTCGAGCGCTTCCTGGATTCGGATGGCCTTTTCTGTCTCCGTCCGAAGGAAATCTTCGTAATCTGCGTCGTTCAGCTCGCCCTTGCGATGCGCGGCGCGGGCCTTTCGGACTTCCGCTGTCTGCGGGAACGAGCCGATCGTCGTGGTTGGGAATGACGGCAACGGCACGAGATTACGCTGCTTCGGGCGCCGCTCTTGGAAGGCACTTTGGCGCGAAAGATCGGCGGATGTGACCGCCGCTGCCCGCTGGGCAACTTTGTCGTCGTGAATGCGCGACGATGTCTGGCGGCGCTTTGCGGCATCCGCGCTCGCGGCGAAGGTGGCTTCGACGCTTGTCTTGCCGTTCGCCGCCGCTTTGGCGAGTGTGGCGACCTCGGCGAGCTTCTGCTTCGAGAAAGCCATCCAGCCCTTCAACTCCGCGTCGAGTTTCGTCTCGGCATCGAGATCGACCGGCGTGTGGATCAGTGAGCAGGATGGCGCGATCTGCAGGTCATTCGTGCCACGCACGGCGATTGCCCTCTCGATAAGCCTGAATGCAGCATCGAGGTCCGTGCGCCAGATGTTACGGCCATCCACGACGCCGAGCGACAGAACGCGGTCGGAGGGGAGGGTGGTCAGCAGCGTGTCGAGTTCGGCGCGTGCGCGAACCAGATCGGCATGGTGGCCGGCGACGGGGAGGGCTGCGGCGAGTGCGAGATTGTCGCCGTAGTCACCGAAGTAGTTGGCCAGCATGATCTTGGGAGCAGATGGCGCAAGTCGATTATAGGCCGTTTTCAGCGCCTGCTTCTGTTGCTGCGAGAGATCGAGCGCGAGCACGGGCTCATCAATCTGCACCCATTCGGCGCCTGCCGACTTCAGGCTCTCCAGCAACTCGGCATAGACGGGCAATAGCGCATCGAGCAGATCGACCGTGCCGAACTCGTCGCCCTTGGCTTTGCCAAGGCTCAGGTACGTCACGGGGCCGATAATGACTGGCCGCGTGATGATTCCGAGGCTTTTAGCTTCGTTGAATTCATCGAGCACCTTGCGCGATGTGAGCTGGAACGTCTGGCCCTTGTGAAGCTCCGGCACGATGTAGTGATAGTTCGTGTCGAACCACTTGGTCATTTCCATCGCTGGCGCGGACTTGCTGCCGCGGGCCATCGCGAAATAAAGATCCAGCTCCGGGTGCCCGGCGCCGCCAGCCGCATCCTCCATGGCTGCGCGCGCGGTGCCTTCGGGATGCGTCGAACGATGCGCCGGATCGTCGAGAAATCGCGGTGGGACGGCGCCGACCGTTGCCGTCATGTCGAGCATCTGATCGTAGAACGAGAAGTCGTTCGAGGGGATGACAGTCAATCCCGCGTCACGCTGTAATTTCCAGTGTCGGGCTCTGAGTTCGGCGCCGATCGCGAGAAGGGCTGCGGCGTCGATGCTACCCTTCCAGTAGTTTTCGGTTGCGTGCTTCAACTCGCGCTTGAGGCCGATGCGCGGGAAACCGAGGTTTGCTGCGGTGATCATGGTGTCGCTTTCTTTTCGGAGGCAGATGAATGGGGCGCGTCAGGATCGGCCCGCCGGCCATGGGACGCGGTGAAGTGCAGGAGAGAGATCATCCGGTGTTGCCACGGGGACAGGGGAGCAACGGGCAATTGCGCGAGGCGCTGCGCGAGCTCCGCTGCTGCGCTTGGCGCGCTCATGGGCGGTCGCAGCAGCGTTAGCCACGCGAGCAGAAGGGTTTCGGGATCGTCCGCGGGGCGGCCATCCAGAAAAGCTGATTGAATCAGGCGGCCCGGATCGATCCGGTCGCCATCGCGTCGTAAGGCTGCATGTAGGCCATCTCCGCACGTGCGGAGTGAGGCGCTGACCAGCCGTACTTTCGAATGGCGATTCTCGTCAGGACGATCCGGCCGCGACAGGCGTCGCGGCTGTGCCATCGTCAAGTCGCGAGACGATCGGAACGACAGGAAATGTCAGGGACTAGGCGCAGCGGCGCACTCGGCATCATGGCACGACCTCCGCCGATACACCCCCGATCGGCTCGCATGGGGTTCAATCCGGCGGTAGGTCTCCTGGCTCGCGGGCGTAGGTCGCTCGCCTTCCCAAGCTTTTGCAAGCCCAGTGGCGTATTTGAGCGCCTTCACCGCTTACAGTTGCGGGGGCAGCTTCGGACTAATGGGATGATCCCATGCACCGAATTCCCTGTTATCCCCTTGCGGGGACCGTCGGCATTGGTGCTCTAGCAAATCGCGACCTGGCTGTCGAGATCGGCGCAAAGGCTGCCAACCTTGGCTTTTATCTCTTGATCTGGAGACGCGAGATGCCATCGGCAAGCGCGCTGACGCCGATCGATCATTCCGACGGAATGAGCCTGTCGATCCCCTCGAGGCTAACCAAGTATTGCACAGGCCAAAGGGTAGCATTTCGTCAGTATTTGAAATGGTCGCACAATTGGGGCAGCATTCGGGCGCAGCGTCCGAGGCACGCAAGGCCGCGGCGGCGCTCGGCGCACAATAAGAACATGGAGGAGACGAGGATGGCAGGTATCTGGTCGCGCCTAGCGGGCGGCATCGCGCTCGCGGTGGTGGGCATGCTGGCGGCTTGGCCCACTAGCGTGCAGGCGCAGAAGAGCACGATAACCTTCGGCTCCACGAACTCAACGTCGAGCAACTATGCTCTGGCGGTGGCCATGTCGAAGGCCATTAAGCAAGACCTGCCCAATGCTAACGTCTCGATGATCGAGACGGGCGCCAGCGTCGACAACATCCGCCGGCTGGTGAAGGGCGAAATCGACTTCGGCCTCGTGATGGCCGATACCAGCATCCAGGCGATCACCGGCGAAGGCCCGTTCAAGGGCAAGGCCGTCGAGGATCTCGCCGTGCTCTACGTGCATGATATCGTGACGCTGCAACTTGTCGTGCGCGGCGATAGTGGCGTGCAGACGATCAAGGACCTGCAAGGCAAGCGCTTCAGCGCGGGTATTCGCGGGAGTGGCGCGGAACTGCTGACGCGGGAAATGCTCAAGGTGCTCGGCGTCGAGCCCCAATGGTCGCCGGGCTCGATCAACGATGCGCTGGAAGGCACGCAGAACCGGCAACTCGTCGGATATTCCAAGTATGGTGTCGGCTCGGGGCTCGACTCGACGCTGCGTGAGCTCCTCGTCTCCACGCCGATGCGCTATCTCGGCTTTGACGAGGCCCAGCGTACAGCGATTAAAGCCAAGATCCGCGGAGTTGATTTCGGAGCGGTACCGGCGAACACGATTCCTGGTCAGGGTGAAGTGCAAACGCCTGTTGTGCTCGGCACCTATTCGACCCGACTTTCCGCGATGGATGACGCTACGGCTTATGCGATTGCCAAAGCCATCGACGACAACAAGCAGCTCCTGATCGATGTCTTTCCGCACCTCAAGAACATGAACTTCAAAGCCGAGGCGCTAAAGACGGAGGAACTCGGCCTGAAGCTGCATCCAGGTGCCAAGAAATACTGGCTCCAGGCCAAGTAGCGATGATGCACGGCAAAGCGCGGTCACGCCGCGCTTTGCCCTATGATGTCGGTTTGACGCGTTCACCAGAAATCTCCGCGCCCGAAAGCCATTCCTTAATGTCGCATGCCGAGAGCACTTCCCAGCAAGCGGAGGCGAGTCCACTCGCCCGCGTATTGTCGGTCGGTCTGGTCGCTTACTCGCTGATGCACCTTTATACGTCGGCCTCGGGCAACTTTGAGCCGCTGATCCAGCGTTCACTGTTTCTCGGCCTCGGCGTCGGCTTCATCTTTCTGGAGCAAGCGGCAATCCATTGGCGGCGGAATAGGCCGGCGGCGGTGGTCGACATTCTGCTCACGATCATCTCGATCTACAGCGGTCTGCATGTGACGCTGAACAATGACCGGCTGATGGACATCATGGCCGATCTGACCGCCTTCGACATGGCGGCGGGCACGGCCATGATTCTCGTCAGCCTGGAGGCGGCACGACGCACGGTCGGCTGGTCTCTACCGGTCATGGCGGTCATATCCATTGCCTTCTATATGCTCGGCTCGAAGGTGCTGACCGGCAACTGGGCACCGCCGCGGGTGTCAGCCGAGACAGCGATGATGACGCTTTATGCGTCGACACAGGGCATGTTCGGCATGTTGGCCGACATTGGAACGCGCGTCGTCGCAATCTATGTGATCTTCGGCGCGCTGCTGATGGCCATCGGTGCTGGCGATGTCTTCATGCAGGCTGCAACCATGGTTGCGGGCCGCACGTACGGCGGACCGGCCAAGGTGGCGGTTGTTACTTCCGCATTGTTCGGTACGATCTCCGGCTCGGCCGTGGCCAACGTCATGTCGGTTGGCACGATCACGATCCCGACCATGATCAAGGCCGGTTACCGACGTGATTTTGCAGCGGGTATCGAAGCCAGCGCGTCGGCGGGCGGGCAGATCATGCCGCCGGTCATGGGTGCGGGCGCCTTCATCATGGCGGAATTGCTCAATCTTCCCTATGCAACGGTCGCCTTGGCGGCGGTCATCCCAGCGGCCTTCTATTTCAGCGCGATCTACTTCAGCATCGATTGCTATGCGCGCGCCAACGGTCTCAATCCGATGTCGCGGGAAGAGATCCCATCGGCTCGGGACGTGTTCTTGTCGGCTAACGCATTGCCGGCGTTCGGTCCTTTGCTGCTGCTCGCCTGGATGCTGTTCTCGGGCTACACGCCGACGCTTGCAGGTGCTGTCGCCTGCATCGCGCTGGTAGTGTTTGCCGCGTTTACACGCTTCGCCCTCTGCCTTCGCCAAGGGCGTATGGGTGAGTATGGCGGGGAACTGGTGACGCTCGGTCGCCAAGTCTGGATCGGTCTCGTTGACGGCGGCAAAGGCGTGATCATCATCGCCGCGCTTCTCGCGACGGCCGCGCTGCTGGTCACTGTGCTGTCCGCGAGCGGGCTTGGCGTGAAGTTTTCACAGCTCCTTCTCGGCTTCACGGGCGACTACCTGATCGGCGTCCTCCTGATGTCGGCGGTGCTTTGCATCATGCTCGGTATGGACGTGCCGACCACGGCATCCTACCTGCTCGCTGCCTCCGTTGCGGCGCCGGCCCTCGTCAAGCTCGGCCTGCCTCCGCTGACCGCGCATCTTTTCATCTTCTACTTTGCGATCCTTTCGGCGATCACGCCGCCCGTATGCGCTTCGGTCTATGCCGCTGCGACGATCGTCCAGGAAAACTTCTGGAAGGTTGCGGGGCAGGCGTTGCGCATCGCGGGCGCCGTCTTCTTCATCCCGTTCATGATGGTCTACCGGCCAGAGATTCTACTCAACGGCACGTGGCCCGCCATCCTCTACAACTGTGCAGTGACTTGGGCGGCCATCGTGGGACTCTGCGGTGCTTCCATCGGCTATCTGATCGGGCCCTTGTCGTGGATCGAGCGGATATATCTCTATTGCGCCTCCGCCGCGCTGTTCTATCCCTCTCCGATAAGTGACGTCGTGGGGATCGCGATGCTCGGACTGTTCGCCATCTGGCGCCTACGCTTCGCGCCTCGGGCGGTCGAAACGCCTCAGGTCGGGGATGTGGGTTAGGGCTGGGGCGCACTTTCAGATAGTCAACCCGCTTGGGCTCGCCGTCGCGAGCCCAACGGCGTTTTGGGCCACCCGTTCGGACGGCACTATTTGCCGCCATCTTTGCCAGCCTCGAGTGTTGCGTACTCGGCCGCAAGATGATCGAGCAGCGCCCGCACAGACGGCAAAAGCCCTCGGCGGGACGGGAACACGGCGTGGACGACGCGGCTTTTCGGCGACCAGTCCGGCAAGACATCGACCAGCCCGCCGTTCTCGATCTCGCGACCGATCATCATGGTTGGAAGCTCGGCGACGCCGACGCCGTTACGCGCCGCAAAGCACAACGCCACCATATCGTCGACGATGAGCCGCGGATGGTGTCGGATGCGGGCATGAGAGCCGTCGGGACCATCAAGCGACCAGAAATGTTCTCCAGGCGGCGGCCCGACATCCACGCTGGGTAATCCGGCGAGATCGGCGGGGACGAGTGGCTCCGTGTGTCTCTTCAGCAATTCCGGCGAAGCGAGTAGCCGGTGCCGGCTGTTGCCGAGCACCTTCATGATGAGCTCGCTGTCTTCCAACGGTGGCAGGCGTGCTCGCAATGCCAGATCGAACCCTTCCGCGATCACGTCGACGCGCCGATTGGTACATTCGAGATGAATTTCGACACGCGGGTTGGCGGCCATGAAGCGGCCTATCATATCGCCGACCTGGAAGTAGATCAGCGCTGACGGACAGCTTACTTTGACGAGGCCCTGCGGCTCGGAGCGGATGCGGGCAATCGCCTCGTCGGCAGCATTGGCCTCGACCAGCATGGCGACGCAGTGTCGGTAGTATTCCTGCCCGATCTCCGTCACGGCGAAGCGGCGCGTGGTTCGTTGGACCAGCCGGACGCCTAACCGATCCTCGAGGACGGCAATGCGGCGGCTCAGCCGCGACTTCGGCATGCCCAGTGATCGCGCGGCTGGCGCGAAGCCGCCGTGGTCCACGGCCTGGACGAAGAAATAGAGATCGTTGAGGTCTCTCATCGTTCACACAATAGGACTCTGAAGCCCGAAAACCCAGACTAGCGACATTATCGTACACACAGCATCTTCTTTCTCACAACAGGGCCACCCGTTCGGCTCGAAAGGAGACCCCATCATGAGACAGGTTCTCGGCATCTACAGCGCTCCTCGTCAGCATTGGGTTGGCGATGGTTTCCCGGTTCGCTCCATGCTTTCGCACGCGAGCCAGGGTGCGCATATCAGCCCGTTCATCATGCTCGACTACGCGGGGCCGACGACATTCTCTCCGACCACGGAGCGGCGTGGTGTTGGCCAACATCCCCACAAAGGCTTCGAGACGGTGACCATCGTCTACGAGGGCGAGGTCGAGCATCGCGACTCCACCGGCGCAGGCGGCGTCATTGGTCCGGGTGACGTGCAATGGATGACGGCGGCGTCCGGCATTCTGCACGAGGAGTTTCACTCGGCGGATTTCGCTAAGAAGGGCGGTAACTTCGAGATGGTGCAGCTCTGGGTGAACCTGCCGGCGAAAGACAAGCAGGCGAAGCCGGGCTACCAGAATCTCCTTGCCGGCGACATTCCGACGGTGGAGCTGCCTCATAGCGCGGGGACGTTGCGCGTGATCGCGGGGCGTTTCCAGGAGGCGAAGGGACCGGCCCGCACGTTTACCCCGATCAACATCTGGGATGTACGTCTCGGCCGGGACAAGACGGTGACGCTCGATGCACCCGAAGGGCATACGCTTTCTGTGCTCGTATTTTCGGGAACCGTCGAGATCGACGGGAATGAAATCGCGCGAGCCGGAGAGACGGTCGTCCTCGGGCGTGAGGGCGGTGCCATCACGATCGAGGCCAACGGTGACGCCAAACTGCTCGTCCTCACCGGCGAGCCGATCGATGAGCCTGTCGTCGCGCACGGACCGTTCGTTATGAACACGGTCGGCGAGATCAAGCAGGCCATGCTGGACTTCCAGTCGGGCAAGTTCGGCAAGATCGGCGAAACCGTCAACGCGTGAACCAAGCGGCCCTGTCTTTCGAGGCGGGGCCGCTCCCTTTTTTGGCGCCGGTCCGCCGCCGTTGATCCGGACCTCCTTCCAACCCTCAAACGGAGATTGAAGATGGCCAAGTCTTACACGCGCCTCGACAAGGACAATGCAGCCGTACTGCTGGTCGACCATCAGGCCGGCTTGCTTTCGCTCGTGCGCGACATCGAGCCGGACAAATTCAAGAACAATGTGCTCGCGCTCGCGGATCTCGCTGCCTATTTCAAGTTGCCGACCATTCTCACGACCAGCTTCGAGGATGGTCCGAACGGGCCGCTTGTTCCTGAGCTGAAGGAGAAATTCCCGAAGGCGCCGTTCATCCCGCGGCCTGGCCAGATCAACGCGTGGGATAACGAGGATTTCGTCAAGGCCATCAAGGCCACCGGCAAGAAACAACTCCTCATCGCGGGCGTTGTCACCGAGGTGTGCGTGGCTTTCCCAGCACTATCGGCGATCGAGGAAGGCTATGAGGTGTTTGTCGTGACGGATGCGTCCGGCACCTTCAACGAGATCACGCGCCACTCCGCGTGGGACCGCATGTCGGCGGCCGGCGCTCAGCTCATGACGTGGTTCGGTGTTGCCTGCGAGCTGCATCGTGACTGGCGCAACGACGTCGAAGGGCTTGGCGCGTTGTTTTCCAATCACATCCCTGATTACCGTAACCTGATGACCGCCTACACGTCGGTGAAGGGTGGCAAGTCGTAACTGCTGCGTGCGGCGCGGAGGCACCGAGAGCATGTCGTCGCGCCGCACGACCGTGTGTGGCTGTTGGGAGGCAACGTGGCTTCTTGGTATCTTCGTCCAACGGCCTATTCCACTGTCGTCAATGACGTATGCCGGGAGACCCTTCCCACTGCCCGATCGTCGAGCTAGCCTTGCCTAAGATCAGGGCAGCACCAATCGCCGCGGCGAAGGACTTCCACCAGAATGAGCACGAGCTACGTCACCATCACACGGGGACTTGGCCCCGAAGGCCGCGTTGCACTGGTTCGTTTCGATCGCGGTAATCGGGTGAATGCACTTTCGCCCGAGGCGATGCGCCAGCTCCGCGCTGCGGCGCGGCAATTCGAGGATGATCTCGAGACGTCGGTGGTGGTGCTCACGGGCAACGATCATGCCTTTTCGGCCGGATTCGATCTCAAGGATACCGAGCGGCGCGAGAAGGTTGCCCTTGGCCTTGGCGAGCAGCGGAAAGCCTATCGGATCGGCCCTTCCATGTGTCGTGCCTGGGCCGAGATGGAGCAGGTGACGATCTCGGCCATCGAAGGTTTTGCGATCGGAGGTGGAGCGGCGCTCGCCGTCTCGACGGATTTCCGTGTACTGGCGCGTGGTGCTCATGTCCGTATTCCGGAGATCGCGCTCGGCATGAACATGAGCTGGGGCTCGATCCCACGCATGATGCAGTTGATGGGGCCTGCGCGCACGAAGCTGGCGGTCATCCTCGCCAACGAACGGATCGAGTCGGCCGATGCTTTGGCATCTGGTCTCGTCGAGCACCTCGCGGACGACGGCAAGGCACTCGACGTTGCGATGGATCTCGCCAACCGCATCGCCGCGATGCCGCCGATCCCCGTGAAGATGACCAAGGCGACGGTCAACAGACTTGCAGGCGCGCTCGACGATCTGGCCAGCCACATGGATCTCGACCAGTACACGTTGACCACCACGGGCGAAGACAGCAAGGAAGGCGTCGCTGCTTTCATCGAGAAGCGGTCGCCCCGCTTCCGTGGACGTTGAGAGCGAGCAATCCCCTTGAGCGCCAATCCATTCAGTTCCGCCATAGATCTCTTCCGCATCCCCGACTATCGACGGTTGTGGGTTGCCGGCGCACTCAGCGGCATGACGCGGTGGCTGGAGTTCATCGCGCTCGGTATCTTCGCGTATGAGCTGACGCATTCGCCGCCGCTGGTCGCGTTACTAGCTGTCATCCGCATGGCGCCTTATGTGCTGCTGGGGTTCTTCATCGGCGCGCTCGCCGATCGGTTCGACCGGCGCATGCTGCTGATCATGACGACGCTTGTGCTCGCGATCGTCACCCTCGCCATGACCTTTCTCACCGCTACGGGACGCGCGACCTATACGGCTGTCGCGGTCGTGACCTTTCTGTCGGGCATTTTCTGGACCGTGGACATGCCGGTACGGCGGCGGCTCGTGGTCGATGCAGCAGGCGATGGCAACATTGCTGCGGCGCTCGGCTTCGATAATACAACCGCCTACGCTACCCGTGCCCTGGGTCCGCTCGTCGGCGGTGCGACCTATCAGATCCTCGGCATGGAAGGAATCTATGCGCTGATTGCGCTGTCGTATTTCATCTGCGTCTGGATGTCCGTGCGATTGACGTCGACACAGGAGACGTCAATCGGCGATGCGGCTGGCAAAGGACTTCGCTCGGCGCTCTCGATTCCGCGGGGTCTCATTTTCAACCGGCGCTTTGCAATCATCTTAGGCGTCACGCTGGTACACAATCTCTGCTCGTTTCCGTTCCTGACGATGGTGCCCGTCATCTCGCAGCAGGATTTCAGGCTCGAGCCGTATCTCGTCGGCGCCATGTCGTCGCTCGAAGGCGTGGGTGGAACGGTCGGCGCCATTCTCGTGGGTGTTCTCGGCAGCGAGCGGACGCTTTTCAGATTCTATTTCATGGGACCGGTCGTCATGTTGACGTTGGTTCTGCTGCTGTCGTTCCATCTCACGGTGCCGATGGCCATTCCCTCGCTCATTCTCATGGGCGCGGCGGCCGCGGCCTTTTCCGCCACTCAATACGCCTTGGTCCATGTCAGCGCCCCGGCGGAGCATCGCGGGCGCGCCACCGGTGTGCTCTCCATGTTCATCGGATCGGCGATGCTCGGTCACTACATCGCTGGCGAACTGTTCGGGGCATTCCCATCACCGATCGCCATGCGCATCATTGCCGTCGGCGGTCTGGTGACGCTGGTCGTGCTCGGGTTATTGTGGATCAACTCGCCCGGACGCACCGCGCGGCGTGCGTCCGCGTCCGTCTGAGTGTCTAGGCCCTTGCCGCCTCGTCGAGCATCATCGCCGCGCATTTCTCGCCGATCATGATCGAGGGCGCGTTGGTGTTGCCGCCCACGACCTGCGGCATCACGGAGGCGTCGGCGACGCGGAGGCCGGTGACGCCGTGGACCTTGAGTCGGGGATCAACGACAGCGTCCGATCCGCGGCCCATGCGACAGGTGCCGACCGGATGCAGGTTGGAGACGCCGCGACCGCGCAGATCGTCGATCAACGCCTCGTCCGATGTGATCGCTGGGCCGGGATGCACCTCCTCGGCGATGAAGGGGCGCAGTGCAGGTTGCGCGGCGATCTTGCGCGCGAGACGCAAGCCGAACAGCAATGCCTCAACGTCATAGGCCGTCTCGAGGAAGCGGAACTCGATTTTCGGCGGCGCGAGGGGATCGGATGATTTCAAGGAGACGCGGCCGCGCCCCTCGGGCCTCAAGTGGACCGGCGACAGCGAGAATCCCGGCCATTTATGCGCGTAGATGCCGGTTGCGTCGCGCTTCTCGATCGACCAGAGGAAGATATTCATCTGCAAATCGGGCCGATCGAAGCGTGGGTCGCTGCGCGTAAAGATGCCGCCGACGGTCGAGATTCCCGCGAGAGGGCCGCTGCGCGTCATCATGTACTGGATGCCGGCCGAAATCTTTCGCATGGGTGAGCGTGCGAGATCGTTGAGCGTGCCCTTCCGTGTCGAGCGGAAAGCCACGTACGAGTTGAAGTGATCGTGCAGATTGGCACCTACAGACGCGAGATCGCGCACCACGGGAATGCCCACTTGCTGCAGATGCGCGCCCGGGCCGATGCCTGAGAGCAGCAACAGTTGCGGCGAGCCGTAGACGCCGCCCGAGACGACGACCTCGCCACGGCAGCGGGCCGTCTCGATGCCTTTCGGTGTGCGATATTCAATGCCCACCGCGCGTCCGTTCTCCATGAGGACACGCGTTGCGTGCGCTTCGGGGACAACCACCAGGTTTTGACGGCCACGTGCCGGCTTCAGGTAGGCTGTCGCCGTGCTCCAGCGACGACCATCGCCGACGGTGGTCTGATAGTAGCCGGCGCCTTCCTGGTGAGCGCCGTTGAAGTCGTCGTTCCTCGGGATGCCGGCCTGTTCCGCGGCTTTGATCACCGCATCGGCGATCTCGCTTCGAAAGCGGCCGTTGGAGACGCGCAGCGGCCCGCCGACACCGTGAAATTCGTCCTCGCCGCGCTCTTGGTCCTCCGCCTTGCGAAAATACGGCAGTACCGACTGGTAGTCCCAGCCTTCGCAGCCCATCTGGCGCCACCCATCGTAATCGCCCGGCGTGCCGCGCATGTAAACCATGCCGTTCAGCGAGCTGGTGCCGCCCAGCATCTTGCCGCGTGGCTGATAGGAGGTTCGTCCGTTGAGCCCGGGTACGGGCTCGCTCTCGAACTTCCAATTGTAGGTCTCGTGCGTATAGAGCTTGTGATAGCCGATCGGTATGTGGATCCAGGGGTAATCGTCGCGCTTCCCGGCCTCGAGCAGGAGCACGCGATAGCGTCCGCTTTCGGACAACCGGGCGGCGATGGTGCATCCGGCCGAGCCGGCCCCCGTGACGATGAAGTCGAACGTTTCCCCGTGCATGACGCTCCCCGAGATTGCCGAGGCGCTCTTCGGCGCCTGGATACCAAGGCTACACACATCGGTGCTGTTGCGGGAAGCAGGCTTGCGTGGACTGGCTTTCTCTGGCGCGGTGCGAGAGGGAAAACCTCGCAGACGCTCGGGGGGGCGCCTCCGTGGGCATGACGTTGTGTTCAGTGAATCCGGCCAGTGTCCACGAAGCCGGCGAGTTTCTGAAACGCTGCTGAAGCCGTGCTTTGCTTCCAAACATAAGTGCCCAAGAGGACAGGCATGAATGGTCCCGCGACCCACTCCCCACGTGGCGCATAAGATGGATCCAGTCACCGATTGCGATCGGGGGCTCGCGCTATTGATCATCCATCAGTGGACCTTCACTTGCCCGGTGGAGTCTCTAATGTGGGCTGCAAATCGAACGGGAGCCGCCCCATGTCAGATACGTTGCCTTACTCTCCGCCGGCTGATCCGAACGCATGGATGCAGGCTGAGGTCAGCCGCTTCGATGCCAGCGCGCTTGCTGACGCCGTCGCCTTTGCCGAAGCGTCCGACAGCCAATGGCCGCGCTCGTTTCATTATCCGGATGGGCGCTTCGTGGGCATCGTCGAATGGAAAGAGAAGGGGCCTTGGAGCGAAGTCGCCGGCGTCGTTCGCCATCGCGGCGGGCCTGCAGGACTTGTGCTCGATCGTGGGCGGATTGCGGCCGAGTGGGGCGACACGCAGCGCGCCGACATGACGTTCTCGGTGGCGAAGAGCTATCTCGCCGTGCTGGCCGGTATTGCGGTCGGAGACGGCCTCATTCGCGACTTGGATGAGCCAGTCGTGCGCACGGTCGAGGGGCCGTGGTTTGCGAGTACACACAACGCGCAGATCACGTGGCGGCACCTGCTGCAGCAGTCGAGTGAATGGGAAGGCGTCCTTTGGGAGAAATCCGATCAGGTCGACCACTATCGCAGCGTTGGTGCGAATGCCGACAACTCGCGCAAAGGCGATCTCCGGCCGCGCCGGGCACCCGGTACGTATTACGAGTATAATGATGTGCGGGTGAACGCGCTGGCGCTTGCGCTGCTGATGCGATTCCGGCAGCCGCTACCGGACGTTTTGCGCGAGCGCGTCATGGATCCGATCGGCGCTTCCGGCGAGTGGGAATGGCACGGTTACCGGACGTCGTGGGTCGATGTCGATGGCAGGCGTATCCAGTCGGTGTCAGGCGGCGCGCACTGGGGCGGCGGCATGATGATCAGCGCGCACGATCTTGCTCGGCTTGGGTTGCTCGTCGCGCGCAGAGGGGGCTGGAATGGCCGACAGCTCCTGCCGGCCGACTTCGTGGCCGAGATGCTGGCCCCCTCGCCGACGAATGGCGGTTATGGATTCCTCTGGTGGCTCAACCGTGGGAAGAGCCAGCGCAAAGGCTGGAGCGAGCGTTGCGTCTCGGCGATGGGCGCCGGCTCGAATCTCGTCTGGGTCGATCCTGAGCGGGATCTCGTTGCCGTGCTGCGCTGGATCGATAAAGGTGCCGTCGATGGTTTCCTCGAACGGCTCGCAAAGGCCATCGCTGCGTAGTGCGGGCACGCGGGCGTCATCGATCCGCGAGCTTTACTTCTCGGTTGAGCGTGGTGGCACCTGTCGCGCCACCAACTCAAGCTCAGGCGACTTCTCGCAAGCGTCCCCGTCGGCCCGCTTCCGTGCGTATGGGAGGCAGTATTTCATCTGCTGGCTTGGGACGGCTCAGCAGATATCCTTGAACCTCATGGCAGCCGAGTGCGGATAATTCCTCGAGCTGCTCCTGGGTTTCCACGCCCTCGGCGACGGTCGCCATGCCCATGCCGCTCGCAAGTGCGACGATCGCCTTGATGATCGCGGAAGCGTTGCGGCCGGTACCGAGATTATTGACGAACGAACGGTCGATCTTGACGCAGTCGACAGGGAAGTTCTGCAGGTACGTGAGCGACGAATAGCCAGTGCCGAAGTCGTCAATTCCAACTTGCACGCCGAGGGCACGCAGCGCCACGATCTGCGTCATCGTCACTTCGCTATGATTAAGCAGAAGCGACTCCGTGATTTCCACTTTGAGGCGTGCGGGAGCAAGCCCGGTCTCCTCGAGCACCTCCCGCACCGTCACGGTGATATCGGATTTGCGGAACTGGATAGCCGAGAAGTTAACGGAGATGGTGAGCGCATCCGACCGCCGCGCGATCTCGCTGCACGCCCGACGGAGAATCCACGTGCCGATCTCGACGATCAGCCCCGTCTGCTCTGCGATTGGAATGAATTCAGCCGGTGATATATTGCCGCGAACTGGATGGCGCCACCGCAGAAGTGCCTCGTAGCCCGTCGTGCGTCCGGTCAATACATCGACGATCGGTTGATAATGGACGTCGAACCCGTCGTTCATGAGTGCGTCTCGGAGACCGAGCTCGATCTCGCGCCGCGCCTGTGCTTCCTCGTTCATGCGCTCGCTGAAAACAAGGAAGCTATTTCGGCCATTTGATTTCACCGAGTAGAGAGCCAGGTCCGCAGCGCGCAGCAGCGAAGCCGCGTCTTCGAACTCGCGCCCATCTTCGACGAGGCCGATGCTTGCGCCGACTTCGATGCAGCTTCCGTCGATCGTGTAGGGGCGTCCGATTTCGGCGCACAGTCTTTCTGCAAGAAGCTCAGGTGCGTCCGGCTGATCGAAATCACACTGGATTACGGCAAACTCGTCACCGCCGAGGCGTGCAACAGTGTCCGTTACCCGGGTATTGGCGCGGATGCGCTCGCCCACAGCGACCAGCAGCTTATCGCCGATCGGATGTCCGTAGAGATCGTTGATCTCCTTGAAACCATCGAGATCGACGACGTGCACCGCGAACGGCCGGTGCGGGCGCCTCTTGCCGACCAGCGGCGAAAGTCGTGCGTGGAAATCGTGCCTGTTGGACAAATGGGTCAAGGCATCGACTGTCGCAAGTTGATTGAGCTTGATCTCGTAAAGGTGGCGCCTGCGCAGGCTGGCGATCATCGCGATCAAGACCACGATGGTCAGAACACTTGCCGCCAGAAGGTATCCCACCCGGTTACGTTGCCAGATGCGGTCGATCATCAGATCGGACCGGGCAATCACGAGTTTGAGAGGGAAGTTCTCGATGGCGCGCACTGCGGTAATACGCAATCCGCCTGCAGCTTCGTTCAAAACGATTGTTGCGTCGCCGCCGTTCGGAGCTGGCTTGGCGGCGTCGCTATCCTCCGGCAGGTGCTCTCCGAGGAGACCCGTGAAGGTCCCCCCGTCAGCACGCACGATACCGTCATCGCCAATGAGCGCAATGCCACCAAAGCTGCCCAGATCGATATCTGCGTAGGCTTGGGTCAAGTAACCAGGGTCGAGCGAGATGACGACGACACCCGAAAATTTTCCCTCACCGTCCATCAACCGTCGCGTGAACTGGACCGACCACTTCTTGCTTGCTCTGCCGACCAGCGGCTTCGAGATAAAAAGTTTATCCTCGGTCGAATTCACGTGGACGCGGTAGTGCTCGCGATCGCTCAGGTCGACCGGCTTAGGGGGATAAAGCATCTTGGTTGACGTGATCATCATGCCGTCACGGGCCATGATGGCGATCTGCACACTTTGGCGCGCAGCGGCAAACTCTTCCTGCACGAGTCGCGGCCAATCGGCCTTGTAGTCATTGCGTTCGTAGCTCGAGCGCAGATACTTCAGAATACGATCCAGGTCGCTTGCTGTGCGAGCAACGCTTTGAGCCACCACCAGGGATAGATTGTTTGTCTCGTGGTAGGCGGTCCGGCGCATCGCGTCGTGCTCTGCCGAGATCTTTACGGCGGCCGTCACCCAGATCGCACAAATAAGTGCAGCGGCAAAGGCCACGATCGGCGTCCGCCATGATCGGAGGTTGACGTCCGAGCCTGAGTTGTAACCCACTAGACACCGCAAAGCACATCTCCACTTGCGCAGACCCTGCGGCCGCGCCACGTCAAACCAGCCGGTGGAACACCTCTGTGCATCATGCAAGGCGACTGTCTGCCTAAACAAACAGCGGTTCCTTAATGGTCCACGAGCGAGTGCACGTAGGCACTCACAATCGCCAGCAAAGGTTAGTTCATCGTGACAGTTCAATGTTGAAGAAAGGTAACGCGACATCTAAGGACGCGTTTAGAATTGAATCTAATGGGGTACGGTTGCCAAGAGGTCGCACAACGCGCCACGCGGCGGCCAAATAATATCTGTCGAAGCGCCTCGGCCTCATCGGGAAGCTGTCCGAGCGGGCCGCAAATATGCTCGTCGCCCCCAAACAAAAGCGGGATCCGTGCCCACATAGGGTACGGATCCCGCTCAATCACGCGGTTCTCACGTCTTCGTCAGCTTCAAAGAGGCGTAGCGCAGCCGAATTGCTGTCCGGCCTCGTCAAGGAACCAAGGCTTTGGAGAGTGCCCGCGGCGTAAAGAGTACATATAGAAGATGGGCAGCTCAGAGGGGAAAATCGCCTGATATTCGCTACCATTGAATGTAACGAAAATGGTGTCGGGGAAATGATGCTCGATCGCGCGCCGTTCGACGAGGTTCATCTTCAGGTAAGTGAGTGCCCCGACCTCGGCATCACCTTCTCCTCGATACCAGCGCTTTGCACAGGCAACGAGCTTACCGATAACGTCTTCGGGAATGGATTTCTCGTCGATGGCCGTATTTTTGGCAGTTTCGACTAAATAGCTAAGAAAAGTGGTTGCAAATCCATGTTGATCCGCCATCGCGCGGACGCTGTCGAAATAATTCTTAATGCTTGTCTCGTCATGGCCGTTCAGGCGCGCATGTGTGTCAGTGAGACATAGCGTGAAGAGGGGTTGTACGCCAGAAGACGCGCGAACTTTGTCCGCCATCCGCGACAGATAGATCAGGCAGTTTGCTTCGGGTGCGCACGCCTGGCTGCGCGGTCCCTTGCCCCAATAGAGAACGAACGACACGGGCAGTCCGGCCGATACGCGGTTCGCGACCGCGGTATGCAGCAAGGGCAAAGAGGATGGCTGTTCCCGCTTGAAGGCCCAGGTATTGAACGATTTGACGATTTCGGCTGCATCGCAGCTCGATTTGCGCCGGACGGGCTCCGGCTTGGGTTTTGGCTGGGCAACAAGAGATGGTTCGACTTGTTGGACGAGATACATAACGCAACCCCCACTCAAACTTGGTGCAGCCTCGCTTTGCTAAGAAACTATTAACGAGGCTCAGGGAGTACGTCTCACGGATTGGTTAATAAACCGTTAAATGAATTGCTCGACTGAACGGAGATTGATTTGGGAAAAGTATATAGTTTGGATTATTCGACGACAGGTGTTGAGGTCTCCGGGAAATCGATTCCGGGCCTCGTGTCAGGACTTGCAGTTCAAGCAAAGCCTGAGGATGGCAACAGGCTCCCGCTGTTGCGTTGACAACGGAAGCTGCGTCGTTGTGGAAGCCGAGAGCCAGGGGGCGCGCGAGTCAGCTATCCCACTCCTCGCCCCAGACTTGGACAACGTGCCCTGGCGAGATCTCGCGGTAAGTGCGCTCGGGGGTGACGTAGTCGGCAGGACGAACAGGACTCCTGATCTCGTCGTTCGATACCCCGCGAGTGATAGCGCGACGCGACGGATCGGGGATGGGAACGGCGGCCATCAGCTTCTTTGTGTAGGGATGCTGGGGATTGCCGAAGATCGCGGCGCGCGGTCCGATCTCGACGATCTCGCCGAGATACATCACCGCAACCCGGTGGCTGACGCGCTCGACCACGGCGATGTCGTGAGAGATGAAGAGATACGAGAGGCCGAGGCTTGCCTGCAGATCGAGCATCAAATTGATGACCTGGGCCTTGATGGAGACGTCGAGTGCGGACACCGCTTCGTCGGCCACGATGAGCTTCGGCCCGAGTGCAAGGGCCCGCGCGATACAAATGCGCTGGCGTTGACCGCCGGAAAACTGATGCGGGTAGCGCTCTGCCATATCGGGGGTCAGTCCGACCCGCGTCAGAAGATCTGCAACCTTGGCATTGGCTTCTGCCTTCGTCGCGAGACCGAGGGCGTACAGCGGCTCAGCAATTGCGCCTCCCGCGGTAATACGCGGATTGAGACTTGCGAACGGATCTTGGAAAATGATCTGCATCCGCTTTCGCATTTCGCGAAGCTCGGAATAGCCCATCTTCGTAACATCCTCGCCATCGACCAGGACCGTGCCGGCGTCCGGATCGACCAGGCGGAGAATGGATCGGCCGGTCGTTGATTTTCCGCAACCGGATTCGCCGACCAGCGCGAGCGTTTCACCGACCTGCACGCTGAACGAGACATTCTCGACCGCGTGTACGCGTCCCGTAATGCGCCGCATCAGGCCGGAGCGGATATCGAAGCGCGTCGTTAGATTGGCCACTTCCAGTACTGGCCGCTGAGCCGCTTTGACCGTATCGGCAGCTTCGGTCGGAACATCGGAGAGACCGGTCGTCTTGTCGACTACGGGAAAGCGCATGGGCCGCGGGCGGCCGTCCATGGATCCGAGTACCGGGACAGCGGACAAGAGCGCGCGTGTGTACGGATGCTTTGCGCCGGCAAAGATCTCCTGCGTGGTTCCGGCTTCGACGATATTTCCTTCGAACATCACGATCGTGCGATCGGAGATTTCGGCTACCACACCCATGTCGTGCGTGATGAAGAGGACGGCCATGCCTTCCTCTTGCTGCAGCTCTTTCAAGAGCTCCAGTATCTGGGCCTGAATGGTTACGTCGAGCGCGGTCGTGGGCTCATCGGCAATCAGCAGCTTGGGTTTGCAGGCGAGTGCCATCGCGATCATCACGCGCTGGCGCATGCCGCCGGAAAAGTTATGCGGGTATTCGTGAATACGCGATTTTGCGGCGGGAATGCGCACGCGCTCCAGCAATCGGACCGTCTCCGCTTCGGCTTCCGCGCGGGACATGTTGCGATGGCAAAGCAGGGACTCGGCAATCTGGAAGCCGACGGTCAGAACGGGATTGAGGCACGTCATCGGCTCCTGAAAGATCATCGCGATCTCGTTGCCGCGGACCTTCCTCATGTCCTCTTCTGGGAGGGTCAGAAGTTCCCGCCCGTCAAGCCGTATGCTGCCTTCGATCTTGGCGGTCAGATCGGGGACGAGGCGCATGACCGAGAGTGCCGTCACGCTCTTGCCCGAGCCGGACTCTCCCACGACGGCAAGCGTTTCCCCAGGCATGACATCGAAGGAAATCCCATGGACGACCGGCGACCAGGTGCGGTAGCGCAGAAAGGATGTTGTGAGGCCCGATACGGAGAGGAGAGGTGCGTTACTCGCATCTCGCTGGGGCTGAGCACTGCCATCAAGAGTCCGCGTACCGGATGTCATCGTGTTCACAGGGGCTTCTCCCAGCTTTTTTTCGAAGCGACGGACGCTCCGATTGTCTCGTTCCAGGCTCTCGCAAAAGGCGATCGAGAGCCCCCTCCGAATGGAACCTCACCTTCCGACGGTGAGGCGTCGACGACGCAAACTATAATCTAGACCAGTATCGTCAAGATTGTTCTGAATGCGGGAGCGAGGCGGCCTCGACCAATATCTGACGGTCAATGCTGCGCGGCGGGGCTGTTTTGTTTCACCTCATCCGGCTGCATCGGAGATCCCGCCGCTCAATTACCGCATCTCTTTCGAAGCTGCTCGCCGAGCATTTTTGCAGCAAGGCCCACGCCAATCATGAGCTGGCCTTCCGTCAGGGCATTGGCATGCTGCACGAGCGCAGCATCGTCGCCGCGCCTTGCAGCCCTGACGAGCATTACAGTCGCCTGTTCCTGATCGGAGAGATGTCGGCTGCAGACCGGGCAGTCGGACGGCATGAAGGTGAAGTCGCTTTTGCGCGTGCAGCGGATTGCGTAGACGAGATCGACAGTGCTGCTGAACATGAGGTCGCCGTCGGCTTCGCCGAGCTCAGCGACGATGAATGCCTTCGCGGCGGCGATGCCGTCGCCTGTCTCCGCAAAAAGACTGCCGCAGAGGTCTCGAAAAAGATGCAGAAAAAGTTCTTCTGCATGGTCGAGCCCCAGCTCATCGGTGCGGCTCAGCCCGCGGGTCCGGTGATAGCAGGTGTCCTCGATAGGCCTGCCCTCGGACGTCACAATCTGGAGATGGCGTCGTACATTCATCCGAATTGCTATCCAATTTGCTCATTGCTCCGGTGCCCCGAGGGGGCGGCGCCGAAGGAATGCCAATTCTATACCATATCAGTCAAGTTATAAGTCGCTGCGCGGCGTATTTTGACTGCAGTAAATCCAGCCCGAATGGTCCGCCCGGGCGGATCGCTCATGCTATGTCCATTCGATTTTTGTGCCTTCCGCAGCGGTTTGAGACGCCTTTCAGTTCACTCTGGACGCCATTGGGGATTGGAGCGATCCTGAGGCCGGACTCGCCCAGAAAACGAAGGCGGGCTGAATTTTCCCGGAGGAAACAGATGTCTCAAACGAAGTTGCAGCCATTCATGCGCGTATTTTTTGCTGCTGGCGCCTTAGGCATGATGGCTGCAAGCGCGGAGGCTCAAGATGTCACGCTGCCGTCGACGCTGACTGTCACCGCCTACGATACGGGGACGTCCGGGTTCAATATAACGGTCGCGGTGGGCAAGGCGCTGAAAACCAAATACGGCACGAGTGTCCGCGTGCTTCCGGCCGGCAATGACGTGGCCCGTCTTGCTCCTTTGAGAGCCAAGCGAGCGCAGTTCTCGTCGATGGGGATGGGCACCTATTTTGCGCAGGAAGCGGTTCTCGAGTTCGCCGTCAAGGAATGGGGTCCGCAAGCGCTACAATTGCTTCTCTCGTCTGTCGATTGCAACGGAGCGAATCTTGGTATCGCTGCCGATATCGGTGCCAAGGAACTGAAGGACCTCAAGGGCAAGCGCATCGGCTTCGTCGTAGGTTCGCCCGCGCTCAATCAAAATGCACTTTCGATGCTTGCGTTCGCCGGCCTCGGCAAGGACGACGTGAAGATCGTCGAATTCTCGAGCTATGGCGCCATGTGGAAGGGACTCGTCAACAATGACGTCGATGCCGCGTTCGGCTCGACGATCACCGGTCCCGCCAAGGAAGCCGAGACAAGCCCGCGTGGTCTCGTCTGGCCGACGCTGGCGCCCGACGAAAAGGCTGGCTGGGAGCGGGTGAGAAAAATTTCACCTTTCATATTCCCTCATAACGTGACGTGCGGTGCGGCTGGCCTCTCGCCGCAGACGCCGAAGTACATGGGCAATTTTCCTTATCCTCTTTACGTGGTCTATGGATCGACGTCCGAGGCGGATGCCTATGCCTACACCAAGGCGATGATCACAACTTATGCAGACTACAAGGACGGAGCTCCGGGCGCGTCTGGCCTGGATGCGCAGCTTCAGACGACGCAATGGGTGGTGCCGTTACACCCGGGTGCCACGAAGGCACTGAAGGAAGTCGGCAAGTGGAGCGACGCCGACGAGGCGCATAACCAGGTGCTGCTCAAGCGGCAGAAGGTGCTCGCCGATGCGTGGGCTGCGTTCCTCAAGGGCAATCCACCTGAAGGCAAGGATGAGTTCCGCACGGCCTGGATGGGAGCACGCAAGGCGGCCTTGGAGGCGGCGAAGCTGGAAGTTGTCTTCGAGCAATAGCGGCAGGTTCTCGGAGACCCGGCGGTCACGGCCGCTTATGGGGCTAGGCAGAGCGGTGCCGGATCGATTCCGGCATCGACCGTCTATTTCTGAAGTGCGAAAGGGTATTCAACCGTTTGGCGCGTTAGCTGAGGATTTGACCGGACACTTTTTCATGGCGCTCCGGCGCGTCGCAAAGCGGTGGTGCTCGCGTCGCTGATAAGCTGGCCAGGCGCCGTCGGTACGTCTTGGGTGAGGCTGCCGCCGTCTTCACGTCAGGGGAACAATAAATGTTGCGCCCTTTCGCCATGTTGCGGGGTGCGTGATACGCTATTTCTATGCTCAACCAAGAAGTGTTCGTTTCCAAGAAGGAGGAGCTCACGATATGACCAAGCGGTTCCAAGTTGGTGATCACGTGAGCTGGAATTCCGAGGCTGGTCGCGTATCGGGGACCATTATCGCGGTCCATACGCGTGATTTCGACTACAAGGGGCATATTCACCGTGCCTCCGAGCGCGATCCCCAGTATGAGATCAAAAGCGACAAGACAGATCATATCGCAGCCCACAAAGGCAGCGCCCTCGATTACCTATGACGAAGGCGACGCGTGACGCTCCCGTTCTTCACTGTCGGTCATTCTAATCGTAGTCTCGAGGAGTTCGTTGGACTGCTGAGCGGACCCCACGTCGAACGTGTTGTGGACATCAGAAAGATTCCGAAATCGAGGGCCAACCCGCAGTTCAATCAGGACAAGCTGCCGGCTACCTTGGCGCCCTTTGGTATCTCGTATGAGCATGTGGCTGCGCTTGGCGGCCTCCGCGGAAAGCCTCGAGGCGTGCCTGCGGATGTCAATGGTTTCTGGGACAATCAGAGCTTTCACAACTACGCTGATTATGCGCTCTCGGCGGATTTCCGTCATGGTTTCGAGCACCTGCTCGATGAGGGACGCAACCGGCGCTGCGCGATCATGTGCTCGGAAGCCGTGTGGTGGCGCTGTCACCGCCGCATCGTCACGGACTATCTTCTCGCGAGCGGAGAAACTGTCTTCCATATCATGGCGGACAATCGCCTGGAGCCCGCGCATCTTACCTCGGGTGCGGTCATTCAGCCTGACGGGACGATCGTCTATCCCGCTCAGGATCGATCGGAGATATGAATGGCCATGGGCTCCGCGCACCATATCGTCATCGTTGGGGCGGGCTTCGGCGGCCTGGAGGTTGCGCGGCATCTCGCGAAGACGGACGTTCGCATCACGGTAATCGACAAGCGCAACCATCACCTCTTCCAACCGCTGCTATATCAGGTCGCCACGGCGTCGCTGGCAACGTCGGAGATTGCATGGCCGATCCGATCCCTGCTTCGGCGGTACAAGAACGTCACGACGCTGCTCGGTCATGTGGTTGGGGTGAACAGCCAGGATAAACAAGTCCTATTGGAGGATGGCGAAGCCGTTCCCTTCGATACCTTGGTGTTGGCGACCGGAGCGCGGCACGCCTATTTTGGTCACGACGAATGGGAACCTTACGCTCCCGGCTTGAAAACCATCGAGGATGCCACCGCGATCAGGCGGAAGATTTTGTCCGCCTTCGAATATGCCGAGCGAGCAACAGATAAGACCGACCTCGCTAAATACCTGACGTTTGTCGTCATTGGCGGCGGCCCGACGGGCGTGGAGCTGGCCGGCACGATTGCCGAGCTGGCGCGGGACACCTTGAGGCGAGACTTCCGCAATATCGACACGCGGGATGCGCGCGTCGTTCTGATCGAGGCAGGGCCGCGGCTGCTCTCGGGTTTTCGCGAAAGCTTGTCCGACTACGCGCGTCAGGCACTAACGAACCTCGGCGTAGAGGTCAGGCTTGGCCAACCGGTTTCCGAATGTACGCGTGAAGGCGTCGACATAGGCGGCCAGTTTCTTCCGGCGAAAACTACGCTCTGGGCGGCGGGCGTCGCGGCCTCGCCTGCGGCGGGATGGCTTGGTGCGCCAGCCGATCGCGTTGGGCGCATCCTTGTGCAATCCGATCTGACAGTTCCGGGACATTCGGATATCTTCGCGATCGGCGATACGGCTCATGTCGAAATGCCAAACGGACAGCCCGTTCCAGGCATAGCGCCGGCAGCCAAACAAGAAGGATATTATGTCGCCGATACGATTAAGGCGCGCCTTCGCGGGCGAACATCCGCGTCACCGTTCAGGTATAAAGATGCGGGCAGCCTCGCGACGATCGGCAAGCGCGCCGCCGTCGTCGATTTCGGCTGGCTGAGGCTCACGGGGTGGCCCGCCTGGTGGCTGTGGGGCTTCGCGCATATCTATTTTCTGATCGGCCTGCGGCACCGCTTGGCCGTCGCCCTGAATTGGCTCTGGATCTATTTCACCGGGCAGCGCAGTGCGCGCCTCATTACGCAAGGCGGCGCGAAGAAGGGCGGCATACCCGATTAATTGAAGCAAGGCCTAGCCAATTGCGTATGGGGCTAGCCTAAGGGTCAGGTTCACCCATCTATCGGCGAGCGCGGTCCATTCGAGCGGACAATATCGCCGCGGCGGAAAAGCACGCAATCGTTCTCCTCGCTTCCTATCGGTCGAACTCAGACGGGACCGGCATGGAGGCGCCCAATCCGTATTGCGGCAATGGAGAACCCAGCTATGTCACAGCGACTCTTGATCATAGGCGCCGGCTTCGCCGGAATGTACGCCGCGCTTTCTGCTGCGCGTCTGCGCGATCTCAAAGGGGTCACACCTCGCGACCTCGAGATTGCGGTTGTCGCACCAAAGCCGACGCTCGTCGTGAGGCCTCGTCTCTATGAGGCTCGGCCAGAGACTTTGGCAGCACCTTTGCGAGATGTCTTCGAGACCATCGATGTCCGTTTTGTGCAAGGTCTCGCAGACTCGATCGACACGACGGCCCGTACGGTGAGTCTCGTCGACGGCGACGATCGGGTGATCCAGCTCGGTTACGATCGGCTTGTTCTTGCCACCGGCAGCAGGTTGTTCCGACCGGATATCCCTGGTCTGGTCGAGCATGGTTTCAGCGTCGATCAACTCGACGACGCGATTGCACTCGATCGTCATTTGCATGCACTCGCGGACCGGCCGCCTTCACTTGCACGCAACACGGTCGTCGTCGCTGGCGGTGGTTTCACCGGCATCGAGGTTGCGACCGAGATGCCTGGACGCCTGCGCGCCATTCTTGGCAAGGACGCCAAGATTCGCGTGATCATCGTTGAGCGCAATAATGCGGTTGCGCCAGATATGGGAGCGGGACCGCGGCCCCACATTGAAAATGCGCTGCGCGAACTTGGTGTAGCAACGCGGCTGGGCACAGGCGTGGCTGCGCTCGACGATGGGGGCGTCACGCTCAGCGGCGGTGAACGCATCGATAGTGCTACGGTTATTTGGGCAGCGGGTATCCGGGCGGCGCCCCTGACGGCGCAGATCCCATCGGAGCGGGATAATTTCGGCAGGCTTATCGTCGATCGCAATTTGCGCGTTCCGAATGTACGGGATGTTTTTGCGACCGGTGATGCGGCCAAGGCTGCGAGCGACGATCTGGGTAACTTTGCGCTGATGTCATGCCAGCACGCGACGCGCCTCGGCGCTTTCGCCGGCAACAACGCAGCGGCGGATCTGCTCGGATTGCCAGCGTCTCCCTACCACCAGAAAGCCTATACGACGTGTCTCGATCTCGGGGCAGCAGGCGCGATCTTCACGCGTGGCTGGGATCGGAAGGTGGAATTGCTTGGCGAAGAGGCAAAGAAACTCAAGCAGGAAATCAATACCGTCTGGATATATCCGCCGCGCGCGGAACGCGCTGCAGCGTTGGCATCTGCGGATCCCGAGCGCGTGACCGATCTTTGACAGTTATCCGAACGGCGTTGCACGGGGCGATGAGTGCGCTCCGTGTCAACAGCAGCGGGGGCCGGGTGCCATCGGCTCATCGGCTCGCGTCGAGGATATGAGGAAGGATTACCCATGGAACTCGCACATTCGATGCTGGACCTGCCGCTCGCGGGCATGCGTCAGAAGATCGATCCGCTCGAAGCTGGGCGCGATGTCATACGTCTGGAAGCGCTGGGCTTGATGACAGCAGGCATTGTCCATGATCTCGGCAACATGATCCAAATTCTGTCTGCATCCGTTGAGATCCTGGACGACCATCCGACGATCAAAGCGACGAGAGCATTGCGCCCCGTTGTCGGAAGAGCTGTGCGGTCGCTCGATAGGGCGAGTGCGCTGGTCCAGCAGATCCTCGGCTTCGCGCGGAATGAAGGCACTCTCGAGGAGGACGTCGATCTCGCGATGTGTTTCGCCGGTCTTGAACGATTGCTGCGATGGATCGGCAGGGATAGATTTCGGCTTCGCATGCGCGTGGCGCCGGACCTGCCGCCGCTGTTCTGTAACCGCTGTAATCTCGAGAACGTCGTGCTCAATCTTGTGCTCAACGCACGAGATGCGATGCCGGACGGTGGGACGGTCACGATTGATGTGGGCACCCGCGAGGACGGCGACTGGATCATGCTTCGCGTCTCCGATACCGGCAAAGGCATGCCGCCGGATATCAAATCGCGGGCATTCGAGCCGTTCTTTACAACTAAGGGGCAAAGGCGTGGAAACGGGCTTGGCCTGACGATGGTTCGGCGCTTCGTGCAGGAAGCGGGCGGCAACGTCGATATCAAGAGCCAAGTCGGAGAGGGAACGACCGTAACCTTGCGGTTTCCCGTTAGGCCGCATTAATGCGACACTCGATGGCTTTCTATGTTCTCGGAAGTGAGGCGGCGGCCGGAATCGAGAAGCGGAAGCAAGCGCCGCCATCAGGATGGTTCGACGCTTCGATCCGACCGCCGTGTGCGGAGATGATCGACTGGCAAACGACAAGGCCGATTCCCATTCCATCGTTTTTGGTGGTGAAGAATCCTTGAAATATGCGGTCGAGGTTTTCGCCGGCGATGCCTGGTCCGCTATCTCGAATCGAGAAGGTGAAGGCCCCGGTGTCGTCGGGTTCGATGCTCATGCGGATTTGCCGCTCGCCGGCCTCGACAAGATCGATTGCCTGGATGCTGTTGATGAGAAGATTGACGAACACTTGCTGTAGTTCGACTCGATCTCCGATGATCTTAGGTTGAACGGGCGCGGCGTTGAGGGTCAAACTGATGGATTTCGTCTCGAGCTCGTGTTGCACGCAAAGGAGTGCTTCTTCGAGGACCTCGCGCAGATCGAGTGCAGACCGCTCCGGCTCCCGTTTTTGGATCATGTCCCGAATACGCTGAATGATGTCGCTCGCGCGGCGCGCGCTGGCAATGATTCGACCCGTCAACTGCCTGACTTTTTCGACATCGAGGTCGCCTCGCGATAACCATCGCAGGCTTGCCTCGCCATTTGTGACGATTGCAGCGAGCGGTTGCTTTACTTCATGGGCAATCGATGTGACGAGCTCGCCGAGGGTCGAAATGCGTGCGGCGCGCGTGTGGTCGGCCTGAAGCCGTCTGAGTTGCGCCTCCGTATTCAGCCGATCCGTGATGTCGAGCAATGTAATGAATGTCGAGTCCTGTGGTTCGGGGGGTGTCGGATAGGTAACCGAGAACACGACGCTGCGGATCTCACCGACAAATGTGAGGATTTTGGCCTGCTCGGTATGACAGCGGTTGCC
>JBFWOB010000042.1:0-46356 GCA_050250755.1 Hyphomicrobiaceae bacterium
TAGCGTAGATTAGAGAATGGGGTTTATTAGATTATATCTACAATTATCGATATTATATTTTTTCAACGCTTCGCATTGGATTGCAGAAAGTGGCAGCGTGGTCTTTCTCAAGTGTTTTTGAAGTCGCCATTATCTTTCGATGGAATGGTTTTTCATGGCACATCATGGGTGCCGTCTAACGGCGATGACGCCGTCGGTCCGTGCTCGAATCTCGGGTGTCGCCAGGCACATGGTGAGAGCCTCGTAACCTTCAGCGCCGCGATAGGGCGCAACCAAAATGGGCGGACTGTGATTAGCTGGACAGAGAATAATGGCCTCATTCGCTCCCACCGTGTCGAGATCGAGGATTGCGCTTGAACGGGTGAGAAAAATCAAAGGTCTCGCAGTAGGCGCGCGGCGCCGTAAGAAGCAGATCAAGGCTTCCTGCGTCGCCTCGCAGAGACCTTGCTCCAGCATGTCGATAACTTGAACCGTTGCGCCGCCTGTCTCGATCGCGGTCAGCAAAGCGAGAAGCGCATCACAGCTAACGCCACCTGCATCCTCGATGGCGGCCATTGCGCCGCGAACCCGAATCCCTAGCGGCGGATTTGCATCGAGGAGGGCTTTCGCTGCTTCCGCGCCATCCTGGAGACGATCCAGCCCTATGAATGTCGCACCAGGAATCGATTGCGCCAGATGCGTCGCTAGCCGCGTCTTGCCGCTGCCGAGCGGTCCAACGACATAGGTCAGCTTCTGCAGACAGCGAATCTCGAACCGCTCGCCACCCCACGGCCAGGGGAGATCAATCGCAACCGCGATCGCGTCGGTTGCCTCGAGCACGTGCGACATGACCGAAGATGTAGACAAGACTTCGCGACCAATCTCGTCGCGAAGGCGGCGTACCCGTTGGACTGTCTCTTTGAGTCGGCCCACATGCGCCTCGAGTGCGGCCTCGTGCGCCGCCAAAGCTCGTTCGAGCGCTGACGCATCGCCGCCTAGCACGCGGGCGACCTCATTGAGGCTGAGCCCAAGTCTGCGAAGTTCCACGATCTCGCGGCATCGAGCGATCTCGTCGGGTCCGTACGATCGCCAGCCGGCAGCAGAGCGAAGCGGGCGCAGCAGGCCACGCTCCTCGTAGATCCGAAGCGCCTTGGTTGAGACGCCCAGCAGGCGCGCGGCATCGGCTGGGTTGAGAAATGGGGCGGTAGAGTTCACGAATCACCTCGCTATAGTCTGACCGCCAGCCTTATGAGCTATGCCGCAGGGGCCGGGTCAAGCGCGACCTGGTCATTGAGCGGCGCCGGTAAGGAGAAATGCCTGCAGGCGCGCGAAAGAGTCGCTGAGCCCACGCGTCGCGGACGAACGCCGAATCATCGTCATCTTTGGATGATCGTGTGCGGCCTCAAAGTTCGGGGGAGTGAATGATGTTGCGGGGGATTTCTGCCGCGCTTGTGCTGAGCCTTTGTGTTCCGACATCAGCGTCGGCCAGGTCGCTGGAGAATGCGCTGGCGGGGCTGTCGCCGGAGTTCCGCTCGCATCAGGCCTGTATTCTCAAGGGGCTCTCGGCGGTGAGGCGTGAGCCGCGGCTTCATAAAGCCGATCGAATGAAGACGTCGATTTTCAGCCCTGCCGTGCTCGATGGCACCCGTCTGACAGCCAAGGGCGGCGCCGTGCGATCGGCGGGCCATTGGTACTCGCTGAGCTTCAGTTGCAACCTGACCAACGATTGGATGAAGGCCACGTCGTTCTCATTCGACGTAGGACGAGAGATACCTGAGCGCGATTGGGAACAGCTCGGCTTGTGGAGATAGCCCCGCCACGGTGCCCTGGGGTCAGTGGTCCTTGGGACGATTGGCTTCGAAGGCAGCTCGTTTCTCGGGCGAAGCCTCGGTCTGATGCTTCGATTGCCACTCCTTGTAAGGCATGCCGTAGATGATCTCGCGCGCCTCGTCCTTGCCGAGTTGATGGCCCTGCTTGGAAGCCTCCTCCTGATACCAGTTCGAGAGGCAATTCCGGCAGAACCCGGCGAGATTCATCATGTCGATGTTCTGCACGTCGGTTCGCTGCCGAAGATGTTCGACGAGGCGACGGAATGCTGCTGCCTCGAGCTCGATTTCGGTCTTCTCGTCGAAGCGGTCGGTGAGCGGCATGGCGCTGTCTCCTGAGCTGTCGGCGCCCGCAAGGGGCTTTCCATCGAACTGAAGATCGGGTCTCGGAGCAAGGCTTTCAATGATGCGTGCGAGGCGTTCGGCCCACCGGCTTTGACCGGCTTCGTCCCGGATCAGGTCCTGGCGGATCTCGATGATGGCCCACGGCAGCCCGCGTTGCACGCCGTGCTGCCAGCAGCAATCGCCTTCGTAGCTTCCAGGATATGGCTGGTTTTCGCCGACGATGAGGCCGCTTTCAGCACGGAACGCCTCGAGCAGAGGCTCCGCCAGACGCCGGTCGCCATCCCACAGAATGCCGACGTGCCAGGGGCGAGGCACACCCTTCCAGCTTTCCGTGAAGCTATGTACCGAGACGATGGCTGGTCGCACATCCGCGGCCTCACATCGGTCGATCACATCCGTGATGGCGGCATGGTAGGGACGCCAGAAACGGTCGGTGCGTCGCTTGCGCTCATCGTTGTCGAGATGGCGATTGCCAGGAACGACCGCCCCATCCGACAGGCGCATGATCAACGTCGGGTCGTCGTCGCCGCGGTTCGGATCGATCAACAGCCGCGAGAAACGACTGAGCACCGCTGGTGCGTCGAGCATCCGGGCGAGCCTGGTGACAACCCCTGCGGCGCCGATGTCGTAAGCGATGTGGCGCTTGAGTTGAGCCGGATCGAGCCCAAGCGTTCCATATTCCGTGGGGATGTGATTCGAAGCGTGGTCGCACAATATGACGAGGCCGCGCGTGTCACTTCCGGGAACCACGCGATGGCTCGAGGCGTCGATTGCAGGAATGGTGGCCATCTGGGCGGGCTCGTCCTTCTCGAGGCCACAGACTATAGGTTCAACGGGCAATGGAGCAAAGTGATCGCCAAGCATGGCTGCTCTGCCCGAAATTGGAGTGTCCCCGATGGCACAAGATCGCCGCAAGCTGCTGCGCGACCTGTACGAAGGGGCCGTCCGCGCGGCGCATCCCGCAGATTGCCTTCCGGCGCATCTGCCCCCGGTGCCGGGCGATGGCCGGCTCGTTATCGTCGGCGCGGGTAAGGCCGCCGCTGCCATGGCCGTTGCCGCCGAGCGCCATTATCTGGCAGCCGGCGTGATCGGGCAGGTCACGGGTTGCCTCACGCCGCCTTACGGCTACGCTGCGGCGCTCGGCGAGGAGGCACCGGCACACCTTTCGATCGCCGAGGCCCGACATCCAACGCCGGATGCAGGCAGCGAGGAGGCGGCAGGCCGTGCACATGCACTCGCGATCTCGACGCTCGAGACCGATTTGCTGCTTGTGCTGCTCTCTGGTGGCGCCTCGTCGCTCTGGGCGGCGCCGGAGGGCATCGATCTCGCGACCAAGACGGCGTTGACCCGCGGGCTTCTGAAGTCCGGGGCGGACATCCATGAGATGAATGCCGTTCGGCGCCACCTGTCGCGGATCAAGGGAGGACGTCTTGCGGCAGCCGGGTCGCGCGCACAGCGCATCCTGACACTCGCCATCTCGGACGTGCCCGGCGACGATCCCGAAACGATCGGCTCGGGTCCCACTGTGCCCGATCCGACCTCGCTCGACGACGCCCGCGCCATTCTCGATCGGCTACAGCCGCGTATGGAGGCCCTTGGGCTGGGCGTGCCTGACACGGTCCGCCGTGCGCTCGAGAATCCCGACAACGAGACGCCAAAGCCCGGCGATCCGATCTTCAAGCGTAGCGAGTACCGCATTGTCGCCACGCCCCGCATGGCGCTCGATCGAGCGGCCGCGCTGGCGCAAAGCGCCGGATACCGCGTGATCGATCTCGGCGACAGCGTTACGGGGGAGGCGCGCGAGGTCGCGGCTGAGCACGCCCGCTTGGCTCTCGAGGCGCGGCAGCGTGGCGAACGGGTGGCAATTCTCTCCGGCGGCGAGCTCGAGGTGACCGTGCGCAACCGCGATGGCCGCGGAGGCCGCAGCCAGGAATATGCCTTGGCAATCGCCTTGGCGATCGATGGCGTCACGGGCATCGCTGCGATCGCTGCCGATACCGACGGCATCGATGGCGGCGACGGCGAGATAACCGATCCAGCCGGCGCGATCGTCGACGGCGATACGGTGGCCGCCGGAAGGAGCCGCCATATGGACGCCGCGAAGGCGCTCGACAACAACGATGCGACTCCGTACTTCGAAGAGGTCGGCGCCCTTGTCGTGCGTGGACCGACCCATACCAACGTCAACGACTTTCGAGCGATCCTCGTTGATCCAGATGCTTGACGCTATCCCGCGCCGCTTAATCCTGGCAGCCGCCGGCCTGCTGCTCTTCCTTTCAACGCCCGCGTCGGCGGATTTGAAGATCTGCAACACGACGACGGGCCGCGTCGGCGTGGCCCTGGGTTATCAGGGTGCGAAAGGCTGGGTCACCGAAGGCTGGTGGACAATCGCCGGCGAGTCTTGCGAGACGCTTCTGCGCGGCAAGCCGAAAAGCCGCGTCTTCTATGTTCACGCCGTCGACTACGATCGTGGTGGCGAATGGGCGGGTACCACCGCCCTGTGCACGGACGACAAGGCTTTTGTCATCCAAGGCGAAACGGACTGCGAGCAGAGGGGCCACAAGCGCGCCGGCTTCATGGAAGTCGATACCAACAACGCGCCAGACTGGACGATACGCCTCGGTGATCCACCCGAGCAGGAGTCCAAGTAGCCGGCCAGCGCCGATTGGAGCCATTTCAGGGGTGTCGACCGAGCGCGATCGGTCATCGGGGCTCGCATCACATCACACGAGCCTCTAGCTTGGGATCGATGCACCCCGAGGAGGCTCAAGAATGCCCGTCACCCTTCTGATGTACGATAAGGCGCTGGCGCGGATCGGCGAGCGCCTGCGCGCGCTGAACCTCGATCTCGATATCGCGACTTTCGATAAGACCGGCCATGTAACCATGGGGGGCAAATCACTGCCTCCCCAGGAAGTGTCGGTCGATTACGTCTGGCTGTCCTCGGATATGAATATCGACCGGTTTCAGGACGGCGGCTTCGCGCTGTCGCTCGCCCTGCGCTCGGCGAAAGTGCTGCAAACCTTCAACGCCGGCCTCGATCATCCCTTCTACAAGCAACTTGCCGCCAAGGGGACGCGCATATCCAATTCGAGCGCGCAAGCAGTCGCGATTTCCGAGTACGTGTTCGGGCAGCTCCTTGCCGTTTTCCAGCCGATCGAGGAGCAGCGCCGCCTCCAGGCATCGCACACCTGGAAGATCACGCCTTACCGCGAGATCGCCGGCACCACGTGGCTGATCGTCGGCTACGGGCCCATCGGTCAGGAGATCGCCAAGCGCGTGAAGGCATTCGGTGCCCGAACCATCGTCGTCCGCCGCTCGCCGGCAACCTCCGAACTGGTCGACCAGGCGGGAACGCTGGCGGATCTCCCGAAGCTTGCGCCGGAAGCTGATGTTGTCGTGCTGGCATGCCCTCTCAATATCGAAACGCGCGGCTTTGCGGACAAAGAATTTTTCGCGTCCTTGAAGCCGGGCGCGACGCTCGTCAACATCGCACGCGGCGCGCTGATCGACGACGCGGCGATGATTGTGTCACTGGATGAAGGCCGCCTCGCGACGGCGATCCTGGACGTCTTCCACGAGGAGCCGATGCCGGAGGACAATCCCCTGTGGAGCCATCCGAAGGTCCGGCTGACATCACACACCTCGTTCGCGGGGAGCGGCGTGCGCGGACGTTGGGACGAGCTATTCCTCGAGAATATCGGCCGATACGCGCGGGGCGAACCGCTGCTGAACGAGTTCAATCCGCGCGATTTCCCATAGTCGTGTGCGGAAGGGGACGAGCCTGCCACTCATGAATGGTCGCGGTCGGGCGGCGCTTAGATGCCGCGCCCCTCGACTTCGACCTTCAACTCGTCGAAGATCTGCTGCGCGCCCGGCGCAAACGGATGCACGTCGAGTAAACGCTTCAGCACTTCGTAGGCCGCCTTCTTGTTGCCGGTGTCGCGCCAAATCTGCACCAGCCCTTCCATCGCCTTGAAATGGTTGGGATCGAGCGCCAACACGCGCCGCAAGTCGCCGACCGCGGCCGTCAGGTTGTTCTGGGAGTAGAAATAGAACGCCCGCTGACTAAAGCCCTCCGTATAGTCGGGCGCTATCTTGACAGCGCGGTCGAGCAGTTTCTCGGCGAGATCGTTCCGCTTTTCGCCCGCAACCTTTGCTGCCCGGCTGATCAGCAGATTGACGGTATCGCTGCCGGATAATCGCCAGAGCTTTTCGATGTTGGAAGCGAACTTGGAAGCGGCTTTGTCATCCTCGGCTGCGGCGAGCTGGGCGTAGAGATTCGAGAGCTGGAGGCGCTTTTCCTCCGCGGTCTGGGGCTGCTTGTCGAGCGAACGCGCACCATCTGAGCGGGCCTTTGGCAGGACAGGCCGCTGCGGGCGCTGACCAGGTGTCGACGGTGGTTGCTGCGGTGCCACCTCCGGCGCGGGAGCCTGATTGTCAGGCGTTGCCTCGTCCTCCTGGGCCGCGCCTTGCGCGACAGCTTGGCCAATGCCGGTCATTGGTAGAGGAGAGGCTGTCAGAGCCAGCGCCAGAAGGGCGGCGACAGTGAAAACAGACGCTCGATACGATTCTCTCATGGGCCAAGACTACTGCCATGCAATCGTGGCGTCAAAATGCCAAAAGGCGCCACCTCGCTTGAGAGGGCGCCTCAGATAGACCAATGCCGTGCGGAAGCCGCTCGGCAATCAGCCTTGGCGGGCCTTGAACCGGCGGTTGGTCTTGTTGATGACGAACACGCGGCCTTTGCGGCGGACCACGCGGTTGTCGCGGTGGCGACTGCGCAGCGACTTGAGTGAGTTACGAACTTTCATTTCGAGCCCCGGTCGTTTGCGGATCTCGAAACCGACAGCCAGCCTTCTGCGCCCGAACGGAGGGCACGAGGCCGGCACAACGGTGAGATCCGAGGGAAATCGCCCGCAAACTATGCTTTGCCAGCCGGACTGTCAATCAAGACCACACCAGGAGCCAGTGACGCGCCGATACACCCCGTCGGCCGGGCCGCCCCGCGCCACTCCTTACGATATGAGCGTCTTCCGGAGGAAGTTCAGGGCGCCGATAACACCATACTCGCGCATGCGGCGGCGATCTCCCGGCAGGACGGTCATATCCGCATGAGGTGTATCGCGGAACATGGCCGTTATGAACACGGTTCCGGGACGCGCGCCTTCGTCTCGGTCGGCTGCGACCACGGCCAGACCAATGTCGGCGCCGTAGGTGTCCCGGGCTGCCATCGCATCGCGGACGCTGCGTGCCTCGGGCGACATCGCGGGCGGCTCGATGGGGTCACGGTCGGGTCGGATAAGGGCGCCCTTGAAGGTGCTCAAGCCCATGTCGATCGCAGTCATACGCGACGCCAGGATGCCACCCGTGATCGACTCCGAGGCCGCGAGCGTCAATCCACGCTCCCTCAGGGCGTTGAGGACAACCAATTCCATCGATTCATCGTCGATCCCGAATACGGACTCACCCAGGATGGCACGCAGGATGCTTTCTTCCGCATTCAGGATGCGCAACGCCGTATCTTCGTCGTCGCACTTGGCCGTGACGCGAACTTTGATGCCTTCCATGCCGCTCGCGTTGAAGGCGATGGTCGGATTGCCGAGACGGTCGAGTTCCGCCATGCGATCGGTCAGCATTTCGTCGATACCGGATTCCGATAGGCCCCACGTGCGCAACGTGCGGCTGCGGATCACGGCCGAGGCTCCCATGCGCCGCCTGAGATCGGGCAGTACGGTGCCGGCCACCATTTCCTTCATCTCGCTCGGTACGCCGGGCACCGCATAGATCACCTTGTCGCCGACCGGGCAGACAAGGCCGGGGGCCGTGCCCGGCATCTCGGGAATGGGATAGGCGCCGTCCGGTATGTCTGCCTGCCGCAGATTGTTGAGCGTCATGGTTCGTCCACGCACCTCGAACCGTCGCCGGATCTCGGCCGCGATGACCTCGTCCCGCGCAAGGCCGGCACCCATGACCTTGGCGATGACATCGCGTGTGATGTCGTCCTGGGTCGGCCCCAGCCCGCCACAGCAGATCACGGCATCGCTGCGCTCCAGCGCCTGCCGGATGACGGCTTCCATGCGCCCGAAGTTGTCGCCGACCTTGGTTTGGTAAAGGGAGTCGATTCCCGCCAACGCGAGCTGTTCGCCGATCCACGAAGAGTTGGAATCGACGATGACCCCGAGCAGAAGCTCGGTTCCGATGGCGACGACTTCGCAGCGCATAGTTGGGTTTCCCGGGATTGCATGACGCTCATTTCTACCAAGCTTAACTGGCGCCGGGTCGGGCCGGCAATGGCCTCGGACGATCGCGAAAGGATATCGGAGCGGCTCTGCTATGCGCAGACGGGGGCCGGGCATACCGTATGCGGCCTTGGCCGGCGCCTCGATACCGGCCATATGAAGCTTGGATGTATCGAGACCACAGCCAGGAGATCAGTGGGAAGAATGTCTAGCCAACCGAGCGCGCCGTCGCGTCGCCTGACCGCCCCGGACATCGCGGCGCGGAAAGGCAAGGCCCCGATCGTCTCGCTGACCGCCTACGAGACGCTGACGGCGGCCATCGCCGACAAGCATTGCGACTTTCTATTGGTCGGCGACAGCCTCGCGATGGTGGTGCATGGCTACGACAGCACGTTGCCCATCTCGCTCGATCTGATGATCGCGCATGGCCGTGCCGTCACGCGCGGCTCGCGTCGCGCCCTGGTCGTGGTGGACCTGCCGTTCGGGTCCTATGAGGAAAGTCCGCAGGTCGCCTTCCGCAGTGCGGCGCGCGTGATGAGGGAGGCCGAATGTGGCGCCGTGAAGCTGGAGGGCGGGCGCCTCATGGCGGACACGATCCGTTACCTCGTTGATCGCGGCATTCCGGTGATGGCGCATATCGGGTTGACGCCACAGGCTGTGAACACGCTCGGTGGTTTTAAGGTGCAGGGTCGAACCGAAGCGCAGTGGGATGCGCTGGTGGCTGACGCGCGCGCCGTCGCCGAGGCCGGTGCCTTTTCGATCGTGCTCGAGGCCATGCCGGGCGAGCTAGCTGCGCGCATCACGGCAGAAGTGCCCGTGCCGACAATCGGAATCGGCGCGTCGGCCGTATGCGATGGCCAGATTCTGGTGATGGACGACATGCTGGGTATGGCCGAGCGGGTGCCGAAGTTCGTCAAACGCTACGCCGAAATCGGCAAGGCCATGGACGAAGCGATTGCCGCTTACGCCAATGAGGTGCACGAGCGTAAGTTTCCTGCCACCGAGCATACGTACGCCGCCTCGACGAAACCCAAAAGTTGAGACGCTGCGGTCAAGCCACGTGGCTAGGCTATTCGGCACGGCCCTGCCGCTTGCCGCGACCCTCGGCGCGTGCTCGACTTGGGCACGATGAAGCCGGACTGACTGCCTGTAAGAGGTGCCGATGTCGATTGAGGTCCAACGGACGAACACGCGCCACATCTCGGTGCGGCCCGAATGGTTGTCGCGCAGGATAGAGCCGGCGCTTGAGCCGGAGCTGGCGATTGTCGATCCGCACCATCATTTGTGGGACATGCCGGTACGTCCCAACCGGTATTTCCTGGACGAGTTCAATCAGGACCTTCGCAGCGGGCACAACATCGTCTCGACGGTGTTTATCGAATGCCACGCGATGTACCGACAGATAGGCTCCGAAGAAATGAAGCCGGTCGGCGAAGTCGAATTCGCCAATGGGCAGGCGGCGACCAGCGCCAGCGGACACTACGGCAGCACGCGTATTGCGGACGGCATTGTCGGTTATGCCCCGCTCGGGCTCGGAGCGGCGGTCGAACCGATCCTAGCCGAAATGGTTCGGGTCGGGGGACACCGCTTCAAGGGCGTTCGCAACATCTCAGCATGGCACAAGGACCCCGAGGCGCGCGGCTCGTCAGCCAATCCTCCGCCCGATGTCCTCACCAATCCGGCCTTCCTCGAAGGATTGAAAGTGCTGACCCGGATGGGGCTTACGTTCGATGCCTTCATGTATCACACGCAACTCGCGGAGATCGCGGCCGTCGCGCGCAAGATGCCCGAGGCAACGATCGTTCTCGATCATTGCGGCGGCCTTATCGGCATTGGACCCTATGCAGCTCGTCCGGTGGAAACATTTTCCGAATGGAAAGGGCTGATGAAGGACGTCGCCGCCTGTCCCAATGTGCGCGTCAAGCTCGGTGGCCTCGGCATGCGCCTCTTTGGCTTCAAGGTGCACGAGGGCGAGCTGCCGCCATCGTCGGAGGAGCTTGCGGAGGCGTGGCGTCCCATGATCGAAACGTCGATCGAGCTGTTCGGGCCCAAGCGGGCGATGTTCGAGTCGAACTTCCCCGTCGATAAAGGCTCCTGCAGCTACGGCAACCTCTGGAACGCCTTCAAGCGCATCACACAGTCGGCGTCCGCCGACGAGAAGGCGTGGCTCTATCGCCAGACGGCGGCCGAAACCTACAAGCTCGAGGTATGATCGCCGGTAAGCAAGTCTCCGCATTGCACAAGGCCGTCGCAAGCCCCACTTCCTAACTACGGGGAATGCGGAGGTATCAGATGCTGAGAGCGATTTCCCTGGCTTTGTTACTCGTGGCGTCCGGCGGTGGCGCCTCGCTGGTCTCGGGTTCGGCGGCGGCTGAGCCGCGGGAGCCCTGGCCCGTCTGGCGCCGTGGCGACGGCTATACCTATTACGAGCGTCGCCGCACGCCCGGTCCGGAGCGCGGGTTCGAAGGTTTCGCCGGTCCACCCATGCAGCAGAGTTATTGTAGCTATAGGCGCATACCCAATCGGGTATGCGGTCCGAAAGGATGTCGCGTGAAAGACTGGACGTTGGAGCAGTATTGTCAGTAAACGGGTAGGGTACCCCGTGGCCGTGTGAGCCCTTGATTCTCCGAAGCATGCCGATCACGTTGATAAATCGAAGACGGCCGTGCTCCGGGATCATCCAGAGCGGCGGCGGGCGTGGAGCGCATGAGGGTATGGACGGTCAGAACTTTGCCGGCGATGTGCGACTAACCGAGGCTGGCTTTCGATCTCTGGCCGGGCAACGGCTCGACCGCGAACCGTCGGAGGCGATATTCGATCCGCGGACAGGCGAGGCGTGGGGGCGCGGCGACTGGGACCTCAATCCGGAGTTGCTTGCCGATTTCGCTGCCATGCCGCCGGCCCGCCCTGCGGCGGTGCTGTTCGGGATCGTGGCTCGCGAAGAGCTGACCGTTCTGCTTACGCAGCGCACGCATACCTTGCGCACGCATGCCGGCCAGATCGCCTTTCCCGGAGGCAAGGTCGAGCCCGAGGATGGCGGCCCGGTCGATGCAGCCTTGCGCGAGAGCGTCGAGGAAATCGGTCTCGATCCCAAATTTGTTGAACCGCTTGGTTTTCTCGACGGCTACCGGACAGGCACCGGCTTCACCATTGCGCCGGTCGTCGCGATCATCCGGCCCGGCTTCGAGTTGAAACCCGACCCGAGCGAAGTGGATGCTGTTTTCGAGGTGCCGCTCGCCTTCCTCATGAACGAGGAAAACCACCGCAAGCACAGCCGCGATTGGAAGGGGCGACAGCGGTATTACTACGCCATGCCTTATGGCGAGCGCTACATCTGGGGCGCCACGGCCGGCATGATCAAGAACATGCAGCAGAGGCTGTTCGCGCGATGATCCGCATCATCATTGAGAACATTCTCCTATTCCTGCTGCCGACCATCATCTACGTCATCTACGTCGGAGTGACGCGCGACGGTGAGCGCAAAGGCATCCTCGATGAGGCCCCGTTGGCCTGGTTGATGGTTGCAGGATGCGTGTTGGTGGTTGCCGTACTTGCGACCTACGGATCGGATACCCGGGGCCGGCCAGGGCAGATCTATGTGCCGCCGTCCATGCACGACGGCCATATCGAGCCGGGTCGGATTCAGTAGGGTTTGGAGACGCAGCGGCTTCGCTGCCTCGCAACGGGCGGATGGCCCATGACCACAGAGCGTGAGACATCCACATCCGGGCTGCCGTCGCTCGCCGGCGCGGAATGGCTCGCTCACCCGGCAACGCGTGCCGTGCTGGCCGCGCTTCGGGTCGCCGGCTACGAAGGCCGTGTGGTGGGCGGCTCCGTTCGTAATGCGCTGATGGACTTGCCGGTCAGCGACCTCGACATCGCGACGCCAGCCACGCCCGAAGCTGTGATGAAAGCTTGCGCGCGCGCTGGGCTTGCAACCGTGCCCACGGGGCTCGCCCATGGCACCATCACGGTGATTGCCTCTCACACCCGCATCGAGGTGACGACACTTCGGCGTGACGTCGCGACCGACGGCCGGCACGCGACGATCGCCTACACCGAGGACTGGGCAGAGGATGCCGCGCGCCGTGATTTCACGATGAACGCCCTCTACTGCGATGCGGAGGGACGTCTTTACGATTTCGTGGGCGGCTACCCGGATCTCGTTGCACGGCGGGTCCGCTTCATCGGCAACGCAGACGAGCGGATCGCCGAAGATTATCTCCGCATCCTGCGCTTCTTCCGGTTTCAGGCTACGTACGCGACGGATGCCCCCGATCCGGCCGCCATGGCCGCCTGTGCGCGTCGCCTGCCCGGTATTGCGCAACTGTCCGCCGAGCGCATCCGCGCCGAGCTCGTGAAGCTGCTTGTCGCGCCAGGTGCCATCGCAGCATTGCACGCGATGGAGGACGTTGGCCTGCTGTCGCTGCTGCTCGGAAGATCGCCGCGCCTCGACTTGATGGAGCGTCTTGCTGCCGCGGAGGCTGATGTCGGTGATGCACCGGATGCGATGCTGCGCCTGTCGGGCCTTGCCGTTGCCGAGCCGGGCGACGTTGCGCGCCTTACCAGTCGGTTACGTCTTTCGAGCGAGGAGCGGAAAGCGCTGATCGTGATCGACGACCGAGAGGTCGCTGAACTAGGGACCATCGACGCCCACCGCGCGCGCGAAATCGTCTTTCACAGGGGAGGCGCTGTCGGCCGGCGTCTCGCGCTCGCACTCGCGGCCGTGGCGCCGGATCGGAAGGCCGAAGCCACGCTTTTGCGGGAGACGGCTGCGACGTGGAAACCGCCGGTGCTGCCCGTTTCGGGCGCAGACCTGATCGCGCGCGGCATGCAGCCAGGCCCTGAGATTGGCGCCTTGTTGGCAAGGCTCGAGAGCTGGTGGATCGCGCAGGATTTTCCGCCGCCAGAGCGGACCCTGACGCAGCTTGAAGCACTGCTGGCGGCGCGCGGCGGCAACTAACCCCCCGGGGCGCATCGAGGGAACCAACGGGCGAGCGACGTGTTTCTCCGCCGCGAGGCGTAATGGCTCAAGATGAGCGTCCGCCTTCGTCAAAACAAAAAACCAGATAAATGGAGGCGGGAAATGCCAGCTCCCGATCGCAAGGCGTTTTGGCGTTTCGATGGCGATGAGCCCACGATATTGAGTAAGGAGCGCATCGCCCGTCGTCCACGGGTCGCCGAACCGAGATCGCGAACGCGGGATATCGGCTCGCCGCTGCGGCCAGCCGATGCACCCGTGGTGTTGCGACCGCAGTTCGGTCGCGTTCATCCGGCCGCTCGCGGCGAGGCGATTCCAAATCGGCTCAAATCCGCCGATCTGCCCGCACCGGTTGACGCACGTTTAAGTGTAAAGCACGAGAAAGAGGTCAAGCTGACTTTGCTCGCGTGCGCCGTCATGGTTCTCGCAGCGATCGCGTTGGTCTTTGGTTGACGTTGCCAAGTCGGCTATCGTCGCTCTTGCGACAGAGCGTCGAGCCGCAACACCATCGCCGCGTGTGTCAGCTAAGCCGCGATTTCGCGGACGCTGATGGTGTACTTGAAGGTATCCGGATCGAGCGAATCGAGCCGTCCGTCTTTCGTCTCGCCCTGCGGATACATCAGGAATGGCACCGCGGGTCCTTGCGATCCCGGAAGCTGCACGTCGCGGCCGTCGTTGAACGCGACCCAGTTGGTCTCCCATGCGCCGAACAGCGCCTTGCGCGCCGCGATCACCTTGGCGTCCGACAGTTGGAGTTTCCCGGGCGGTTCTTCCAGCACCACCTTGCGCACGTCGGCGGGATCGACGGGGACCCATCCGATGCCTCCGATGAACACTTCCGCGCGGCAGTGCTGCGCCTTGGTGACCACCACGCTATTGGCGCCAAGGCTTTTGTAACCGAAGGCGGACGGCGCAACGCGTAAGCCGTAAATGTCGCGTGCCGGCAGGCCCGCGGCCCTGGCCAGCCCGACATAGAGCGGATTGAGATCCGCGCACTTGCCGCTGAGATTGTTCGTCTTCAGCATCGAGGCAACGTCGCCCGTTCCACAGCCGCGCGTCGTCGGATTCCGAGACGTATTGTCCACGACCCACTCGTAGATGCGGCGTGCCTTATCGAGATCAGAACTGGCGCCAGCGACGATCTTGTCGGCCGTTTCCCTGACAATGCCATCGACGGGTATCAGCGAGCTTGGCGAAGTGTAGAGCTGACGTTGCTCGGGCGACAGCGTTGCCGCCGCGGCATTCAGCTCGAGCGGGACGGCGCGATCGCGCGTGGAAAAGCGGCTCGTCACGACGATGGACGGAGTGGCGCCCTCCTTCCACTGGCCGTGCACGAGTGCTGCTCCGCCCGACGAGCTACCCAGAAGAGCCGCGGCGCCAGCCGGTGCTTCCCAGGTCGTTTCGCCTGGGCGCATCCAGTCATCGGCGGCGAAGCCGGGCACCGGGACCCAGACTTGAGTTGGGCCTGCAGGCCACATGACCTCGACGGTGGTGGTGAGTTCAAAATTCCGCCATGGGCCAGGTTTCGGCGAAAACGTCGCGTCCCCAGCGGCACGGGCGCGCGGGAGTAAGGGGAAGCCGGTGGACAGGGCAGCGCCCGCTCCGATCGTCAAAGCTGTGCGGCGGGTGAGCGTCATCGAGTCTCTCCGGATGTTCGGCAGGGTTGAGGGATTGATGCGGTTTGGCTGTGCTCAGCGTCCGCGAGTGCGTTCTCGAGACGCACAACGCTTTCGGGGGAAAGCCAGTCGAGTTCGCCCGATACGCGCCAGAGGGGACACGAATTCGGCCCGAGAACGAACGTGGTCGGGAATGTTTCGACATCCCAGGCTTTCATCGAGGCGCGATCTGCGTCGAGCAGAATGGGAAATCGAACCGGATTGGATGCGAAGAAGCGCCGAATACGAGCCGGGGGCTCATCGACGTCGACGGACAGAATGAGCAGTGGGCGTGCCGACATGCGCTTCGCTAGGGCGTCGAGCTGCCGAAGCTCGCCGCGGCACGGCTCGCACCACGTGGCGAAGAAGTGAACGAGAACGACACTTTGTCCGCCATCAGCAAGGCTGTGCACGCCCCCATCGAGCGTGGCCAGTGAAAGTTCCGGCACCACCGGCGGGCTCCACCGCTCGAAGTCGGCGGCAAAGGACCGCGCCGCCCCACCAGAGGGGAGAAGGAAAAGAAGCTGCAACAGGATGCAGTACAGCGCGCGTCGACCAGAGGACCGCCACGGAAGAAAAGCAGCAAGCATCGCCGGCACGCGGCGAGGTCTGCTCGATGTCATGTTAGTCGGTCAAGGCGATCGCGTTGCTGTGAGCGTGGGTAGAGCGCCGAGTAACAGCGCTGCAGAGGCGCGAACGTAACCACATGCTCGCTGCCGGTACAAGCCCCCGAACGATGCCACGGAAGAAGGATTGCCAGCACTCCGCGGCTGTCGCAGCCTCGATTGCAGGCAGCGAAAAGCGAGGGAGATGCAAATGCCGGTTCTCTATGCCCAGGAAGGTGCGGTCGGCGTGCTGACGTTGAGCCGCCCGGCATCGCGCAATTGCTGGGGCAGCGATTATTCGGAAGGTCTGGCACGCGAGCTAGATCGTCTCGAGGCTGATGCGAGCGTTCGCGTGGTCATCATCACGGGCGACGAGGCGGGCCGCGCTTTCTCGGCCGGCGCCGACCTCAAGGACCCAACCACCCATACGCTCGAGACGATGAGTGACTTCTTCACCGAGTTGCCTAAGTGGCGCTCGTTCGTCGTGCGCCGGCTCGATCAATTTCCGAAGCCACTGATCGCCGCCGTTAATGGCTATGCAATCGGAATAGGCTGCATTCTCACCTATTGCTGCGATCTGATCGTGGCGTCGGATCGCGCCGAGTGGCGTCAGCCGCAGGTGTCGCTCGGTATCATTCCCGCATACGGCGGTTCGGTGCGCCTCGCCCGCTGGATCGGCAAAGGCCATGCCATGAAGCTTTCCATGGGCTTCCCACTCGACGCCACCGAGGCCCATCGCATCGGCCTTACCCAGTGGCTGGTTCCGCATAACGAGTTGATGGCGACCGCGCATCAAGTCGCAGCACAGATCGCAGCCATGCCACCCTTGGCGGCTCAATTGGCGAAGGAATCGCTGAATCGCGGTCTCGACATACCCAATCTCGACGACGCGTCGTGGGTGGATGCGTATCGCTTTATGGCGCTCGGATTAACCGAGGAAGCAAAAGCCAAGCACGAGGCGTGGCGGCAAAGATCGTGATCGGCCGAGCCGGCACTGCTTCCATGTGTTGCGATCAGGCACTAGCATAGCTGGAATTCATAAAAGCAAAGCTGAGCGTTACGCTTGCAAGGGGTGGAAATGGCCAACAAACACAACGTCCTGATCCTCGGCGCATCCTATGGCTCGTTGCTCGGCACGAAGCTCGCCATGGGCGGTCACGACGCCACCATGGTGTGTCTGCCGGCCGAGGTCGCGGCTTTCAATGCTGACGGCGCCATCGTGCGAATACCGATCAAGGGGCGCGAGGGTCTGGTCGAGATCAATTCGAAGTCGCTTCCTGGCAAACTCGGCGCAGCCGGCACCGCCGACGTCGATCCGGCCAAGTTCGACCTGATCGTGCTCGCCATGCAGGAACCGCAGTATGGTTCGCCGGGCGTGCGCGAGCTGACGCAACGCGTGGCCAAGTCCGGGACGCCGTGCATGTCGATCATGAACATGCCGCCGCTCACCTATCTGAAGCGCATTCCCGGGCTTGATACCTCACAGCTCCGAGCCTGCTTTACGGACGCAGCCGTCTGGGACGCGTTCGATCCGAAACTGATGACGTTGTGCAGCCCCGATCCGCAAGCTTTCCGCCCGCCCGACGAGAAGGTCAACGTGCTGCAGGTGCGCTTGCCGACCAACTTCAAGTCCGCACGGTTCGAGGATGCGGCCAATACGCGGATCCTCAAGGATCTGGAGACGGACGTCGAAGCCGCCCGCTTCGAGGTGGACGGCAAGGCGCTCGAGGTGCCCGTCAAGCTCAAGGTGCACGACAGCGTCTTCGTGCCGCTCGCCAAGTGGGCGATGCTGACCGCCGGCAACTATCGCTGCGTTGGCAAGGACGGCATGCGTCCCATCAAGGAGGCCGTGCACGACGATATCGATACGTCACGCAAGGTCTACGATTGGGTCGTCAAGCTTTGCATTGGCCTCGGAGCCAATCCGAACGATCTCGTCCCGTTCGAGAAGTACGCCAACGCAGCGCTGTCGCTCGGCAGCCCGTCGTCGGCGGCCCGTGCGCTGGCGGCCGGTGCACGTAACATCGAGCGCGTGGATCTTCTCGTGAAGAACATCGCAGCCCAGCGCGGCGAACGCCTCGACGAGTTGGACCGGACCGTCGAGTTGGTCGAGCACTGGCTCGCCAAGAACCGCGCTGCATAGAGCGGGCGCCACATCGGACAGACCCCGGCGGCGCCGTCAGGAATCTCAGCCCTGTGCCGCCTCCGGAAAGTATTGCGGAGCCTCGCGGCGATGGTGGAAGCCATAGTCGCGGCTGACAAGGCAAAGCTGCGCGGCGCTCACATAATCGCTCTCAGCAACACGGCGTAGCGCGTCATAACCGGTCTGCCGGTCGGAAATATCTCCAACCCAAGCGAACTCGTTCGGGCGATAGACGCTTTCGAACGTCTCGCCGTCATCGGCGGCCGGCACAGGTTTGGTGTGGCTCCTGACGACCATCACAAAGCGCTCCGGCTGCAGCAGCGGGTCGTTGTAGGGAATGCCTTCCATCTGCGGAACCACGCCGCCACCTTCGCCACCCTCGGCAATAACAACCCCGACCCGTATGCGATAATCCTCGAAGACGGAGTTCCGGCCGGCCGTTTGGGCTATGTGATGCTTGCTGTTGGCACGCCAACGAACGAGCGAGGCTTCATCCGCCCAGATTTGATGCGAGAGCAGGGTGCGGGGCCGCGCATAACTCTTATAGCGATCGAGGAAAAGCACGCCGCCTGAAACCTCGAGCTCGGATCGCAGCGCACTCGCGATATCGAGATATTGGTTTTCCTGGCCCGGTCTGGGTGTCACCTCGAAGAATAGCGCAATCATGGCAACGGCTTTCTCATGCTTCACGAAACAATCGCGCTGCCGAGGCCGAAGCTGCCACGCAGCGTGTTTTAGGCGAACTCCATGATTACCGCGTCGACCGCGAGGCTGTCGCCCGCTTTGGCGTTGATGACCTTGACGACGGCGTCGCGCTCGGCGCGGAGAATGTTCTCCATCTTCATCGCTTCGACGACGGCGAGCGCGTCGCCCGCTTTGACCTCTTGCCCGGCCGCCACGTGGATCGCTTTGACGAGCCCCGGCATCGGACAGAGAAGCAGCTTCGATGTGTCCGCCGCGACTTTCTCGGGCATCAGCGCGAAAAGGGCGGCCTCCCGCTCAGTGTAGACGAAGGATGGCGCACAAATGCCGCGCCAGGAAAGCTCGAACCCATTGAGCAGCGGCTTGACCTGCACGGAAAGCTCGCGCTTCCCCACACGACCGGTCCAGACCGGCTGCCCCGGCCACCACGTCGAAACGATCTCGACCGGTTGCGATGCGCCGTCACCATTGAACACTGTCACGTCGAACGAGCCGCCGTCGCGTGGGATGACTTGGAGCTGAACCTCGGCGCCGCCGATGAGAACGACCCGGCGCTGGGCGAAGTGAACGGCCTTGCCGTTGATCTGCTGCGTGATATGGCGACGGCGCGCATTATGCAGGTGGTCGATGACTCCCGCGATCATCGCCAGCGTCTCGAGCTCGGTCCCGCTCGCTGGCCGCGGCACGAAACCGGACGGATATTCCTCCTGGATGAAGCCCGTGGAGAGTCTTCCTTCGCGCCAGCGCGGGTGCTGCATCAGCGCCGTGAGGAACGGAATGTTGTGCTGGATACCGTCGATGTGGAATGCGTCCAGTGCCTCGGCCTGGAGTTCGATGGCTTCGAGCCGTGTCGGTGCGTGCGTGACGAGCTTGGCGATCATCGGATCGTAGAACATCGAAATCTCGCCGCCCTCGGTGACACCCGTGTCATTGCGGATGGTAAGTCCACCGGACGAGCCTTCCTGCGGAGGGCGGTAGCGCACGAGCCGCCCGATCGACGGCAGGAAATTGCGGAAGGGATCTTCGGCGTAGATGCGGCTCTCGACCGCCCAACCCTCGAGCTTGATGTCGGCCTGCTTGAAGGCGAGCTTTTCGCCCGCCGCAACGCGGATCATCTGTTCGACGAGGTCAATGCCGGTAACGAGTTCCGTCACGGGATGTTCAACCTGCAGGCGCGTATTCATTTCGAGGAAATAGAACGAGCGGTCCTGCCCGGCCACGAACTCCACCGTGCCGGCGGAATCGTAGCCGACGGCTTTCGCCAACGCGACGGCCTGTTCGCCCATGGCCTTGCGCGTTGCCGCGTCGAGCAATGGCGAGGGAGCTTCCTCGATCACCTTCTGATTGCGCCGCTGGATGGAGCACTCGCGCTCGCCGAGATAGAGGCAGTTGCCGTGCTTGTCGCCGAGGACCTGAATTTCGATGTGCCGCGGGTTCTCGATGAACTTCTCGATGAAAACCCGATCGTCGCCGAACGACGACTTTGCCTCCGACCGGGCGAGGCCGAAGCCCTCCTCGCATTCCTTCTCGGAATAGGCGATGCGCATCCCCTTGCCGCCACCGCCGGCGGAGGCCTTGATCATCACGGGATAGCCGATCTCGGCGGCGATCTTAACGGCTTGCTTGGCGTCGGAAATCACCCCGAGGTAGCCTGGAACCGTCGAGACCTTCGCCTTGGCTGCAGCCTTCTTGGATTCGATCTTGTCGCCCATCGCGGCGATAGCGCCCGGGTTCGGGCCGATGAAGACGATGCCCGCCTCGGCGAGGGCGACCGGAAAGGCTTCCCGCTCGGAAAGGAATCCGTATCCCGGGTGCACCGCCTCGGCGCCGGTCACCTTGCAGGCTTCGACGATCTTCTCGATCACGAGATAGGATTCGGCCGCCGCCGACGGGCCGATGTGGACGGCTTCATCGGCCATCTCCACGTGCAGCGCGTCGCGGTCGGCATCGGAATAGACGGCGACAGTCCTGATACCCATCTTCCGGGCGGTCTTGATGACCCGGCAGGCGATCTCGCCTCGATTGGCGATCAGGATCTTCTTGAACATGCGTTTTTCCTTGAGCCCCCTGGCGCTGACGGCTTGCGTGTCATAGGGCACTACGGAGAGCCCGCGCAACCCGATTTACCTATTGTTCGAAGGCCTCATCGGGACGCTGGGAATGCCGCGTGTCCGGCGCCTGCAACCGCCTCGGCTAGATTGCCCGCACCGCGATTGCACAGCCAGCGTCAGGTCAGATTGGGGTGAATGAACGTCGCGTGCGCCAGGATGCGCTGCCGGACGAGGTCCACGGCCCTGCGAAGGTTATAATATTCCTCAGAAAAACCGAGTGGGACCGGGATGTTGCTGATGGCCGAGTCGATCCTTTCGATCTCGCTACGCTGGAAGGAGAGCGCGCCGCCCTGCGGATCGGCGAGGAGTTGCGACTCGAGCGCTTTGAGACGCGCGTACCAGTAAAGGAGGCGCCGCTTGATCCGCCACTTGTAGATGAGCGGCAAGAGGCGAGCCATCGGGATGATCAGGCCGGCAACAGGCACCGCCAGCACGAGCATGCGCTCGAGCATGGTCGCCAGCCAGAACGGCAGAAATCGCTTCAGGAACGATGGCCCCGCCTTGTAGTAGCGCTCGACATCAGGCGCCAGATCGACTTCGGGATCGGCGGCCTGTGGGAATTCGCCGAAACGGGAGAAGAGACCACCCTTGCCGTGGACCTCGCGCATGGCGTCGATCAGCAGGCCAGCGAGGGCCGAATGGAAACCATCGCGCGCCACAACAGCCGCAACAGGGGCGATCAGGGAGGTGTCGTGCCCTGGCACGTCCCGCGCCAGGTTGAAAGCGCCGCGCGGCAGCACGATGCGTTTGAGATAGGGCAAATACCGCGTGTAGGCCTCGGCCTGCGCAAAATTCATCAGCTTGATTGTGGGGTCCTGGACAAGGGCCTGAATGACGGGTGACTCAGGCGCCATGGCGAGGAACACAGCGTCCAGGGTACCGGCTCGCAGAGCGTCGGCAGCGGCCTCGCCGGTGAGCGGCGAGAGGTTGGCCGAATCCCGCCGAAGCCCGTTGGTCTGGAGCAGCGTCAATGCCAATTGCCGCGTGCCGCTGCCATCAGGTCCGATGCCGATGCGCCGGCCCTTGAGCTCATGCAGCATCTCGATCGGGCGATCTGCACGGTAAAAAACCCAGAGCGGCTCCACGAATGCGCGACCAAGCGAGACGACGTCCTTGCCCGATGTGGCCGAGATGATGCCGCCCTGCATGAGGGCGACGTCGACGCCGGATGCCGGATCCGAAAGCAGGCGCAGATTCTCGATTGATCCACTGGTGGCCCTGACTCGCAACGTGATTCCGGAGCGTGCCAGCACTTCAGCGTAGGCCTTGCCGAATGAATAGTAGGCGCCTTCCGTGCCACCAGTCGCAATCGTGATCACGCTCGGCGGTGCCGGATGCACGAGCTTGAGGAGGAACCAGAGGACGACCGCGATCAGCATGACCGCAGGCGTCGCCACGACGAGCAATTCGCGCGTGTCCCAGATGGCGATCGGCTTGGGCGGCAGTATCCGCTTGCGGGCACCGCGCGCCATGCTATCTGGCGAAGTCATGCGTGCCATATCCCCCATGGCCCGGCGCCGCGCCCGCTCCCGACAGGCAAAATCCCAGTGCACTCGCGCCATCCGTATTGCTGAGCCTCTGTTGCTAAGCCTCAGCGTGGCAAATTCATGGCGCCCGTATGGCGTCAACGTCAGGCGCCAAGCGCTGCCTTCATTTTGATGACGGCGCTTCCGGGACTTGTCAGCACCGGCGCGGAAATTCGAGCCGATACCGCCTCCTGCGCCACCGATGTCGAAAACTGCGCGAGCAGAACGGCATCGCACGCGGGGAGACGCGTTGCTGCGTCGGCCATCAGCGCGTTATGGCGTGTCTCGTCGCCATTCTGAAGCGCGCGCATGGCCTCGGGCTCGCAGACGGCGTGAAGCGTGACCGCTTGTCCGTTTTTTGCGGCCATCTCACGCATTTCGGCCTCGAGCATGGGCACCGACCGCTCGAAAGTCGCGATAAGGCCGATCGTGCGCCCTTTGAGAAGAGCGTCCTCGAACATCGCCTCATTCGGTTTGAGTACCGGTACCGGCAACTCGCGTGCGACCGCTTCTATCGCCTCGCCGAATGCCGAACAGGTGAAGAGAACGCCATCGGCCCCGATGTCGCGCGCGTAGGCGCCGAGGCGATGAAACCGGTCGAACATTGCGGGGGTGAGATCGGGCGATTGGCCGCGGTCCACCGAGAGCGAGTCGTCGAGAATGTTGACTCGCTCTGCCTCGGGCCAAAGGCGCCGAAACGCCATCTCGATTGGCGTCATGGCCACCTGGACGGCGTGGACGAGGACGATGCGGCGGTGCTTACCGCTCTGCATGTGAGGCTCCATTAGGCTCGGGTCGATCAACGAGCCTAAGGGGTGCCCCACCTAGCCTGACTATGCAACCCGGAGTAGGTCGCATACCCAGCTTTTTGTCGCCATGTCTCCCGTCGTCATGTCTCCCAAAGCGGGATCAGGCGGCGCGCCGATCCGGCGTCGGCGTCGCGTTCGCGTTATTGACGGTGTGGTTGGCATTATTGCTCGACCCACCGCGTCCCTTGCTCGGAACGAAAGACAGCGGCCAGTGCGTGATGCAATAGGGGCGGCCTAACATCTGCGGTGCGCCGCAAAAATGGAACCCGTCGTGACGCGGATCGCCGACCGGCCAGCGGCAATCGCCGGCTTCGAGCTCGAGGAGCGTCTTCAACTTATTGTTCTTGTCGGACATGGCTATAACTCTTGCGCGGTTGTACTGTTGTTACAAAAGATAAGCAGGGTAATGATGCGTTGCAACATAATCTTGTGCGGCGCAGCAGCGCAACTGCACAGCAAAGGTTGCGAGGAGCCCTCAACTTCTCCGCGATAGAGAGGGGCTAGCATTCGGATGGAACTGGCGCAGGCTCGGGCTAAGGCAGCGGGCCTCAATCGAGAAACCGCCTCCGTAGCCGGACGAAATCTTCGACGGCGCCCTCGAGGCGCGCAAATGCCGCCTCATCCTGGGCCAGCGACAGCACGATCATGCCGCGCCGCGCGATATAAACGCCGCGATCGAGAAGATCGAAGAAAAGCAGCTCCTTGAGATCCTGGTTGCCGGCATCGGCGTCGGCCTCGTTGCGGATCTCTCCTTGGCTGAAGTGCACGGCCATCATCGAGCCGCGTCCCGTGAACTGCATTCGGGCGCCGGCTGACACCGCAATTTCGTTGAGACGTGTCCGCAGCCGGTCACCGCGCGCATTGAGCTGGGTGATCGCCTCAGGCGTGGCCACCTGGGTCAGGCCGGCGAGCCCTGCAGACATCGTCAGGGTGTTGTTGTTGAAGGTGCCGGCATGCGGAAGCCCGTCAGGACGCCGAGGATCGAACAGCGCCATCACGTCTGCCCGTCCACCAAACGCACCGAACGACATGCCACCGCCGACATACTTGCCGAGCGTCGTGAGATCGGGCTTCACGCCGACCAGGCTTTGCAGGCCATGCGGGGCGAGGCGAGAGGTCATCACCTCGTCGAAAATCAGGAGCGCCCCCGTCTGGTCGGCGAGCTGGCGCAGCCCTGTAAGAAATTCTGGGGTGGCGGGTATGCAACCTGTCGAACCGAGCATTGGCTCGATGATGATGCAGGCGAGATCGGCTGCGTTGGCCAATCCAAGTTCTCGGGCACTGGCGATGTCGTTGTAACGGGCGATGAGCACCGGGAAGGGGACGTTCACGGGAGATCCGCCCTTGCGGAAGTAGAGCACGCCGCCGTGATAGCCGCCGGTGACAACCATGACCTTCTGGCGCTTGGTGAAGGCGCGCGCCAGCGAGATAGCCAGCAGGTTGCCCTCGGTACCCGAGTTGGTGAAGCGGACGCGCTCCATCGAGGGAAACCGTGCCGTTACGGCTTCGGCGAGACGCACTTCGAGCTCGGTGTGGCCTCCGATGTTCACACCAAAATCGAGCGCGCTCTCGATGGCACGGCGAATGACAGGGTGCGAATGACCGTACATGCCGGCCGTGTACTCGGCCAGGAAGTCGACGTACCCATGCCCATCCACATCGGTGAGGTGGCAGCCGTCGGCACCAGCAAAGCGGAGTGGGAAGGGCCCAAAAAAGAGCACCGTTCGCGTATTGCCACCCGGCAGCGCGTTTTCCGCCTGCTTCTGCAACGCGAGGCTCGTCGGGTTGCTCGCGGTGTAATGGGTCCGCGCGGCATCGAGAGCTTCGGCAAGCGACGCATTAGGAGAAAGTCGTTCGGCTGACGTGATGGGCATGAAAGCGGTCTCCTCCACCGAAGGCCTGATCCGGGACGATCGCAGAAAACTTACACGCGAGCGGCACGCTGGGGATAAGTGATGTCACGCGACAGAATCACGTCGCAGGACCTCACGTCACCGGGCGGCTGGCATACGCATGATAGCGAGGGCCATGGCCTGGGCGCGCGGCACCAGGGTTTCCACCTCCATGTGCTCCTCGGGCGTGTGTGCATTGGCGCCCACCGGGCCGGTCGCGCAGATGGTTGGACAACCGACCGAGGTCGTGAAGCCGGAATCGGCACATCCGCCAGAAAACTCTCCTGCGACTGTCAATCCGGCTGACTCAGCAGCTTGGACGTAGGTCGCAAATAATTCCTCGCTGCCCGCGGGCTTGGTCAGCGGCAGGAACTCGCCGAGGATTTCGAGCGTGGCCGCGGTCCCCAGGACTGTCGCGGTATCGACGATCCGATTGATGGCATCGAGCGCGTAAGCGCGATCGTTCGGATGAACATAGCGCAGATCGATGCGTCCTTCGGCCTGCGGAGCGGTCGTGTTGACGGATTGACCGCCATTGACGACACCGACATTGACCGTGATGCCGCGCTTCAGATCGGTCAGTGCGTGTAGCGCGACGATCTTATGCGCGATCTCCCCGATCGCCGAGATGCCCTTCTCGAAGGCGCCGCCCGAATGCGCGGCGCGTCCAAGCACTTCCATGCGCATGAAGACGCCGCCCTTGCGCCCGGTAACGACATTGCCCGACGGGCGGCCCGGCTCGGAGTTCAGGACGCAGCGCGCATCCCGTGCCACCCGCTCGATGACGCTGCGGCAGGCGGGCGACGCGATTTCTTCGTCCGATGTGATCAGTCCCGCAAGCGGGGCCGGGTTGCCGCCGAACCGTTTGAACGCGGCAAGCACGAAGGCGTTGAGAACGAGCCCGCCCTTCATGTCGGCCACGCCGGGCCCGTACGCGCGCCCGTCCACGATCCGGAACGGACGTCGCTGCGCTTCGCCTTTCGGGAACACGGTGTCGCGATGCCCCATCAGGACGATCGGCTTCTCGTTAGTCGGCGTGTCGTCGAGGCGGACATGGATGGCGTCGCCATAGGTCTCCTTGGGCTCGACGTTGACGATCAGGCCCTCGCTCTCGAAGAACGTCACGAAGCGCGCTCCGACCGCATCCACGCCAGCCTTGTCGTAGCTGCCGCTGTCGATATTGACGACGTCCTCGAGCAACCGAAGCATCTGGGTCTTCTGCCCGGCAAGCCAGTCGGTGATCCGCGCTTCGTTCGGGCTCAACGTCCCGCTTGCCGTTGCCATGTCATCGGTCTCCTTCAGTGCGGTTCCGGCCACGTTACGCGAGGCTCTGTTGCTCTGCCAACCGCCGGAGAAGGCCTATCGCCGTTTGAGCATCGCAAGCCCCAGCCCCGTGGCAATGAACGCAGCCCCTGCGATATGGAACAGGGCGAGCCTTTCGCCCAGCAGCAGGATCGCAAGTCCACTGCCGAAGATCGGCATCAGGTGCATGAAATGGCCGGCCGTGTTGGCGCCCGCCAGCTCCACCCCGCGGTTGTAAAGAAGATACGAGAGGAACCCCGGAAAGATCGCCACGTAAGCAATCGCCAGATATGCGGCCGGCGTCGGTTGTACCTGGGCGACTGCAACATGCTCATGGACGTAAAGCGGGAGCAGGATCAGCGAGCCGATGGCGAACGTCGCCGCGAGAAAGCTCAACGGGTGCACCTGCGGTCGGTCTCTCAGGAGGGCGGAATAGAACGCATAAGAGACGACGGCCAAAAGAACCCAGATGTCACCAGCATTGAACATGAGGCTGGCAAGCGCATGCCAGTCGCCCTTGGTCGCGATGATGAACACCCCGATGATCGAAACCAGCACACCAAGCGCCGGCCAAAATCCAGGTCGCTCGCGGTAGAGCAAAAACGTCGCCGCCAGGATGACGAGCGGCATTGCCGATTGCAGCAGCAGCGCGTTGACGGCCGTTGTCGTCTGCAGTCCGTAATAGACCAGCGTGTTGAAGGTCGCGATCCCGAGAATCCCGAGCATGATCAGAAACCGCCAGTTCGCGGAAAGGATCGACCAGTCACGCCGGATCTGACCGGCTCCGAGGCACACCACGAGCGCGAGACCGATCGTCCAGCGCCAGAAAGCAAGTGCCACAGGCGGCACAATGCCGGTCGTCGCGCGCGCGACGATGAAATTCCCCGCCCAGAACAGGATCGCAAACGTCAACAGCACATATGGCGCCCGCCACAGCCGAGAAATCGCGAGCGGACCTGAGAGGCGTGCGAGCGCACGCTCGTCTGACGGGGAGTTCGACATGATGGGGGCTCGGAAGTCGTCCAGGCTGACATTCTGGAGGCCGGGCGACCAGGGCTACGCTCGGCGCGGAATGCGATGTTCACGATGTCGGGACGCTACGTGCTGGAAGCCTCGCGTGCAATGCAGGAGGCGGCTTCAGTGAACCGCGCAAATCCTGACGGTTGCCGGAATCGCTTGCGTGGTTTGCCGCACCCGATAGGTTTGGCCGCGACAGCACAACCATGGGAATGAGACGGTATGGACCTCGGTCTCGGCGGCAAGACGGCGCTCGTAACCGGCGCGAGCATGGGTATTGGACGCGGCATCGCGGAAGCACTCGCGCGCGAAGGCGTTCGCCTCGCCATTGCAGCGCGGCGCGGCAATCTTCTCGAGGAGGTGGCCGAGGGCATTGTCGCTGGTGGCGGCGTACGCCCGGTCATCATTGTCCAGGACGTGTTGGCGGAGGACGCATCCGCCCGCACAGCGAAAGCAGCCCTCGATGGTCTCGGGTCGGTTGACATCCTGGTAAACAATGCCGGCGGCAGCCGTCAATTCGGCAAGGACGCGACCGAAGAGCAGTGGACCGAGGCCATGACGCTGAACTTCACGCGTCCGCGCCAGCTTGCCCACCGCCTGCTCGACCAGATGATCGAGCGCAAATGGGGTCGCATCATCAACATTACTGGAAAATCGGAGCCTGACGGCGTCAACGGGGCGTTCTCCGCGAAAGCGGGCATTCACGCTTGGGCAAAGGGGCTGAGCCGCGAGGTCGGCAAGTTCGGCATCACGGTCAATTCGATCCCGCCCGGTCGCATCATGAGCGAGCAGATCCGTAGGAACTACACGCCCGAGTATCGCCAGTGGCAAGCCGAGCATGAAATCCCGGTCGGCCGATACGGCGAGCCCGAGGACATCGCCAATCTCGTTTGCTACCTCGTCTCGCCCCTCGGCGGATACATCACCGGCACCGTGATCCCGGTCGACGGCGGCCTCAGGCGCTACCAGTTCTGAAAGAACGGCCTTCGATGCCACGCGCGGCGGTGGCGCTGTTGCGCTGTCGCCCGCGCGTCGGATCGGCCTTGCCCAGCGCTTTCGTGAGGCGCTTGAGGTGCGACAACGTCATGTCGCGAAGCAGCGCTCTCGCTGCGTCGTCACCTCCCGGCGCGCCCATCGCGGTGACGAGAAATTCGATTTGTGCGCAGATGATACGCGGATCATCGACCGGAAACTCAACGATCTTTAGAAAGAGGGCCTCCAACTCCTCCCGGATGTGGGCGCAGGTAGCTGTAGCCCCGAGCTCGGTCTGCGTGGCCATTTCCTGTGAGAGCCACTCGTAAGAGACGATGAGGCGGGCAAGATCCTGAGCAGTCATGGCACCTTCTTTGTCGCGGCTCGATGACCCCGACGTTAGGCGCTTCGAACGCTGGTCAGTAAGGACCTCCCCGAGGAATGACTGTTCTCGATAATGCGAACGATAGGTCAGAGCCCCATTGAAACTCATATTCCCGGCTGAAGGAAAAGCGCTGCTCAAGGCCGCTTTTCCTTCAGCTTTCCGGAAAAGCCTTATCTCTCGGCCTTACCGAACCCTGCTTCCTTGGCCTTCAGCAGCGCCACCACGACCGAGTTGACCGGGGTCGCGATACCGACTTTCGAGCCTTCCCGCGGAATCGCGCCGTTGATGTTGTCGACCTCAGCCGGGCGGCCCGCCAAATGATCGAGCAGCATCGACGGGCGCGCGTTGGGGATCTTCTGCCCGAAATCGCGCACATAGCGAACCGGATCGTCGAAATCGAGTTTGATGCCCTTGGCCATGGCGACGAGATAGGCCTCGTTCGCGCACGCGGCCGCAATGCTCCACGCGCTGGGGTTCGCCTGCACCTCGCCGACGCGGAGCCCGGTCAACGCGCACGGGCCCGAGTACGTGCAATTGCAGATCAGCTTCTCCCAGACCATCTTGTGAATGTCGTCGAAAGCGAGAACCTTGAAGCCGCCCGCCTCCCAGGCCTGCTTGACCATCTCGAGGCGCGGCGTCAGCCCGCCATCCATCTCGCCGAGCCGCAGGAACTCCATGCCGTTGTGATGCGCATGCCCGGGCGCCTTCATCGACGCCCCGAAGCCGCCGACGACACCCATGAGAATGCGCTTTGAGCCGACGATCTCGGCGACCTTGTCGGCGCTGCCGAGCCCGTTCTGGATCGTCAGGATCGGCGCGTCGGACTTGGCAACCTGAAGCGCAGCCTTGGCGGCCCCGGCGACGCCATCGTCCTTCGTCGCGATGATGACCAGATCGGCATCTTTCACGTCGCCTGGATCAGTCGTCGCGTTCATCTTGACGGTTCGATCGCCCGAGGCGCCTTCGACTCGCAGGCCCTTTTCGCGGATCGCCTTGACGTGGTCCGGCCACGTATCGATCGCCCAGACATCGTGTTTACCCTTGTCGGCGAGCAGCCCCGCATAAACGGAGCCCATCGCGCCAACGCCGATGATCGCGATCTTCATCGCGGCTGTCCTTTCTCATCTCAACTGAGGATGGCGCGACTGTGCGAAGCGCCTTGCTGCGCGTCAACGGGGAATCCGCCGACCTCTCGACCCTGCGTGGTCGTCTTGGCCATTTCAACGGTCATCCCGGCGTTTGCCGCACGGCAATCTGGCTGGGATCTCATGTTTAGGACGTAAAGCGCAGTTTCGGTTGTGCTTCGGAATCCCGAGATGGCACCCAATCATGGGCTCATCACTGCGTGCCCGCGTCCCCGCCTCGTTTTACCCGGGTGGCCTGCTCAGCACCCCGCCTTGCGTCGGCGCTGCAACTCCGGTTGTCCCCGGCCAGGAGATGGGCAGCCCGTCGAGCGTTCGCACCGCGAGATAGGCCCATGCTTCCGCCTCGAGGGTATCGCCATCGAGGCCTACGGCTTCGGCCGGAACCACCGCGTTTTCGACACGCGCCGCCAGCATCCGCATCAGAGTGCGGTTGCGTCGCCCACCACCACAGACGATCCACAGCGCCGGCTCGCTGGGCACGTGCTCGCGTGCCTTGACGATGGCTTCGACGGCAAACGCGGTGAGCGTCGCGGCCGCATCCGCTGCCGACAAGCCCTCAACCAACTCGGCCGCGAACGTGTTGCGATCCAGCGACTTCGGCACGCGCTTCGCAAAATACGGGTGCATCAGGTAGGCGTGCACGACCCGGTCGTCGACCGTGCCACTGGCGGCGAGCTTGCCGTCCTCGTCACGGGATGCGCCGGTCGAGCGCAGGACGAGATCGTCGATCATGGCATTGCCGGGACCGGTGTCGAAGGCGATCAGCGTCTCATCGGTCCCGACCCAGGTGACGTTCGCGACACCGCCGATGTTCAGGAATACGGCCGGTCTCTGCGGCAGTTTCGCTGCGAGGGCCCGATGGTAGGCGGGCGCTAAGGGAGCGCCTTCGCCACCCGCTGCAACATCGTTCGCCCTGAGGTCATACACGACGCCGATTCCGGTCGCCTTCGCGAGCTGCGCACCGTCGCCCAACTGGACGGTCAATCCTGTGCCGGGCCTATGCAACACTGTCTGCCCGTGAAACCCGATCACATCGATCGCGCTCGGCTGGAGCATGCGGTCGCCGATGAACCGAAGCACAGCCTCTGCATGCCGTTCGGTCAGCTCGCGCTCGACATCGGAGAGGCATCCCGGCCGTGCGTCCCGGCGATCCAGCACCGTGGCATCGGCCAGCGCCTGTCTCAGGCGGCCGCGGAAATCGTCGGGATAGGCGACACTTGCCGCGCCCAGGCGACGGACGTGCGTCCCTCCGTCCGTCTCGATCAAAGCGATGTCGATTCCGTCCATCGACGTGCCGCTCATCAGTCCCAGGGCGCGCCTGATCTTGCTCATGGGGCCTCACCTGTGCAATTTGCGCCTCGAGAGGTCGCTTCGCGCGAAGGGCTCCGTCAAACCCCGTCTGAGGGTTTCCAAAGGGCTGACCCTTTGGTGGGAGCGCGAGGGTGAAACCCTCGCACTAGGTCCTTTCACGGCGAGACTACCCGATGTCGACCCACAAGTCAGATTTCCTGAATATCCTCACGGAGCGTGGCTTCATCCATCAAAGCTCCGATCCCGCCGCGATCGATGCGCTCGCGACCAAGGGCGAGATTGTTTGCTACGTCGGCTACGATTGCACGGCGGCATCGCTGCACGTGGGCCATCTTCTTTCGATCATGATGCTGCATTGGCTTCAGGCCACGAGCGCCGGCAAGCCGATCACGCTCATGGGCGGAGGAACAACGCGCGTCGGCGACCCCTCGGGCCGTGACGAGACGCGCCGCATCCTCACCGTCGAGACGATCAACGCCAACAAGGACGCGATCAAAGGCGTCTTCTCGCGTTTCCTGACCTTCGGGGACGGACCGAAGGATGCGCTGATGGTCGATAATGCGGAATGGCTCGCGCCGCTGAATTACATCGAGTTCCTGCGCGACGTCGGCCGGCATTTCTCGGTCAATCGGATGCTGTCGATGGACTCCGCCAAGCTGCGCCTCGATCGGGAGCAGGAGCTGTCGTTCATCGAGTTCAACTACATGCTTCTGCAGAGCTACGACTTCGTCGAACTCGCGCGGCGTTACCACTGCAATCTGCAGATGGGTGGCTCCGACCAGTGGGGCAACATCGTGATGGGCGTCGATCTCGGTCGCCGCATGGGCACGCATCAGCTCTATGCGCTCACGTGCCCGCTGCTGACCACAGCCTCGGGCGCCAAGATGGGCAAGACGGCTGCCGGTGCCGTATGGCTCAACGAGGATCACCTCGCGCCCTACGATTACTGGCAGTTCTGGCGCAACACCGAGGACGCCGATGTCGCGCGCTTCCTGAAGCTGTTCACGCTTCTACCAATGGCCGAGATCGCCAGGCTCGCCGCGCTACAAGGCGCTGAGATCAACGAAGCGAAGAAGGTACTCGCGACCGAGGCGACCGCGCTCGTGCATGGCCGCGAGAAGGCCGAAGCCGCAGCCGAGACCGCACGCAAGACGTTCGAGGAAGGCGCGCTCGCCGAAAGCCTGCCGACGGTGGATCTACCGAACGCCGATATCGGCGCGGGCCTCGGCATTCTTGCCGCCTTCGTGATGGCCGGCTTGGTCAAGTCGAACGGCGAGGCGCGTCGGCAGATTCAAGGCGGGGGCTTGCGCGTCAATGACGAGGTGGTGAAAGACGAGAAAGCCAAGTTGGGCGCTTCCGACGTCTCGCCGGAGGGCGTCATCAAGCTCTCCCTCGGCCGGAAGCGCCATGTCCTCTTGAAGCCCGTATAGGGGCGTCATATGGGCAAGCCACCAAGAGGCAAGCGTCCGACGAAGCCCACCGGCCAACTCGGTACCTACGGAGAACGGGTCGGTCGCGAACGCGCCGCGCGCCGGCGGGCCGCCCGTGAACGCGGAGCGGCTGAGCATAAGCCGCGCGATGGCCGCAGACGCCCAGACGTCGCGATGGCCGAGCCGGAGTTCATCGAGATTCCGCAATCCGATCTGGCCAATGAGCTGAGCGTGCTCGCAGTGCTCATCACATCTGGCCTCGTCAGGTCACATCCCGAGGCCAGGCGTTGCTTCAGGGACGTGGGCATTCTGGTCAACGACGTGCCCATCCTCAGCGACAAAGCCAAGATATGCCTCACGGACATCTCGCCCGAAGGCCTCATCAAGCTCTCGCTCGGCGACGGTCGGCGCGTGCTGCTTCGGCCGTGCTGAATAATCCCGCGATCCGCGTAAGTGCCCTGCCGGCCCTTGCAGATTGATCGAGCGTGAAGCGAGATCGTCCTGGCTGTTTGATCGTCTGCCATCGTGCCAATTCTATCCGGCTCGCGCAACGGACGTGAAACCGGATGCCTTCTTAAGCTCATCTCGAAGGGTCGCTCCGATGCATCCTCTGCTCGTCGCCTATGGCGCACTCGCGCTCGCTATTGTTTCGGAGGTCACGGGCTCTTCTCTGGTGCAAAGGTCCGAGCAGTTCAGCAAACTATGGCCGACCCTTGGCGCAATCGCCTGCTTTGTCGTCTCGTTGTTTTTCCTGTCGCATGCCCTGAAAGCGATCCCGCTTGGCGTCGCCTACGCAATTTGGGGAGGCGTTGGCATTGTGCTCACCGCGCTGATCGGCATTGTCGTCTTTCGCTTTACGCTCGATGCGCCAGCGTGGATCGGCATCGCCATGATCGTTGGCGGCGTTCTGGTGATGAACCTCTTTTCGAACAGCGTCGTACACTGATGTCGAGCGCCTGGATCCCCGGGAGGCACTCCAAATTAATCAGGCGCCTCTCGCTCGACTGCGCTGCGGACTTGCTTAGGAATAGAGCGGCGAGAAAATTGCCCGAGCCTCCGCTCCAAGGCGCCCGCTAACTGAGGAACGCCGATGACGACATCCCTCATCGACCCATGGCATCTGGCCTTCGTGCTCGACGAGGTGCTACGCGCCAACGCCCTGTTCAGTCTGCCCGCTTTTGCTGAGCATGATCGCGCCGGCACGTCGGCAATGATCGAGACGGCAGCGCGCCTCGCCGAAGATGTGTTTCTGCCGAGCTATCGGCTGCTCGATGACAACGAGCCTACGATCGAGAACGGCCGCGTCGTGCTGCCGGCCGAAATCGAACACGCGCTCACGGCGTTCCGCGAGGCCGGCTTTGCGGCGATGGCGGCCCGTCAGGAAGATGGTGGGCTCGGACTGCCGCGCACGTTCGCGAATGCTGCGTTTCTGCAGTTCCAGGCCGCGAATATCTCGATCGCCAACTACGCGATGCTGACCATGAGCGCCGCTGAGCTATTGGCCCGCCACGGCACGGATGAGCAGAAAGCGCGCTATATGGCGCCCATGCTCGAGGGCCGGTTCCACGGGACGATGGCGCTTTCCGAGCCGCAAGCCGGCTCCTCGCTGGGCGACATCACGACAGTCGCAAGGGCACGGCCTGACGGTACTTACGCACTCCGCGGCACCAAGATGTGGATCTCGGGCGCCGAGCACAACATGGGCGACAATATCGTCCACCTCATGCTCGCCCGCATCGAGGGCGAAGCGCCCGGCGTCAAGGGCATCTCGCTTTTCATCGTCCCGCGCAAACGCCTGGATGCTGACGGCCGTCCTGCGATCTGGAACAATGTCGCGCTCGCTGGCCTCAATCACAAAATGGGCCAGCGCGGCACCGTCAACACTGTGCTGAATGTCGGCGAAGGCGGCGAAACCATCGGCGAGATCATCGGCGCGCCTTGTCAAGGGCTCGCTTGCATGTTCACGATGATGAACGAGGCGCGCATCGGTGTTGCCATGGGCGCCGTAGCCCACGCGAGTGCCGGCTACCGCCTCTCACTCGCTTATGCCCGCGACCGTCGTCAGGGTCGCCATCCCAATGCCAAGGACCCGTCGAGCCCGCAGGTGCCGCTCGTCGAGCACGCCGACGTGCGCCGCATGCTTTTGCAACAGAAAGCCGCCTGCGAAGGTGGCGTGGCGCTCGCCCTTTATTTGGCGCAAATTGCCGATCTCAAGGCAGCAGCGCCGACGGACTCTGAGCGTCGCGATTCCGCCCTGCTGCTCGATTTCCTCACCCCCGTGTTCAAGGCGTGGATCTCCGAGGAATGCCTCGCCGCGAACTATAACGCTATGCAGGTGCTCGGCGGTGCCGGTTACACGCGCGATTTTCCGCTCGAACAGCATTATCGCGATAACCGCCTCAACCCGATTCACGAGGGCACCAACGGCATCCAGGCGATCGATCTCGCCGGTCGGAAGGCGATCATAGCCGAGGGCCGCGCTCTCGAACTCTATCTCGCCCGCGTCACCGACACCGCGGCCGCGGCGGCTGGTGATGCAACTCTCCAACCGTTGGCTGACCAGCTTGTCCGCTTGTTGACGTCAGTCACCAAGGCCAGTCGACGCATCTCTGCGCTGACCGCGTCGAGCGGTCAACGGGCAGCGCTCGCCCGTGCTCCCGACTTCATGGAACTCGTCGGCGCTACCACGTTTCTCTGGATCTGGGTCGAACAGGCCCGCGTCGCCCAGTTGGGGGGCGACCCGGCCGATATTTCCCCCGACGAACACAGGCGCCGCGAAGGTCTCATTCTCACGGCCCGCGATGTCTGTGCCCGCTGCGCTCCTCGCGCCGAGGCCGCCGCAAAGCGCATCTCCGCCGGCGACCCCGCCTATCTGGAGATCACGGACGAGATGTTCGGCTGACGGGCGGATCACACGGCAGAACTTGCATCGAACGATCGTCGAGATGGTTGCCCTCTCGCGCACAAGCGAGTAGGAAAAGCGCTTCGAGCCGGTCGCGACCCCCAGCGGCTGAGCAATACGGCCGGTTCCAAGACCAGCCGGTCGCCCGGAAGCATCGCTTCTCGGGCCATCAAACGGCGGAGCGTAGCGCAGCCTGGTTAGCGCACCAGTCTGGGGGACTGGGGGTCGGGAGTTCAAATCTCCCCGCTCCGACCAATAAATTCGGCGGTGAGCCATTCATCCTTTGGGAGCGCGTCACGCCTCCAGATTCGCAACCCGTAACTGTCCATGACCGCATGGAAGCATGCCGCTCCATGTGAAGCCCGATATGGGCAGATACCTCGCCCCGCCTCGTTACGATGTTGCAGAGGCGGGGCCGGCGCCATCTATCGAAGTTCATGGTTGCGGGTGTCGGTTTCGGCTGAGCTCATGCGTCCTCGGAGGGAATCGCATAGCGAGAGGATACGCGCCCCATGAGGATTACCGTCGAAACCATCGTCAAAGCGCCTGTGGACGACGTCTGGCGGGCCTATACGACCCCTGCCGAGATCGTACAGTGGAACGCCGCATCGGACGACTGGCATACGACCAACGCGACGGTCGACCTGCGTAAAGACGGCGCCTTCTCGTCCCGCATGGAAGCCAAGGACGGCAGCATGGGCTTCGACTTTGCTGGCATCTATACGGAGATCGTCGAGCACAAGCGGATCGCATATGCCTTCGGCGACCGCAATGCCGAGGTCGATTTCGTGCCGGGGGCAAACGGCATCGTCGTCCGCATCACGTTCGATAGCGAGCCTTCGCATTCGATCGAACAGCAGCGCGGCGGTTGGCAAGCCATCCTCGACAACTTTGCAAGGCACGTGCAGGGCAAGCGGGACGGAGTTGGCAAGACTGTCGTCGACGCCAGCTCGGAGCGCGATTTCGTGGCGAGCCGACAATTCGCGGCGCCAGCGCGCCTCGTGTTCGAGGCCTGGACCAACCCCGAGCTGTTTCGGCAATGGTGGGTGCCGAGGTCGTGTGGCCTGTCGCTGCTGTCCTGCGCCATGGATATCCGCACGGGAGGGCAATACCGTCTGGAGTTTCGCCATCCGTCCTCCGAGCAGCCTATGGCGTTCTTCGGCAGGTACATGGAAGTCACGCCACCGGAGCGGCTGGTCTGGACGAACGATGAAGGCGATGGAGCGGTTACCACCGTCACTTTCGACGAAGCGGATGGTGAGACGACGGTGGTGATGCGAGACCGCTATCCTTCCAGGGCGGCGCGTGATGACGCCATAGCCTCGGGAAGCACGAGCGGAATAGCAGAGCAGTTCGAGCAACTCGAAACGCTCCTTGCCAAGCTATCAGCAAGCCATGTGCAGCCGTAGATCGTAAAGCAACGTGGCGCCCAAGCAGACGCGGCGCAAATGCATCCGAAAGGCCGCTACTGGCCCACAGCACTCATTCACCTGTTGTTCTCGCAGCGTCTGCTCTTTCTCCCATCGCGTCGAAGCTCAAAGACATGAATGCTCGGCGCCACCCCAGTCTCAATCAATCCGAATGCCCGGCGATGCACCGATCAGGATGTAATCGTTGACGCTGATCATGGTTGGTGAACCCTCCAGCAACCCGAGGCTTACGCCATCCTTCTTCGAGGCATAGAGGCGCTCGTCAACCGGCTCCAACGCGTGCTCCATATCCTTCCAGCGAACCTTGAGTTGCTCATCAACCGACAACAGTTCCGCGCCATTACTGTAGCGGCCGATATACGGCCGCCAGTCCGTGGTGCTCGGTCGATCGGGGTTGGCCGATGTGCGGCGGTCGAGGATGCGGTCGAGAATGGCGTTTGCCGAAACAGCGTAGCCGGCAGGATCGTCGAACAGCAGTGCAACGGCTGCACGTGCAGCAGGGTCGATCAGGAACGCGGTGCCATAGTTGTCCAGCCCTCCGCCATGCGAGAGCATAGTGCGGTTGGCGAACTGTTCGATGTCGATGCCCAGGCCATAGTAGCGGCACGGAAGCGCCGTGTAGCTGTCGGCGTGGACGCGATGCATCTCTGCCAGTGATTGTTCGCGTAAGAGCCGATGGCCACCAAGGTGCTCTCGCGCGAGCTGCATGAGGTCACGCGCCGTCGTGAACGGCACACCGTATGCCCGATCGGGCAGCTCCTTTGTGTCATGCATCGCCAACGGAGCCAGAACACGCGTGCGCAAGGAATCCTGTTTGCTCAGCCCTGCGACCCTGCTCGCCGTCAGCAAACCGATGTCAAACGCGACGTTGCTATAGTGGAACGCGCGCCCAGGCCATGCAACAAAACCTAAGTCTGGGAGGCACCGACGTGGGTCGGCCTCTACCTTTTCGGTGTCGCTGAGGCCGGATGTATGGCTGAGAAGCTGGCGGATCGTGATCTGCTCGCCAGCGCGGACATCAGAGAACTTGAGACTTTTGTCGTAGGAGACAACAGGGCGGTCGAGATCAACCGTGCCGTCCTGCACAATCGTCATCACGGCCGTTGCTGCGGCGACTTTCAACGTCGAGCAGCCGCACAAAGGACGATCGGAATTGTGTTCGAGGACTATCCGGTCCTCTACCATCACAATTGCCGCAAATGTCGTGACGTCGCGCGTCTGCTCGACCAACTGAGCCAGAATATCACGGGCGCCTTTTTCCATCGATGCCACGAAAAACTCCGGTGATTGAAGTTTCGACGCTAGTCGGAGAATGGACCTCCGTCGCCGGGCGTCACTGCTTTCAGCTTCCGGACAGCTTCAGACAGCAGCCGTGAACAGAACGGGGCCGATTATGCAAGCACGGTAGAAAATGGCCCTTCTCGACGATGGCACCAATTATCGGCGATGTCAGTTCGCATAGGTGCAGTGGAAGTTACCGTGTGTCATCCGAAGCGATGCAGATGCCCCCCGCAAACAGCGGAGGAGTAGAATAGATTGGCCGCTTACGGAAAAGATACGGCCATACCGATTTTTCGCGCACCCATCATGCCGCCTGTGTCCATTGGGCATTGGAGGCCATAGCTGCCAAAGACCAGCGCCGGGCGCTCTGAACGCGTTGCCTGCGAGACAAGAGAAGAATAGGCTCGCAGCGTTGACGGTGATGCGCTGCCCCTTGGTCAAAGACGATCGCCCGAAAAGCGTTTGAGTATCCGGCCGAGACGGATTGGCCGACACTTGCCGAGTTTATATGTCTTCTGCTTGCTCCTGAAATGCGCTGCCGGCTTGCAAGGCTGGGCTGAGAAAACTGGCGACGGGAATGCAAATACCGATGCGGCGTCGAACATCACTCATCGCGGCGAGCGCGCTTGTCCTGTCATCTTTCGGGCTTTCGAGCTATGCGCAAGACGCTGCCCATTCAAAACGGATTGTTTTGGTTCTTGACGCGTCCGGAAGCATGAATGCCCGAATGTCTCAGGGCCAGACTCGCTTCGATGCTGCCAGGACCGCCATTGTCGAGATGCTCGAACGCCTCCCGCCCGACACATCTGTCGCGCTGCGCGTTTACGGTCACCAATCGAAGCCAGCCGAGAAAAACTGCAACGACACGGAGCTGATTTTGCCGTTCGGCCCCGCGGCAAGTCGCTCGAGCGAGATTCGCGAACGAATCTCGAAACTGCATGCCCTCGGCTACACTCCCATCAGTATGTCCCTGCAAAGTGCGGCGGAGGATCTGGCAGCCGATGCGGCCGCACGGGGAGAGGCAGCCGGCACCGTCATTCTCGTTAGCGATGGAAGGGAAACGTGTTCGGTCGATCCCTGCGCCGTGTCACAGGCGCTTGCGCGAGCGAATGCCTCGCTTGTCGTCCACACGATCGGATTCGGCGTTGACGACGCCACGCGCCGGCAGTTGCAATGCGTAGCGAACGTCGCCCGGGGATCTTACTTCGGCGCGCGCAACGCCAGCGAGCTTGCCGGCCGCCTGGCAGAGGCGGCCCGAACTGCTCCGAAGGCGCCGCCTCCCGAGGCGCGTGCGCAAATCGGCATCCTCACGGTAAAGGGTATCGACGAGGCAGGCGTCGAGGTCGTCAACTCTACAAACGGAGAGCATGCGGGTGTGGTTGGCACCGTAGGCAACAATCGCCTGGAGCTGCCACCCGGCGTCTACGGCGTGCGGCTTCTCAACGGATTATGGACCGGCGTGCAAATTCGGTCCGGGGAGACAACGGAGCTGGTGCCCGCCTATCTCAAGATAGCGACTCCGGCAGAGGCAAACGTGACGATCGTCGATCTGGAGACCTCCGAAGAAATTGGAAGTCTGCATCAGAAGGCCGTCCCCATCGCAGCACTCGTCCCTGGAACCTATGAACTGGTTTCCGATCAGGGCTTTTCGTTTGGCGTCTTTCAATTCGAGGCGGGATCGACGACGACCGTGAACCCGGGGCTGCTCCGGATCGCCAACGGCAAGGCGAACCACTTTTATGCGATCAAATCGCACACGGACCCGGAAGTCTCGGGAAGCATAGTCCAAGGCCAGGACGTGAGTTTACCTGCAGGTAAATACACCATCTCGGATCCCGACGACGATGCGGCACCTGCCGTGACGTTTGACATAAATGCCGGCCAGACCATCGCGATGAACATGCCTCAATGACAGCCCTCGTACCGCCCTCGATCAGAAATATACCTGCCGGCGATCGTGCCGCCTCAGAACGAATCGCTGGCGAAGGGCAGTGAGAACGCCGAGGATGCCCATCATCGGGGTGGCCACCTCTTGCGCCCGCAAGGACAGCACGGGCGTATCCAGATCGAGTGTCGATCGCTTCCCGAGATCGGCCAGATGGCGACTGATCCAGGCATCGGCCGCGCGCAACCCTGACCGTGCATGCGGATCAGGAAATTCCACTCGGGATCGAGTTTGCTGCGCGCTTCAGCTCCAAAGGCCCCGATATCGAGATGAAGGCCGCATCATTGCGGCGCCACAACGTGCGCATAGAGAGCATACCGCATTGCATTCGTGAGAGGAGGCACGTCGTGAACGCATTGACCATTCTCGTATTCATTGTGTCGGTCTCGCTGTTGACGGCCGTTCCCGTCCTGGCCGGCCCAACGGGTGATGCAAAGGATGCCAAAACCTCGCCGACCGGAAACTGTGTCGCACGCGAGGCCGATCTGAAGCGTCGCGCATCGCGCTTGTTATTGGACTTCAATGCGCCACCACAGCTCGAGCAAGGCGGCAGAATAGAGGTTCGCTGGTCGGGCGCGGAAATGCCGTTGTCCAAAAGCGAACCGACCTTTCTGGTCCTCGCGACGCCGCCGGCAACCCGGTTCGAGCAAGACACGCGAACGCGCGCGATCGAGCACGGCGACGATGAGACCACCACCATGCAGGAGGGGCCTGGCTTCCTGGCCCTTACCGCTGAAGCCCGCGCGCCATTCGATATCCCGTTTGGGAAAGGTCGCGTTCGTGCCGTCGTTCCGCTGAGCGGGCCTACGGCTAATCTCGTCGCTTCGTTGAAGATCAAGCCCTATGTGGTCGGCGACTTCCCCATCGCATGGACCGTTGTCGCGCGCACTGAATGTGGCATCACGCTGCTTCGAGAGCCTTCAGACGTTTCCTTCCGCGTAAAGGCCAGCAAGCCGCGCCTGATCGTCCAGGACGATGCCGATGTCTCCCGCCCGGTTCGAGTAAGTACGTCCCCCAATCGGCGATACACGCTCCAAGTCTTCGAGAATTCGTACCGCGTCCTGGATTCCAAGACTGGCGCGCTGCTGATCGAGCCATCGGGGCGAAATCCGACCTTCAGCCGGACATCCCGCTTTCTCGTCGCCGGTGAAAAGCATACCAGCGAACGGCAATTCTCGGAGCTTATCGATCTGGAAGTGCTCGAGCCAATATCAGCCGAGTTTCCCGCCAGCGTCGATTGGGCGGAGGGCGATACGCTTTCGATCTGGTTCGGCACCCGAGGCACCGTTCCCGGTGCTCACATGGTTGTTTCGCCCTTGATCGACGTCGGCGAGATCATCGGCGATCGCGACGATCTGAGCCCGCTCCGCAGGCGCGTGTTCGGATTCTGGGAGGCGGATCCGCTGGGCAGCGGTCATGGACGGCCCCGCCCACATTTCGATCTGGATGAACTGATGGTGGTCTACGTCGCAGCCGAGCAGCCCCTACCCAATCCGTACATGGTGCGCAAGCATCGCTATCCTTACGCCGTGTACGACGTCGTGAGTCAGGCAACTGAGTGCTGCGGCACACTTGCTGAACTTCGCAGATATCTTATCGCGCGCCAGTCCAGGCTCGGCCGTCTGACGAATGCTCAGCTAAATCCCGACAATCACGCGGAAGGCACGTGGGTCCGCGCAGCGACGCAGGGGCAGAAGCGAAATGCTTCGCAGTCGGCTTCCCCGCCTCCGAAGCGCACGCACGTCGCGAAGGCTGACACAAGCTCGCCACAGGTGGTCCGAGCGACATGGCGCGCCGCAAGCCGCACCACACGTGCGCGAACCGGCCAAGAAGGGACGGGCTCCCGCGCCAATACATTGCGATCCATCGGAATAGATCCCGAGCCGGTCCGAACGATTCGTCGCCACGTCGACCTTTCAAGCCTTGACCGGTCGCGCATGCATTGGGAGGCCTACGAGGAGGCCGCGGATGCGCTGCGCGCCAAATCCGGCCTCGACGTCTGGAACGAGCTCAGCAAGCAGTTCCCAGATGTCGCTGACGCCCTGCCTCGGCCGGGGGCCTGTCAACGAAGCCGCGTGGAATGCTTGGAAGGCGGCGTCTTGGACCTGCGCTATGTCGATCAGGCCTGGTCGTGGAGCGGAGGAAATGCCGACATCGCGCTCATCCAGCTTTCCGATGTGGCCGGCCAGTGGGGTGGCGTGAAAGCCGGCGCCCTTGCCATCATCTCCCGCGAACAGGGTAAGCCTTCCATTGTGACACGCCTCACAGCCGAGGAAGGGCGGATGGGCGAGGACTTTTCCTTCGACTTTCAAAGCCTGGTAAGGCCGGCACTCACCGAGGATGGGCGCCTGTTGCTGCTCTTTCAAAGTGGCGCCGCGGCGCTGGTCTGCAAATTGCCGTCCTGCAGCGAACGCCGCTGGATCAAATCGATCGCGCAGCCGCTCGGAGCCGATGAAGGCCTGGGGCTCATGGGTGAGGCTGCACTGCAGATGAACACCGATGGACAACTTTTCGTCTACCGCCTCAGCGACGGCGCCCGGCTGTTGGAAGGGCGGATCGTCGATGACGAGGCCATCGTCTGGACACCGGAGCTTCTTTACGACGCCTCCTCCGAAGGTGCGCATATGGTGAACCTGCGCATTGGCCAACGTGCCGGCGTCTATTCATTCCATCAATTCGAGAGCACGCTTCGTGTTGCCGGCCTCGCCTCCCGCATCCTGGCGGGGGAGACCTTGCCCGCCCGGGCGGTGCAAGTCCCCCCACAACTGAAGGCCGAAGCACGCGTCCGGTCGGACGGGGACATATCCGGAGAAGCAATTGCCAGCAGCGAAGGGCCCGTCGATGCCATCCAGATCTATCAGGACGGCGTGTTGACGACGACGCTCACGTCCATAGAGATCGGCAAGGCCACTCCATTCAAGATCAGCCGACTACCCGGTGCACAATGGCTTTCCGTTCTGGCCATTGATCAACAGGGCATTGCCAGCCTGCCCGTGGCGATCGACCTTGGCGCCGATCCGCGCCATAAATCCCGTCTCCACGTCATGACGATTGGCATTGGGCAATACGCCGATTCCGATGTGCCGCAACTACCGTCGGCCGCCCGAGATGCTCAAACCGTACTGACCGCAATTGACAAAGGAAGTGCTGCCAAAGCCGAGATCGCGACCCGCGTGCAGTTGACCGATGCGACAGCGACCAAAGCTCGAATTCTCACCGAGCTCGACAAGGCGCTGCAAGCGACGAGCAGCGGAGACACCATGCTCGTCAGCTTTTCCGGGCATGGCTTCCGCTACCAGGACCAGTTCTACCTCGCCGCCCACGATACCCTGACAAGCAATGTTGCAGACACCGGGTTGGCCTGGGGCGAGCTTTCCGCTCGCTTGCGACGATCCAAGGCGCGTATCGTGGTGCTCCTCGACGCTTGTCACAGTGGCGCCGCTGGAACCGAATTCCTCGCGAGCAACGATGATGCCGTTGATGCCCTCTTGGCTGGCGTCCCCTCCAACATCGTTGTCATCGCCGCTTCCAAAGGGCGAGAGCTATCGTATGAATCGAGCAGGCTTGGCGGCGGCGTATTCAGCACAGCATTCGCGAGCGTCATCTCATCTCAGCGCTCGAAGCATGACCTCAACCGCAACGGCGCGATTGAGATCAGTGAGCTGTTCCTCGGCATCAAGCGAAAGGTCCTGATCGACGGTCGGACAGTGCGGGAAGATTACGCACGATCACACGGTCTCTCGGAAATCGATGCGCAGACACCGTGGATTGCGCGCAACAAGATGGTTGGCGATTTCGCCCTCTTCTGAAGTCTGCGCCGCTTGTTCCACTCGTTCTGCAGACCACCCAGGGACTGCGACTGGTCTCGCCCAAGATCAATCTGGTCGTGGACGGCCACCGGCGATCGGATGGCCAACGCGCCAACATCAGCCTGCGCGGTCTGACTGCGTCTAGCATCGCGCTGCGCCGCGACGTTCAGCTCCTGCAGGGGCACTGGCCGCGGCTCGGCTCACATCGTGACGACTTTAGGATACGCAAGCGGGCACTGCAATCGCACTGCAGAGGTCAGGGGTTCGATTCCTATCGGCTCCACCAATCCACTTACATACTCTTTGAAATATTGAGGTTTTTCGGCGCAATTTCCAACCCCTTCGCGATGGTTTGGGAATCTGGTCTCGGTTTCGGGGGTGAGAGCCGGTTAGCCCACCCGGCTATCAGTTCAGAGTTCGCGTCAGGCCGGATGCCGAGGACTGCAGCCGCAAGACAGCCCAAGCCACCCCTCTGAGCGAAGCGCAGGTGGCCTATCAAGCGTACTGGCCCGCTGGTCGATCACACCACTTTTCCCTGGGCGGTGAAGCGACAGGTGCCAGGCGCCTCAAGGGATGTTGCCGATGTCGGCTGCCGCCCGCGCTGCGTTACTCGGCGCGTGATTGTCGGTTACAACTTGCGGACATCGCAAGCACGCGTTGAGTCCTTCCTGCTGCCACCAGCGGCAGGACGAGCGGATGGGGCACGGGGGGAGCTTCGCCGTTACGGCCGGTTGCAAGCGTACCGTCTTGGTCGCGAGCCGACACTGCTTCTTGACGCCATCGAAGTGTCCGCATCCCCTGCCCATGCAGGGCGAAGCGATGCGGAACACCTCCTCCGGCGCTACCGGACCCGCCAGTTTGGCGAACTCGGCGGTCATCGGCATTGGCTTCTCCAGATACGCCGTTTCCGGCTTCTCCATGGTTCCACCAACAACGGCAAAAATCTGAGCGTAGGGCGCATCGTGCGGCGCACTGGGGCAGAGCGTTTTTCCGGTGGCCGACATGAGGGGCTCCTGCTCGGTCGAGGTTGGTTCGCTGCGATTAAAACTGGAGGATGAGGCGGGTCCGTACCGCACCAGACCGGATCGGCTCTGAACCCTTGGCTATAGCCGCGCCGCCGCTGACTACGTCCAGCTGTTCGACTGCCAGCTGGGCAATCTCACCCCGGGCCGCAAGTGCGCGGGCGACGCCCTCACGCGCGAGAGCCTCGATCTGATGCGCTGCAATAGGCTTGTCCTTTAGGGTCGACATTGTTGGTCTCCTTCGATGGTTAGGAGCCTACACCGGCATAATGCTGGGTGTGGATCGGCACGCTCGCATGCGCTACCGTCGACGAGCGGGTGCAACTAAGCGTCTCGTCGTTTTCGGTAGACGCAACGCGATCGGTTTGGCGAACCGCCCTACAGCACTACTGGGATTTCCAGGTACCTTGCTTGTCGCCGGTGCAGACGTAGTTCTTTCCATCGTCCATCTTCACGACGGATCCTTTGCTGTAGAAAAGTGAGTTATACGTGCAATCGGCGCCGCCGCTGACATTCTGGACCTCGGCGACAGTCAGTTCTCGCAGTTGTGTTTCGCCTTGCATCGTGGTTCTCCGTTGCTAAGAGCCCGCCATGATCGGGGGCGGGTTCGTTGTAGCTGAAGCAGCAGGCAATCGCTGTTCCCTCCGAAACAGCGACCCTTGCGAGCCGCGCGCGGCATTCGACTTCGTATGCGATCGATCCACATCGTCTGGGACACAGGCGAAGACACGCAGCGAGCCGTCGAACGCGTCCGACCTTGCAGCGGACGACCTAAGCGTCCCGTGAGCGACGGGACGCTCCATATGGCCACCCGCTTTGGGAGCAGTCATCGGTGCGTTGCTGGAAGGCATCCGATTTTCGTCTGAGTGCGGGCGAGTTCGGTGCGCACCCAAGAGAGGTCGAGAATTGCGGTGATCCGACGGACCTGATGGTCGCCCCATCATCGAACCGCCCCACCGATGAAATCGCGAGCGTGTGGTCACAATGGATAATCTGATGCCGAAGTGTGGGACGGCCGCGTCGTATCGGGGTCGGCGCTAACAACGGCGATCAATGCCGCTATGGCTTTCCCCGATTTCTCAGAATCGGCAGTTGCCGAAACCGAATACTGCAAGTGTGGCGCCCTATGTCGGTCGATACAGTAGTGGAGCTGAACTGCGCTCCGCCGAAGGCCGACTTCTCGTTCGCTGGAAAGGCCAGGAACACACCCTGGCCCCCTTCGATGAACGCTTATTCGTATCAAAAGATGGGGTGAGCGTCGGATTGCTGGAGGGGGCCCCACCCATGATGAGCATCAACGACTTTATTTTGATCGGGGCGCAGCCCGGTGTGCTCATCGAACGACTTTGAGACAACAGCCGATGGCAATTTCTGACCCGCACCAATAGTTTGTATCGTTGCGTCAAACGTCCGTTCCTCGCGGTCGAGCGGACGATGTTGGCTCTCGCCCCGAACGTCGATCCTGACCCTGACTGCGTGAAAACGCAGCGCCTGCTATGATTCTATTTCTGAATCTGCGGCGGGGGCAGGCGCATGAAGCGGTTCATCGAGGAAGCAGATCGTGGCCAACTAACTCTACTGCCCGAAAG
>JBFWOB010000043.1:0-45138 GCA_050250755.1 Hyphomicrobiaceae bacterium
ATATTCCGACATGTCGAAGCGCAGGAGCTCGATGCCCATCAGAGCTGCGAGCTGCTTGGCAACTTCCGTCTTGCCGACGCCAGTCGGGCCAGAGAACAGATAGCAGCCAATCGGCTTCTCCGGCTCTCTGAGACCTGCCCGCGACAGCTTGATGGCGGAAGCTAAGGCGCTGATCGCCGCATCCTGGCCGAACACCAGCCGCTTCAAGTCCTTTTCGAGGTTCGACATCACCTCGGCATCGGACTTGGATACGGTTTTTGGTGGGATCCGGGCCATCGTGGCAACCGTTTCCTCGACCTCCTTGACGGTGATCTTCTTCTTCCGCTTGCCTTCGGGCACCAGCATTTGCGAGGCGCCCGTCTCGTCGATCACGTCGATCGCCTTGTCGGGCAGCTTGCGATCATGGATGTACTTCGCCGAAAGCTCGACCGCGGCCTTGATGGCTTGGTTGGTGTACTTGAGCTTGTGGAACTCCTCGAAGTAAGGCTTCAGGCCCTTCATGATCTCGATCGTGTCGTCGACTGTGGGTTCCTTGACGTCGATCTTCTGGAACCGCCGAACGAGTGCTCGATCCTTCTCGAAGTGCTGGCGATACTCCTTGTAGGTCGTCGAGCCGATGCAACGCACCGTCCCTGCCTGAAGCGCTGGCTTCAGCAGGTTCGAGGCGTCCATGGCTCCGCCCGATGTCGCGCCCGCGCCGATCACCGTGTGGATTTCGTCGATGAACAGGATCGCGTGCGGATAGGCCTCGATCTCCTTCATCACGGCCTTGAGCCGCTCCTCGAAGTCGCCGCGATAACGGGTTCCGGCGAGCAGCGTGCCCATGTCCAGCGAAAAGATCGTGGCGTTGCGCAAAACCTCCGGCACTTCGCCACGGATGATTTTCCGCGCGAGCCCTTCCGCAATGGCCGTCTTGCCGACGCCGGGATCGCCGACGAACAGCGGATTGTTCTTCGAACGCCGGCAGAGCACCTGGATCGTGCGCAGAACTTCGGATTCGCGGCCGATCAGCGGATCGATCTTGCCGTCGCGCGCCTTCTTGTTGAGGTTGACGCAATAGCTGCTGAGCGCGTCGCCCTGCTTCTTCTCGGTGCCCTCGCTCTCGCCTTCGTCGACACCGCGCGCGGGGCGCGGCTCGCTCGCGCCGGGGCGCTTGGCGATGCCGTGGCTGACGTATTGAACCGCATCGAAGCGCGTCATTTCCTGCTCCTGCAGGAAGTACGCGGCATGGCTTTCGCGTTCGGCGAAAATAGCAATAAGCACGTTGGCGCCCGTCACCTCCTCGCGCCCGGACGATTGGACGTGGACGACGGCGCGGTGAATGACGCGCTGGAAGCTTGTCGTCGGCTGCGCGTCAGCGGCGCCTTTGCGCACGAGGCCTTCGAGTTCGGAATCGAGGTAGTTCGTTACGCGTCGACGTAACTCGTCGAGGTTGACGTTGCAGGCACGCATGACTGCGGCCGCATCGCGATCGTCGATGAGCCCGAGAAGCAGGTGCTCAAGCGTGGCGTACTCGTGATGCCGCTCGTTAGCGTACTCAAGAGCCTTGTGGAGCGCCTGCTCCAGATTTTGCGAGAAGGACGGCACCTGTGACCTACTCCTTTTCCATGGTGCACTGCAGCGGGTGCTGGTGCTGGCGCGAGAAGTCCATAACTTGCGTCACCTTGGTCTCGGCAACCTCGTAAGTATAGACCCCGCAGATGCCGACGCCCTTGTGATGGACGTGCAGCATAATTCGCGTTGCCTCTTCACGGCCCTTGTTGAAGAACCGCTCCAGCACGTGCACGACGAACTCCATCGGAGTGTAGTCGTCGTTGAGGATGAGAACCTTGTAAAGGCTCGGTCGCTGCGTTTTGGGCCGAGTCCGGGTGATGATGCCCGTCTTGCCCTCTCCGCCGCCGTCACGGGAGCGATCATCGTCGTCTCCCAAACGCACCGTCGTCCTTTTCGAGATCTCGCCTCGACTGCTGCTCATGCTGGCTATCCGGGCCAATCGTTTGCTCCGGTCCATCTCTCGAACTCCTGTCGCGCCTCCTGGGGACCGCTGGCTAGTCGCCCGAGGTCGACGCAAACCGTTTTGCACTATACTACCGAGAGCATGCACCGGTTCGCAAACGCTGACTTTCTGGCGGGCCCGAACCGTTGACACCGCGTACGATTGGAATGTGGGCGCTCCGACCGGCAAAAAAAAGGCCCGGCGACGCTGCCGGGCCTAACGACCTCTCGCGAAAAGGAGAGATGGCTCAGCGGCCACCTTGCATGACGCGCTCGACGGGCCGGTAGGCTTCCTTGGCAAGCTCGCTGTACATCGTGCCGAGCTTGGTCATCTGGTGCATGTAGTCGTCGTAGGCGCGCCTGGCGTAGGTGGACTGGATCTCGAAGGCCTGTTCCGCGGACTTGGCGGTCATCAGCTTTTCCAGCGTCTGGGTGCCATCCTCGAAAGAGCGCTTCGTGTAGTCGGTCATTTCGGCGGCGATCGCCTGCCAGCTCTTGCCCCACTCGCCCATCATTTTCATGGCGGTGTCGATACCGGCCTGGTTCATCTTCTGCATGTCGTCGAAGGGTTTCACCATGTCGTGTCTCCTGATTGGCACCTGCCGGTGCGGGGAGGTGCCTCGTCGGCGAGGCCGGATGAAAGATCCTGAGCCCCGCGCTATGTCACAATTCACGCCGTCGGAAAATGGCAGACAGTTCGCGCCTTCTGTCCGTGGAAATTTAATGCGCCGCACAAATAAATGCAAGCAATATGTTGCATCGCAGCATTGACGATTAACTACCTCTGAACATCGCTATGAGATGGTGACCGGCGCGCCCGATGGCAATGCCGTATTGGCGCCAGAAAAAAATGTGATTCACCCCTGGGCGAGGGGGGATCCGCAAATGGCAGCAGCAGGGAAGGCTGGGCACTTGTCTGTCTTGGCACCGTCGAGGACCGTGACGGAGCGGATCCATTGCGTGACGCGGCTGATGCGCGACGTCGCCGTGTTTCTATCGTTGATCGTGATCGCGGCGAGTCCGGCCATGGCCAGTGCGCGCTATGCCGCAATGAGCGTGGACGCCAATACTGGCGCCGTTCTGCATGCCGAAGCCGCCGATGAAGCTCGTTATCCGGCGTCTCTGACCAAGGTCATGACGCTCTATCTCGTATTTGAGCAGATGCAACTCGGGCGACTGCGCCCCGATACGATGATCCGGATTTCGTCGGACGCGGCTTCCGTCCCGCCATCGAAACTCGGTCTCAAGCCTGGCTCCACGATCGCTGTGTCCGACGCTATCAAGGCGTTGATCACGAAATCGGCGAACGACATCGCCGTGGCGTTTGCCGAGCATATCGCCGGCAGCGAGGACCGCTTTGCCCGATTGATGACGCGCAAAGCGCATGAGCTCGGCATGAATGCGACGACATTCCGCAACGCGAACGGCCTGCCCGATCCGGAGCAGACCACCACTGCGCGGGACATGCTGACGCTCGCTCTGCGACTCTACGATACCTTCCCGCGCGAAGCCCGGCATTTCTCGATCCGCTCGTTCAGCTATGCCGGTCGCAATTACCGCAACCACAATGCGATGATGCTCAATTTTGCTGGCATGGACGGCATCAAGACGGGATACACCCGGGCCTCGGGCTTCAATCTTCTGGCGTCGGTCCATCGGGATGGCCGCCATGTGCTGGCCGTCGTCTTCGGTGGCAATTCGGCGTCCGCCCGCAATGCCCGTATGCGCGTCATCCTCGGGCGGTCTCTGCACAATGCCTCGCCCGAACGGACGCGGCGCCGTCTGATGGTTGCAGCGCGGCCCGTGTCACAAGGCGAGCCGACAGCGCGATCCGCAGCGGCCTCGGCTCCGATCGAAAAACGCGTACCAACGGTCGCACCGGTCCGCTTGGCGGAGCCGATACGCCTAGCAGCGCCGGCGACGGCTGTCGCCGAACCAGCCGAAGAGCGCGCCGAGCGGTGGCGCTCCGAGGTCCGTCTCGCCGCGCCGATCATGGCGGGAAACAGCGTCGCGAGCCGTCTTGGCGCTGACAACGATTGGAAGCCGACGGTTGCCCCGGATCAATCGGCGGTCAGGAGGCCGTCCACGCTTCACGCTCAAGCGTTGCATCTGGCCTCGCCTCCGAGGTTTACGACTACCGTGCGTCAGGAGCATCCGGCCCCGAGAGGCGATGCGGAGATTCAGATCGGCGCATTCAGCCAACCGGGTGAGGCGCGCGAGCGCCTTGCTGCCGCTCGGCAGCTGTCACCGCAACTGCTGCGGGACGTCAACACCGCCGTACCCGCGGTGACCGTCGGTGGACGCACACTCTACCGCGCGCGATTTGTCGGTCTCGACGCGGCAACGGCAGCATCCGCATGCTCGCATTTGCGTCGCCGGCAGATCGATTGCCTCGTCACGCGATCCGAGTGACGCGCCTTCCATGCGCTGCATGCCTGACTTTGCCTGCGAGCACGGGTGAGGGTCTCTGGGCATGTGCAACGCACCCGATTGCGAGCCGTTCGCGCATTCGGCCTTGACGTCGCCGCCGCCAGCCCGAACCCTGAACGCACATCGGGTCCAACGCGAGGTGACCATCATGGCAACGAACGAGCGGAGTTCCGGCAAGACTCCTGTGTTTCAGGTTCTCGCAGACGACATCAAGGCCCTGGGCGTTGAATGCGTGTTCGGCCTGATGAGCGACGACACGGCTCTCTTCGCAACGGCGCTGGATACGGCCGGCGTGCGCCTCTACGGGGCGCGACACGAAAATGCGGCGATCGCTGCCGCTGACGGTTACGCGTACACGACGAACAAGCTGGCCATCGCGATTGTCGGCCGCGGTCCTGCGCTCGCCAACGGATTGCACGCCGCAGTCTATGCCAGCCGAACGAATTCGAAGCTCCTGATCATCTACGGCGAGGCGGCGACAGTTGGTGCACCGAACGGCCTCGGCCCTGACTACAAGGCCGTGGATGGGGTCGGAATACTACGTGCTGCGGGCCTGAAGACGTTCACGGCGACGAGTCCCGAAGGGGCGCGACAGACGCTTGCCGATGCGCTGGCGGCGGCCATGGCGGGCAACGCCGTGAGCCTGCATTTGCCGACCAATGTCCAGCTCGCCGAAATCGACGCACCGACCGCTCCTCTCGCGGTCGCTACGCGCGAGCAGAAACCTCAAGCCGCTACCCCGCAGGCAATTGCAACAGCCGCCACCGTGATCGCCAAAGCGAAGAGGCCGCTGATCGTTGGGGGTCTCGGAGCACATCGCGCCGGCGCGCGTCAGGCGATCGAGCAACTCGCCGACCGCATTGGCGCCTTGCTGGTGACCACGGCGCGCGGCAAGGATCTCTTCCGGGGCAATCCCCGCAATCTCGGTATCATCGGCTCGTTCTCTCATTCGATCGCACGTCGCATGGCGGATCAGGCCGATTGCGTGATCGCTTTCGGAGCTGGCTTGAACTTCCTGACGACGAGTTTCGGAACGGCCGTGCCGCAGGCACCGCTTATCCAGGTGGATGCCGTGCGCGCCAACATCGGTTGCTGGCTCAATGCAGACGTGGGCGTCGTGGGCGATGCGCGCCTAGTCGCCGAGGCGCTTCTGACGGCCGTGCCGGAGCGGTCCGCTACGGACAAGCCGTTCCATGGCGCGGAGACAGCGAAGCTCATTACCGACTTTCATCCCGACCAGGATTTTCAACCTCAGAACACACCCCGCACGATCGATATGCGGACGCTTGGGTTGGAGCTCGAAGCGATCCTTCCCGCCGACCGCAATCTGATGGTCGACGGAGGCAATTTCCTCGGCATCGTGCCGTATCTATCCGTACCTGATCCTGGCGCCTTCAAGATGATCGGTGACTTCGCTTCGATCGGATTGGCCTTTGGCGGCGCGCTCGGCATGGCCAGGGCGCGTCCGGATCGCACGACGGTCCTGGTGGTGGGCGACGGCGGTTTCCTGATGACGATGGGCGAGCTCGAGACCGTCATTCGCGAGGATCTGCCCATGATCATCGTGCTCATGAACGATTGCGCCTATGGAGCCGAACTGCATTTCTTGAAGCTGCGTCAGCAGCCCGTGGGCAAGTCCGTCTTTCCGGATGTCGACTATGCCCCCGTGGCGGCCGCCTTTGGCTTCGATGCCGAAACCATACGCACCGTCGAGGATTTGCATCGCGTGGCGCCCAAGCTCCGCAATCCCGAGGGTCCGATTTTCCTCGATTGCAAGCTCAACGCCGACGTCGCTGCCCCCTTCATGAGCGAATTTGCGCATTTCGAAGGACGGCACTAGGCCGGAGTAAGCCGCTCACCCTTTGCAAAACGCATGCGGCAAGCGATCCTTGTCCGCAATCGGGATGCCAGCAGCAAGGACATGCACATGAAAAATCCGTTCGACTTATCCGGACGCGTCGCCGTCGTCACCGGATCGAGCAAGGGGATCGGACGCTCGATCGCGGAAATCATGGCCGCGATGGGGGCCAAGGTCGTCGTATCGAGCCGCAAGGCCGACGCATGCGAGGCGGTGGCGGACGGCATCCGGAAGGCCGGCGGCGATGCGACGGTCATTCCGTGCCACATCGGTCGCAAGGAGGATTGCCAGGCGCTGATCAACGGCGCGATCGCCAAATACGGCAAGGTCGATGCGCTGGTCTGCAATGCGGCGGTCAATCCCTACTTCGGCCCTCTGTCCGGCATCTCCGACGACCAGTGGGACAAGATCATGGAGTCGAATATTCGCTCCAACCTCTGGCTCGCCAATCTCGCCGCGCCGGGCATGGCCGAGCGGGGGGATGGCACGATCACGATCGTCTCCTCGATCGGTGGTCTCAAAGGGTCGGCCAAGCTCGGCGCCTATGGCGTCTCGAAAGCGGCCGATTTCGGCCTGGCACGTGCACTCGCGGTCGAACTCGGGCCGAAGAACATCCGCGTCAACGCCATTGCCCCGGGCCTCGTGAAGACGGATTTCGCGCGCGCGCTGTGGGAAGATAAAGCAAATCTCGACAAGCGCCTCGAGAACTCGCCCCTGAAGCGCATCGGCGATCCCGACGACATCGGAGGCATTGCCGCTTTCCTTGCATCGAAGGCGGGCTCGTTCATTACGGGACAGGTCATCGTTGCCGATGGTGGCGTGACTATCGCCTGAAAGGCCGGACACCGTGTGTGCACCGCTGTGCACACCTGAAACCGCCCACGCGCCGCCACATGGATAGCAAGCGTGCTGCAGCGCAATGGCATAAGCGCCGTTGCGCGCGGCGCGCCGCTGCCGTTGAATAGGCGGTGCCACGTGACCGACGACAAGACTGCCGCCCCGATCAGGAGACACCGATGGACCTGCGCTTCAGCCCCGAGGATCTCGCCTTCCGTGACGAGGTGCGGAAGTTCTTCCAGACCGAGGTGCCACTCTCGATCCGGCGCAAAGTGATCGAAGGCCGCGAGCTGACGAAGGACGACATCGTCACGTCGCACAAGACGCTGCACAAACGTGGCTGGGCGACGCCCGGCTGGGCCAAGGAATGGGGCGGTACCGACTGGTCGCCCATCCAGTTCTACATGTTCGGCGAGGAAATGCAGATCAACGGCGTGCCCCCGCCTGTCGGCTTCAACGTCACCATGCACGGCCCCGTGCTGATTCAATTCGGCACCGAGAAACAGAAAAAACACCACCTGCCGCGCATCGCCGCCTGCGACGACTTCTGGTGCCAGGGCTTCTCGGAGCCAGGCTCTGGCTCCGACCTCGCCTCGCTGAAAACCACGGCCGTCCGCCAGGGCGACCACTACATCGTCAATGGCCAGAAGATCTGGACCACGCTCGCACAATACGCCGACTGGATTTTCTGTCTCGTGCGCACCGATCCGGCGGCGCCGAAGAAGCAACTCGGCATCTCGTACGTCATGATCGATATGAAGACGCCCGGCATCACGACGCGCCCGATCATCACGATGGATGGCGGACGCGAGGTGAACGAGGTCTTCTTCGACAATGTGAAGGTGCCGATCGAGAACCTCGTCGGCGAGGAAGGTCGCGGTTGGGATTGCGCCAAGTACCTGCTCGGCAACGAGCGGACCGGCATTGCCCGTGTCGGCGTCTCGAAGATGCGTATCGCGCGCATCAAGGAACTGGCCCGCGTGGTGGACTCCGGCAACGGGTCGCTGATGGACGATCCGCAGTTCGCCGAGAAGGTGGCGATGGTCGAGGTCGAGCTGAAGGCCCTCGAGATGACGCAACTCCGTATCATCTCGGAGGACAGGAAAGCCGGTCGCGGCGGCAAGCCCAATCCGGCGTCATCGATCCTGAAAATCAAAGGCTCGGAGTTGCAGCAGGCGACAACCGAGCTGCTGATGGAGATCGCCGGCCCGCTCGCGCTCCCTTATGTTCGCGATGACCCCGACGAGATCGGGCATAACGAGGGTCCGGCCGGTGTCGACTGGGCATTGCCCACGGCGCCCGCATATTTCAACAACCGCAAGGTCTCGATCTACGGCGGCACCAACGAGATCCAGCACAACATCATCGCCAAGGCGGTGCTGGGGTTCTGAGCGGGGCCGGGGCCGAGTGTGGCGGAGACGAGAAGATTCGAACCCTCCGCCGAGTGAAGTGGACAGCATGGCATGACCTTCGAGACCTGGCTTGCATTCGCCGCGGCGAGTAGTGTCCTGCTCATTATTCCGGGACCGACCATACTTCTGGTCGTCTCCTATGCGCTTGGCCAAGGCTGGCGGGCCGCATGGCCACTCGCGGTTGGCGTGGCGCTCGGCGATCTCACGTCGATGACGCTTTCGCTGCTCGGACTGGGCGCGTTGTTGGCTGCGTCAGCGGGCGTGTTCACGCTCCTGAAGTGGATCGGCGCGGCTTATCTCGTCTATCTGGGCATCAAGTTGTTCCGCGCTGGTGGCACGATGAATGCCGAGCCGCGCACCGATGCAACGCCGCCCCTGCGAATGATCGGCCACGCTTGGCTCGTGACGGCGCTCAATCCCAAGGGCCTCACGTTCTTCATCGCTTTCCTGCCGCAGTTCATCGATCCGTCGCAAAGCTTCTGGCCGCAGATGGCGATCTTCGAGGTGACGTTCGTCGGGCTGGCGTTCGCCAATGCGTTTGGCTACGCCATTCTCGCCTCGCGTGCCCGCTGGGCCTTCTCGAGCGCAAGCATGATCCGCGCTTTGAACCGGGTCGGCGGCAGCCTCCTCATCGCTGCCGGTATCGCGACCGCCACCGCCCGCAGCTCTCATTAACGATACTCACGCGAAAGCAGCAGTCATGGACCTCGAGCTCACCGACGACCAGCGCCTCCTGAAAGACAGCGTCAACGGCTTGCTCACGCGTCGCTATCCGGACGTCGTCAAGACGCGCGCGGAGATGGCCAAAGAAACGGGCGGCTATGCGGCAGCCGGCTGGAAGGAATGGGCCGATCAGGGGCTGCTCGCCATTCCGTTTTCGGAGGACGATGGTGGCCTTGGACAAGGCTCCGCGGAGATGATGCTGGTCGGCGAGGCCGTGGGCCGGACGCTGGCGCTCGAGCCGTTCTTCGCAACCGTCGTGCTCGGCGGCGGCGTCCTGCGCCACGCGGCAAGCGCAGAGCAGCGCGCCCAACTGGTCCCCGAGATTGTTTCGGGCGCCATGACGCTGGGGCTCGCGCATCAGGAGCGACAGTCGCGGTTCGACCTGTTCGACGTCGCGACCACGGCCAAGCCCGATGGCGACGGCTACGTGCTCGAAGGCGAGAAGATGGTTGTTCTCAATGGGGACAGCGCAGCGAAGCTGATCGTCGTTGCCCGAACGGCGGGCGATCGCCGTGCCAAGGACGGGATCGGCCTGTTCCTCGTCGATGCCAAGACACCGGGCGTGTCCGTCCGAGGTTATGCAACTCAGGATGGCCGTCGCGCCGCGGACATCTCGCTATCCAGCGTCAAGGTGGCCAAGGGCGATGTGCTCGATCCGGCAAAAGGCTTGACTGCTCTCGAGCGGACGGTCGACGAGGCTATCGCCTTCCTTGCTGCGGAGGCCGTCGGTGCCATGGAAGTGGCCTACGAGGCGACGCTCGACTACGCCAAGACGCGCAAGCAGTTTGGTGTCGCCATCGGCTCGTTCCAGGTGATCCAACATCGGCTCGTCGATATGTTCACGGCGCTGGAGCAGGCGCGCTCGATCGCGCTCTACGGCACCATGATGGCGGCCGACGATGACGCGACGGAGCGTCGTCGCGCCATGCATGCCGTCAAGGTGCAGATTGGCAAGTCGGCCCGCCTCGTCGGGCAGGACGCGGTTCAGCTTCACGGTGGCATCGGCATGACGAACGAATACAAGGCGAGCCACTACTTCAAGCGGCTCACCATGATCGAACTCGCATTCGGCAATACCGATCATCACTTGCGAGAGCTTGCCCGCAAGGGCGGCTTGATCGAGGCTTCACGTCCCGCGGCTTGATCCGGGAGTGGCAGCGAGCGAGCCGGTTATGCAGCGCCCCTCCGGGGTCTCATCACAGCTCCCCGTCGCCACGTTGTCGAGCGCAAGAAAACATGAATACGGATGTTCGGGAGAAAAACCAATGCGTTATAGACCCATCCGGGCGGGGCTCATACTCGTCACGGTCGGTGCCCTCGCCACGCCAGCGCTGGCGGAGACGCCGAAGCGGGGCGGCACGCTGACGTATGCCATCACGGCGGAAGCGCCAACTTTCGACTGCCATGCAACAACCACATACGCGGCTATTCACACGGTCGCCCCGCACTACTCGTTGCTGGTGAAGATCGACCAGCAAGATTATCCGGAGGTGAAACCGGATCTCGCCGAGAGCTGGACCGTCTCGCCTGACGGACTGACTTACACGTTCAAGACGCGCAAAGGTGTCGTCTTCCACGACGGCTCGCCATTCTCGGCGAAGGACGTGAAGGCAAGCCTCGATCGCATCCGCAAGCCGCCCGAGGGCGTGGTTTCCGTCCGCAAGGCCGCATTCGAGGATGTGGCCGACATCTCCACGCCAGATGACAATACTGTCGTCATCAAACTGAAAAACGCCGACCCAGGCTTTCTCGACCTGCTCGCACTGCCTTTCAACTGCATCTACAGCGCCGAGAAGCTGGCAAAGGACCCGCAGTTCCCGGCCCACAATATCCTCGGCACCGGACCGTTCGTCGCGACCGAGCACGTGGCGGGATCGCACTTTGCCGGCAAGCGCTTCGACAAGTATTTCGAGCAAGGCAAGCCCTATCTCGACGGGTTCAAGGCCGTGCTGATGAAAGCCGCAGCTTTGGGAGCGGCATTTCAGGGTGGCCAGATCCAGGCCGAGTTCCGCTCCATTTCGCCCGCCGAGCGTGACCGCCTGGTGAAGGCCATGGGCGACAAGCTGCAGGTGCAGGAAAGCCCGTGGCTATGTCAGGTTCAAGTGTTGTTCAACACCACCAAGAAGCCGTTTGACGACGTGCGCGTGCGTCAGGCGTTGAATATGGGGCTCGATCGCTGGGGCGGCTCTGAAGCGCTGTCGAAGATTTCCATCATGAAGGCGGTCGGTGGTCCCGTACGCCCGGGCAATGCCATGGCGCTTTCGGATGAGGAACTGCAGAAGCTCCCTGGCTTCCGCAAGGATGGCGAGGCCGAACGGGCAGCGGCGAAAAAGCTCCTGCAAGAGGCGGGCGTCTCCAACCTCAAGTTTCGTCTGATCAATCGCAATGTCAGCCAGCCGTTCACGCCGGCGGGTGTATATTTCGTCGATCAGATGCGGCGCATCGGCGTCACGGTTGAGCACGCTCAGCTCGATGTCGGCGCGCAGAAGAAGGCGATTCTCGAGGGAGAATACGAGGTCGCGCTCGACGGCTTCTGCGGGGATAACGAAGACCCGCGCCCCATGTTGGTTGCCTACATCTCCGCAAGCCGCAGCCCGCGCAACACGACGCGCAATGAGGTGCCCGAGATCGATGCGCTCTACGACAAGTATAAGACGGAGACGACGCCGGAGGGCCGCAAGGCCGTCGTCGATGAGATGCAGAAGAAGGTCATCCTCGGCGCCTATAATGTCCCGCTGCTTTGGTACAACCGCATCGTCGCGCTCTCGTCATCCGTAAAAGGCTGGAAGGTTACGCCCAGTCATTACGTCGGACAGGATCTGGCGAACGTCTGGCTCGACCAATAGTTGTCGCATCATCGGCGCGGGCAGCATTTGCCCGCGCCGCAGGGAGGCCGGCATGACTCCTATCTCCGCCATTCAAAAAACCGCCGAGGAACTTATGGCGAAAGCCGCCATAGAGATCCCCGACGATTATCTGGGCGGCTTGCGGGCCTGCGCCAACGCCGAGAAGGGCGATCTCTCCTCGTTCGTCATCCAGGCCATGCTCGACAACTACGAGGCGGCAAAGGAGGATCGTCGCGCCATGTGCGGCGATACCGGCGTCCCGCGCTGGTATGTGAAATATGGAAATGACGCGCGCGTCGAGGGCGGGCCTGTCGCGCTTGAAGCCGCTCTCCGGCGCGCCACCGCGAACGCGACGCACAATGTTCCACTGCGCCCCAATCGCGTGCATCCGCTCTGGCGCACCGATCATAACAACAACTGCGGCATCGGTGCGCCCGAGATCGAATATGCCTTCCATCCCGAAGGTGACTGGATCGATCTGGTGACGGTGCACAAAGGCGGCCTGTTCGGCACCGACTATCGCATGCTCTTTCCGGGCGACGGCATCGAAGGCATCAAGCGCTTCTTTCTCGACACGTGTATCGCCTTCGGCAAGCGCGGCCTCGCCTGCCAGCCGGCCATCGTCGGCGTCGGGCTTGGCGGCTCGAAGGACATTTGCTCGGTCCTGGGCAAGCAAGCTGCGTGCCTGCGAGTGGTGGGAAACCGCAATCCCGACCCGAAGATCGCCGCGCTCGAAGAGGAATTGAAGGAACTCGGCAACTCGATCGGCATGGGCGCCATGGGTTTCATGGGGTCGTCCATGGTCGTCGATTGCCACATCGAGGTCGGCTACTGCCACACGGGCGGCATGCCGATGAGTATGCACATGTTCTGCCTCTCCTCGCGCCGGGCCGTTGCGCGCGTGTTTCCGGACGGCCGCGCCGAGTTTCGCACGGACCCGGATTGGTTCACCGACTACTCGCGCCGCTCGAGTGTCGAGTGGGAGCCACCCGGCGCGTTGCAAGCGGCTGAATAGCTGATCGTCGGACTGCGGAGGATCAAGACTCCCGATAACTGAGGCGGCTGGCCGCGCCCATCAGCCGTTCTCTTGCGCCGCGGATCGGGAAAGAGCAACGTGAGGTCAACAGATCACCCGCCGGAGGAACCCCAATGAAGACGCGTGCCGCCGTTCTGACCGAGGTCAACAAACCACTCGAGATCCTCGAGCTGGAGCAGGAAGGCCCAAAGGCCGGCGAAGTGCGCGTCAAGGTGAAGGCGGCGGGCGTGTGCATGTCCGATTGGCACATCATGAACGGCGATTGGCCGTTGCCGCTGCCGATGGTGCTGGGGCACGAGGCCGCCGGCATTGTCGAAGAGGTCGGGCAAGGCGTTACGACGGTCAAGAAGGGCGATCACGTCATCTTCTCGTTTCGCTCGAACTGCGGCCATTGTCCTTACTGCGCCAAGGGCCGCACGGTGCTGTGCATCGGCTTCAACGATACGCCACGCTGGGTCATGCACGACGGCACGGCCCGCGTAAAACTGAATGGCGAGCCACTGAATGTCATGGCCCGTATCGGCACCTTCACCGAGTATTCGGTCTGTCCTGCGGATCAAGTCGTGAAGGTGCGTGACGACCTGCCATGGTCGCATGCCGCAATCATCGGATGCTCGGTTGCGACGGGCGTCGGCGCCGCCATTCGCCATGCGAAGGTCGAGGCTGGATCGAGCGTACTCGTCGTCGGCTGCGGCGGCGTTGGGCTCAACGTCGTCCAGGGTGCGCGTCTCGCGGGCGCCAAGACGATCATCGCCTGCGATCTGCTCGACAATAAACTTCAGATGGCGACCAACTTTGGCGCGACGCACATCATCAATGCCAAGCGCCAGAACGTGACCGAGGTCGTCAAGGAGATCACTGGGCTCGGTGTCGATTATGCTTTTGACGCCATCGGCACGGAGCCGACGGTGGTGCAGATCGTCGACGCCCTGGCGCCTGCGGGCCATGCAGTCATTGTTGGCATCCCCGCATTCTCGACCAAGGCACCGATCGCGCCGCATTTGATGGTCTACGGCGAACAAACGCTTTCCGGCACCTACTACGGCTCGGTGCGCCCCGCCGTCGATTTCGGCACGCTGGCCGATCTCTCGATGGAAGGAAAACTCAACCTCGACGACCTCATCTCGCGCACCTACAAGTTCGACGAGATCAACGAGGGGTTCCGCCTCATGGCCAACGGGCAGGTCGCACGCGGCGTCATCCTGTTCGACTGAGCCCCCATCATCAGATCCGTTTCCGTCCCTGTCGGAGCACGACTGCGCATGATCAAAGACAAGAGTTTTCTCATCATCGGCGGCGCCAGCCTCATCGGTAGCCATCTGACGGAAGCGCTTCTGAAGAACGGTGCCCGCGAGGTCGTGCTCTTCGACAACTACAGCCTCGGCAGCACCGCCATTACGGAGGCGCTGGGAAAGAACAGCGCCGTGCGTGTGATCAAGGGCGATGTCCTGAAGTCCAATCAGGTGTTCGAGGCGATGCAGGGCGTGGACGGCGTCTTTTTACTCGCCGCATTCCTCACGCTGCCAATGTCGGAGGCGCCGGCAACGGGTGCTGAAGTCAACATCATGGGCCTCGTCAATGTGCTCGAGGCCTCGCGTCTGCTCGGCGGCAAGAAGGTCGTACTCGCGTCCTCCATCGCTACCTACGGCAACAACGTGCATGGCGTTGTCGACGAAACTACGCCGTTCGGCTCGGCCGGAGTGTCGCCCGCGTTCGGCGTCTATTCGGCGTCCAAATTGATGGGAGAGCACCTCGGCCGACTCTACGTGCAGAAGTACAATGTTCCGTTCTGCGCCGTGCGCTTTTCGACCGTCTACGGCGAGAACCAGCACAGCCGTGGCGTCAACGCGCTCTACATCCTCGAAGCGCTCGAGCGGGTGAAGGCTGGACTTCGCCCTCAAATCCGCGACACGGGCGACGAGGCACACGACTTCATTCACGCGAGTGACGCAGCCGGCGGGATGATGCTGACCATGGCAAAGGGCCGGGCCGGCGAAGCGTACAATCTGACGACCGGCCAATCGACGCCGGTGAAAGAGGTTGTTGCGCTGGTGCTGAAGGAACTCGGCAGTTCGCTCGAGCCCGAGTATGTCAGCGAAACGCGTGCCACTCGCTCGACGGCGCACAACGAGTTGAAGATCTCGAACGCGAAGGCTCAGCAGGAGCTCGGCTGGAAGCCTGGAGTATCCGTCGCGGATGGAATTGGCCGGCTCCGTCGCTGGATGGACAGCCGCAACGCCTGATCCGAAGGGAAGGCATTTATGGTACGTGACGCGATCAGAGCCTCGAACGTCCGCCGAGATCGACCGTATGGCGGGTGGCGATGAAGGTCGCCATCGTCTCGGACATTCATGCAGATCCGCAGGCTCTCAAACGCGTCTTCGATGATATGCCGTCCGTGGATCACGTCCTGTGCGCGGGCGACGTGTGCAGCGACTTCCGCTTCTGCCCGGAGACGGTCGAGCTGCTACGCCAGGCGAACGCGCAGTGCATCCAGGGCAACCACGAGCACATGCTGTTCGCCGGAGGCAATCCGCGGTATCTCGCCAAATGCCGCGCCCAGTTCGCAGAGGACTCGCTCGCATTTCTGTCGGAAGCACCGCACTCGCTGGATCTCGAACTTGCCGGGGTCCGCATTCATATGATCCATGCGACGCCGTGGAGCCCATTCTCGGGGTACATTAATCCGGGAAGTCCGCAACTCCCGCGATTTGCAGCGCTGCCCCACGATTTCGTTATTCTCGGCCACACCCACGTGCCCATGGTGGAGCGGGCGGGAGATGTGACCGTGCTGAACCCGGGCTCGCCGTCTCAGCCTCGCGATGGCGATCGACGCGGTGCCTATGCGGTGCTCGATCTGGACACCCGGGAGGCAACCATCCATCGGTTTCACCTCGATTGAGACGCTTCGATCTGGCCACACGCCCATAACGCGCGATACGGTCTCGCTGACGGCGCCACCGCGCGATGATTGACGTCTCCAGCCGGAGTACGACGCTAATGGACTACAAACCACTAGGCCGAACGGGTCTCACGGTCTCGGTCGCGGGCCTCGGCTGCGGCGGTAACAGCCGGTTGGGCCTGGGCCGCGGCAAGAGCGACGCCGACGCTGTCGCACTCGTCCGGGCGGCGCTCGATGATGGCGTGACGTTCTTCGATACGGCCGAGGCCTACGGTACCGAGCACATTCTCGGGCAAGCGTTCACGCCCGCCGAGCACGGCCGCGTCGTGATCTCCACCAAGTGCCGCATCTTGCAGGGCACCGATCGCCGGTCGGCCTCCGATGTCGTGGCCAGTCTCGAGGCATCCCTGCGCCGCCTCAATCGTGAGCGCGTTGACGTCTTCCTATTTCATGGCGTCGCACCTCGGCATTATGACTACGTGCGCGAGGAGTTGGCGCCGGCGCTTCTGGCCGAGAAGCAGAAGGGCAAGATCGGTCACCTGGGCCTTAGTGAGACGAGCCCCGGCGATCCCGGACAAACCATGCTGCAACGTGCTCTCTCGGATCCCGTCTGGGAGGTGATGATGCTCGCCTTCCACATGATGAATCAGGGTGCGCGGCAAGATATATTCCCGCGCTCGATGCAGCAGGGCGTCGGCACGTTGCTGATGTTCGTTGTCAGAAATATCTTTTCGCGACCTGGACTATTGGCCGAGACGGTTCGCCAACTGGCGGCGGAAGGCAAGGTGCCCGCCGATCTTGCGGCACGCGACAATCCTCTCGATTTCCTTGTGCATGAGGGCGGCGCATCGTCGCTGCTCGACGCCGCTTATCGCTTCGCGCGCCACGAGCCCGGTGCCGATGTCGTGTTGTTCGGCACCAGCGACATTGCGCATCTGAAGACCAACGTAGCGTCCATAACGGCACCGCCGCTTCCAGCCGCTGACGTCGCGAAGCTCTACGAGCTGTTTGGGCACCTGCGTGGCGTCGGTCTCGATCTGCCGGATAACGTCAAGGCGCAAGGCAAGTCGGGTCCATCCTGACGGGGCGAGGCGTCGCGCCGAGCATTCTGAAGAAGGGCGAGGGCCCGTCATGAACCGAAAGCTTGTCGATTTGAGCCGTTTCATGAGCCTTGTCTTGAGGCATAAACCCGAAGATATCGGGCTCATGCTCGACGGTGAGGGTTGGGCGGATCTCGACGAATTGATCGCCAAAGCCAGGGCACACGGCCAACCGCTCGATCGCGACCTTGTCACGCGCATTGTCGCCGAAAGCGATAAGCAGCGGTTTGCCCTGAGTGCGGATGGGCGTCACATCCGCGCCAATCAAGGGCACTCGGTGGAGGTGGACTTGGCACTGCCGGAGCTGCAGCCGCCGCCGGAACTCTATCATGGTACGGCGGTACAGAATCTGGATTCGATCCGCGCAAGCGGCCTCAATGCCGGCAGCCGTCGCCACGTGCATCTTTCGCCGAATGCGGAAACGGCAGTTCGCGTCGGCGCGCGGCACGGTAAGCCCATTGTGCTGACCATCGATAGCGACGCAATGTATCGGGCGCAGCACAAGTTTTACCGTTCGGATAACGGTGTCTGGCTGACGGGCAGCGTGCCCATGCCATTCATTCGATTTCCGGTCTGACGGTTGCCACTATTCAGGCAGTTGCAAATCCGAACGGATGCAAGCTCGTTCCGCCGCCCCAGCCTCCTGCTATGATAGGCTGGTCGCGGCCGGCAAGATGGGAGGCGTCCATGACCAAGCTCAAGACTGTCGATCTTCGGCTCCCCGCTACGCGTGAGGATCTGGCCAAGCTTGAAATCGGCACGGTCGTGTATCTCTCGGGACGCGTGCATACGGCCCGTGAGGGCGTTTACAAGCGCGCCGTCGAGGAGCGATGCAACGTCCCCGATGGCATCGGCACGGCAAGCTTTCATTGCTCTCCGGCCGCCTCGGTCAGCGCGAATGGCGAGCTCACGGTCGGCGCCGTGACGGCCACCGCCTCGTTCCGGTTCGCGAAATGGATTGACGGCTGGCTCGACCGCTCAGGCTGTAATGTCATCATCGGCAAGGGCGGCATGTCGAGCGAAATCTACAAGTCGAGCTTTGTGCCCCACGGTGCCATTTACCTGACCACCGTCGGCTACGGGACGGGCGCGCTACTCGGGCGCGGCATCAGGAAGGTCGTGGCTGCTCATTGGCTTGAGGAAGTCGGCATCGCCCAGGCTATTTGGGTGCTCGATGTCGAGCGCTTCGGACCATTTCTGGTGGAGAGCGATCTCGAGGGGCGATCACTGTTCGAGCGAGAGAATGCCAAAATCGCGCCGGGTCTCGAAAAGCTCTACGTGGGCACGCGGCCTGCGACCATGCGTCGGTTCGGCGAGACGGACGACAAGACGGATGAAGTGATCTGACTGTGATCGCTAAAACAATGACGGCTCGCCACGACCGGTGCCGTAACGAGCCGTCATAGCTCAGATCCTAGAACCAAATGGAGAATCCGGGCCGATAATGGTGCCGATAACCGCCGTAGTAGCCGTAGTACGGCCGGTAATAACGGCGAGGAGCCCATCCGTAGTAGTAGGGGCTACCGTAATAATAGCCATATCGTGGCCGGTAGTGCCGATGATGGTAATGGCCGTGGCGATGGCGCCGCCAATGCCGACCACGCACTTGCGTTGCGGCATCCGCTTTGTCGCCGGCGACCGTCGCCGACCGCGTCACGCCGGCCGGCGCGGCCTGAGCAGTCGCTGCGAGCCCAAGCCCGACCAGCGCCCCGAGGGCAGCGCCCACCAATTGCGACTTCATGCCAACCTCCTCATGAAAGCGATCAGGGAGCGTAAGGCACACGCTCCATTTCAATTGAAACGATGCAACATGGAGAAAGTTCGGCGGAATGCGGCGAAGTGTGTGAAAATATTGGAGGATCATGCTCAGCGAGAACATTGTGACGAACGCGCGCATATGGGCTTCTTGCGGCCGATTTACCGTTGCTCCGTCACCATCCCGGCCTTAATTCGGGATGCAAAGCATGTGCAACTTTAGGGCTGGAAACGAAGCCGGCTCGACACGGAGTGCGTATCGAGCCGGAAACCCAGGTCAGCCGCCTAGCGAAGCCTAGCGGTGATGATGCCGCCGATGGTGGTGGCGGTGGTGATGATGGCGACGGTGGTGATGCGGCCGGTAATACCGTTTGCGATAGTGATAGTATCGCGGGCTTCCGTAGTAGCTGTAATAGCCGGGGTATCCGAAGCCAAAGTGGATACCTGAGCGGTGGCGATGACGGTGACGAACTTGGTCGACCGCAGACGATTGTGGGGGCGTGTGCGTAATGGCCACGCCAGCCGCGCCAGCGGCATTTGCTGTCGATCCGGCTGTCATGAAGCCCAGAGCAACCGCAAACGCCAGCGCCAGTGCGGAAACAAAACGTCTCATACTACCTTCCTTTTCCATCGGTTGCGTGTTGGAGGTCAACTTACGGCGCGCGCGATAAGTTGCAACCGTGGGTGCCGACAATCGGGTGGCGAAAACACGCTGTTGGTGAACAGTTGTTCAATTGTTGGCAGATGCGGCGGCACTTGACGTGGCGCGTACGCGTCTCCCTAATCGAGCCGCACGGGACGACCAGTTCGCCGATCTCACCGCTCCCGGCCGATAGCTCACCTCGAGACGAGACGAAATGAACGAAAGCCGCGAGTCCAAGGGCGCGCTAGACGGCGTCCTCGTGATCGATTTCACTCAAATGTTGTCCGGGCCTTTCGCGGCGATGATGCTGGCCGATCAAGGGGCCCGCGTCATCAAAGTCGAGCCGCCCGGCGGCGATCGCACCCGTAAGTTCGGACCGTTCAGGCCCGGACAGCTCACCATGGCCGAGGGCGGCTATGGCGGCTATTTCGCGTCGACCAACCGGAATAAGGAGGGGCTTTGCGTCGATCTCAAGTCGCCGGCCGGTCGAGAGGTGATTCTCCGGCTCGCCGCCAAGGCCGACATCGTGATCGAGAATTTCCGAGCGGGCGTGATGGAACGCCTCGGTCTTGGATATGAGACACTGGCCGATATCAATCCGCGACTTGTCTACGGTGCCATCCGTGGTTTCGGTGATGCCAGGACGGGCAAGAGCCCATACGGCGAATGGCCGGCCTATGATGTCGTCGCCCAGGCGATGGGCGGTATCATGGGGATCACATCCACCGAGCCGGGCGGTCAGCCGACAAAGATCGGCCCAGGCGTCGGCGACATCGTGCCCGCCATGCAATGTGCCTTCGGCCTTGTCACGGCACTCTACCGCGCGCAGGCAACGGGCATCGGCCAGTTCGTTGACGTGTCGATGGTCGACGGCGTGCTGGCGCTTTGTGAGCGCATCGTTTTCCAGCACAGCATCGACGGCACGGTGCCCGGCCCCGAGGGCAACAGCCATCCTCTGCTTTGCCCCTACGGTCTCTTTCCGTCGAAGGATGGTTGGGTCGCGATCGGCTGTCCGCATGACGATTTCTGGAACCTGCTCGCGCGCCAGATGGGCCGCGACGATCTGGCGAGAGATGAACGCTATCTGACAACGCCGCAGCGCCTCGAGCGTCGCACCGAGGTCGAGGGCGCCGTCGCGGCATGGACGAGCGCACGCACCAAGGCCGAAATCGCGGATGCGCTGGGCGGCAAGGTGCCGTTCGGCCCGGTGCTTCGCGTGGACGAAATCTTTGCCGACGGCCACACCTCTGCGCGCAACATGCTGGCAACGGTCGAGCTGCCGGGCGTCCCGGAACATCCGTTGGTGATCGCCGATACCGCAATCAAGATGACCGGGACGCCGGGCGGTGTCCACGCACGCGCACCACTTGTTGGCGAGCATACGGCGAGCATCCTCGCCGACATCGGATATACAGCGCAGGAGGTGGCTGACCTCACAGCGTCCGCTGGAGCATGCCGCGCGAAATGATTACGACCGGCATGCGTTGCGCATCGGAGACGGCGGAGCAGGGGCAGCAATGACGACCGCGACAGGACGGCTGACCGGAATGTCGGCCGTGATGCAGTGGGCCGTGCTGCTCGCCCTCTCGGTAGCCTTCGTCGGTGCCGCCCTCTGGGTCCGCATGCCGGCAGCGCTGCTGATCGGTCCCATGCTGGCGGCGATCATCGTCGGCACGCAGGACGGCTCGATTCGCGTGCCGATGAGCACGATGATCGCTGTGCAGGGTGTCATCGGTTTCCTCATGGGGCGTTCAATCCCGCTCACATTCATCGAAGATCTCGCGCGCGATTGGCCGTTGGTCGTCATGGGCCTGGCCGGCGTGATCATCGCGGCTGCCGTGATCGGACTGCTGCTGACGCGCTGGGGCGGGTTGCCGGGCACCACGGGCGTATGGGGGATCTCCGCTGGCGCCTCCACGCCGATGATCCTGATGTCGGAAGCCTATGGTGGCGATCCGCGCATCGTCGCCGTGATGCAGCAAGTCCGCATTATTCTAGTCATCGCCTTGGCAGCGCTGGTCGCACGCATTTGGGCCCCCGCGACCGACATGCACGCGGCCCACACCACGTGGTTTCCTCCGGTCGCATGGGGAGCTTTTCTCGCCAGCACCGGCATTGCCGTGGGGAGCGCGTTTATAGCCGTTTGGCTTAAGATTCCCGCTGGTCCGATGCTGGTGCCGTTGGCCATAGCCGTCTTTCTCCAGGAGACGGGCCTGCTGAAGATCGAGCTACCGCCGGCGCTGCTTGCGTTTTGCTACGCGTTGGTCGGATGGAACGTGGGGCTGAGGTTTACGCGGCCGACCATCTGGTACGCGTTCCGCGCGCTGCCGATCATTCTTGCCTCGACCGTCGCCTTGATCGTGATCTGCGGCCTATTGGGCGGGGCGATGGTGCTGGTAGGCGACATCGATCCTCTGACGGCCTATCTCGCGACGAGTCCAGGCGGAGCCGACACCATTGCCATCATTGCGGCTTCGAGCGCGGTCGACATGCGCTTCGTCATGGCCATGCAGACGTCAAGGCTCGTCGTTGTCCTTCTCATGGCACCGGGGCTGTCGCGGATGTTGGCGCAACTGTCGGGCGCCCATCGATGAAAGGCCGCGTCGCCCAATAGGAGGGTGGGGCGCGCCATGCCCCGACCCCGATGATCTTCATGCGGCCACTTGCTCGCGTATTTTCATCAGCATCAACGCTGCGCGGGCGGCCTCGCGTCCTTTTTCGACGAAATGGGCGGAGAAAATGCCCTTGTGGTGTTCGGTCTCCTGATAATGGTGCGGCGTGAGCGATACCGACAGGACTGGCACGCCGGTATCGAGGCCAGCCCGCATCAGCCCATTGACCACCGCAGACGCCACGAAATCGTGTCGGTAGATCCCGCCATCGACGACCAGGGCCGCCGCAACGACCGCCGCATACTTGCCCGACGACGCGAGATCGCGCGCAAGCAAAGGCAGCTCAAATGCGCCTGGAACGTCGAACACGTCGACATCGCGAGATGGGATCAACTCGAGGAAGCCCTCGAGTGACTTGTTGACGATATCGGAATGCCAGTTGGCTTTCACGAAAGCGAAGCGGGTGTGTGTCACGTAACGTCCTTTCGGTTTCGACATACCACCCAGGACGATCACGTACGCCGTCAGCCCTCACGCGAGGACCGCACGCCCGTTCTCTTTCATCCGGACTATACCGTCGGCTCAGGTTTCGCACCTGATCTGCTGACCCTTCCAAAGGAAGGCGCTCGCGGGCTTGCGGCTGACGCCGCTTACCGCCGGTGGGGAATTTCGCCCCGCCCTGAGAACGGACCAATGCTGCGACAAAGTTTTGCGCGAGGCAAGTCGCTGGCGTCGGCAATACCGCACGACGCGCCGCGATGACGTCGACTGAAGCGACGTCATCGCGGCTCCCAAACCGAACGTGCCTTTAGATCGAGCGATACCCGCCGTCCGCCATGACGATTGTGCCCGTCACATACTGTGACAGATCGGAAGCAAGGAAGATCGCCGGCCCGACGATGTCCTCGGGCTTGCCAGCACGGCCGAGCGGCGTGTGATCGAGGAAAATGCGCACGAGCTCGGGATTATTGGCGCGCGCCTGTGCATTGAGCGGCGTCTCGATCAATCCAGGGCCGATGGCGTTGACGCGGACTCCATCCTTCCCGAGTTCGGCAGCGAGCGCCTTAGTGAAACCAAGAACGCCATGCTTCGAAGTCGTGTAGGCGGCCGAGTTAGGTGTCCTCACATGCACGAACGACTGGATCGACCCGATGTTGACGATGCGTCCCTGTTTCTCGCGTAGTTGCGGCAGGAAGGCGTGCGTGACATTGAACACGCCCATTACGTTTATAGAGATGATGTCGTCCCAATCTTTGAACACAGCAGCCGCATCAGCCGTGATGGGATTGCGGCGATTGATGCCGGCGTTATTCACCAGAACCGAAATCGGTCCGATTTTCCCAGCCACCTCATTGGCGACCTTGTGCGCCGCGTCGCGATCCGCGACGTCGAGAACGAAGACGTCGGCCGTGCCGCCCGCTGAGGTGATCAGACGCTGGGTTTCCTTCGCACCTTCGGGGTCGGCATCGAGGATGACGATGCGCGCGCCCTCCCGCACATAACCCTCCGCGATCGCCCGGCCGATGCCCGATCCTGCACCCGTGATAGCGGCAATGTGGTTCGAGAGAAGTGGCATGTATATTTTACCCTTGGCTTATCTTTAGTTGCTTCGCTCAGCCGCGCAATGGCGGCGAAGGCTACTGCGCTACAGCGACGTGCTTGAGGTTATTTTGCGCCTTTTCCCGTCGGCACCTTGTTGAAAGGCACGTCCTTGTCGACTCGGACGTCAGGCGGCAGGCCAAGCACCCGCTCGGCGATGATGTTCCGCATGATTTCATCCGACCCTCCGGCGATGCGCGCTGAGGGCGAGGTCATCAACGTCTGATGAAAGAGCGCGGCCATCGGAGCGACCTCGGGATCGGTGATCACGCCGCCCTGCTCGAGAACATCGAGGGCCATCGCCGACATGTTCTGCAACTTGGGCCCCGTCACGAGCTTGCCAATCGAGGATTCCGGCCCCGGCGTGTCACCGCGCGAAAGTGCCGTCATGGTGCGGAAGTGCGAGTACTTGAGGCCACGGCTTGCGACGTACCAGTCCGCGATCCTGTCACGCACGATCGGGTTCTTGAGCGCCGGCCCATCCTCCAGTTCGATGCCCCGCGCCAATTCGATGAACTCGTCGACGTCAACGCCGGCACGTCCGCCTATCGTGAAGCGCTCGTTCATCAGTGTCGTCAGTGACACCTTCCATCCGTCGCCCACCTTACCGAGCCGTTGACTGTCGGGAATGCGCACGTTGTTGAAGAACACCTCGTTGAAGTGCGACGCTCCGGAAATCTGCTTGATGCCGCGGATCTCGACGCCGGGCGTGCGCATGTCGAGGAAGAAGTAGGTGAGCCCTTTGTGCTTCGGCGCCTCGAAGTCGGAACGGGTGACAAGCACGCCGTAGTGCGAATAGTGGGCGCCGCTCGTCCAGATCTTCTGGCCGTTGATGATCCAATCATCACCATCGCGCTCGGCACGCGTGCGCAATGCGGCAAGGTCGGAGCCTCCCGCGGGTTCGGAAAAAAGCTGGCACCAGACGTCCTCGCCGCGGAGTGCCTTCACCGCATAGCGATCGCGGACATCCTGGTTGCCCCAGGTGCAGACAGTCGGAATGCACATGCCGAGGCCGATGTCGTAGATGCCGCGCGGCACAGAGAACTGCGCTTCCTCCTGATCGTAAATAACCTGGTTTATTGACGAGAGGCCCTGGCCGCCCCATTCCTTCGGCCACGTGATGCCGGCGAATCCGGCCTCGTATTTCCTCGTCTGCCACTCGCGCGCTTCGCTCAGGATGTTCTCGTTGGCTTGGGCTGCGCGGTAGAGCATGCCCTTGCCGGTGCGCGGCTTGGCATTCTTCGTCAGGAATTCACGGGCGCGCTCGCGATACGCGGCTTCTTCCCTGGTGTCTTCGAAGTCCATGGTCTGGTCTCCTCAAATCGGAGGCGGAAATATCTATCTCTGTCTCGCTGCGTTCACGCGGGCGCGTTCTGGCTTTCCAGCTCGGAAACGAGCCGCTCCTTCCAAAGACGTGTCGATCCGTTGGCAACCGCCAGCGACTTGGCCCGCCGATAGTAGAGATGGCAGTCGAACGCCCAGGTGAAGCCCATGCCACCGTGAACCTGGATGTTCTCCTTTGACGCAAGCCAGAACGCCTCGTTGGCGGAGACGCGCGCAGTGGCGGCGGCAAGCGCGATCTGCGGCGCGTTCTTCGAGAGTGCCCACGCGCCGTAATAAGCGTTGGAGCGCGCCAGCTCGGTCGCGACGTAGACATCCGCAAGCTTGTGCTTGATCGCCTGGAACGAACCTATCGGGCGGCCGAACGCATAGCGCTCCAGCGCGTAATCGCGTGCCATTTCGAGGCACCGTTGCGCGCCGCCGACCTGCTCGAACGCCATCAGGATGGCGGCACGTTGCTCGACCGTTTCCAGAAGCCGCTCGCCATCGCCACCGCCAGTCAGCAATTCGCCCGGTACGTTGACGAACGTCAGACGCGCCTGCTTGCGGCTTTCGTCGAGTGTTTCGATGTGCTCACGCGTGACGCTGGCGTGTGCGAGGTCGGCGAGCACGAGACCAATACCGCGGTCCGTCTGCGCAACGACGATCGCGAGATCAGCCGCCATACCATCCGGTACGGGAAGCTTCTCGCCATTGAGGACGTCGTTGCGGAAGGTCGTGCGCACACGCTTCGGGCTGGCCCGGCCGGGCCCTTCTGCCAGGGCAAACGTGCCGATCACGTCACCTGCCGCGATCTTCGGGAGCCATGTCTTCCGTTGCGCTTCGGAGCCGCCCGCCATCAGCGCTTCAGCCGCGAAATACATCGTCGATGCGAACGGAACCGGCGCCAGCGAGCGGCCGATCTCTTCCGCGAGTACGCAAAGACCGAGGGCACCGAGGCCCGCGCCACCCAGCTCTTCAGGGATCGAGGCGCCAGTCCAGCCCATGGCGGCCATCTCGGACCACAGCCCTTTGTCGTAACCGTCCGGGCCTTCCAGGACTCGGCGCACGACGGCGGGAGAGCACTTGTCGTCGAGGAACTTGCGTGCCTCATCCTTGAGCAGCTTCAGGTCGTCGCTGAAATCGAAGTTCATGAGGTCTCCTCTCCAGACGCGATGGCTGCGTGGTGGCCCAGGCGAAACCACCGTCGCAGCGTCGTTTCTCTTTCTCCCTCTTCTTGGCCGGAGGGTTCGCCTTTCTTACCAGCGTGGCGCTCGCTTTTCGTTGAAGGCGGCAAGCCCTTCGCGAGCATCATCAAGCTCGATGATATTGCAGATTGTCTCGACAGTGTTCTCTATGGAACGGCGATATTCGACATCATTGGCGCGCATGAAGCTGTCGCGTGCAAGCTGCATCACCGCGGGCGACTTGGCGGCGAGATCGAGCGCCAGCTCCCGGGCTTTCTCGATCACGCGATCCGGGGACACGGCATAGTTGACGAGCCCGCGCCGCTCGGCCTCGATCGCGGAGATTGGCTTGCCCGTGAAGCAAAGCTCGAATGCCTTGTGTCGGCCGATCTGCCGCGGCAGGTGCACGAAGTGCATCGCCGGTATGAGCCCGACGTCGATTTCGGGATAGCCGATCGAGGCCGTGTCGCTCGCGACGATCATGTCGCACGAAACCGCAAGTGTTACACCGGCGGCACGTGCCGGGCCAGTCAGCGCGGCGATCGTCGGCTTGCCCAGCCGATACTGTGCGTCGTGCATGCCGAAATAGAGCTTCTCGAGGAAGCGCCTGAGGTCGATGCCGCGTCCCGTGCGGATCATCGCCAAGTCCATGCCTGCGGAGAAAGCCTTGTCGAAGGCGCTCGTCAGGATCACTGCGCGCACGCTCGGATCCGCCTTCGCTTTTGCATACGCCGCAAGCAGATCGTCGATCAACTCATGGTTGATCGCATTGACCGGTGCGCGACGCATGGTGATCTCTGCCACGCGATCTCGCACGACATAGTCGATGTGGACGAAGCTCAAAGCACGTTCTCCGCTTGGAGCCCTGGCCAGCTCTGCAACGCAGGGCTCGTCTTGATATCGGACGACAAGTCGAGCCCGTTCCGCGTTTCCGCGCAAGCACCAATGCGCGCCGAACCGCGCAATGCTTCGCTCGCCATCGCGACAGGTCGCGCGAGGACAATCGCGACCTGTCGCCAGAGACGCAGAGATTGGCTTCACTAATTTTGCGTGTGTGGTGGGGCACGGCGCATCGCCGGCTCTCAGCCGTGCGATCACCCTGCCTCAGGCACCGCGAGCGGACGCTCGTATCAGTTCGCGACAGCGCTGTTGAAGCCCGCAGGCAAAGGCACATCCGGTCGCGTGACGCCCGACGTGGGATCATCCATGCGGCGCGACTTGCCCTCGAAAAATGCGCCTTGCTCGATGGCGAGCTGACTGTGGAAAATGTCGCCTTCGACCCGGCTGGAGGACTGTAGCACCACCCGCTTGCCGCGGATCGATCCCATGACGGCACCGCGCACGATCACCTCGTCGGCAACGATGGCGCCTGTGATCCGCGCGGTCTCACCGACCACGATGTTTGCTCCGTGAAGGTCGCCTTGCACTTCACCGTCGATCTGGATCTCGCCGCTGGAGACGAGATTGCCGACGATGACGAGATCCGAGCCGATCCGCGAGTCACCGCCACGCGTGCTGCCGTTGCGGCTCATAGTGGGTGTCGCGCCCGGCATGGGGCCGCTGGGCGGCAGTGGTGGCGTCGTGCGGGCAAGATCGAATGCCGACGGTTCCCGGTCCGGCTTCTTCGTGAACATGACTCGAACTCCCCTCACTACAGTCCCACCGCAACCCCGAAAGCGGCATAGATCGGCCTTGCCCTCCGACGAAACAAATCGCCATCGTCGAATCGCACGGCTGTGCGAAAGCCGAAGTCAAGGCACAAATGCCCTTGTGAATTAGCATGAATGGCGCCGCAGGTCATGAGAAACGACGCAAAAAGCGTTGGCGCGGCTTTGATGCAACGCGCCGCGGGCTCAGTGAAATCAAGAAAATCGGCCAACCCCCACGAGCGGCTTGTAGAAACCGGAAGTGAGACCTGCCTCTGCCCGTGCACGATCGTTGAAGGGCGGTTTGATAGGTCCTCGGAAATGGCGCCGCACGAGGGTGTGGAATAAAGGCTCCGGAGCCACGCCTTGACGCTCTGCGAGGTATCGGAACCACTTCGCGCCGCATCCGACATGCCCGAGTTCATCGCGATAGATCACCTGCAGAACTTCGGCCGACGCGTGATCGCCTGCGCCCTCCAGACTCGCGATCATGGCCGGGCTGACGTCGAGGCCGCGCGCCTCCAGCACCAGGGGGACCACCGCGATCCGCGCGATCAGGTTGTGACCCGTCGCCTGCGCGGCTTGCCAGAGCCCGTCGTGCGCCGGCAGGTCACCATAGGCAGCATCGAGCTCCGACAACCGACGCGAAACGAGCGCGAAATGTTCAGCCTCTTCGCCTCCAACCTCGACCCAGTCGTCGAAAAATGATCTCGGTACGCTTTCGTGCGCGAATCGGCCGATCAGGTCCCATGTCATGTCGACCGCATTGAGTTCGATATGCGCGAGTGAATGAAGCAGCGCCACCCGGCCACGCACGCCGTGCGACGAGCGTCGCGGCATATCGCGTGGGGATTTCAGCTCCGGCCGCGCTGGCCGGCCGGGACGATCCGGCATCGGCTCGCTCGCGCTGAGCCGGCCGATCGACAGCGTTCGCTCACGCCATGCTGCCGCCGTCGCTCGGGCGATTCTTACCTTGTCCGTGGGATCGATCGCCGCCACGACAGCCCGTGCTCCGGCGACAAGGCTTGCGGGCCGCTCCTCTTGCGCACCTTCTGCTCTGTCATCAGGAAGCTTGTCTGTTTCGTTCACGAGCCGAGTGCCTTCACCGCCTCGAGCACCTCCGTGGCGTGCCCGGGGACCTTCACTTTGCGCCACACGCGCGCGATTTTGCCCGTCGCATCAACGAGGAACGTCGACCGATCGACACCCATGTACTTGCGGCCGTACATGGATTTTTCAACCCACACGCCATAGGCCTCGATTACCTTGCGATCAGGGTCCGCAGCCAGATCCACTGTAAGATCATACTTGGCGCGGAATTTTGCATGGCTCGCGGCCGTATCGGGCGAGATGCCAATAACACGAGCCCCCAGGGCCTTGAATTGCTCCGTCAGCTCCGAGAACGCCTGCGCTTCTTTCGTGCATCCCGACGTGTCGTCCTTCGGATAAAAGTAGACGACGACGGGCCTGCCTTTGAGCTTCGACAGCTTGACGTTGTCGCCACTGTCGGTCGGCAGATCGAAATCCGGAGCCTTTTGCCCTGCCTCGATCATCGCTGCCTTCCTTTCGTCTCTTTTCGGATTGAGATCGACCAACTTGACGTAGTCGAGGTGCAGGCCCTTTGCCAAGGGGAAGCAGCGGCGCCGCACTGGTAACAACGCTGACCGCCGACATGGGCTGCAAGACGTCATGACAGGCATGACTGCGCGGCCAGCGGACGGTCGCCATGCTTGGGTCACGGGCTCATGCTGAGTCATAGGCCCTGCTGCGTCATTGGGGGGATGAGTGGCTTCGGCGCGCGACGGCGACAAATCTGGAGGCCGGCAAGGGGCCGGGTTCGGGACGCCGCGCAATACGAGCGGTGGACAGGACCGTACCACGCCTGTCACCCAGCCCCGTACGGGTCCAGTGAGCTATCGCACGCATCCGATTAGCCGTTCCGAGCCAACTGAGCCCCGACGTGACAACGGGCGGCGCGCTCCCTACGGTTCGTCGCCTTTGCGGACCATCACGGCCCCCCTGCGTTGGCTTTGTTGGGCACTTGCGGTCATGGTGCCGCTTGCGGTGCTCGGCGCGGGCTTGGTTTACGTAAAGCTCCTGTTTGGCGCGATCCCACTGCATTTTCTGGTCGAGCCGGTGCGGCAGGCGCTATTGGCCGAGCTCGACGACGTGGATGTCACGATCGCGGACGCTGCACTGCATCGAAGTCCAGCCGGCGGCTTCGAGGTACGTCTGATCGACGTCTCTCTGGCGGCACGGCGCGGCGATACAGCGGTACGTGCCTCCGAGGCGGTTGTCGGCCTGGATCTCGCCGCGCTCAGATCGGGACGCATCGCAGCCGATCGCATCGTTCTCATCGGTCCACGACTGAACCTGACGCAAGAGGCAGCTCGCCTGTCCGGCTTCACGCCGTCCGATGGCGCGGCGGACCGCAGTCCGGGGCATAATCCACCCGCCGCCCCGGCGACGACCGACGGCGGAGCGATATCGCCGATCGACCAATCGCATCGGATCGATCTCGCCCGCGCGATTGCGGAAGCCGTCACGCATCTGCGCCAGGGGCGCAAGGTCGCCTCGCAACTGCGCGTGTTCGGGCTTCGCGACGCGCGGCTCGAGGTCGACGATCACGGCCGCCGTACCACGTGGCATGTTGCCGAGATGGAGGTCGCGCTCGACCACCATCGCAAGCACAGCGTCATCAAGGGCGCGGGGCGGGTTTCGGCGGGGGGGATGCCGTTCGGCGTCACGTTCTCGGTTGATCAATCCGAAAAGACGGGCGCACTCAAGCTCGCGACCACGATCGATGGCCTGAGCCTCCCGGCCTTGGCGCGCAACGTCCCCCATCTCGGATTGCTGGCAGCTCTCGATGCACCAGTAACCGCGCGTGGCGAGACCGAGCTCACCAGCGATGGCGTGATCGTGAGCGGACGGTTCGACGTCGATCTCGGACGTGGCAGTGTTCTGCCGGAAGCGTTGGGCGGACATGCGATTGGCATCGACGGCGGCAAGCTGCAATTCGTCTATGACGGCGAAAAGCGCCGCCTCGAGCTCGCGCCGAGTAAGGTCCAGCTCGACGGAAGCTGGGTACGCGTCAAAGGTGATCTCACGCCGGTGACTGCAACCGGCGACGCCGTGATCGGTTGGCAGCTCGACCTCGCCTCGATCGACGGTGAACTAGCCGAAACACCAGATCGCCCAGCGACCCGAATCGACGAGCTTACTCTCCGTGCCCGATTATGGCCGACCAGCGGTGCCTCTGAACTGCTCTCCTTCGTTTTCAAGGCGGGCGGTGCTGATCTACAGGCGCATGGCACTATGGTTGGGGGTGAGCAGCGCAGCGCCCGCCTGGAAGGCCGTATTGGTCCGATGAATGCCACGACCATGAAAGCCTTTTGGCCGGAAGCGATTTCACCCGGGCTTCGGAGCGCTGTGCAGCATCGTCTCGTAAAGGGAAACCTTAAGGAAGGCACGTTCCGCCTGAGTGCGGGGCAGGGCGATGCGCCCGCTGGCATTGCTTTATCTCTCGAGGCCGAAGATCTCGCCGTACTTCCTGCGCCCGATCTGCCTCCGATCACGATTCCCCATGCAACTCTGACACGAGAAGGTGAACGCCTCGAGCTGACCGTGCCGGAAGCTCAGCTTTTGGTGGCGCCAAATCGCCGAGTCACTTTCAAGACCGCTTCGATCGTCATCACGGGCATCGACAAGGAACGCCCGGAGGCAGAGATCACAGGCCGCGCGCAGTCGACGCTGGCGACGGTGGTCGACGTGATGACGCGCGACTCGATTGGACTGCTTACCGTGGGGCAGGTCCCAGCCGGCGCAGATGGCAAGGTCGAGGTCCAATGGCGCGCAACGCTGCCGCTTGTCGAAGGTGTATCGTTTGCCGACTCCAATCTCGACGCCAAAGTCCGGCTTACGGACGGTCGTATCCCAAATATCGTCGGTGCGCACGACGTGACCGGCGCCGCCTTCACCATAGGCGCCACGGAACGGGCGATAGACCTGAAAGGCGAGTTTTTGCTCGCCGGTATTCTTGCCAAGGCGAATGGACAGTGGCTTCTGGGTGAGAATGCCGAGCGTCAGTCGCCGATTGTCATTACGACCCAGCTCGACAGCGCTGATCGCCGTCGACTGGGATTGACGATCGACGATCTCATCCAGGGCGAGGTGCCCGTTGAGGTGCAGGTTACCCCGGGTGTGGGCGACGAGCACGGCAAGATCGTCTTCAACGCGGATCTGACGCCGGCGGAGCTGAGCTTCACTGGTCTGTCCTGGCACAAGCCGGCAGGTCGCACGGCGCGCCTGTCGTTCGAGGTTGTGCGACCGCGCGGCGCCAAGACAATGGAGCTGCAAGAGTTCCGCCTTTCCGGCGATTCGATCACGATCAACGGTACTGTCGTCCTCGGCGCTGATGGGCGGCCGATCTCGTATCGCTTTCCCGGCTTCTCGCTGAATGTCGTAAGCAATCTCGAGGTCGAGGGCAATCGCCGTTCTGACAAGGTCTGGGACGTTAAGGCGCGCGGCAAGACGTTCGATGGCACCGCCGTGATGCGTTCGCTCTACGCCTTCGAAGCGGAGAAGAAGAAGCTCGGCACCGACGAGCCGATGGACCTCGATGCACGGATCGACACTGTGATCGGGCACAACGACACGACCGTGCGTCAGGTTCGCCTGAAGCTGAAGCGGCGCAACGATCACGTCGTGGATCTCGAAATGACCGGCACGCTCGACGGCGGGGAGCTCATTGAGGCGCGCATGCAGTCTGTGCAGGATGGCATGATGCGCGTGCAGACACGCGACGCCGGCCAAGCCCTCAAGACCATAGGCTTCTATGCGAGCATGGTTGGGGGTAACGGGACCCTCTGGGTTGATCTCGATGGAAGTGTCGGCGTTGAACGCTCCGGGCAGATCCAGATTAACAAGTTCCGTGTCCTCGGAGATTCGGTCGTCAACGAACTCGTCCAGGGAGTCGACGAGTCCCGTCCAGCGATCGCTACCGGCAAGGAGAGGCCGTCGCGTCGCGTCGTGCGCGAAGAGATCGCGTTCGATACGCTGCGAGGAAGTTTTGCGACGGGTAATGGGCAGGTCGCCATCGAGAGCCTGACGGCTGCGGGACCGCTGATCGGCGCGAGCGTGCGGGGCAAGATGGATTTCCGCAACCATTCGGTGTCGCTCGGCGGCACTTATGTTCCGCTTTCTGGCCTCAATCGCGTCCTCGCCGGCATCCCCATTTTCGGCGAACTGCTGACCGGGCCGCGCAAGGACGGCGTAATCGGCATCACGTTCGCGGTCGACGGCCCGATGGGCAAACCGAACGTCATCATCAATCCGCTATCGATGGTCGCGCCTGGCGTGCTTCGTGAAATTTTCCAGATGGTGCCGGAGAATCCACGCGTGACGCCGGCCGACGGCGCCGCTCCGTTTTCTGGTGGAGGCCCGCGCGCCCGGTCGAGCCCGCCGGATACCCATCGCCAGCAAAAGCGGCCTACGGGAGACACACGCGTCCTGGACGGCTGGTCCTCCCAATCGTCCTCGGAAGATCGCCGGTAATCTCCAGGGTGAAGCATCAGCTTTTAAACGCCAGGAGCGCCTTGCCGGCACCACGGATGCTGAGGCCCAGCCGCGCAGATGCGCTGAACGATCCGCTCCGGATTGTCGAGCTTGATGTGCTCGTAGGCGAGCGGTGTCAGCCGACCGGCGACGACTGTGAGCAGTTCTCCCGGCCGAAGCAGGAACTCCGGGGTCGAGGGGCGTCCATAGCGCTCCTGCCCGGTCGCGAAAGTCGCGTAGAGGAGAAGACCATCGGCCGCGACCGCCGCGACGATGTCCGGCAGGATCGGTCGCCACAGGTAGTTAGTCACGACCACGAGCTCGAACGATCGTCCCGCGAACGGCAGATCGCCACCAGCTTCGAGATCGGTTTCGATCAATTCCACGTCAGCCCGCCCCTTGAGATCCAAGACGCGGGAAAGGTCGCGGTCGATGCCGACGGCTGCAAGGCCCCGATCCAAGCCGAGCCGAAGATTGCGGCCTGACCCGCACGCGACGTCTAACATCGTGCCGCCGGTCGGAGCGCCGCTGGCGAACCGGGCGATCCAAGGGGAGGCCGAAAGGGAGTTTGAACGATGGTCACCCATTCTTGATCGCGGTTCGGCAATTGTCAGGAAGGCGTCTCACGCCATATAAGGACGCATGTCACGATCGACCGCAATCCTCGGCGCGTCTGCTGACGCCTCGAGCGGCACTGAAATCGTCCTCCACAAAATGAATGGTCTCGGCAACGAGATCGTTGTCGTGGATCTGCGCGGCACCAAACGTGTGCTGAGGGAGGACGAGGTGCGCCAGATTGCCGGCGAACCGCGATGGCATTTCGATCAGATGATGGTGCTGCACGATCCGCGCACGCCCGGTACTCAGGCTTTCGTGAGGATCTACAACACGGACGGCTCGGAGGCTGGTGCTTGCGGCAACGGTATGCGCTGCGTCGGTCTGCATGTGGCCACGACGGCCAGCAAGCTCGCGCAGCGCTTCGAGACCGCCGGTGGTCTTCTCACGGTTGATGTCGAAAGCGCTGATCGCATCACGGTCGATATGGGGCGTCCGCGCTTTGGGTGGGAGGACATCCCGCTCGCCGAGCCGTTCCACGATACGCGGCGCATCGAGCTTCAGATCGGGCCGATCGAGGCACCCGTGCTGCATTCCCCATCGGCCGTGAACATGGGCAACCCGCACGTCGTCTTCTGGGTGAATGACGTCGATGTCTACGATCTCGCCCGCTTGGGCTCGCTGCTCGAGCATCACCCGATCTTTCCGGATCGCGCCAACATCTCGCTGGCTCAGGTGCAGTCACCATCAGCCATTCGCCTGCGCACATGGGAGCGAGGGGCGGGTCTCACCCGCGCTTGCGGATCGGCGGCGTGCGCGGCGGCCGTAGCGGCATCTCGTCTGCGTCTGACGGAGCGGCACGTCACGGTGACGGTCCCCGGGGGCCCACTCGAGATCGACTGGGGCGCGGATGACCGCGTGCGCATGACCGGCCCCGCAGAATTCGAGTATCAGGGTACGTTTCGCCTCGGCGCTGCGCCGGGCACGAACGGGGCCGGGTAGGGGCGTCATGACAAAGGCGCGCGTCATCACGCTCGGATGCCGTCTGAACGGTTACGAGTCGGAAGTCATGGCCGGGCAGGCGTCGGACGCCGGCCTTGGCGAAACAATCATCGTCAATACCTGTGCCGTTACGGCCGAGGCCGTGCGTCAGGCGAGGCAAACGATCCGTCGGGCCCGCCGCGAGCAACCCACGGCGCGGATCGTCGTCACCGGTTGCGCCGCGCAGATCGAGCCGGAGACGTTCGCTGCGATGCCCGAGGTGGACCATGTCGTCGGGAACGCGGAAAAGACAACCGCGGCAACCTGGACCGAGCTGGCATCGGGCCGCCTGGAGCGCGTCAAGGTCGACGACATCATGTCGGTGCGCGAGACGGCGGGCCATCTGATCGAAGGCTTCGGTTCGCGCGCACGCGCTTACGTTCAGGTGCAGAACGGCTGCGATCATCGATGTACGTTCTGCATCATTCCCTATGGCCGCGGTCCTTCACGCTCGGTGCCGGCGGGAGATGTGGTTGCGGAGATCCGTGGCCTCGTCGAACGCGGCTGCAACGAGATCGTGTTGACCGGCGTCGATATCACCTCATGGGGCGGCGACCTCCCGGGCACGCCGACGCTCGGGCGCCTTGTACGCCAGATCCTGAAGCTCGTCCCCGCGTTGAAGCGGCTGCGCCTCTCGTCGATCGATCAAGTCGAGGCCGATCGCGATCTGATGGCAGCGCTCGCCGAGGAAGAGCGGTTCATGCCGCATCTGCATCTGTCGCTGCAGGCCGGCGATGACATGATCCTGAAGCGCATGAAGCGGCGCCATCTGCGGGATGATGCGATCCGCTTCTGTGCCGAGGCGCGCCGTCTGAGGCCCGATGTTGCCTTCGGGGCTGACCTCATCGCCGGATTTCCAACCGAGACCAGCGACATGTTTACGCGCTCCGTCGATCTGGTAGATGACTGCGGCCTTGCCTATCTACACGTCTTCCCCTACTCGCCGCGAAAGGGGACGCCGGCCGCGCGCATGCCTCAGGTGCCGCGCGAAGTGGTGAAGGAGCGGGCAGCTAGGTTGCGCCAAAAAGGCGATGAGGCGCTGGCTCGCCACCTTTCGGCACAAGTCGGTCGTTCTTTCAGCGTACTCATGGAGCGTGATGGGGTGGGCCGGGCACCGGACTTCGCCGAGGTGACGATGGTCGGCGGGGCCCCCGGACATCTTGTGACGGCGAAAATTGGCGGGCACGACGGCCGCCGTCTGATGGGAGAGGTGACGGTGTGAGCGAGCCTCGGGAAAAGAAACGAGGTTTGTTCGGTCGTCTCTTCGGGGGGCGCGATGCCGTACCCGATGATGAAGCCAAGCGAGCACCGAGCGAGGCTGCACCGACCGAAATCGCTGAAGCGAAGCCTTCTGCGGTCGAGCCCGCGATAACTTCTGCTTCTGTTGCCGCACCGGAGCCCGAGGTGCCAGCCGCACCTCCTGTAATCCAGCCGGCCGCGACAACAGCCTCCCCCGAAGCGGCTGTCGCGATTGTGGAAGCGGCACCCAAAACCGGTTGGTTCCAGCGCCTCAAGACCGGCCTTTCGAAAACGTCCTCGCGCCTTTCCGACGGTATCACATCGATCTTCAATAAACGGAAGCTCGACGCAGCGACGCTCGACGATCTCGAGGATTTGCTGATCCAGGCCGACCTCGGCGTCGAAACGGCGACGGCGATAACGGATGCGATCGGCAAGGGGCGGTTCGAGAAGGGCATCTCCGCCGACGAGGTGAAAGCCATACTCGCTGCCGAAGTTGAAAAGGTGCTCGCGCCCGTCGCCAAGCCGCTCGACGTTGCCTCGGGACGGCGCCCACACGTCGTGCTTGTTGTCGGCGTGAATGGAACCGGCAAAACGACCACTATCGGCAAGCTTGCGGAGCGCCTACGCCGTGACGGTCTCAAGGTCATGCTAGCCGCTGGTGATACTTTTCGCGCTGCGGCGATCGACCAACTCAAGATATGGGGCGAGCGCACGGGCGCACCGGTTGTCGCCCGAGCCGTTGGGGCTGACGCCTCGGGGCTTGCCTTCGATGCACTCAAGCAGGCGCAAAGCGAGGGCATGGACGTCCTTCTCCTCGACACCGCGGGACGCCTCCAGAACAAGCAGGGGTTGATGGATGAGCTCGAAAAAGTCATCCGCGTCCTGCGCAAGATCGATCCCGAGGCGCCGCATGACTGTGTGCTCGTGCTCGACGCCACGACCGGGCAGAACGCGCTTTCTCAGGTCGAGGTCTTTCGCGAGAAGGCCGGCGTGACGGGCCTCGTGATGACGAAGCTGGATGGCACCGCTCGCGGCGGCATTCTGGTCGCTATTGCCGCCCGGCACCAAATGCCGGTCCACGCGATTGGCGTCGGTGAAGGGGTCGAGGACTTGCAACCATTCGATCCAGGTGAATTTGCCCGCGCCATTGCGGCAAGCTAACGGATGGGGACTTGGGTGGGACTTACAAGAGCATCTGGGGCAACGGATCCTCGAAAGGCGGGCATGAAGCGCAACTGGTTTCCGTTCAACGCTGAGCAGAGCCTGAACATCGCGAGCGAGATCGGCCCGCTCTTCACGATGTTTGTGGTCAACTTCGCCTTTGGTGTGGAGGCGGGCGTTTGGTCGCTGATTTTGACGACGGTCGTGGCGCTTGTCGCCTCGCTCGCCGTTTTGAGGAGGCCGCCGGTGATGCCCTTCATTGCTGGTGCCGTGACGGTGGTCTTCGGTATTCTCACGCTCTCCACTGGCGACCCGAAGTGGGTGCAAATCAAGGTTACGCTGTTCAATTCGATTGTCGCGCTGATCTTCTTTGTGGGACTTCTCCAGAGAAAATATTTCTTCGAGTTCGTGTTCGGTAAGACGTTCCACTATGAAGAGGAAGGCTGGCGGCTATTGACGCGCAATGCAGCGATCTTCTTTGCGCTGACGGCCGTCGCCAATGAAGCGGTGCGGCTCGGTTTTGCGAGTGCACACATCGCATGCCCCACCACATGGGAATGGCTTATGCGCAAGCCAGTCCTCGACGGTCTCGACATCTGGATGATATTCAAGCTTTTCATCGTGATGCCCCTGACCGGCTTATATTTTGTGTGGCAGGTTCGATCGATGCAGCGTTATAGGCTTCCCGTTACGGATAAGGCGGTCGATGCGAATGCCATTTCGCATCGAGGCTGAACCGGGCTCGCCAGCCGAGAGCGCGGCTTGGCAGGGCCCGTCCCGCGCGACGGCGGGATGCAAGGGAAGCCAGCGTGAAAGCCTCCGGAGAGCGGATTGATGGCCGAACATCACGAGACGAGCGCGCCGCAAAGCGTCGACCCGCGTCAATTCTGGAAGATCGCCATCGATCTCGGCCCATTGCTGGTTTTCTTCGGCGCATATGTATTCGGCGGCATCTATTGGGCGACTGGAACGCTCATGGTGGCCATGCTGGTCGCAATCGTTGCTGCTCGGCTCATACTCGGCAGCATCTCACCGGCCCTTCTCGCGACCACTGTGCTGGTCGAAGTCTTCGGCGCGATGACGCTTTGGCTTCATGATCCGCGCTTCATCAAAATGAAGCCAACCATCATCAACCTAGTGTTTGCGGCGGTGCTGATCGGTGGCCTCGCCATGCGCAAGCCTCTGCTCAAGACGTTGCTCGGAGAGGCGTTGCGGCTGACTGATGCCGGGTGGCGTATCCTCACGGTGCGATGGGCCGTCTTCTTCGTTGGCTTGGCAGTGCTCAACGAGGTCATCTGGCGCAACTTCAGCGAAGGCGTGTGGGCAAGCTTCAAAGTCTTCGGAATCTTGCCCCTGACCATGGTGTTTTTCGCCTGCCAGTGGGGGCTGATCAGACAGCACACGGTACAAGCGCCTGAAGTGTCCGACAAATCTGCAAACTGATGAGGTAGTGCGGTATGTCGGAACGATTGCCAGCTTCCACGGCCCCTTAAAGCAAACGGTAAAATACGCTTTTAATTTGAGGGAGCGAAAGCTACTTTCGCTCAAGCGTTGCATCTGGTTGCCCGGTTCGCATGAATCGTGGGCGCAGAAGACGGCGCGAATCCTCCATCTGGGTTAGTCTGGCGCCCGATCGTACAAAAAATTGGACAATGATGACACGCGAGTCCGGCACGGAACGGCTTGACCGTTCGCCAATCCACCTGCTTCACCGCGCTGGGCAATGTGCCGGCGACGTGTTCCATGGCGAAATCGGGGAGTCTGATCTTACGCCCCGACAATACGCGGTTCTCCTGACGGTCGCCCAGAACGAAGGACTGAGCCAGACGCAGCTTGTCGAACGGACCGGCGTCGATCGGTCGACGCTTGCCGATATTGTTCGCCGAATGCTGAAGAAGGGCCTGCTCCAGCGGCGGCGCACCAAAGAGGACGCACGGGCCTACGCGGTGCGCCTGACCGACGAAGGCTGGCGCGTGCTCAATACCTGCGAGCCGTTGGTCAAACGCGTCGAGCAGCGCATTCTCGACGCCTTGCCCGAGGAGAACCGGACGCAGTTCCTCGCCGATCTCGCCGTCATCATTGAGAGCCTTTCGGATGTGCAAGCCGCACAGGCCGAGGACACGGATACGGATTGAGAGCCCACCCTCGCTTGGCTCAGATCGGTCATTGACGAGCTGTGGCTACGTCAAGAATAGGGATCAGCTAGGGTCTGATGGCCTTCGCGCGCGAGCCCCCGTGCGGCCAGGCGCACAATAATTTCGATTTGAGCGTCCATCTCACTGGCAGGCCTTCCCCCGAGGCGATTGTCCAGCGCCAGTGCCACAATCCCGTGCACGGCACCGAAAAGCGCGCGCGCCACGAGGCGGCGATGATCGTTGTCCTCGATGAGGGGGGCGATGGCTGCCTCGATGACGGCCAATAGGCGATTTTGATCGTCAACATAGGAGGATGGCACCTCCCTCCCGTCCGCAAGCCGATGCTTGAAGACGGCCTCCCATCTGCGCCGATGATGTCGGGCGAAGCCAACGTACGTTGTCGCCAAGCGGAAAAGCCGCTGTTGCAGCGGGAGCGTCAGCAGCGTCCCGGCTTCCGCGCTGATGGCCTCGCCGAGCATTTCGAGCGTCGTCGCATTGATGGCGATGATCAGGCCGTCGATGTCACCAAAGAGATTGTAGATCGTGCCAACCGCGCAGCCGGCGTCGCGTGCAATCCTCCGCGCCTGCACGGCTTCCAATCCCTCCGCTTCCACCAGGGCGCCCGCCTTCGCGACGATCTCGGCCCGCAGGCTCTCCCGAAAGCTAGCTTGCGTCATTCCTGTCATGTCCTTCTGGAATGTGGGCCATCCACCCCGATGCCTAGTCGAACCACTGAGCTGGCATCACAGGCATGGAAGCCTTCATTAACCTGCACGGGAAAGGGTTTGTACGGCGTTCATAATGGGCATTGAACGAAGTTCATAGATGATCTAGATTGGCGATGTGAACGAAGTTCACAACATTACGTACCTCTTGGCTCCGTGTCACGGCGCGGGAGAATGCACCTCACTTGGGTGGCGAAAGGCGTGATTGCTATTTGAGAAGGCTAACCATGTTGAAAGTCCTAACGACCCTGATACGCGGCGCAACTGCCGAGGTTGAGGAGGCCATGTTCGAAGCGAACGCAATTCGCATCCTCGAGCAGCAGTTGCGTGACGCCGCGACCGCACTCGAGCATTCGAGGCGTGAGCTGGCCTGTGCGATAGCCCACCGAGCGTCGGAGGCACGTGCCGTCGAGGCGCTCGATCGGCGCATCGCTGAACTCGAGACGGCTGCGTGCGCCGCCATCAGCGGCGGCCGCGACGATCTTGCCGAGGAAGCGGCGACAGTCATCGCGGCTGCCGAGGACGAGCGGACCGAGCGAAGCGCCGCAGCGGTAACTCTGGACGTCGACATCGCGCGCCTTCGTCAGCTTTCCGACGATGGACGTCGGCGTCTTGGTGGCCTGCGGCGTGGTCTTGAGATGGCGCGAGCCCAGGAGGCACTTCGCCGTGCTGGCGCGAATGGAAGGCGCGCGTTGGCAACGGGCGCAGGCGCACTTCGAGAAGCCGAGGCAACGCTGAGCCGCATCCGTGCCTCTCATACGCGCGCGGAGGACGAGGCGACGGCGCTCGAATCTCTGGAAGCCGCTGCTAACGGAAGCGATCTCGACGCTCGACTATCCGACGCAGGCTTCGGCCCTCGTCTCAAGACTAGGCCGGCCGACGTTCTCGCACGCCTACGTGATCGGCAAGCCCGCGCGAGCGCTGACGTTGCCCCGGAAAACCCGGAGGTATCGTGATGACCCTGACCCAATACAGAAGCCGGCTTGCCAGCGCGAGCGCCAGTAACTCTGCATCCTCCTCCTCGAATGGAACCGCGAGCTTTCCCATGGCCAATTCGTCTCTTGGATCACAATCTGCCGGCAACGCGTCGAGCACGGGTGCCTGGCTGACCTTCTCCTACGCGCAGTTTGCGGTCGCCGCCTTCATGGCTGGCCTCGGCATCTGGTTCATGCCCGTCGACACTACGGTCAAAGGCTACATGCTGATGGCGAATGTCTTCCTGATCGGCTCGACCTTCACCCTCGCGAAAACCGTTCGCGATGAGCATGAGGCGCGCCGCTTTGCGAACCGGATCGAAGAGGCACGGACAGAGAAGCTTCTGATGGAGGTTGGCCGTGGCGGGTGAGACAGGAGCCCAATGATCGCCGGCACTGAATGTAAAAGACCGGGCGACAACGTCGCCCGGTCCATTTGGTACGATGAGTTGTCCCGCGGCTCAGGCTGCTTTCTTCTGCAACATGCCGCGCTCGATCATTGTTTCGGCGATCTGCACCGTATTGAGTGCCGCGCCCTTCAGCAGATTGTCCGAGACGACCCACATCGCAATGCCGTTTTCGACCGTTGCGTCTTCGCGGATGCGGCTGACGTAGGTCGCGAATTCACCCGCAGCTTCGACCGGCGTCACGTAGCCACCAGGCTCGCGCTTGTCGACCACCAGAACGCCGGGCGCCTCACGCAGGATCGAACGTGCGTATTCTGGCGTGATTGGCTGCTCAAACTCGATATTCATCGATTCCGAATGCCCGACGAAAACGGGGACGCGTACGCACGTCGCCGAGACTCTGATCTTCGGGTCGAGGATTTTCTTCGTCTCGGCCAGCATCTTCCATTCCTCTTTCGTGTAACCGTCGTCCATGAAGACGTCGATCTGAGGAATGCAGTTGAAGGCAATCTGCTTGGTGAATTTTTTCGGCTCGACGTCGAGGCCTGGCACGTATTTGCCCTTGGTCTGATGCCAGAGTTCGTCCATGGCTTCCTTGCCGGCGCCCGAAACTGACTGGTAGGTCGAAACGACCACCCGCTTGATGGTCGCGGCATCATGCAGCGGCTTCAGCGCCACCACCATCTGTGCCGTCGAACAGTTCGGATTGGCGATGATATTTTTCTTCTTGTAGCCGATGATCGCGTCGGCATTCACCTCCGGCACAATCAGCGGCACGTCGATGTCGTAGCGCCAGGCCGACGAGTTATCGATGACGACACAGCCTCGCGCGCCGATCCGCGGACTCCACTCCTTCGAGACCGTTGACCCGGCCGACATCAGGCAGAAGTCCATTTTCGAGAAGTCGAACTGCTCGAGGTCCTGGCATTTGAGCGTATCGTCGCCGTACGAGACTTCGACGCCAACAGAACGGCGCGATGCGATGGCATGTACCTCGTCGGCGGGAAACTTCCGCTCGGCGAGCACGTTCATCATCTCCCGGCCCACGTTGCCCGTGGCGCCAACGACTGCGACCTTGTAGCCCATCCTTCTGCCTTTCAGGTCCTTCGCGGCAGGTGGGCGACGATCGCCCAGCCCCAAAGTGCGGGAATTTTCCGCGACCCGCTCAGATAAGCGGAGTGACGTGCGTCTGCAAGTATGAACAGGCTGCGACTTCAAACTGGGCAGCGCGACGTGGCGTTATGGCGTCAGGCGAGCGGCATTGGTTCCTCTTAGCCGTAGCCGCAGTTGGACTGGCCCGCACCAATCCAGGCATCTCATCGATACAACCCATTGTTGGTAAAGGCGTGTCCCGACTGCCGGAGAGGCACACAAGAAAGGATGATCTTGACGCTTGCTTCTCGGAGCGGGTCTCAATAGTGTCCGCCCCGCGCGCGGCCTTCGTCTATCGGTTAGGACGGCAGCCTTTCACGTTGCAAAGACGGGTTCGATTCCCGTAGGCCGCGCCATCTGCGAACAAAACTGCAAACCCAGGGTATGGGGCCGCCTTACGCAAGTGCAGCCTGTTCCAGGCCTCTTTCCCGCCGCGAGTACGGATCTGGTGGTCGTCGACCTCGACGCGATCGATGATGGCGCCGAGATAGGCCTTGCGGAACGGGATCTCGCCGGTGGTCAGGCGCTCAAGCATATACTTCCCGAACGCGACGACCTTGTCGCTTGGGATCACCACCGGCGACCGATTGGCCCCTCGGGCGCGCTCCAGGGCCGCGTGTGCCGTCTCGCGGTCCGCTTCGAGCACGCCGATCCGGTCATTGAGGAGGTCGTCCATCTCGGCGACACCATCCTCGACCATCTTGTGGAGCCTCCGCGCCCGCCCACGACATCGAGCATCCTGGCAACCAGCGCGCCATCATCTGGAGCGAGCGTGCCAACAGACAGCTCCACATGCGGAGGCTGCTGATGCAGGATGCCGTCCGCGTCAATCCTGATGCGCGCTCCGAGCATGCCGCCCACCATCGGTGAGCGAACCCGGCGTGATTCCAACCAACTTGAACGTGCTCTGAGATAATCCGTTCCAGGCTGCGGGCCGCGACGGGCGCAATGGTCACCTCGCACGAGTTACTGGGACTTGACCAACCTGTCGATGGCGACGCCCTTTCCAAAACCCTGGCGCTGTTTATATGGCTCGGTATCGAGTTCGGCGAGTTCGATCTCCCGTGAAAGCACTTTTCGTTTCCACTCCTGATGCTCAGGTTCGTGTGCATGGAACTCGGGCATGACCTCCTTTGCGAAGAGCTCCAAGCTTTCACAGATGTGCGCGTGCTCGTTGCGACCTGCTTGGTTCAGCAGAATGATGCTGTCTACCTTCGAAGCCTCAAACTTTTGCAGCTTCCTGCGAATCGTCTCGGGCGAGCCGATCAAGCCGCCACGCAAAGCCTGTTCTGCTTTCTCGGGGTTGGCCTTCTTCCAACGCTGATATTCATCCCAAAGGTTCACTGTGCCAGCCTTCGCCCGCTCCACACCACGGCCGGTTCCGATATTGCGGCCGTCGGCTCCGCTGTAATAGGCAAGCGAGAACTGAAAAAACGTCACGCCGTCAGCGCGCCGACGTGCTTCTTCATCGGTCTCGGCGCACATGAAGTACGAGACCATGGCGATGTTGCAGTTCGGCTGGTAGTCGCAGAGGCGTTCCTGCCGCTTCACGAACGAATTATAATAGGCATGCACCCATGCATGCGCCATCTCGGCGGACAGAAACTGGAAACCGAGCGCACCGATGCCGCGGCGGCCGGCCATCTCGATCGTCTCAAGCTGCGAGCAGGCGACCCATAGCGGTGGATGCGGCCGCTGCACCGGCTTCGGAAGCACGTTGCGATAGGGGAACTTGAAATAAGGGCCATCGTACTCCCAGCCCTCCTTCGTAAACATCGGCATGACGCACCGCACGCCGTCCTCCCAGACGGCTCGCTTTGTATCGAGGTCACGATCGAACGGACCGAGTTCCGTCATGCTGGCCCCTTCGCCCATGCCGAACTCGACGCGGCCATTGGAGACGAGATCGAGCGTTGCGATCTTTTCCGCGACCCTGGCCGGATGGTTGGTGGTCAGCTGAACGATGCCGTGGCCGAGGCGGATATTCCTGGTGCGCTGGCTGGCGGCGGCGAGAAATACCTCAGGCTGGGGGCTGTGCGAATATTCCTCGAGGAAGTGATGTTCCACCTGCCATGCGTAATCGTAGCCGAGCCGGTCCGCGATCTCCACTTGCTCTAGTGCGTTCTGGTAGAGCTGGCGCTCGTCGTCCGGAGCCCAGGGCCTGGGCAGCTGCATCTCGTAGAAAATCCCGAATTTCATAAGATTTCTCCAGAGGGAAGCGCTGACGGCACCAGGCAGGCAGCTACGGCTGGATACCAGCGTGGAAGCTTCCCTAACCGCACGTCAAGCGTT
>JBFWOB010000044.1:0-45061 GCA_050250755.1 Hyphomicrobiaceae bacterium
GCGGGACAGCATTGGAGGCGCCGCCGCCGCTGTCCGCATGGCGATCATTCAGTTTGCGATGATCGATCCCAATAGCTGCCTTCTGGGGCCATCAAATGGTCGACGCCCTAACCGCATGAAATATCGTGCTGATTTGGCGCCCCGTAGGGGAATCGAACCCCTGTTTTCAACGTGAGAGGCTGACGTCCTAGGCCACTAGACGAACGGGGCAGCGCCGGGTTCGTATAGGGAGTTGCGATCCCTGAAGCAAGCACTCTCTTCGAGGATTGGCCGACAACCGTGCGATGAGCCGTATCGCGCTCGTCGGCGCTCACATCCGGCAGATGCAACGCGTCACGGAACCTCGACGACCGGCAGGGTGATGCTGCGCTGGGGGGTAACGAGATCGACGATCCGTATTCCAGCTCCAGAGGGCGCCTCGAAGTGGATCGCGATCCGATTATCGGAGATCGCCAGATGCTTGATGATGGCGCCCTTCGGTAAATCGATAGAAGCCGGGGCCTTTAGCGGTGCGGCCATGTCGGATGCGGACGGAGGACTTGCTGGCGCGGAGGGGGGCGCCGCGTTGAATAAGTACACGATGCGGCCGATGACAGTGGCGAAGCCCAACAGCAGGATCACGCCCATAGCGATGACGGCGATGCGTAGCATCCGCAATTGCGCTGGCGTGTACATTGGTGGGATTTCCGGGGTAGCTCCCGGCCGGTCGCTCGCTGGGCGTTGCATCAATCGGTCCGAGACCCCATACCCTGTTCGTCCACCGGCGCGCGGTGGGTCAGCCGCACATACGGCATTCCAACCAAGGCATCCAGCGCCGATGACGACGCCTCCGCTCTTGCCAAGTCAGAATGACCCCGTTGACCTTGTGGTCGCCGATGATGCCGCGGGCGCGCGCCTCGATCGGCTGTTGGCGGACCTCGTGCCGGGGCTTTCGCGGTCGCGTCTGCAGGCGCTGATCAAGACCGGCGCAGTGACCTGTGCGGGTGAGACGATAGGAGACGTGGGACGCAGGGTCAAACCCGGTGAGCACTATCGCATCGTCGTTCCCGAGCCGAAAGCTGCCGAGCCGTCGCCTGAGACAATACCTCTTACGATCGTCGCAGAGGATGATCAAATCATCGTGGTCGACAAACCGGCCGGCCTGGTCGTGCATCCTGCCGCTGGTCACGAATCCGGCACGCTGGTGAACGCTCTGATCGCGCATTGCGGTGACAGCCTGTCCGGTATCGGAGGTGTGAGGCGGCCGGGCATCGTGCATCGGCTCGATAAAGATACGAGCGGTCTGCTCGTGATTGCCAAGACGGACCGGGCGCATCAGGCACTGTCCGAGCAATTCCAGTCGCATGGGATGGATGGGCGCATGGAGCGTCGCTACCTGGCACTCGTATGGGGACAACCGACGCGCCAGCGGGGTACGATCGATGCGCCGCTGGGACGGAGCCGTACGAACCGGACCAAAATCGCGGTTACCCATGGTATGCTGGGCAGGAGCGCGGTCACTCATTTCGAGGTGATAGAGGTGTTCGCCGGGGTGGACGGGAAGCCGCTGGCCAGCCTCGTCCAACTCACGCTGGAAACCGGACGCACGCATCAAATTAGAGTTCATATGGCGTATGCCGGACATCCAGTCATGGGTGATGCTGTTTATGCAACTGGCTTCCGCACAAGCGCCAACCGACTGGGCCCAGCGAGCCGCGCGGCTCTTAGCGGCCTTGACCGGCAGGCACTCCATGCGGCATTCTTACGCATAGAACATCCTGCGACCGCAAAGCCTGTGGCTTTTGAGAGCCCGCTTCCTCCGGACATCGCGCATTTGCTCGATAATCTTCGTCGCGAGCATCAGAGCGATGCTCGCGCCCGGTCGGGAAAGCGACGGATTTGAAGCGCATCAAGCGTTATCGATTCGAACGATCGAGACAAACGCAATGAACCAACGCCTCGCTTGAACGTCTGGAGAGACGAGGCGACAGCGTGACGGGGCAATCGCTCCAGTCGGGGCCTTCACAGCGCCGTGAACTACGATGACGTCGATACACGGGATTGTGGTTTGTGATTGATGTTCAGTGGGACTAGAGCATGTCCTACCTCTCGCGGCATGTCGCTGCGGGGGAAACATGGCTCGCAGGGAGCAGCTACAGGCCTTCACATGGGGGCAAATGGGCTGAGTACAAGATGGCAACCAAGGCTCTTCCGACCATTGCGGCTGGATCTGGCGGCCTCGCGCGGTATCTCGAGGAGATTCGCCGCTTCCCCATGCTCGAGCCCAACGAGGAGTACATGCTTGCCAAGCGTTGGCAGGAGCATCAGGACGCGGAAGCAGCGCAGAAGCTGGTCACGTCGCATTTGCGTCTCGTGGCCCGGATCGCGATGGGCTACCGCGGCTATGGCTTGCCGATTGGCGAGGTGATCTCGGAGGGCAACGTCGGCCTCATGCAGGCCGTGAAGCGTTTCGAGGCGGACCGCGGTTTTCGACTCGCGACCTACGCAATGTGGTGGATTCGCGCCTCGATCCAGGAATACATCCTGCGCTCGTGGAGCCTCGTCAAAATGGGCACGACGGCGGCGCAGAAGAAGTTGTTCTTCAATCTGCGGCGGGTCAAGGGGCAGATCCAGGCGCTCGAGGATGGTGATCTGCGGCCCGATCAGGTGAAACAGATCGCCGATAAGCTGGGTGTCTCCGAGGACGATGTCATCTCGATGAATCGTCGCCTTTCGGGTGACGCGCCGCTCAATGCGCCAGTGCGCAATGATGGCGAGTCGGGTGAATGGCAGGATTGGCTGGTCGACGATTCGCCGAGTCAGGAGGATCTGCTTGCAGAGAGCGAGGAAGTCAGCCGTCGCAGGGCTTACCTCGCGTCGGCCATGACCACGCTCAACGAGCGGGAGAAGCGCATTTTCGAGGCGCGGCGGCTGCGTGAAGATCCCGCAACGCTCGAGGATCTCTCGACAGAGTTCGGTGTGAGCCGCGAGCGGATCCGCCAGATCGAGGTTCGCGCCTTCGAGAAGGTTCAGCGCGCAGTGCAGAAGTCGGCCAAGGGTGACGAACTCGAGGCGGTGTAATCAGCAGCACTCCGTGGCAACTGTTATGAGCGCCGGTCCCAAGCGGGGCCGGCGCTTTGTTTTGTCGAGGCTTAGGCCATTTCGCGCTTCGCCGTTTCGCGGTTACGATTGCGCACACAGCCGAAGAATGTCGGCAAGAGCCGGGAGCAGGCGTCATGGGAAAACTCGACGGGCGGATCGCCATCGTGACGGGGGCAAGTCGCGGTATCGGCGAGGAGATTGCAAAACTCTTCGCGTCGGAAGGTGCTCGGGTCGTCTGCGCGGCGCGGACACTCAACGAAGGCGATCACAAGCTTCTCTCAGGTTCGCTGGCGGGAACGGTCTCGCAAATCGAGCAAGCCGGCGGCAAGGGAGTGGCGGTGCCGGCGGATGTCTCGAAAGTCGAGGAATGTGAACGGCTGGTCAAAGCCGCGGAGGATGCGTTCGGAGTGCCGGACGTCCTCGTCAATAATGCGGCGCTGACCTATTACAAGAACATCGTCGACTACAATCCGCGTCACTGGGCAAAGGCATTCGAAGTCAACGTGCATGCGCCGTCCAATCTCTCGCGCCTGGTTCTGCCGGGCATGCTCAAGCTCGGACGTGGTGCCATCGTCAACATCTCGTCAGGTTCGGCGATCGGGCCTGGGCGGGCGCCATTCGCAGGCGCAAGACCCGTCAATGGCAGCAGTATGTATGGTGCCACCAAGGCTGCGCTCGAGCGCCTGACATAAGGGCTCGCGCAAGAGGTCCACGAGCAGGGCATCTCGGTCACCGCCGTCTCGCCATCTCAGACCGTTGCGACGCCCGGCACCGTCTATCACAAGCTGATGGCGAGCATGGACGACCCGCGCGGCGAGCCGCCGAGCTACATGGCGCGGGCGGCCCTGCTTCTTGCCAGCGAGCCGGCCTCCAAAATCAATGGACGGGTCACCTACAGCCAGCAGATCCTGTCCGAGTACGGCCTGCTACCCAACCCGAGAGGACGCGGTGTCGAAACGAAAGGTTCTGGCTACAGCCAGATTTGAGCCGAGCGCGGGGGCGATTTTCTTCTGACTTGGTGTTTGCGCCGCAATGGGCATCAAGGTGGGCCGGCAAGTTATCTCGGTAGGCGGCTCTTACTCGACGCCTATCCTTTCGGCGCTGGGCGCCAGTTGAACCGCCAACAGGCTGTCGTGCGAATCGCGTAAGGTACGTTCCGTGGCCGCTTCATGGCCGTCATCGGGAGAGAGACCATCGGTGCTCGAGCTCGGGTGACAAGTCCGCGTCAAATCGCGGGGCGCGCAGCGCTTCGCGGGAATCGGACGAGGGAATGCTGGCACAAGGCCTTAGGCCTAAGATGAGCGTCGCGGCGGGATGGATGGGCCGCCAAGATGTTCGTCGCGGATTGCCACATCTCTTCCGACTGAGCCGAGCCTGTCCTGACTTGGCCATATCCTGCATCCGTCGTGTCGCCGCTCTGTCGGACGTCGTAGAGCCGCTGTGCTCCCGGCGCGTCGCCGTGTGGTTACATGACGATCAATCCCACATCTGGGCGCAGGAAAGGTCTCAACGACGATGGAGTGGTCCATGCTGACACGCCGTCATCCACGAGTTCAGCCAGTGATTGTTGCGGAAAGACGTAAGGCCCGTAGGACCAGCGGGCTCGAAACCCTCAACTGGAGACTGCTCATCCGGCGTGTCAAACCGCTCGTGCCCCCAATACGGGGCTGATCCGGCTTTTGCCGGCGGGTGTGCGATCCTGAGCCGGCCACGCATTTCAACCGGTCCCGCAAGGCGGGGCCGGTTTTGTTTTGCGCACCCGCGATCCCGGTCATCCAAATTCCGAGTCTGAATGACGAGGCGTTTCGATGGGATATAGTGAGGTCTGCAACGCTAGCGGCTTAAGCCGCATAACTGGGAGGAAGCTCAATGACGACCGTAGCGATGACCGTAAATGGCCGTACGGTGACGGCCGATATCGACCCGCGAACGCTGCTTGTCGATTTCCTGCGCACGAACCTTCATCTGACAGGCACGCACGTCGGCTGCGACACCAGCCAATGCGGGGCCTGTGTGGTGCACTTGGACGGCCACGCCATCAAGTCTTGCACCGCGCTTGCGGTGTCCTGCGACGGCTCGAGCGTGACCACCATCGAGGGCATAGGCCGCGTCGGTACGCTGCATCCCATGCAGGAGGCGTTTCGCGAGCATCACGCGCTGCAATGCGGCTTCTGTACGCCCGGCATGATCATGACCGGTATCGATATAGTGAACCGAAAAGGAAACTCCCTCGACGAGCACACCATTCGCGAGGAGCTCGAGGGCAACATCTGTCGCTGTACCGGATACCACAACATCGTTCGCGCCATTGAAACCGGCGCTCTCGGCATGGCCGCCCTGAAGCAGGCCGCCGAATAAACGAGACGTTCGTATCCGGGAGAAACTACCCATGACCGATCAGGGTATCGGCGCTTCCGTCAAGCGCAAGGAAGACCTTCGATTCATTACTGGCAAGGGCCAGTACGTTGACGACATCAACCGACAGGGACAGTCCTACGCCGTGTTCGTGCGCTCGCCGCATGCGCACGCCGTCATCAAATCGATCGATACGAAAGAGGCGCTCTCGTCGCCTGGTGTGATAGATATTTTCACCGGCGAGGATATTGCCGCCGACAAGATCGGCGGTCTAATTTGTGGCTGGATGATCCATTCCAAGGACGGCAGCCCCATGAAGGCGGGGTCGCATCCGGCTCTTGCGCAGGGCAAAGTGCGTTACGTCGGCGACCACGTTGCGGTGGTCATCGCGGAAACACTCGCTCAGGCCAAGGATGCGGCCGAAAAGGTCGAGGTTGACTACGACGTGCTTCCCGCCGCCGTGGACCCCGCGAAGACGCAGGGTGCCGGTCAACCACAGGTTCACGATGAAGCACCGGGCAACACGGTCTATCAATGGCATCTCGGTGACAAGGATGCCGTCGAGGCGGCCTTTGCGAAGGCGGCGCATGTCACCAAAATCGACCTGATCAACAATCGTCTCATTCCCAACGCCATGGAGCCGAGGGCGGCGATCGGCGACTACGATGCTGGTCTCGATACCTTCACGCTTTGGACGACGAGCCAAAACCCGCACGTCGCGCGGCTCGTGCTCTCGGCCTTCATCGGTATTGCACCTGAGAACAAGCTGCGCGTGATCGCGCCCGACGTCGGCGGTGGCTTCGGCTCGAAGATTTTCATCTATGCCGAGGAGACAGTGTGTGTTTGGGCGTCGAAGAAGGTTGGCCGCCCAGTTAAGTGGACGGCTGAGCGCTCCGAGGCGTTCTATGCCGATGCACATGGCCGCGACCACGTAACGACCGCCGAGCTTGCCGTCGATGCGTCGGGTAAGATCCTCGCGCTTCGGGCAAACACAAAGGCTAATCTCGGTGCCTACCTCTCGACGTTCGCCTCGTCGGTACCGACCTATCTCTACGCACCGCTGCTTTCGGGCCAATACAACATTCCAGCGATCTACTGCGAGGTGGACGCCGTCTATACCAACACGACGCCGGTCGATGCGTACCGCGGTGCGGGGCGTCCCGAAGCCACGTTCGTCATCGAGCGTTTGGTCGAGGTGGCCGCGCGCGAGACGGGGCATGATCCGGCCGAGTTCAGGCGGAAGAACTTCATCACTCAGTTTCCGCACCAGACGCCGGTGATCATGGCCTACGATACGGGTGACTACGCGGCGTGCCTCGATAAGGCGCTGGCGATGGCGGACTACCGGAGGTTCGGTGAGCGTAAGGCAGCGAGCGCGGCCAAAGGTAAGCTCCGAGGTATAGGTTTTTCCGCCTACATCGAAGCTTGCGGCATCGCTCCATCGCGGGCGGTGGGCTCGCTCGGCGCGGGCGTCGGGCTTTGGGAGTCGGCCGAGATCCGCGTCAACCCGGTCGGCACCGTCGAAGTGCTCACGGGCTCGCACAGCCATGGCCAGGGGCATGAAACGACCATGGCCCAGATCATCTCGTCAAAGCTTGGCGTGCCGATCGATCAGGTTTCGATTGTCCACGGCGACACGGACAAGGTGCAGATGGGCATGGGTACCTACGGCTCACGCTCGGGCGCCGTGGGAGGCTCGGCGATCGTGAAGGCGGCGGAAAAGGTCATCGCCAAAGGCAAGCGTGTTGCTGCTGCCTGCATGGAAGTGGAAGAGGATCAAGTCGATTTCGACAACGGCGAGTTTTCGGCGCGCGGCACCAACAAGAAGATGACCTTTGGCGAGGTGGCGCTGCAGGCCTACGTCGCGCACAAATTCGATCCCGAGAAGATCGAGCCTGGTTTGAAGGAGGGCTCGTTCTACGATCCAAAGAACTTCACTTTCCCGTCGGGTGTGCACATCGCCGAGGTCGAAATCGATATAGCGACGGGTGTCACTACGGTCGATCGTTGGACTGCGGTTGACGACTTCGGCGTGCTCATCAATCCGATGATCGTGGAAGGGCAGGTGCACGGCGGTATTGCACAGGGCATCGGGCAGGCGCTGCTTGAGGGAGCCCGCTACGATGAGAGCGGTCAGCTCGTCACGGCGAGCTTCATGGACTACTGCATGCCGCGCGCAGCGGACGTGCCGTCGTTCAATGTGGCGATGACGAACACGCCGTGCCCGTCGAATCCGCTCGGTGTCAAAGGATGCGGCGAGGCAGGAGCCATTGCCGCGCCGGCAGCGATGGTCAACGCCATCACCAACGCGCTGGGCCACGAGGAGATCGCTATGCCCGCAACGCCTCAGGCGGTCTGGCGGGCGATGCGGAAAATGCCGGCCAAGGCAGCCGAGTAAGGGAGGGATCCAAGCATGTATGCATTCGATTATCAGCGGCCGAAATCCCTCAACGAGGCGGTAACGGCACTTGCAACGGGCTCCGGCGGACGGCTCCTCGCTGGGGGGCAGACATTGATTCCTGCGATGAAGCTCAGGCTCACGCAGATGGATCATCTTGTCGATCTCGGCGCTCTCTCCGATCTGAAGGGCATCACGCAGAGCGACGGCAACTTGAGGATCGGTGCGATGACGACGCATGCGAGTGTTGCGGAGTCGTCCGTCGTGAAGCAGGCCATACCGGGGTTGGCGGGACTCGCATCAGCGATCGGTGATCCTCAGGTGCGGCACCGCGGCACGATCGGTGGTTCGGTCGCAAACAACGACCCTGCCGCCGACTATCCGGCCGCGGTGCTGGCTTTGGGTGCGACGGTGCACACGAATAAGCGCGCCATAGCCTCCGACGATTTTTTCACGGGTCTCTTTTCGACGGCGCTCGATGAGGATGAGATCATCATCCACTTCGATTTCCCGGTCGCCGAGAGCTTCACCTACCAGAAGTTTGCCAACCCGGCGTCGCGATTTGCCTTGGTTGGCGTGGCCGTGGCACGCACCAAGACCGGAGTTCGCGTTGCGGTCACAGGTGCCGGAGCTTCTGGTGTCTATCGGTTGACCGAGGCTGAGGCGGCGCTTGGTTCGAATTTCTCGGCGTCGGCTTTGGACGGTGTGAAAATCGACTCGTCGAATCTTTTGTCGGATATCCATGCCGAGGCCGATTATCGCGCGCATCTGGTTGGCGTGATGCTGCGCCGCGCAGTTGCTTGAGGGGTTGCAGAAAGACGATGGGGTGGCGCAGATGTTCTGCACCACCCCATTTCATTCAAGCGGTGCAGGACCTATCGGCAGTAGCTGCCAAATGCGCCGCGATCGGCAAGGTCAATATGGAGGTGGTTCCGGTGCGCCTGGTTTGCCTCCGGGCCGAGCGCCGTGCCAAAGCGCTTGCAGGCGCTATCATGGACGTCACGCAGGAAGCGCTGGCGCGCGTTGTGTCCGTTCTCATCGACCGCGAGAAGGCGGGACTGAGGCTGGGGTTTCTTCGCCGGTTGCGTGGAAGCATCGCGCTCCTTCGGGCCGCCGAGACGCGATGGCTGGCCCCATGTGAATGCCGACCCAGACCGTTCGTCGTCGTCCTCGCCCTTGATGGTCGTGCTCACGAAGCCGCGGAAGGCCGACAACCCATCGGCTGAGGGCACCAAGCCGATTCCGCTCTGCTGCGCTTGATGCTCGGTCAAAGAGGGGGCGACCGCAGTGATTTGCCGGTTCTTGTCTGTGCGCGCGCTGGCTACGGCTTTGGCCCGAGCTTCCGCCTCAGCCTTGGCGGCGGCCATTTTTTCCGCGGCACGCTCAGCGGCAGCAATCTTGGCCTTGATCTCCCGATCGGTCATGCCCCAATCGGCAAGGACCTCCACGCTACCCGCTCGCTCGAAAATGAAACCTTTAATGTCCAAAGCATTGGCGCGTGCATGCTCGCTGAGGCGGGTGTGCTTGCGGCCGTAGGCATTGCGGCAAGAGTAGGAGCTGAGGACTTCGATACCCGTGATGCGCTGGTTCAATAGCCGCTTTGCAGCGGGCTGAACGTCTTGTTTCATCCAGTCGCCGACGGCCGCTACCATATCGCAATTCAAGGTCGCCGGCTGGGAAAGCGTTACCTTCCCGAGGCGAGTGAGCTTGACCGGATAGGGTGTCCCGCAGTCGCCGTCGCGGATTGGATCGATAGGCTCGATGACGGCGGAATATTTGGTAACGACAGCGTTACAACGCGCCTTTGCCTCGGCAATCTCAGAAGGACTCCACGCGCTCGTTGGGCTGGCCTCATCTGGTACGGGTGGCTTTACATCCTGGACCGTGAGAGGCCATTGCGGGCCACGCAACTGCGCCTGTGCAAATGCTGCTGTAGAGGGCACAACAACGGCGACGGCCGCGAACGTGGCGACGTTTCTCAATAACACCAACGACATGGCAGCTCCGGATTCAATTACGTGGCAGGACTCGAAGTCGAACGACAACGCAGAACAGCACACGCAACGAATCATCCGCATGATGCGGGAATCGCTGCTCGATTGATAGAGGCGTAATGCCGGCCCGATTGTGGCGACGCCGAGGCAAGGATCGGATTGCCGGGGGATGTGTGGACATGCTGTAAGGATCGCCAACACGGTGTTGTACGATTGGCACGGCGCGGTAAGAGGGTGTGTATGACGAGCGAGATCGAGAGGCCCGCGGGCCAGGCAACGGGCGTCAGCCTGGAGCGCAATGGGGCCCTGGGCATTGCGACGCTCTATCGTCCCGAACGTCTGAACGCGATCTCAGGGGAGATGCAGGCGGCACTCGCAGAATGGTTTCCGCCTTTGGCCAAGGATGCAGGCGTCTATGCCGTGGTGATTCGTTCGGCGTTGGAGCGCGTGTTCTCGGTCGGCGGCGACGTCCGCGAGATTTTGAATCGGGTTAGTTCGGACATCGCTGGCGCTCGCGCTGCGCTCGGTGCCGAACTCCGGCTCTGCTGGCTGCAGGAGTGTTTCTCGAAGCCGACGGTGTCGTTCATCGATGGAAAGGTCATGGGTACCGGGGTCGGGATCACGCTCTATGGAACGCATCGTATCGCGGGGGAAGGCTATCGCTTCAGCATGCCGGAGACGGCGATCGGCTATTTTCCGGACTGCGGCGTCTCCCATGCCTTTGCGCGTATGCCGAGCGCGATCGGTCTTTATCTCGGGTTAACGGGGGCGGAGGTCGGGCCGGCGGACGCTTTGGCTCTCGGTCTCGCGACGCACTGCATTTCGCGCTCGGAGCTCCCCGCCATCGTTGAGCACTTAGCCAATGCCGATCCAGTGGATCCGGTGCTTGACGCTCGGCACCGCCCGCCGGGCGAGGGGCCGATCATGGCAGAGGCGGACCGAATCGAGCGCTATTTCAATGCGCCATTTCTCTCGGATATCATCCATCGTTTGGAAAAGCCTCGCGCGGAGGACAGGGAATGGGCGGCCAGTACGCTGGATTTGCTCAGGGCTCGCTCGCCGCTTGCATCGTGCTTGACGTTCCGCGCCATTGTGGCTGCTGCCGCTCTCGACATTCGCAACACTCTGCATCAGGACTTCAGGCTTGCCTGGCGCCTTGTCGAGGAGCCGGATTTCCTGGTGGGAGCGCATGCTGTTCTCATTGAAAAGCGCGATCGGCCGACGTGGCGTCATGCGCGCATTGAGGACGTGCCAGTGGGTCTCGTTGAAGATTATTTCGCGCCTCTCGGCGCTGATGAGCTCGGTTTGCCGACCCGCTCGGAAATACAAACGATGCGTGTGTAGCCTCCGCATCAGTGTGCTTTCGTAGCAGGCTGATGCTTCGGAAGCGGAGTGATCTTCGCCTCGAACAACTGAAAAATGACCACCGAATCGTGCCGCTCGTGGAAGCAATTTTATTAATAATCTGTTCAGTATGTCTTTTAGGGTAAGATTTAATTTCCTGATCTAGGTTCTTTGCAGACCCCCGGCGATCAAGAAGCAGAAAGGCCGGGCTGAGCGTCAAGCAGAACCGAAGGCAGGACAAATGACAGTTGCTTTGGACCTCGGGCGAGCGCGTACGTCAGCGAAGGACGAAACGTTTCGCAGCGATTATCTTCAGGCCCTGCGGCTGATCGAGCGGCTTCACCGGCTGCTTCTCGATGTCATCAAGGACGAATTCGATCGCGTCGGCGGGGCGGAACTCAACAGCGTGCAGGCGCTTCTGCTCTACAACATCGGCGAGAGCGAACTGACGGCCGGCGAGTTGAAAACACGTGGTTATTATCTCGGCTCGAACGTGTCCTACAACCTGAAGAAGCTCGTTGACATGGGCTATCTTCACTACAAGCGTTCCGAGACCGACCGCCGCTCCGTGCGCGTCAGCCTGACGCAAAAAGGCAAGGACGCTTGCGATGTCGTCACCGCGCTGTACCAGCGTCAGCTTGGCTCCATCGAGGCGGTCGGTGAGGTTCGGCGCGATGATGTGCAGGAGTTGAACAGGACGCTGGTGCGTCTGGAGCGCTTTTGGTCGGATCAGATCCGCTACCGCCTGTGAGGCGTAGAGAGGCGCCTTCGTCGAACTGCTGAAATTGATACAAAGGGCTGCCGACGCGGCCCTTTTTCTTTGTCTCATCGATTTTCGAAGGAGCGGCTGAACATCGCTGTTGCCGCATCGCATCACGTGATGCGCGGTGATCGTGACTCGAAAGGTCGTGAATTGAGCTGCCGACGATTTTCTTCCATGACATGGCGTCGCCGGATGGTGGTGTCGATCCGCTGAGCCCGAGGAAGGTGTCGCATGCCGATACGGGAGTTACGCTGGCGTTAACTTTGGCTCTCTAGTGTTCGCAATGGATGATCAGGCTCGGCGGCATCCGCAGAGTCTGCGCTTGGCTTGAGCAGGATCGTGGCTATGACGAACCGTATGTATGCTGCCCGAGTATTGGCCTGGAGCAGTCTTGCTTGCGTGCTTGCTGCGTCCGCGCCGGTGAACGCCTACGACGGCCAGCAGAGCTGGATGCGCTTCGACCCGCACAACACGACCACTGCTACGTTCGATCAGCCTTATGATCACTCGTTTGCCAGGGAGTGGGAGTCGCATCCGCCAAAAGGCTTTCCGACGATTGCGGCAGAGAACGTCGCAGCCACGAAGGTGGCGATCAAGCGCTATGCGGAGATCGTCGAGCGAGGAGGGTGGCCGACGATCCCCGATGTCCCATTGCAGCCGGGCACGAGTGGCAGCTCGGTAGAGCTTTTGCGCCAGAGGCTTGCGGCTTCGGGTGACTTCAAGGGTGGCGACGAGGGGCTGTTCGGCTACGGATACGACGGCGCGGTCGAGAAGGCCGTGAAGCGATTCCAGGCGTCGAACGGATTGACGCCTACGGGAATTGTCGACAAGCGCACCATCGCGGCGCTGAATATACCCGCAGCCGTTCGCCTCAAGCAGCTCCAGACCAATCTCGTTCGGCTGCAGGAGCTTTCTCGCGGCCTTTCCAAGCGATACGTGGTGGTCAATATCCCGGCCGCCCAAATCGAAGCCGTCGAGGGTGACGTCGTCGTATCACGGCATGCTGGCGTCGTGGGTAAGCAAGATCGCCAGACGCCTATCCTGCGGTCGGCGATCCATCAGCTCAATTTCAATCCGGTTTGGCACCTCCCCCCAACGGTGATCACCAAGGATCTGGTCCCCAAGGGGCGGGACATGCAGAAGCGTGGGCAGGATGTGCTCGCGAAGTACGGCATTGATGCTTACAGCGGCGACGGTAAGAAGCTCGACTCGAGTAAGATCAATTGGTCGAGCATGAGTGCTGCCGGGCTGACTTATCGCCAGCAGCCGGGCCCGGAAAACCCCCTGGGCTTCGTCAAGATCAACTTCAACAACTCTCATTCCGTTTATATGCACGACACGCCTTCGAAGACGCTTTTCGGGCGGAACTTCCGTGCCGCCAGTTCGGGGTGTGTGCGAATTTCAGGTATCGAGCAACTCGCCGCATGGCTGGTGAAGGATCAGGGTTGGGACGCGGATAAGGTCAAGGCGATGAAGAAATCGGGCGAGCGTCTCGACGTCAGCCTGAAGAAGCCGGTGCCGCTCTATTTTGCGTACATTACGGCATGGGCGACCGAGGACGGCGTGGTTCAGTTCCGCCGCGACATCTACGGCAAGGATGGCGTCGGTACGGTGGCTTCAGCTTACTAGAATTGTGGCTCCGATTGCCGCGTCAACCGAAAGTCAGAACCCGATGCACTTTCTGCGTACCGCATTCGTCGGCGGTACGCGGGAATCGCCCGAACTGTCACATGCCCGAAGCGCACTGCCGGATCGTGTTAGGCGCCGATGTCGCGCCCGGCAAACCACAGCTTCGGATCGGCGGCGCGGACGTGCGCTTCTGCTCGGCACTTCCCAGTGGACTCGCTGCTGGCTTGGATTGCCCCAGCAGGTGTGCACCCAGATCTCGGCCTCGACGCCGGTAAGCTGACGGTTGAAAGCATCGGTGAGGAACTGCAGATCGGCGTCGGTGCAGCCAGGAAGCTGCGTCCGCATGTGGTGGGGCGGTTCCTCGACCTGGATCAGCGGGCAACCAGCCGCGGCGACCTCACGCAACTCCGCATTCCAGATGTCGCAGAGATCGAGGATCATGGTCTGATCGTCGCTGTAGAATTCATTCCACAGCATGGATGCGAGAGCCGGTGCGCAAATGGTGCCAAACTTGACCGGCCGATCGGTCATGCGCTGAGCTACCTGCCACAGCGCGGCATATTCCAGTGGTCCGCGCGTCAACTTCTCGCGTACGACGCCCGGCTGATACGCTTCCTGCACCTCCCACAGAATCTTACCGGGGCGCAGACCTTGCCGTTGCATCCAACCGCGCGACAGGTCACGGTGCCCGCAGACGCCGCCTAACCGTTCGATCGGGTAGAAAAACCACGACTTGCCACCCACCGTCAGGTCGAAGCGGCTGTCGCCGTCCGTGACGATGTCCAGTCCCGCCGCTTCCTGCTCCGCGATGATGCTGGCGACCGCATCGAGATACTGCTCCCGGAAGAGAGAATCGCCGAGCGCCGATTTGAACGAACGGCCCTCGAGGCTGCGATCGAACCACAATGGCCGTGGGTACGAGCCGGTAATGGTGGTGGGTAGAATTTTATCGCGCGTGACTGTGAGCATCGGCGCCTCCGGGGACGTGGCAGCAATCGTGGTGAGAGCAACAGATCCTTTTGTCGATTTCATGCAGTCCGGCACGATCGGACGTCAAGCCTGCGGTCCGGCAACAACGGTTCTGCTTCGCACCAGAGGGTGTTTGCGTGCTCTCAAGCGAGGAAGGAGCAGGGTAGGTTTCAGGTGCGATCTTGCCCGCGCCGCGTGCACGGCTATGCTTAGGTAAAAATCGGTACGCACGCCGAAGCAAGTACGTATCTTCTAGAGGACGCCCCATGAAAATCACGCGCATTACGGATCTGCATGCCGACGCCGGCTGGCGCGTCTTCTCGTTCCTGAAAATCGAGACAGACGCAGGTATCGTCGGTTGGTCGGAATACAATGAGAAGTACGGCTCGAAGGGATTGACTGCCGTCATTCTCAATCTGGCCGAGACGCTGATCGGTCAAGACCCGCGCCCTGTCGAGCGCATCGTCGCCACGCTCCATGGACTGACGCGCCAGGCGCCGGGCGGCCTCATCCAGCAGGCCATCGCGGCGATCGAGAACGCGCTCGTCGATGTGAAGGCGAAGGCGCTCGGCGTGCCCGTAAGTGAAATGCTGGGCGGCCCGGTGCACGATCGCCTGCGCCTCTACTGGTCACATTGTGGCACCTACCGCCTGCACCATGCCGAAAAAATGGGCCTTTCGCCGATACGTAACCTCGATGATCTTCGCAAGCTTGGCGAGACCGTGCGCGAGCGTGGGTTTTCGGCCTTGAAGACCAACATCTTCCTGTTCGACGGCGCGACGCCTGAGCTCTACATGCCGGGCTTTGCCCGCTCACTAGGTGCACCCGAGCTCAACCCGTCGCTGCGCGTCGAGGAGGCGCTGGACAAGCAGCTCGCGGCCCTGCGCGATGGTACCGGCAGCAATGTCGAATTTCTGCTCGACCTCAATTTCAACTTCAAGACCGAGGGCTATATCCGCCTCGTGCGCAAGCTGGAGGAAAACCACCGGCTGCTGTGGGTGGAGATCGACAGCTACGATCCGCGCGCGCTGGCCTCGATACGTCGCTCGATCTCGACGCCGCTGGCAAGTTGCGAGTCTTTGTTCGGCCGGCGCCAATTCAAGGACTACTTCGAGAACTATTCGATGGATGTCGGCATCATCGACGTGCCCTGGAACGGTATCCTTGAATCCATCAAGATCGCTCATATGGCTGATCCCTATGAGATCAACTGTGCGCCGCATAATTTCTACGGTCACATCTCGACTCTCATGAGCGCGCATCTGTGCGCCTCGATCCCAAATTTCCGCATCATGGAGATCGAGGTCGATGACGTGCCGTGGAAAGACGATCTCGTCACCGAGCCGCCGCGCATCGAGAACGGTTTCCTGATCATGCCGAAGACACCCGGCTGGGGTGCCGACGTCAACGAGGCTGCCGTCCGGAAGCACCCGCCGAAATAGGGCTACCGGCCACGGCCTCGCAAGTGATTGCGGGATGGAGCGATTTTTCTCTCATCCGTGGCCCGGGTTTCGCCGCTCTGCAGGAAAGCATTGCTTTCGGTTTTCCGAGAGCACCATCAGGAGTGCCCATATTTTCAGTGGAGAGTGGGCCTTAAGCGTGGGACCCATTACAAGATGGTTAAATAATCGATGATGTGATGGTGATGGACATCGGCATCCCCAATGACGCGGCGTCCTTTTTCCTGTTGCAAAGTGTCTCGGCTTGTTCAGAAAGGCTAAGCAACGCACCATTTGCACATCATGCAACGACGCGGGAATGTGAGTTTCAGAATGAAAATGACCGGGCGATTGATTGCGGCTGCGCGCGCCTTGGCCGAAATCAGCCAGGCGGACTTCGCGGAAGCTGCCGGAGTTTCAACCGAGATGTTGGCTTTGATGGAGGCCAACGGCAGTGGCTGGCTTCATTCGGAAAGTGACGCCGAAGCTGTTAGAGGCGCTTTCGAGCACTTTGGCGTTGCCGTTATCGAAGAGAGTGATGGTATGGGGGCCGGCGTCCGGTTGAAATTCAACCGTCAGGACGTGAAGCAGATCGCTCGTTTGGAAGGCGAAGGTGGAATCGTCGGATCTGATGATGCGCCTTGATCGTATGGTGCGTGGGGAATGACAGCTTGGCGGTAGAGTTGCCAGCGATGCTGGCGGGCCGCCGGCTTTTCGGCAGGGCGAATGGATTGGAGCGGGCAATCCCGAACTCTATTTTTATCCGACAAACTGAGCTACGACATCTGCGGTGGGTATGCGCCTGAGCGCCGAAAACCTATGAAATCACTCAAGATGTCTCGGACATACGGTGTCCGTCTCGACGCGACCCAGCAATCTGAATGCTCATAGGAAATGCAGCCAAAATCGCCATATAGATTCTCAGTTGCGCCGATGATGGATTGGACGGATCGTCATTGTCGGTGCTTTCATCGGCTTATGACGCGGCACGCGCTGCTCTATACCGAGATGGTCACGGCGGATGCGATCCTGCATGGCAAGCGGGAGCAGTTGCTGGACTTCTCCCCCGAGGAACATCCTGTGGCGTTGCAGCTCGGTGGGTCGGATCCGGTGAAGCTTGCCGAGGCGGCTGTCATCGGTGAGGCGTGGGGTTACGACGAGATCAATCTCAACGTCGGTTGCCCGTCCGATCGCGTGCAGGGCGGAAATTTCGGCGCTTGTCTGATGGCTGATCCGACTTTGGTGGCGCGGTGTGTGGCGGCCATGATCGCGGCCGTCCGCATCCCTGTCACGGTGAAATGCCGGATTGGCATCGACGAACAGGACAGTGAGGCCGACTTCGAGCGGTTCGTGACCATGGTCGCCGACGCGGGTTGCGGCACGTTTATCGTGCACGCGCGCAAGGCCTGGCTGCAGGGTCTTTCACCCAAAGAAAACCGCGAGGTTCCGCCACTCAATTATCCGCGCGTGTGGCGGTTGAAGGAGGCGCATCCGGAGCTGACCGTCGCAATCAATGGCGGTATCTCCAGTCTCGATACTGCACGAGAGCAATTGCAGTACGTGGATGGCGTAATGCTCGGGAGGGCAGCCTATCAGACGCCGTGGTTGCTCGCCGATGTCGATCGCGTTTTCTTCGACAGCGAACGGCCGGCCTCGGCAGCGTCACGCCACGATGTGCTCGTGGCATTGCGTCCCTACGTCGCCAGACACATTGAGCGCGGCGGGCGCTTGAACAACATTTCCCGTCATATCCTGGGGCTCTATCACGGACAGCCGCGGGCCCGCGCATTCCGGCGGTTTCTCTCCGAGCACGGTATCGGAGCGGCCGCCAGTGTTGACGTGCTGGATCAAGCGATCGCAGCGATGCAGGCGGCACCGGCTCCGCGCATGCCGCAGTTGGCGGTTTAGATCCCTTCGGGCCGGAAAGGACGTGCAAGCAGCGTCTCGATGGCCGTATCGACGTCCAGCGCCCCTGTGACGATCGCGTCGACCGCCGAAGCGATCGGCATCTCGATCCCATGTTTGCCCGCCACGCGCACCACGGCTGCGGCCGTATAGACACCCTCGGCCACCGAGCGGCGGGAGCCCAGAACATCCGCGAGTTTCTGGCCTTGCCCGAGTGCCCGGCCGAGGCTCATGTTCCGCGATTGCGGACTGCCGCACGTGAGCACCAGATCACCGAGGCCCGACAGCCCTGCCAGCGTCTCTTGTCGGGCGCCGATTGTTATGCCGAGGCGGCTCATCTCCGCGAATCCGCGCGTGACGAGTGCCGCATGCGCGCTGGCTCCGAGCGCTTTTCCGTCGACGATGCCAGCGGCGATGGCGAGCACGTTCTTCAGCGCCCCCCCGAGCTGCACCCCGATCAGGTCATCCGACCAGTAGAGCCGGAAATTGCGATAGCCGATGGCTTCGGCGAGCCGCTGCCCAAGTTCCGACTCGGGAATCGCGAGCGTCAGGGCGGCCGGCAGTCCGCGTGCGACGTCGGCGGCGAAGCTCGGACCGGAGAGAAACGCCGGCGTCGCACCGGGAAGCGCTTCGGAAAGTACGTCGCCCATGAGCTTGCCGGTCGCCTGCTCCAGTCCTTTCGCGCAAACGACCACCGGAGTCTTCGGAACGAGAAGCGGTGCCAGTGCCTCGACGGTCGCGCGCACATGCTGAGCCGGCGGAACAAGAAGAATGGCGTCGCGCTCGGCAATCTCGGCGAGATCACTTGTCGCGACGATCCCTGGATCGAGAGCAACGTCTGGGAGAAAAATCGAGTTACGGTGTGCGCTGTTGATCTCGTCGGCAACCTCGGCTTCGCGGGCCCAAATCGCCACATCGCAGCCGGCGAGACGCGCGGTCTGTGCGAGTGCCGTGCCCCAGGCGCCTGCGCCGATCACGCCGATGGTTCGGATGGCTGTCATGAGACTTGCCGCTCCCGTGTTTGTTGTTCGTGTTCCTGCACGACGGCGAGCACCGTCTGCTTGCTGGCAGCCGTGCGCTCTATCGCGCCGACTCGAGGCTTTCGATAACCAGCGACGAGTTGGTGTAGACACAGATTTCCGCCGCGATGGCCATCGCCTTGCGGGCGATCGCTTCCGCGGTCATGTCGGTGTCGATCAGTGCCCTCGCGGCGGCAAGGGCATAGTTTCCGCCGGAGCCGATACCCATCAGGTCGTTCTCGGGCTCCAGCACGTCGCCGGTGCCTGTGAGTACAAGGCTGCGCTCGCGGTCAGCCACTAGCATCATGGCCTCAAGGCGTCTGAGGAAGCGATCGGTCCGCCAGTCCTTGGCGAGTTCCACGCAGGCGCGTGTCAACTGGCCCGGATACTGCTCCAACTTGCCTTCCAACCGCTCGAACAAGGTAAACGCATCTGCCGTAGACCCAGCGAAGCCGCCAATTACGTCGCCTTTACCGAGCGTGCGCACTTTTCGGGCGTTCGATTTGATCACCGTCGCGCCGAGCGAGACCTGTCCGTCGCCGGCGATCACGACTCGTCCGCCCTTCCGAACCGTAAGGATGGTCGTGCCGTGCCAGGTGGTCGCGACAGGACTGGTATCCGGCGTCATCGGCGGTACTCCCGCTGCGCTAGGCTCGCGTTAATCTTGGCAATGTCCTCTACACGTGTCATTCACGCCCCATAGCATGAGTTCCCTCGTCTGGCACGCCCATGGCCGTGGCCTGTGGCGACGAACAATCCGGTGATCCCGTGAACCGCACCGCTACGATCGAGCGCACTACGAAAGAGACCGCCATCAAGGCAACCGTCAACCTCGATGGTACGGGGGCCTATCATATCTCGACTGGCGTCGGCTTCCTCGACCATATGCTTGAGCAACTCGCCCGGCATGGATTGATCGACATCGATCTCGAGGCGAAGGGTGACCTCCATATCGATTTCCATCACACCGTCGAGGACTGCGGCATTGCCCTTGGGCAAGCCGTCGCCAAGGCCCTCGGCGACAAGGCCGGGATCACGCGATACGCATCGGTCGATTTGCCGATGGACGAGGCGATGACGCGCGTCGCGATCGACGTCTCCGGCCGGCCTTATCTCGTCTGGCGGGTCGAGTTTTCACGCCCAAAGCTGGGCGAGATGGATACCGAGCTGTTTCGGGAGTGGTTTCAGGCGTTTGCCCAGAATGCAGGTATCACGCTCCACATCGAGAACGTCTACGGCGAGAACAATCACCACATCGCAGAGACGTGCTACAAGGGCCTTGCGCGTGCGTTGAGGGTCGCTGTGGCGCCCGATCCCCGGCAGGCGGGACGTGTGCCCTCGACGAAGGGCAGCCTGAGCGGCTGACGCCGCGCATCGGGGCAACGGCAGGACAGCGTATGGCCATTCATACCTATACCGTTCACGAGCCGATCGATGGACCGCGCGACCGGCTTGAGTTGGCCGAAGAACTCGTCTTCGTGCGCGATGGCTTCTCGTGGATCGCTGCCATTCTCACGCCCTTCTGGATGATCGCGCATGGGCTCTGGCTGGGTCTGCTGGGCTATCTTGTCGTCCTGATCGGGCTGGAGTTGCTCGTTTGGGTTGCCGGTTTCGCCCAGCAAGCTGGGAGCTGGGTCATGATCGCCATTCATCTCCTGATCGGCTTCGAAGGTGATGCGATCCGCCGCTGGACCCTCCGGCGCAATGGCTACGCTTTGGTCGGCAGTGTGAGCGGACGTAGCCGGGACGAGTGTGAGCGCCGCTTCATCGAGGCTTGGCTGAAGGAACGGCCGTATGTGTCGCCGTCAACGCCGCCCGCGCCACCAATGGCGGGCACCGGAGGTCGGTTGAGCATCATGGCATTGAGATCGGGCAGGACCTGAGCCGCATGCAGCGCGTGATTATCATCGACTACGGCTCGGGAAATTTGCATTCGGCTTCCAAGGCGTTCGAGCGGGCCGCCCGCGAAAGCGGCAGCGACGCCGTGATCGAGGTCTCGTCAAAGGCCGACGCGGTGCTGGCTGCCGATCGCATCGTGCTCCCTGGGGTCGGAGCCTTCGCGGACTGCAAGCGAGGGCTCGACGCCGTGGAGGGAATGAGCGAGGCCCTCGAAACAGTCGTGCGCAGGAAGGGACGCCCGTTTCTCGGCATTTGCGTCGGCCAGCAGTTGCTCGCGACCCGCGGGCTCGAGCACAAGGTAACGAATGGTCTTGGCTGGATCGAGGGCGAGGTCAGGGTTCTCGAGCCATCTGACAAGGACCTGAAGATCCCGCACATGGGATGGAACACGCTGAAGGCTCAGCGTCCCCACCCGCTGCTCGAAGGTTTGCCGACCGGTCCGGGCGGCCTGCACGCTTATTTCGTGCACTCCTACCATTTGGTGCCTGCCAGTCGTGGGGTGATTGTCGCCGAGACGGAATACGGTGGCGCGGTGACGGCGATGGTGGCGAAAGACAACGTCGCGGGCACGCAGTTCCATCCGGAGAAAAGTCAGCGCCTCGGTTTGGGATTGATCGCCAACTTCCTGGCCTGGAAGCCCTGAGCCGCTGCGATTGGCTCCTATGGATGGCATGAACGGCTAAGGAGCCGCTGCGCGCGAGTGCGGAGGGAGCTGCCGTAGGCTATGCTATAATGTTGCTATAATATCACGCTGTGCCGCTGTTTCAGGCTAAGCGCACCGTGAGTGCTTGTGTCTTCAGCAGTCAATCGAAATTGTTACGATATAACATTTCGATTCTGAGGAACCTCATGAGCGGACGATTTGTCGTTAAACCGCCGGCCGCGCGGATAAAGGGAGCGGCGCTTGCGGCCGCTATTGGTTGCGCGCTCGTATCTCAAGCCAATGCGCAAACGCAGTTGCCTGGGATCGAGGTCACGACGCCAAGCCCGGTCACGAAGCCGATCCGCAAGTCTCCTCCGGCTCGCGCAGCGAAAGAGGTGCAATCGCGCCCAAGGGGTACCCCCACGCCCTCGCCGACGCCGGCCGCAGTTTCGGCTCCACCCCTCGATGAGGTCCCTCTGCCGGGATCGCTGGTCGTCGTTGACGATGCCTTCGCCGCAATAACGGTGGTGACCGAACGGGATCTGCTCGCCAGTCCCGGTCCCACCATCGCCGATACGCTCGCGTTGAGGCCGGGTATCACCAGCTCGACTTTCTCGCCCGGATCGAACCGCCCGGTCATACGAGGCCTCGATACCTATCGTGTCCGCATCCAGGAGAACGGCATTGGCACGGCTGACGTAGCGGCGCTGTCAGAAGATCATGGCGTGCCGATCGACCCGTTCGCGGCCGAGCGCGTCGAGGTCGTGCGTGGGCCAGCGACGTTGCGTTATGGATCGCAAGCGATCGGTGGCGTCGTCTCCGTCGAGAACAATCGAATCCCCATGTTCATCCCGCCTCGCGGCTATTCGGCGGAATTGAAGGGCGGATTGAGCTCGGGCGACCTGGGCCGGGACGGCGCGTTTCAGGTGACGTCGGGTGCAGGCAATGTCGCCGTGCATGTCGATGCCTTCAAGCGTCGGACCTTCGACTACGATACGCCGCATGGGACCCAGGCCAACACCTTTGTCGATGCGAAAGGCGTTTCTCTCGGTGGCTCGTGGATTTGGGCGGATGGCTTCTTCGGTGTTGCCTGGACCCGATACCAGAGCCTCTACGGCATTCCGGGCGAGGAGGCGGAGGAGGCCAAGCCGCGCATAGATTTGCTTCAGGACAAACTAACGGCAAAGGGCGAATGGCGGGTGCGGGACCATGGCATCGAGGCGATCCGGCTGTGGCTCGGGTCATCGCGCTACGGCCACAACGAGGTCGTGCGTGCCGGTGCTCATGGGCACGGCGATCAAGACGAACATGACCACGACCACGACCATGATCACGTCGAGGAGATGCTCAGCGGCGATATGATTGGAACCCGCTTCACCAATCGCGAGCGCGAGGCTCGTGCCGAAGTGCAGCACATGCCGGTGCGTACTTCTTTCGGTGAGTTTCACGGTGCGGCGGGCATTCAGTGGGGCGATAAGCGCATGCGTGGATTCGGTGTAGAGGAGCCGGTGGATGGCCTCCTTGATCCTGTTGCGACACAATCCATGATCGCCGGCTTTCTGTTCGAGGAACTGGAGGTTACACGCAGGCTGAGGTTGCAGGCCGCGGGTCGCATTGAAGGAAGCGCTTCCGAGGGCACCGGTGTCGAGAACCCGCTCGTGGCGACAGACCCTGAAAAGTTCTCACGCGATTTCACACCAGTGAGCGGCAGTCTAGGCATGCTCTACGAGTTGCCGCTTGGCGTCGTCGCCCGTCTGACGGCCCAGCATACGGAGCGCGCACCTGACCTCGGCGAGCTTTATTCCAAGGGGGTGCACGAGGCGACAGGCACCTTCGAGATCGGAAACCCCGATCTTGGTGTTGAGAAAGCCAATACGATCGAGCTGGGCTTCAAGCGTGCAAAAGGCGCCTTCCGTTTCGATGCCAGTGTCTTTCACACAGTCTATGACGGTTTTATCTTCAAGAGCTTCACCGGCCGGAAGTGCGACGACACGCTGGATACATGCGGCACGGGCGAAGAGTTGGATGAACTCGTGTTTGCGCAACGCGATGCACGGTTCACGGGCGCCGAACTCGGTGGCGAACTGGATGTCGGCCGCGTCGGACGAGGCATCTGGGGCGTTTCGGGACAGTACGATTTCGTGCGGGCACGTTTTGAAGGCGGCGACAATGTTCCTCGCATTCCGCCGCATCGTCTTGGAGCAGGGCTCTACTATCGCGATCTCGCATGGCGGGCGAGCCTGTCGGGCCTGCATGCCTTCCGTCAGAACGACGTCTTCGCTCTCGACGTGCGGGATACGCCGACGAACGGCTACACGATGCTCAATGCCGAACTCGCCTACACCTTCAAGACGACAGCCGTCGTAGGCGACCCGACTGAGATGACGATCGGCCTGCGCGGTGAGAACCTGCTCGACGACGACATCCGCAATCACGTCTCCTTCAAAAAGGACGAGGTACTGCAGCCTGGTCGAACCATTCGGCTGTTTGGCTCGATCAAGTTGAACTGATTGGGAAAGCGTGAATGCAACAGCGCCCGGTCTTGGGGGACCGGGCGCTGGTGGGGCGACGAGGGAGTACGCAACGAAGAAGGTCGTTTCAGGCGGCTCGGGACATAGGTTCGGAGCAATCGGATTGAATGTCCTTGAAAGCCACCACGGCAGCCATATCGAGGGCGGCGAGCGCTGTCTGTCGGCGCGGTTTGAACCAGCGCAGGCTGGTATTCGCAAACGTCGCCTCGCGGCGTGCTTCCTGCACCATAAGTCCATCCTCAGCGCCAAGCAGAGGTGCGAGCTTTCCTTCCACGGCCTCGGCGGAAAGGCTTGTCCGTATCATCCATACGGTGTCGAGCGGGCGCGCCCAGGCTTCGCCGATCGTCATCAGCAATTCGGCGATCTGGGAGTGGGATGAAGTAGACTGAGGGAGATCGTAGGCGATCAAGAGCGTGCGCGGCATGAGGTATCTCTCGTGGGCGGCGAGGGGCTTGTTTCATGTAATGCTGGGGGCAGCATCGCGTGAACATAGGAAGAACATGCCGTGATTCTCGCAAATGTTCAATCAATGTTCTGCTTTGTGATTGCATTGCTGCATGAGAACGACACCTACGAACGTCCACGGTGCAATCCTGTTTGCGCGACTCCAAGTTAGCCCCCATATCATCGGGAAAGAGGTCGCAACCCCGCGGCATTCGCCGGGTTTAGCGGTGGCAGGCGTCACCATGGTGACCCGTATCGAATGCGGACCTATCCGATGGCCCTGAGTTCAATTCTTAGCGCGCGCGCCTTGCCTGGACGGCTTGCCGAAGCGTGGGCGCGGCTCGTCGAGAGTCGCGAGGCCGATGTTGCGCCCGATGCTGTTGCCGAGAAGGCGGCAGCGGAGGCGCCTGTGATCTGGCTTGTGGGCAAGGTACAGTCCGGCAAGAGCTCGATCGTACAAGCCGTGACCGGTGCCTCCGAGGCGGAGGTCGGCTCCGGTTTTCGCCCGTGCACTCGCACCGCCCGGGTATTCGATTTCCCCGCCGAGGCCCCTATCGTTCGCTTTCTCGATACGCGCGGGTTGGGTGAGGTCGGATACGATCCGCGCGAGGACCTCTCGGTCTCCGAGGAGAAGGCGCATCTCCTGCTGATCGTTGCGCGAGCAATGGACCACCAGCAGCAGGCGGTGATCGATGCCGTGACGGCGGTGCGCCACCGCCATCCCGACTGGCCTATCGTCGTCGCGCAGACATGCCTGCACGATGCGTACGCTCCTGGACAGGGGCATCCTTTGCCCTATCCCTTCGCTGGCGCGGCTATAACGTCGCCGGATGTGCCGATACCTCTCGCCCGGAGCCTCGCCCACCAGCAGCGGATGTTCGGTGCTATCGCCGGCACGGGACCCATTCTCTTCGTTCCGATTGATTTCACTCGAGCCGATGATGGTTTCGAGCCTCGGCTTTATGGGCTGGAGGCTCTGCTGGCGGCGGTTGTCGACGCAGCACCTCGCAGTATCGGCTCGATGGTGTCGGAAATGCGCGCGTCCACACGCGAGCGGGTCGCGCGACGCGCAAATCCGCTCATTCTCGGACATGCAGCGGCGGCGGCCGCTGCCGATGCCGTTCCGATTGCCGGCGCCGTTGCGGTGCCGGGTGTGCAAGCACGATTGCTGCATGCCTTAGCCAGACAGCATGGCGTTGCGTGGGACAGACGGGCTCTGACCGAGTTCGGCGGTTGTCTCGGCGTCTCCATTCTGACCCGGCTCGCGGCTGGTTTCGGTATTCGCCAGCTCGTCAAGCTCGTGCCCGTTTACGGCCAGACCGTCGGATCGGCCGCCGCTGCCGCGACGAGTTTTGCGACGACCTATGCTCTGGGTCGGGCAGCGCTCGTTTTTCTGTCCCGCCGGGAGCACGGCGAGCACGATCCGGAGGCCGTTGCACGCGCTTATCGCGAAGCCCTCGAGAAGGCGTTCGGCATGGCACGTGAGCGCGGTTTCGGCGCTACGGCCAAACCCGATCCGGCAGCGGCGACGGGAGCAAGCGCTGATGAGGCGCGATAGCATCCGCTCGTACATCGGCCTTGCAGCCATCGCCATCGGAGCCGGCTTGCCGTTGTTGGCTCTTTTGCCGTTCGGCTGGCTGTGGCTGTGGCAGAAGGGACTGGTGCTCTACTGGTTCGCAGCCGCGCTGGTGATTTCGCTTGCGGCATTCGCTGTGCGGACGTGGCTGTTGCATCGTTGGCGCACCGAATTGGAGGCTGTCGAAAAAGCCCATGCCGATGCGGGACAGCTTGCTGGCTCGCCCCGCGAACAGGCGGCGCGTGAAACCGTCGAGCGCCTCGCGCGTGAGGTCAATCCACAGCGGATCGTCGATTACGAATCGCTCACGGCGCTTGGCGTCGAGACGATTGAGGCCGTCGCCCACCATATGCACCCCGATGTGGCTGACCCGGTGTGGTCGTTTACGGTGCCCGAGGCGCTGACCCTGTTGGAGCGCGTAAGCCAGCGGCTTCGTCCGCTCGTGGTCGAGAACGTGCCGCTTGGCGATCGGCTGACGGTTGGCCAGGTGATCCGCCTATACAAGTGGCGCGGCCTGATCGACGTCGCAAATACGGCCTACGATATCTGGCGTGTCATCCGCCTCATGAATCCCATCGCGGCCGCCACCCAGGAGATCCGCGAGCGCCTCAGCAAGACGATGTACGAGGGCCTTCGCGAAGAACTCGCCCGACGTCTCGCCGGCGCCTATGTCCGTGAGGTCGGTCGGGCCGCCATTGATCTCTACAGCGGTCGTCTTGCGGTTCCTGCGTCTGAAACGGAGAGCTTTGGCGCCTCGCCGGGGGCAACGGTCGACAGTCATGCGCCGCTGCGCTTCCTAATTGCTGGCCGCTCGGGATCCGGCAAGTCGAGCCTCATCAATGGTCTGGCCGAGGAGGTGCAAGCCGCTACCGACGCGCTGCCCCAGACAAAGACGTTCACGGGCTACGAGGTGCAGCGCGAGGGTATGCCGCCCGTGCTTCTCGTCGACAGTCCCGGGCTCCAGCGCATCGAGGATCACCGCGCTCTTGTCGAGAAGGCGGCCGAGTGTGATCTCGTCATCTGGGTCGCCGCTGCGGATCGCCCGGATCGAGAGCTGGATCGAGCTGGGCTAGTGGCCATCCAGGCGCACTTTGCTGCCCATCCCCACCGATCAGCACCACCGATCGTCGTCGTGCTGACCCACATCGATCGTCTGCGCCCATTTCAAGAATGGCGCCCGCCTTACAATGTTGCGGAACCGGATAGTCCAAAGGCGCAATCGATCCGCGATGCAATCGATGCGGCTGCAGGCGATCTTGGGCGACCCGTCGGCAGGATCGTGCCTGTCTGTCTCTCGACAGAGCGCGGCTATTACAATGTGGATCTCGTCTGGGCCGAACTGGCCGAGGCGCTGCCCGAAGCCAAGAGCGCGCAGCTCCTGCGCCGCATCGCCAGCGCCAAGCGTGGCGTGGATTGGCGTCGGCTTCTTTCGCAAGCGACCGGCGCAGGCCGTCTTGCGGCTGATGTACTTCTACGGGGCAGATAGTGCGCAGGCGATTCCGTTATGCGGCGCGGATGACGTCTTCGCTGAACTTCTCCATGCGGTCGAGACACTCCGCGAGCGATGATGCCCGAAAGTCGAAGACCAGCTCGTGCACGCCAATCGCCTCGAATGCTGCGATGTCTGCGCGCGCAGCATCAGCCCCGCCGGTGAACAGGCGACGCGCTTCGCCCTTCGGCGGTACCCCACCATCGTAGATGGGGGCCTTGTAGCTGACCTGCAGTTTGCTGAAGTCGCGGCCGGCAGCGGTCATCATGCGCTCGATCTCACCGAGCTTCTCGCGCATCTCTTCGGGTGGCAATGGGGAAGCTGCGGTTGCGCCTACGGGATGCCATCCATCGCCAAGGCGGGCGACGCGGCGTATGGCAGGCCCTGAATGACCACCGATCCAGATTGGCGGTCCGCCTGCTTGCAGGGGCTTTGGATCGCAAACCACTTCGTCGAAACTGTAGAACTTGCCGTTGTAGGCGACTGGCTTGCCTGTCCAGAGTTTGCGGAAGATGTCGATATATTCGTCGGTAACGGCACCGCGCTGCTTGAAGTCTGCGGCGCCGAGTGCGCGAAACTCCTCCGCCAGCCAGCCAACCCCGACGCCGACCGTCAGTCGTCCGCCCGAGAGTGCATCAATCGTCGCGAGCGCCTTGGCGTTGAAGACCGGGTTCCGATGCGGGACGATCATCACGCTCGAGACAATGCGTAGTTTTTCCGTGCGGCCGGCGACGAATGCCATCAAGGAAAGCTGCTCGAAGCATTCGCTTTCGCTGACAAAATTCCCTTTCACCGTATAGGGATACGCGGACTCGATGCGCGTTGGCAGGATGATGTGATCCGCAACCATCGTCGATGCGAATCCCAGCCGCTCGGCGGTTGCGAGAATGGCCGAAAGATCGCTTCGGTTCGCCAGTGGGCCGCGGGTTGGAAGATAGAAGCCGTAACGCATGTCGCATCTCCACATCGCCAGTATGCGGGAAAGCATATGTGTCAGGCGCAAGCGGCGCTATCGTTGCGAGCTGGTCCGGCGGCAAATATGGTTCTGTGCCTGCGCTGACTGTTTAATCGAACAACTTCAGTTGCCGCTGTCCCTCGGACTTGCAGGCCACTGCCGGAATGCGCTTGTAGCCGAAGCTCGTTCGCTCGACGAAGCCGGGATAGCGCGTCCGGAACAGCGTCTCCGCTTTGGTGCGTGAACCCGGAAAGCGTTCGCCCCACCAGATCTCGTACAGGCGTCGTGGATCGCAGCCATAGCGCTGTACAAGGCTCTTGGGGCGCACACGAAGCCACCGCGCGATCCAGATCTCTATGGCGTCTGCTTCCGTCAAGGCCCGCGGTCGCGCGTCTGCCCGTGACAGATCCTCAAACTCATCGATACTGTCGAGCACGCTTGACCTCTATTCCCCTTTCGTTCCATTGATGGCCGGAAAATACAGCAATCTCGTGACCTCGCCATGTGCTTTGTGGCCGATTGGCGGGCCGCAGCAGGAGCCATCATGATTCTCTTCCCCGCGATTGATCTCAAAGATGGTCAATGCGTGCGCCTGAAGCTCGGCGAGATGAGCGAGGCGACCGTCTTCAATGACGACCCGGCTGCCCAGGCCTGCACCTTCGAGCAGCAGGGGTTTGAGTATCTTCATATCGTTGATCTCAATGGTGCTTTCGCCGGAAAGCCCGTGAATGGGGCCGCAGTCGAGGCAATCCTCGCCGCGGTGCGCATGCCTGTGCAACTTGGTGGCGGCATCCGTGACGTGGCAACCGTCGAGGCATGGCTGTCGAAAGGCGTACGTCGCGTCATTCTCGGAACGGCGGCTGTGCGCGATCCGGATCTCGTCAAGCAGGCCGCCAAGGCATTCCCGGGTCAGGTGGCGGTCGGTATCGATGCCAAGGGTGGCAAGGTCGCGGTGCAAGGCTGGGCCGAAACGTCCGAGCTAACCGCGGCCGAGCTCGCTCGCCGCTTCGAGGATGCAGGTGTCGCGGCCATCATCTACACCGACATCGAGCGTGATGGCGTCTTGAAGGGCCTCAATCTGCCCGCGACGGCGGCATTGGCGGCCGAAACGTCAATTCCCGTCATCGCTTCCGGTGGCTTGGCCTCCATGGCCGATGTCGAGGCGCTGCTCTTGCCCGAGAACGAACGCCTGGAAGGAGCGATCACCGGGCGGGCACTCTATGATGGGCGTCTCGATCCGGCGGCTGCGCTTGCGCGCATTCGCACCGGCCGAGAGGCGCCGCGCGGCGCTTGAGGCGCTGCGCTCAAGCCCTCACATGGGCTCGAGCTTGGCGCCGAGCCCAGTCATGAGGCCGGTGAAAGCGGGAAAACTCGTCGCAACGAACGTGATGTCATCGACTGTGACGGGCCGATCCGAGCCGAGGCCGAGGATGAGGAATGCCATCGCGATGCGATGATCCATATGCGTGACCACCGTGCCGCCGCCACGTGCTGCGCCGCGTCCACCTACGATCAGCGTGTCTCCCTCGACCCGCGCGTCGACACCGTTGGCGATGAGACCGTCGGCCGTTGCTGACAGGCGGTCGCTCTCTTTGACCTTCAGCTCCGCCAGCCCTTCCATCCGCGTTTCGCCGTTGGCAAATGCAGCCACCGCGGAAAGTACCGGATACTCGTCGATCATTGAGGGCGCCCGCCCAGCCGGTACGGTCACCCCCTTCAGCGGTCGGTAACGAACTCGGATGTCGGCGATTGGCTCGCCGTTCTCCTCGCGCAGGTCCATGAACGCAACATCCGCGCCCATCTCCTGCAGCGTGGTGTAGAAGCCGGTCCGGGTCTCGTTGACGAGAACGCCATCGATCGTGACCTCCGAGCCGGGGACGATCGCTGCTGCGGCGGCTAGAAACGCCGCTGACGATGGATCCGCCGGCACCACCACCGGTCGCCCCTCGAGCTCGGCATCTCCAACCACGGTGATCGCGTGCCGGCCGTCGCGCTCGCTTGTACGAACCTCGGCGCCGAAATAACGCAGCATGCGCTCGGTGTGATCGCGCGTCGCTTCGCGCTCGAGCACAGTCGTCTCGCCCGTCGCGCCAAGGCCTGCGAACAGGATCGCCGATTTGACCTGCGCCGACGGCACCGGCGTCGCATACTCGATCGGGATCAGGCTGGACGTGCCGCGGATCGTCAATGGCAGCGTCTCGCGATCCTCGCGGACCGTCAGGCCCATCTGCCGGAGCGGCGTCAATACGCGCCGCATCGGTCGACGCGATAGGGACGCATCTCCGATGAGCTGAACCTCGATGTCGTGCCCGGCAAGCACACCCATCATCAGGCGGCAACCTGTCCCGGAGTTGCCGAAGTCGAGTGCGCGAACCGGCTGAGACAAGCCGCCGACTCCGCGCCCGCGAACCTCGTAGCTGCCGTCCTTCAGGCGCTCGACAGCGGCTCCGAGCGCTGCAATGGAGGTGGCGGTGTTGAGCACATCTTCGGCTTCGAGCAGTCCCGTTATTCGCGTCGTACCGGCGGCGAGCGCGCCGAGCATCAGCGCGCGGTGCGAGATGGATTTATCTCCGGGAACTTGCACTCGCCCGGAAAGAGGACCGGAACGATGGGCGGCGGTGGGTTTCGGCAGACTGTGGCTCACGATTTGCCTCGGACGCGTTGGGCGCTTGACTTGAGCAGTGAATGCCATAGACACGGCGTCCCAAGCGGCTGTCAACGTGGGTGACCGCTGCAGTACATTGGTGTGCTGCCCGCACGACGCGCCTTGTCTTTGACATGATCGACACGCGCATGCGATAGCACCGCACTTTTCTTCCAACCTCGTCGAGGTTTGCCATGGCCGACAAAGCGGCACGCGGCACCAAGCGGACCTGCCAAAGCGGGTCGTGCGGTTCCCGCTTCTATGATCTCGGGCGCGATCCAATCATTTGCCCCATCTGTGGAACTACCTATGTCATCGCCCGCGGGCCGGCCGAGCCCGAGCGCGAAGAGCGTCGTCCCGTTCGCAAGCCCGAGCCCGCGCCGGCTCTCGGTTCTGCAGCGGAGGTCGAGGTCGAGAGCGAAGACGCGCTTGTCGATGTCGAGGGCGGTGACGAACCGCTTGCGGACGCCGAGGACGATACCTTCCTCGAAGAAGAAGAGGACGGCGGTGGGGACGTGACCTCCATCATCGGTGGCGGCGGCGGTGACGAGGACGAGGTTTAGCCTCGCCGCTCGGTCCTTCGAGCACAGGTCAGCGATGTTCGCTGACCTGGTGGCACTCTGGATTGAAGAAGTTGCCGCCTGTCCTGTGATGCGTCACCCTTGCGTCGATAGCAATTCGACCAGGGGAGAGATCTCACCATGTCGCTCAAGGGGAAGGCCGCCATTACGGGAGTGGGCGATACGCGCTACTCTCGTCAATCCGGCAGGAGCGTAACGACGCTGCAGATGGAAGCCTCGCTCGCGGCCATTCGCGACGCGGGCCTCGATCCAAAGGATATCGACGGTGTTGTCGCCTACGGCAGCATGGCCGTCGTGGCAGAAGACTTCATCACGAACTTCGGCATTTCTGACCTGCGGTTCTCGGCGGTGACACCGCTGGGCGGCGCCAGCGCCGTTGCCTCCATTCAGTGCGCAGCGGCGGCTGTGGCGGCCGGCATCTGCAACCATGTTCTCATCCCGATCGGACGCAATGGTTCGTCGGGCGTTGGCGGTCGCATCGGCTCGCGGGTGCGCGAGATGCCGCAGTTCCGTCTCATCGGCGAGTTCGAGATGCCACTCGGGGCTATCGCACCGGCTCAGCTCTATGCGCCGATGGCGCGGCGGCACATGGAGCTCTATGGCACCACCAGCCGGCAGCTCGCCGAAATTGCGGTTTCGACCCGCCATAACGCGATCCTCAACGGCAACTCCATGATGACGAAGCCGCTGACGATCGAGGATCATCAGAACTCGCGCATCATTTCGGATCCGCTGCGTTTGTTCGATTGCAGCCTGGAAAGCGATGGCGCCTGCGCATTTATCGTCTCGTCGGCGGAGCGCGCGAAGGATTGCGCCAAGCCGGTCATCCAGGTGCTCGGCGTGGCCGAAGGTCACCCGGATTCGCCATCGGCCATCACCCAGCGACCCGACATGACGCGTCTCGGGCTCGCCAAGGCGGCGCCAAAGGCGTTCGCCATGGCAGGTGTTACGCACAACGACATCGACGTGGCCGAGGTTTACGACTGTTTCACCTACATCGTCCTCTGCCAGCTTGAGGATTTGGGCTTCTGCAAGAAGGGTGAAGGCGGACCATTCGTGGCCTCGGGCGCGATCCGCCTCGATGGCAAACTGCCGATCAACACGCACGGTGGCCTGCTCAGCCAAGCCCATATGGCAGGCTTCAATCATGTGGTCGAGCTGGCACGTCAGTTGCGGGGCGAGGCCGGACAGGCGCAAGTGAAGGATGCCGAGGTCGGCCTTGTGACCGGCTACGGCGATATGGGCGACGGCTCGGTCGCCATTATGGCGCGCGCGTAGGGGCTAAGAGACAATGGATACGCAAGACTATTTGAAGCCCACTCCTGATCCAACGCCCGATACCGCACCTTTCTGGGAGGGTCTGAAAGACGGCAAGCTGCTGTTTCAGTGCTGCTCCAGTTGCGGCAAGATTCGCCACTACCCACGGCCGGTCTGTCCTGAATGCTACTCGATGGACTATCGCTGGTCCGAAGCCAAGGGCACAGGGAAGGTCCATTCGTGGACGATTTCGCACCACGCCTTTCATCCCGGGTTCAAGCCTGAACTGCCATACACCCTCGTCACAGTCGATCTCGATGAGGGCGTTCGTATGCAGGCTCAGTTGAAGGCCGCCGACGCCAGCACTCTCAAATTGGGTTTGCCGGTCAAAGTGGCTTTCGAGGCAGCCACCAAGGATATCGTTCTGCCGGTTTTCGTTTCCGCGTAGAAACCGCTGCAAGGTTCCGCAACGGTGCTTGGACCGTTGTTCGGACTTCCTAAAACAAGAAAGGCCCGCGAGGATGCGAGCCTTTCTTGTTTTCAAGCATTCAAAAAAGTTGGGCGGCTCTCTATAAAAGCGCCGCCTGTCGAATTGCACCCTGCAGTTATCTGCTTTGCCGTTTACTTCGCGTCAGCCCAATCGAATTCCGGGCCGCAGAGCGGAACGAAGAGGAGCGTTGTCCGCCCCATCGTGATCTTGTCGTGTGGGCTGAGTTCGCCATTTGCGAGCAATGCCGAGTCGTTCAAATGCACGAGATTGGGACGTTCGAGATTGGGCACCAGTTGAAACTGGCGTTTGCGGCCGTCGTAGACGAGGAACGCTTGTTTCTCGCTCGAAATGGCATCGTCGCCGAAATCGATCGGGATGCGTTGTCCTGCGGAGCGGCCGATGGTGTTGGAGCCGCTATAGATGGGCCGGAAGTTGCCCTTTCCGGGGCCATCGAGGACCACGAGCCAGCCGACGACGGGATCATTGCGAACGTCAACCTCGACTCCGACTGGCCGCAGGATGCGCGTGTGGCCGGGGTCGGCGGGAATGGACTTTGCAAAGGGCTCAGGCTCGGGAACGGTACGCGACGCAAATGCCGACTCTTGGCTGGTCTCCTCGGCTCCAATGATGATGGTTGCCTCGTCGGCAGCCTCGCGACGATTGATGCCGTCGGAAGGATTGCGTGTGGGATGCTTCATTGTCTCGTCCAATGACCAGGAACCGTTGACACTGCAGTACTTGCCGACACAAGCATCCCCCGGAGGCTCTCCCGCCGGCCTCGGAGCTGCTGTCGGCCGGCAATCGCCCGAACATGGTGCTCCATCGCGTACGATTAGGGTACTTCGCAATTGGAGTGAAAGACAATCTCGCGATTAAGTGAACGCCGTTTGCAGATTGCCATTCAAAGCCCGCCAACTATACTTTATCCGCCGTGGGCCGTCATATTGAACGGAGCGTAAGCGTGGGTCGCCAGCCTCTGCCGACCAATACTATTCTTGGCAACGGTAGCGATCAATACAGGATCGACACCGTCCTTGGCCCAGGGGGATTTGGCATAACCTACCTTGCCCGAGATCTCCGGTTCGACCGCGATGTGGCAATTAAGGAATATTTTCCAGTCGAGTTCGCTTATCGGGAAGGCTCGGCGACCATTCGCTCCTCAACGCGCGGTAACGACCAGAACTTCTTCGAGCAAGGCAAGCGGCATTTTCTGGACGAGGCACGAACCCTGGCGAAGTTTCGCCACGAGCACATTGTTCGCGTGCTTAATCTCTTTGAACAATTCAATACCGCATACATGGTGCTCGAGTTCGAGGAAGGTCAGAGCCTCAAGAGTTGGCTGCGGTCGCTCGGGCATCGTCCGAGCCAGCATGAGCTGGATGCTATTCTCGATCCGCTCTTGTCGGCGCTCGAAGTGGTGCACGCGAAGGGCATGTTCCATCGCGACATTGCACCCGACAACATTATCATTCGCTCGAATGGGAAACCGGTGCTGATCGATTTCGGCGCGGCGCGCCATTTCGTGCGTGAGCACAGTCACACCATTGGCGCGATCGTGAAGCACGGGTTTTCTCCGCCAGAGCAGTATATGCTCGATACCAAGCTGCAGGGCGCTTGGAGTGATATTTATGCGCTGTCCGCAACCATCTATGCGGCGCTGATGGGCAAATCGCCGGACGAGGCTTCGAAGCGGCAACTGAACGACACACTTTTGCCGGTCGAGAAGCAGGCCGCTTTTTCGCACCGCGATGCGTATCGGGCTTCGTTCTTTGCCGCGCTCAATGCTGGTCTCGCGCTGAAGCCCAAGGACCGGCCGCAGACGATCGAGGCATTCAGAGCCATTCTCCACGATGACGACATCGGCCTCCGGGAGTCGGAATTGGCGGTTGCCCGATCTCTCGACGCGGGCCTTGGAGATCACCGGCAGGCTGCTGCGACCGCGACTTCTTCCGGTGTGTTCACTCTTGCCGCCTCAGCGCGGCCCAGGGTGCCCCCCGATGTCGCGTCAACCCCGAGGCCATTTGCAGACAGCGCGGATGTCATTGCGGCGCGTGCGCAGGATGGCTCGAGTTATCCCGAGGCAACAGGCCGGGTTGTCTCGATCACCGCAATCGTGATGGCAGGCATCGCGGCTTTCTCCTTCTCGGGGATCGGCGGCATGGAGCATCCGGCTGGATTGGCGGCGGTAATGCTCGTCTGCGCTGGCGTGATCGGGGCGGTCATCGAGCGAACCGTGGCTCTCGTGCGCGTCGGCCATCACGACATAAGGCGGGTCGCAACGAGCGCGGCTGTTACGTCCGCGATTGCGGTCGCAATCTATTGGCTGCCGTTCTTTTTTTGGCAGATTTCCGCTGTTCTAGCGCTGGTGGCCGTCCTCTTCGCTGCGCGCCAACTGGGACGATGGGTTCCGGTGACGCTGCTGTGTCTCGCGCTGTTGCACCTAGCCGCGGCTGCCATCCTGATCTTGCTGTCGATGCGCTCAGTCCAGAAAGATCCGTATTTTCTGCCGGTTATGGGCTGTAGCCTCGCTATTCTCGCAATACTTGTCCTAACGTCGGCGCTTCAGATTCAGCGGGGTATGGAGCCTGCGCGGCCATGACCACAGAATTGAAGGTGCCTGACATCGTACTGCAACTGTTGGCATGTCGACGCGCATGTGCCGGCTCGACCTTCAGTCGATCACATCCTGTCCGCTGCAAGTCAGTCGAAAGTCGCATCTGATGCAGCTTGATCTTGCGACCGCCGAATACATTGGTGCCCGCGAACAGCAGCAGGATCTCGCGGCGGCGTTGCCGTTTGCCGGGGGTGCATTGCTTGTCCTTGCGGATGGTCTTGGCGGTCACGAAAGCGGAGCCGAGGCGTCGCGCATCGTCGTCGCGGCATTCAAGGAAGCGGGTGCCGCGGGCCGTTTTGCCAATCCCAGCACGCGTCGCCAGGCGCTGCGTGAAGCGCTCGACTTCGCCAATGCACGCATTGCCGAGGGTGTCGATCCGGCTCATGGCTATCGCGGCATGGCAAGCACAGTCGTTGCCGCGGTGGTGTCGAATGGCGAACTGAACTGGGTCAGCGTAGGCGATAGCCATCTCTACATCTGGCGGGATGGCCGGTTGCACAAGCTGAACGAGGACCATTCTCAGGCCGGCCTAATGGTCCGGTCAGGCCAGTATCAGCCAAGCGACCCCGAGGTTCTGGCGGTGAAGTCGGTGCTCGTCTCCGCTCTGACAGGCCGCAAGCTCGAGATCGTCGATCTGCCGCAATCAAGTTTCCGGCTCAGGCCCGACGACGTGCTGATGCTTGCCAGCGACGGGCTCAATACTTTGTCCGACGCGGAGATCGAAAACATCGTCAAGGAGGTGAGCGAGCACGGTGCGATAAAGCTCTCCACCGCCTTGCTAGAAAGCGTGCGCAGCCGGCGACTCGAGCGCCAGGACAACACCACAGTCGTCATTGCGCGTGTTCTGGTGCCGTCACGAGCCGATCTCGCTACGGTGCCGGCGCAGCGACGAGAGATCGCCACCGCCGATGTGATCGACGACGTCATCGAGGAGCGTACCCAACGCGCTACGTCAAACTTCGATTATGCTGCAGCGATCAACGAGAATGACTTCTCGCCAGTCGAAGTCGGTGCGAAGAGCGATCAGTCGAAGTCCCCGGAAAAAAAGCCGCTGGCTCTTGGCGCTGCGTCGGCCACACGCCCCGGTGCTCCGGTGCCCTTCGATCCAGCCGAAAGCGCACCCGCATCGCGATCACCTTACGCGCGCCGCACCCTCACTCTCGTGCTGTTGCTACTGCTCGCGAGTGGCGTCGCCATTGCCGCGCTGAAACCGGGTTGGCTGAGCGCAGTGGTGCCGAGCCTCGGAGAAAATACAGCCCCTTCGACGCCAGCGACTGACGTGAAGTCGATCCCTGAACCGGAACTGATAAAGCCGCCTGCTCCAGCAACGAGGCCAGCAGAGGGTGCAGCGACGTTGCCGGCGCCACAGGCAAGTCCGGAGGCTATGCAGGCGGTGCCGTCGGCCGCGCCCGCACCTGTCACGCCCCAGCCGGTGCCCGCCGATCCACCGCTCCTAGAGCCGGAACGCCCCGCGATCCGGCCTGAAGGTCTCGGGCGCACGCCTTGACGCGTCGAATGTTCGGATCAAGCGGTGCGATCAGAGGATGTACTTGGAGAGATCCGTATTCTTGGCGAGGTCGCCAACACGCTGGAGGACATAATCGCCATCGATCGTGACCTCCTGCCCGCCGCGATCCGACGCCTCGAACGAAACCTCGTCCAGCACGCGCTCCATGACGGTTTGCAGTCGTCGGGCGCCGATATTCTCCACGCTCGAATTCACCGACACCGCAATGTCGGCAAGTGCGTCGATACCGTCGTCGCTGAACCTCAGGTCAACGCCCTCGGTGGCGAGCAGCGCAATGTACTGCTTGATCAAGCTGGCCTCCGGTTCCGTCAGAATGCGACGGAAGTCTTCCTTCGTAAGCGGTGCGAGCTCGACCCGGATCGGCAAGCGTCCCTGGAGTTCCGGCAGCAAATCCGAGGGCTTTGCGATGTGGAACGCCCCGGATGCGATGAACAGCACGTGATCGGTCTTCACTGGTCCGTACTTGGTCGAAACAGTCGTCCCTTCAATCAGCGGCAACAGATCGCGCTGCACGCCTTCGCGGCTCACGTCGGCTCCGCCCCGCGCCGTGGCGTCACTTCGGGAGCAGACTTTGTCGATCTCGTCGAGGAACACGATGCCGTCGTTTTCGACCGCCTTGATCGCCTCAGCGGTGATCTGGTCCTGGTCGATCAGCTTGTCGCTCTCCTGGGCCATCAGCAATTCGTAGCTTTGCCCGACCGTCGTGCGCCGCGTCTTCATGCGCTGGCCGAACGCCTTGCCCAGCATTTCCCCGACATTGATCATGCCGACCTGACCGCCCGGCACATCGAACGTCGGGAAAGGGGAGCTTGTCTCGGCAACCTGAATGTCGATCTGCTTGTCGTTGAGTTCATTCGACCTGAGCTGGCGGCGGAAACTTTCGCGCGTTTCGGACCGGGCATTCGGACCAACCAAGGCGTCGATGATGCGTTCTTCGGCGTTTTTCTCGGCCATGGCGCGCACCTCGCGCCGTTTTACGTCGCGCACCAAGCCGATGCCGACCTCGACGAGATCACGGATGATGGAATCAACGTCGCGTCCGACGTATCCGACCTCGGTAAACTTGGTCGCTTCGACCTTGATGAACGGTGCTCCGGCAAGCTTTGCGAGGCGTCGTGAGATCTCGGTCTTGCCGCAACCGGTTGGCCCGATCATGAGAATGTTCTTTGGCAATACCTCTTCTTTGAGGTGCCCCGAAAGCTGCTGTCGCCGCCAGCGATTGCGCAGCGCGATGGCAACGGCGCGTTTCGCAGGCGCCTGTCCGACGATATAGCGATCGAGCTCCGATACAATCTCGCGCGGAGAGAAGGTGGTCATGACGCTCCTGTACTCGTGATCTGCGCTGCCAATGTAGTCGGTGCCGGATAGCCTGAACAATGCTTGCGGGCTGACGCTTATTCGAAAGGCCCAATTCCGCGCAAAGTAATTCGGCTCCCCCGCGCAGGCAGCGGTGCGATGATTGTCGCAATAGCGCCGAGAGCATGCGTTCCGTCGCGCCGTCCGTCTTGCCGCGCCCTATGGCAGCGCCAAGCGCAACGTCGTCAATCCAATCTTGATCGTGTCGCCGTCGAACAGCGGTCGGTCGCCGGAAAGGCGCTCGCCATTCACATGGACCGGGTTCTGTTTGCCACCGTCAAAGATGCGGAACTCGTCTCTGCTCGTGTCGTAGCTGATAACCGCGTGCTGCTGCCGAGAGATCGTATTGTCCCCGAAGTCGAGCGGAATCCTGTTCTCGTCGCTCCGGCCCACCTCGTTCGTGCCGCTGAAAACCGGGCGTTCCTCGCCCTTTCCGGGACCTGCCACCACCTTCAGAACGCCGACCTTCAGGTTCGAGGAATCGGTGCGCACTTGTGTCGGCAGGTCGTTGATCGTCGCGCCCTGCCGAGGCTCCTCTTGACCTGGAATATGCAGTGTCCGGGTACGTTCGCGATCTTTCATCTCGTATGATGCTCCTGTGTAGCGATCGGTCGCCCTGGCGCGCGGTGGGGAGTGACAAGCGCGTGGACGTTCGCGTTGCCATCCCCTCTACATGGCTTGAAACGAGCAGGGCTTCGAATGCAAACCCGGCACTGCTGTGAAATTTTGCAGCGTTCAACAATGTCCATGAGGCGTGCGCGACGGCGGCCGATACGACCCGGCCTATTCTAGACTGTCCGGCTCGAAAGTCACGAGAATCGAGAGCAGGGACGTTCGCGGCGAATAGGTGCAGCGTCGGCTCGATATTTCCGAGCGAGGTTGCCAAAGGGTCTCATAAGCTTATCTTTGGCCACCTGTTTCAGAGCCGTTGCCGCGCTTGCCGCGCGTCGACCGAGACCCGAAGGACTGATCTGTGGCTGAGCCCATTCACATCGAGTTCACGCGTTTTTCTGCGTTCTATAGCCCCCTCATCGCGACCATTGCCGGCGGCTTTCTGAAAGATGAAGGCTTCGCGCCGACCCACGCTGTGTCGGCACCGGGAAAATCGGCTATCGAAGGATTGGTGGCGGGCACCGTTCACGTCGCCCAGTCGGCGCCGAGCCAGGGTCTTGGCCCTCTTGAAAAAGGCCAGAAACCACCGGCGCTGCATTTCGCGCAGATCAACGAGATGGATGGTTTTTTCCTTGTTGGCCGCGACCCTCAGCCCAATTTCGATTGGTCGAGCCTGAAAGGGAAGCGCGTCGTTCTCGATGTCGGCGGCCAGCCGCTTCATATGTTCAAGTATGCCCTGCACAAGAGCGGACTTGATTACAGCGACATCGTGCCGTTGAACCTCGGGGCTAACGACATGGACCCTGCGTTCCGCCGCGGTGAGGGCGACTTCATCTCGATGCAAGGTCCGGCGCCTCAGCAACTCGAGCACGACAACGTCGGCCATATCGTTGCTTCGGTTGGAAAAGCGATCGGTCCGTGCGCATTCTCGAGCCTTGCGGCGCGTCCGGATTGGCTCAAGACGGATCAGGCAAAGCGCTTCATGCGCGCGTATCGGAAAGCTCGGGCCTGGGTGCGGGAGACACCTGCAGACGAGATCGCGCGCGTCGAGGCGCCCTTCTTCCCCGGGGTGGCGCCGGAGGTTCTTAGCCGAACTATCGCCACCTACCAGACACTCGGCAACTGGACGCCGCATGTCGAAATTACGCGCGAGGCGTGGGAAGCGATCAACGATATCTTCCTCTACAACAAGCAGATCACACGGCGGCATGCTTATGAGGACGTGATCGCTCAGCCGCCTGCCTAGTGGTAACATACGACCCGTTGGCGAGCGCTGGTGTAGTTGTGCATTGCCAATGCCCGCCAACGGATCACGACCGCTCAACGTCAACCCGCGTGACCGTATTATGAACAAATTTTAACGTCAGATTTGGTGAATTCGGTAACTCTGTAGCGGGTGAGTTACGGTGAGCATCCCGATTATGCGGTTCTTTCCGGGGGATAAGTCTCTGGGACGTCATAATCGCAGGACGCGCGTCGAGACGTCACCGCGCTCGATTGCCGGTTTTAGCGGGAACCGGTCGTCACGTGGTCGCGTTGTGCTAGCGGTTCAACACGAGGACGTGAGCATGGCTGAGATTGCGCGCTTGTCGCGGTCCGCTGCGAAACAAAATCCCGGCGAGGCCTTCGAGAATCCCGCGGCGCTTGTCGCGGAAGTGATGCTGACGCGAGGAGAGAAGCTCGGGGCTCTGGAACGGTGGCGTCGGGATGTACTTCAGGAAATGACAGCAACGGGCGAAGGAATGCGTGCTGACCCTCATACGGGTCGTCCCGCGCGTGTGTTGCGTGAGATTGATGCCGCGATCCGGGAACTGAGTCGTGAAGACGACCCGATCCCGGCGAAATAATCGCTGTTGACCTGCCGCCGCCCGTTGAAACGCCAATAGCGTTTCAACGGGCGTTGTCGTGTCTGCGTGTCAAATGCCGAGAACGTCGGACATCGCGAACAGCCCTGGACCTTTTCCGCGCCCCCAGAGAGCGGCTTTGATCGCGCCACGGCAGAAAATTCCCCGATCTGTAGCGATGTGCGAGAGCACCACGCGCTCGCCGTCCGCTGCAAAGACGACTGAATGCTCGCCGACGACGTTCCCGCCTCTCAGGGTCGCGAATCCGATATCGCCGCGGCGCCGCGCACCGGTATGTCCATCGCGACTCCTGACGCTGTTCTCGTTGAGCGGAATGCCACGCCCGTCGGCGGCCGCCTGGCCCAGCATCAGGGCTGTGCCTGATGGGGCGTCGACCTTATGCCGGTGGTGCATCTCGATCACCTCGACATCGAAGTCCGCATCAAGCGCTTCAGCCACCTTGCGTGTGATGGCCACGAGCAGGTTGACGCCGAGGCTCATGTTGCCGGCCTTGATGATTGTTGCATGGCGCGCGGCAGCCTTGACCGCAGCCTCATCCGCCTCCGACAGCCCCGTGGTGCCCATCACGTGAACGATGCGCGCGTTGGCTGCGAGACCTGCGAACTCGACGCTCGCTTTGGGGGCTGTGAAATCGAGAATACCGTCAACCTTGGCCATGATCTCGAGTGCATCCGACGTCACTGGCACGCCGAGTTCACCGACACCCGCCAGAACGCCCACATCCTGGCCGAGAGCTTTCGATCCGGGAGGCTCTATGGCTCCGGCGACGACGCAGCCTGGTGCCGCGTGCACGGTCTTCACCAACTCGCGGCCCATTTTCCCGGCAGCGCCCATCACGGCGATCTTCATGTCGGACATTGAAGCAGTCTCCATGGCTCTCAAGATGTGCCGGATCACGGCGTGTAACCTAGCAGTTTGGTCGTCCCACGCCAGCAGGCTTGGGGTGAAGCGCATGCGTTTGAGGGCTCCAGCGGCAGCATCCCGGTGGACGCCCGCGCGGAAGACGTGGCAGCATTCACGTTGAAGTCATCGGCGGCACGTCGTCCGCCCCCACATACGGAGACCCGCCCCATGTCAGAGCCCATGAACGGCGCCGAAAGTCTGGTCCGCACCCTGTTAGCTGGCGGCGTCGACGTGTGCTTCACCAACCCCGGCACGTCCGAGATGCACTTCGTCGCCGCACTCGACAAGGTGCCGGGCATGCGTTGCGTGCTGGGATTGTTCGAAGGCGTCGTGACAGGTGCTGCGGACGGCTATTATCGCATGCTCGACAAACCGGCCTCGACGCTTCTCCATCTCGGGCCGGGCCTCGCCAATGGCTTGGCCAACCTCCACAACGCGAAGAAGGCATCGTCCGGCATCGTCAATATCGTCGGCGAGCACGCCACCTATCACATCGCTCACGATGCTCACCTGACGTCGGATATCGAAGGCGTTGCCCGGCCGATGTCGCATTGGGTGAAGACGTCGCCGTCGTCACGCGGCATCGCCAAGGACGGCGCTCTTGCGATCGAGGCTGCTTGCCAGGCGCCGGGCCAGATCGCGACGCTCATCCTGCCCGCCGACACGGCCTGGGGGCCGGCAGACGGCATCGCCGAAACCGCTCCACGGCAAGCCCCCGCCAAAGTTTCGGCGGAGGCCATCAAAGCTGCGGCCGACATGCTCCGTTCCGGCCAGAAGGCGACGTTGCTCATGGGCGGTGCCGCCCTCCGCCATCGCCCGCTCGAACTTGCCGGACGCATTGCTGCCAAGACGGGTTGCGGCATCCTCACCGAGGGCGCCAACACGCGTCTCGAGCGTGGCGCGGGACGTGTGCAAGTCGAGCGCATCCCCTACGTTGTGGACCGTGCGCTGGGCGTGATGAAGAATGCCGGCAATCTCGTATTGGTCGGCGCGCGCGAGCCGGTTGCGTTCTTCGCCTACCCTGACAAGCCGAGCCTGTTGATGCCGAAGGATGCTCGTTCGACGAAGCTGGCCGGTACGGACGAGGACATGGAAGCAGCGCTCGAGGCACTCGCCATAGAGCTGGATGCCATGTCGACACCGCCCGCTCGGATCGCGGCGCCGCGTCGCCCGGCTATTCCGACTGGCGCGCTCTCGCCAGACAAGATTGCATCGATTATCGGCGCCAGCCTGCCGGAAAATTGCATCGTCGTTGACGAGAGCGTGACCACCGGACGCGAGTTCTTCCCGGAAACCGCAGGCGCACCGCCGCATGACTGGATCAACAATCGCGGTGGTTCGATCGGCTACGGCATGCCGGTTGCCGTCGGCGCTGCGATCGCCTGCCCGGACCGCAAGGTGCTCGCCATGATCGGTGACGGCAGTGCCATGTATACGGTGCAGTCACTCTGGACGATGGCGCGAGAAGGCCTTGACGTCACAGTGATGATCTTTGCCAACGGCTCTTACAACATTCTCCGCGGCGAGTTGACCAACGTCGGCGTCCAGAATCCGGGACCACGTGCCGTCGATATGCTGACGCTGGGCCGGCCGGACATCGACTGGGTGGCTATGGCGAAGGGGCATGGCGTACCGGCGCGCCGCGTCGAGGATTGCGAGGGATTGGCCAAGGCGCTCGACGGTGGTCTCCACGGTAGCGGGCCAAACCTCATCCAGGTGATGCTCTAACAAGGAAGCCGGATCGCGCCGTGAACTGAAATGGCATGGCGCGATCCCGTGGAGGGCTACCCGACGTAGCTGCCGCCGTTACAGTCGAGAATTGCGCCCGAAACATAGGATGCGGCGGGCGTCAGGAGCATGGTGATCATCCAGGCGATTTCCTCTGGCTGCCCCATCCGCCCTCGCGGCAAGGACTGAGGATTGATCGTGGAGCCGGCGGTCATGGCTGTCTGCACGGGGCCTGGTGCCACGCCGTTCACCAGCACGCCGCGTCCAACCGCGTTGCGTGAAAGCCAACGAACGACCACGTGCAGCGCGCCCTTGGATGCTGAATAGTCGAGCGGCGTGGCCGTCGAGGTCCCGCCCGTGCGCCCGGCAACTGATCCGATCATGACGATCGAGCCGCCGCTGCGCGCAGCCATGTGCTCGATCATCGCTGAACCGAGCAGAATGGGCGCCAGCACGTTGACGTCCATGGTTCGCATGAAGCGCTCACGCGGATTGTCGGCTTTGAGCAGCGGCGTACGCCCCAGGATGCCGGCGCAATGAGCGAGCCCGTTCACGGGACCGCGCGCCAGAATCTGGTCCGCAAAGCCGTCTGACGTGATGTCGCCTTCGAGGGTGTCGATAGAAGTGCCGGATGACTCGATCTCGCTCTTGACGGCGGCGAGCGGTGCGCGGTCGACCAGCAGGAGCTCTGCACCGAGCGATGCTGCGGTTTTGGCGGTGGCCCGCCCGATGCCGCTTGCCGCGCCCGTAACGACAATGCGGCGATCGGCTAGGCTGAGAGCGTTTGGAAGCGGGATGCTGCGAGCGGTGTCCGACATGGGGCTCCTCCGTTTTATCGTTCCCGGACGCCCATGATCGGCTAGCTCACCTCCCCCATGTCAACAGGAGTTGGTCTGATCTTTCGCGCCGTCGGACGGCTTGTGATTACGAAGAGCACACCCACGATCAGCCCGGCAACTGCCGGCAGCACGCCCCAGTCGAAGGCCACTGGTCGAAGCAAGCCTGCCGCAATGGCGAGCGTTTGCACGATGAGCGTTGTGAGCGGCGTGA
>JBFWOB010000045.1:5000-43833 GCA_050250755.1 Hyphomicrobiaceae bacterium
GAACTGTCGACAATCGAGATGGCCGAAGCCATTGTTGACGCTGGTGGCCGCGCGCTCGTTGTGACGGAGGGTGGCAGAATGGCGCAGCGGATCGCCGATGTCGGGGGTGAGCTTCGTGCAATGGCCGCCTCGACCAAGAATCCCATCCGCATACTCGGCAATGCAGCCGAGCTTCAGAAGATCTTCGCGGAAGAACGGGTCGATCTGATCCACGCTCGCAGCCGCGCACCAGCCTGGAGCGCGCGTCTCGCAGCGCGTCGAAGCGGCATTCCGTTCGTCACCACGTATCATGGCGCTTACGCCGAGACGGGCAGCTTGAAACGTCTCTACAATGGGGTGATGGCGAGCGCTGATCGCGTAATCGCCAATTCGGGCTATACGGCACGTCTTATCCAAAGCCGCTATGATACGGAATCGCAAAGGATTCGCGTGATTCATCGCGGCGTCGACATGCGCGTTTTCGACCCCGATGCAATCGCCATCGAGCGCGTTCGGAAACTGCGAGACGCATGGCAAGTCGGCCCTGAACAGCGTGTTGTGCTGCACGCAGCCAGGCTCACCTCATGGAAGGGGCAGAGCATCGTCGTCGATGCAGCAGGCCGCCTGGCAGCCGAGGGTCGCCTTGATTCGATCGTCTTTGTTTTTGCAGGGGACGACCAAGGCCGAACGGACTATCGCAACCAACTCGTTCAGCGTGCTGCATCATTGGGCATATCTGATTTCGTGCGCTTTCCCGGGCATATCTCCGATGTTGCCGCGGCATTCGCGGCGGCTCACGTGGCCGTCGTTGCGTCGACGGAACCGGAGGCATTCGGCCGTGCTGCGACCGAAGCTCAGGCCATGCGGTGTCCTGTGATCGCCACCGAAATAGGCGCCCCGCCAGAAACGGTGATTTCAACAACCGCCTACGGGATCGGCGCGGGGACCGGTTGGCTGGTGCCGCCGAGCGATCCCGATGCGCTTGCGCACGCGCTTGGCCGCGCCTTGGCGCTGACGGAGAGTGAAAGATTCGATCTCGGAAGGCGGGCGCGGGCCCATGTCGCCGCCAATTTCACGCTCGACACGATGAAACGCGCCACGCTTGAGGTCTATGACGACCTGCTCGGAACCGACTTGTCGAGGCGCACTGCCTCAGCAACCCAATAGAATCGTTCTGATGCGCACAAACCACGCGCGAGTGACTTGACTTGGCGCGCACAAGTGCCAGATTCGTGCAATGTGCGTCGAGGTGCCGCTATATCGCGGGCGTCGCCGCACCGGGTTGGCGAGAGCGCAGCCCCCACCTTTGAGATGTTGAAACAACTAACGGAGAGCGAACATCCGCCGTCCAATGCGCGCCGCGCCTGAGCGCGAGCAAACAGGTCCCCGGATCAACGAGGCGATCCGGGTCCGCGAGGTCCGCCTAATTGACGAAAATGGTCAGAACGTCGGTGTCGTGCAACGGTTGGAGGCTTTGAGCAAAGCCATCGACGCGGGGCTCGATCTCGTCGAAATTTCTCCTGATGCGACACCGCCGGTCGCGAAGATTATGGACTACGGCAAATTCAAGTATCAGGAGCAGAAGAAGGCGGCCGAGGCGCGAAAGAAGCAGAAGGTGGTCGAGGTCAAAGAGGTGAAGATGCGCCCCGCGATCGACGATCATGATTACGAAACGAAATTGAAAGCCATGCGCAGGTTTTTCGAGGAAGGCGACAAGGTCAAGATCACCTTGCGTTTCCGCGGCCGCGAGATGGCCCATACCGACCTTGGCATGCAGGTGCTGCAGCGCGTAAAGTCGGACACCGAAGGTATTGCTAAGGTTGAGTATGAGCCCAAATTTGAGGGCCGCAATCAGATGATTATGATCCTCGCGCCCAAATAGCGCGGGCCATCGCACGAGCGGCATCAGCCCCATCGATGCCGCGACCTTCCGAATAGCCGGAGCGGTCCATTCAATCTGCACTTTTCGAAACGGAGAGGGAGCTTCTGCAACCCTCCCCGTTTGCGATGGTATTATCCTGCCATTGTCGGACGGCTGATTTCCCGCTTAGAGTGCTAAGTGGCGGCCAGTATCCGGCTGTCGAGTGCTGGAATCGACCGTCCCTAGTGCCGGCAGGTAGCGCGCCATGATTCGTAACGAGCCGTATTGGTGGGAGGCCGCACCGCCATCGCACCTTGGGCAGAAGGAAGTTGCGAGCCGATGTGACGTCGCTGTCGTTGGCGCTGGATATACGGGGCTTATGGCGGCCCTCACGTTGGCGCGAGGCGGTCGCAGTGTACAGGTCTTCGACCGCCTGCGTCCCGGCGAGGGGGCATCCACGCGCAACGGCGGCATAGCTTCGGGCAGCTTGCGTCACAGCTTTGCCGAGCACGAGCGCCGCTTCGGACGTGAGCGCGCTGAGGGGATCGACCGCGAGGGAAAACTGGCCCGCGAGGATCTTGCTCGCTTCATCGCGGATGAGAAAATCGATTGCGATTTCAAGTTGACCGGCCGTTTCACTGGCGCGTCGCAGCAGAAGGACTACGAAAGACTTGCACGTGAAGCGGATCGTCTCGGCAAGGTGCTTGGCATCGATGCTTATGCGGTCTCCCGTGCCGAGCAGCGCGACGCGATTGGCACCGATTTCTACCACGGCGGTCTCGTCCGGAAGGACATCGGAGGTCTACATCCGGCGAAGCTTCACGCCGGTATCCTGCGGCTGGCCCTCGAAGCGGGAGCCACGGTCCACGGTGAGACGCCGGTGCTTGGTGTCCGGTCCGATGGCGGTGGATTCGAAGTCGAGACCGCCCGCGGCTGTGTGCACGCAACGAATGTGATCGTCGGGACTAACGGTTACACCGACCGTGTCGACACGTGGCTCCGGCGGCGCATGGTGCCGGTCCGCAGTCGCATCATCGCCACGGCACCGATCTCCGAGAACCTTATGCGGGAACTCTGCCCAAAGGGTTACATGATGGGCGAGACGCGGGCGCTGCACTATTATTTTCGGCCATCACCGGATGGCACTCGCATCTTGTTCGGTGGTCGGGATGGGACCATCGCAGGTGATCCTCAGTGGCCAACCGACAGTCTGCGGCGGGCAATGCTCGACATCTTTCCCGTGCTCGAGGGCGTGCCCATTACGCACAGTTGGTTCGGCCACGTTGCGATGAATCGCGACATGATCCCGCGCATCTTCACCAAGGACGGCGTGCGTTATGCCGCAGGCTACTGCGGATCAGGCGTCGTTTGGGCACGTTGGGCTGGAAAAAAGGCCGCGCTCACGCTCTTGGGTCATCCTGACGCCACATCGGCCCTCGACTTCCGACCGCCGAAGGCCGTGCCCTTCTATACCGGTCAGCCCTGGTTCATGCCGGCTGTGTTTGCGTGGTTTGCAGCGAAGGATCGTATGAACCATCCACGCCGCGGATCCGGCAAGGCATCGACGGGTGGCTCCTGACAGCGAGGCGATTGACCACGCGTGACGACGACATCTGTCTCCAATCCCGCCGAGCTTAAGCCCGACCCCGAGCGCATGGGGGTGTGGCAGACCTACGTGCGGTCCCTCTCCATGCTCGCGTCGGAACGCTGGCTGGCGGGAGCGTTGATCGTATCGGGCATGGCGCTCGCGATCATCCAGGTCGTTGAGCAGCAACTCTATGGCGCGGTGGTGACTGCGTTGTCGGAGCAGAAAAGTGTCTTCGGCATCATCACCTTATGGGGCGTTCTTGGCTTTATCGGCATCATTGCCAGCGTGGTGATCGCCGTCGCCTCTGATCGATTGTCGCATCGTCGGCGTCTCGCTGCCATGGGCGATGCCTTCGGACGCGCCATTACGATGCCGATCAGCTATCACGCACGGAAGGGGTCAGGCGCGGTCGTTCGAACCATTCTGGCGGGCACGGATGCCTTGTTCTGGCTATGGCTCTCGTTTCTCCGGGAGCAGTTGACCGCTGTGATCGGAATTCTTTGGCTGGTGCCGACTGCCATCGCTCTTGATTGGCGGATGGCTTCCATTCTCGGAGCGCTGGCGGCGCTTTACGTGCTTCTCAACGTGTTTGTTGTTGAGAAGACGAGCAGCGGTCAGGCCGTCGTCGAGCAGTTTCACAATAACGTCTACGGACGTGTCGGTGACGTGTTGGGCAACGTCACGGTCGTGCAGAGCTATCACCGCCTCGGTGCGGAAATGCAGGCTATGCGCAACATGATGGGCGAGCTGCTCGAGGCCCAATACCCTGTCCTGACGTGGTGGGGTCTTTTGACGGTGCTCACCCGCTCGGCCGCAACGATCGCGATGGTCGCCATTTTCCTGGTGGGGGCGCTGCTCGCGTCTCGCGGCGAGATCGGCGTCGGCACGATCGTTACTTTTGTCGGCTTCGCGACTCTCTTGATCGGCAAACTGGATCATTTATCGGGCTTTATCGTTCGCGTGAATCAGCAGGCGCCCACGTTGCGCACATTCTTCGCCCTTATGGACGCACGCGAAACGGTGATCGACAAACCAGGAGCGCCACCCCTTGTGGCGGTTGCCGGCGAGGTCAAATTCGAAGACGTCACTTTCCGCTATGGTCCTGGCTCACAGGGCGTCTTTGACCTCAACTTCCTCGCTCGGCCTGGCGAGACCGTTGCGCTCGTTGGCCCGACCGGTTCGGGCAAGACCACCACGCTTGCGCTGCTGCAGAGAATCCGCGAGCCCGACTCCGGCCGCATCCTCGTCGATGGCAACAACATCGCGGAGGTGTCACTCGGCACGCTCCGTCGCGCCATCGCGGTGGTCTTTCAGGACGCCGGTTTGTTCAACCGCACGATTGCCGAGAACATTCGCGTGGGCCGGCCCAATGCCACCGATGAGGAGGTCGAACGCGCTGCCCGCCTTGCCGAGGCGCACGAGTTCATTATGCGCAAGCCCGATGGGTACAAGTTCGTCATTGGCGAGCGAGGTGCATCGTTGTCCGGCGGCGAGCGCCAGCGGATCGCCATCGCGCGCGCGATTTTGAAAGAAGCCCCGATCCTCATCCTCGACGAAGCGACGAGCGCGCTCGACGCCGAGACCGAAAGCAGGATCAAGCGTGCGCTGGATACGCTACGTAAGGGCCGAACGACCTTCATTATCGCCCATCGCCTTTCGACGGTCGCGAATGCCGATCGCATTCTCGTGCTCGAGGAAGGACGCATCATCGAGCGCGGTCGCTACCGCGAGCTGGTCGCCAAGGGCGGCCTCTTTGCGCGGCTCGTTTCTGAGGGTGGCTTCACGGTCCCCGAGGAGGAGGAAGAAATTTCCAAAGCCGGTCTCGAAAATGTGACCGCCGACGATTAATCGCGCCGACGATGCTCACTTATCACGTGGCGCGCGCTCAGCGCCTTTCCTCGGGCGGCGCGGGGCGGATCGTCTTCTCCTGGTCGGATTGTGCCTTGAGCGCCGGATCGACGAACTCGACCTGAGCCGCCTCGCGAAGGTTCTGGCCGATCTCTTGTGCACGCCGATGAACCAGCGTCGCTATGATTCGGTCTTTGATTTTTTCGAACGCCGGAGCGCCGCGTTGCCGCTTGTCCTCCACCTTGATCAGATGCCATCCGAACTGGCTCTGCACTGGTAGTGACACTTCGCCCTTGTCGAGCTTGAAGGCGGCTTCCTCGAACTGCGGAACCATCCGCCCGCGCGTGAAGTAGCCGAGATCCCCGCCTTCGTCTTTGCTTCCGGGATCTTTGGAATATTGCTTCGCCATATCCGCGAACTCTGCGCCATGAGCGATCTTCTCGTAGATCTCTTTCGCCTTCTCCTCGGTCTCCACCAGGATATGCATGGCGCGGACCTCTTCCTGAGCCGGTGTCGCAGCCACTTGTGTGTCGTAAAATTTCTTCGCGTCAGCTTCGCTCACTGATCCCTTCACCGAGTGATCGAAGTACGTATCGCGCATCGCACGACGGTCCCAGTAGCGGCGACGTTCATCGAAGCGCTGGCCGCTGCCGAGCTTCTGCTTTTCGCCCGCTTCCGCGAAAAGCATGGTCTCGATAATGTATTCGACGAGAACCCGCCGGCGTTTGTCTGGCGTAAGCGTGCCGAGATCATTGCCGATTTCCCCCTCCGCAAGCCGGACGTCGGCTTCGGTAATCACGCGTCCGTTGACCTTGGCGACAACGGTATCGTCGGCGGCGAGGCAGGTGGACGGCGACACGGCGGCGGCCAGCGCAACAGCGGCGACGAGAGCGGCCGCAATGCCGCGAGAGGACAGGTGTGGGCGGATCACGGACGCCTCCTTGTGTTTGACCGCCGGCAGTGCCCGGCCATCAGGCCGCCGGGTGGTACCGCCTCAGGCTGACATCGCCAACACCTCATTCTCACTCCTGGCCAAAATGGAGGCGTCTCGCATTTCCTCCTCGTGCACAATCCGAGACAAAGCGACGCGTGCTCCTACCTTTGTCATCTCGCGAATGCCGTGGGCACAGCCGGGCGTTGCGTTGACAGTCGAGGGGATGCTCCTTATCTCTTCGCCAATCCGGCTTGCCCGGATCGCCCCTGGCGTTGTTTGGGTCGTGTTCGGGTCTCTCGGTGAGTTGGGGCTTGGCCCGCAACGTCTCAGAACACGCCGCCGGATGGGCGTTTCCTTTCATGCGCCGGTGTGGCGCCGAGCCCGCTCCGGCCGCCGGTCGCGGGCCAAACGACTTGAGGCCCGATTCCATGGTCACGATCGGCGCGATCGCTCAGAGAATTTTCGGATCGTCCAACGAACGCAGGCTGAAGCCCTATCGACGTCGCATCGAGGAGATCGGCGCGCTCGAGGCCGAGCTCGAGAAGCTCAGCGACGAGGCGCTGCGGGCTCGGACCGAGGACTTTCGCAAGCAATATCGTGAGGGAACGTCGCTCGACGATTTGCTCGTGCCGGCCTTTGCCACGGTGCGCGAAGCGGCGAAGCGCTCGCTCGGCATGCGGCACTTCGACGTTCAGCTCCTGGGCGGCATGGTGCTTCATGACGGCAAGATTGCCGAGATGAAGACTGGCGAAGGCAAGACGCTCGTCGCGACCTTGCCCGCCTACCTCAACGCCATCTCCGGACGCGGCGTTCACATCGTTACGGTCAACGACTATCTCGCCAGCCGCGACAGCGAATGGATGGGCAAGGTACACCGCTTCCTTGGCCTGACGGTCGGCTGCATCGTTCACGACCTCGACGATGAGCAGCGCCGCGAGCAGTACGCGTGCGACATCACCTACGGCACGAACAACGAGTTCGGCTTCGATTATCTCCGCGACAACATGAAGATGAGTGTCAACGAGATGGTCCAGTTCGGCGGCCGCCCCTCCGAGCTGTCTGGGCACGGCTTTGCGATTGTGGACGAAGTGGACTCGATCCTGATTGACGAGGCCCGTACCCCGCTCATCATCTCCGGTCCGATCGACGACAAGAGCGAACTTTACGTGCAGATCGACGAGCACGTGAAGAAGCTGGTTGCCGAGCACAATCAGCTCGAGCAGGAGCTCGCCAAGTCACACTCGCGCGACGAGATGAAGGAGCTGCTGAAAACGCAAGGGCTCGTTGATCTCGACGAGAAGCAGCGTCAGGTCGCGCTGACTGAAGCCGGCAGCATTCGCATCGAGGATCTGCTGCGTGACGCAGGTCTGCTCGAAGGCGATTCTCTCTACGACGTCGAGAACGTAACGCTGGTCCATCACGTCAATCAGGCCGTCAAGGCCCATAAGATGTTCCAGCGCGACAAGGACTACATCGTCAAGGACGATCAGGTCGTCATCATCGACGAATTCACCGGCCGCATGATGCAGGGCCGCCGCTACTCCGAGGGCCTTCACCAGGCACTCGAGGCGAAGGAGCATGTGACGATCCAGCCCGAGAACGTGACGCTCGCCTCGATCACGTTTCAGAATTACTTCCGCCTCTACAGCAAGCTGTCGGGCATGACGGGCACAGCGGCCACCGAGGCCAACGAGTTCATGGATATCTATGGGCTCGATGTGCTCGAGGTTCCGACCAACGTGCCGGTGGAACGTCGCGATCTGGACGACGAGGTCTATCGGACCGAGCGCGAGAAGTGGCATGCCATTATCGCCGATATCGAAAGAGCCCAGGCCCGCAAGCAGCCGGTCCTTGTCGGCACAGTCTCGATCGAGAAGAGCGAGGTTCTTGCCGGTATGCTCAAGGAGAAGGGCGTCAAGCATCAGGTGCTGAACGCCCGCTTCCACGAGCAGGAAGCTCAAATTATTGCGCAGGCCGGTGTGCCGGGGGCTGTTACGATTGCCACCAACATGGCGGGCCGCGGCACGGATATTCAGCTCGGCGGCAACATCGACTTTCGCCTCGATGAATGGCGTAAGGTTTGCGAGAAGGCAGGCAACCCCCCGACCGACGCTGAGATCGCCCGCCGCCGTGCCGAGCTGAAGACAGAGCTTGAGCGCGACAGGGCCGTCGTCATGCAGGCGTCCGAGACGGTCGAGCTGTCACCGGCGAAAAAGGGCAAGCCGGCGAAAACGATCACGTTTCCTGGCGGCCTCTACGTCATCGGCACCGAGCGCCATGAAAGCCGGCGCGTCGACAACCAGCTTCGCGGCCGTTCGGGCCGCCAGGGCGATCCCGGCCGTACCAAGTTCTACCTGTCCCTCGAAGACGATCTGATGCGTATCTTCGCTGCCGACAGGATCGACGGCATGCTTCAGAAGCTCGGTCTGGAGGAAGGTGAGGCTATCACCCATCCTTGGATCAACAAGGCGCTCGAGAATGCGCAGAAGAAGGTCGAGGCGCGCAACTTCGACTCGCGCAAGCAAGTTTTGAAGTACGACGACGTGATGAACGACCAGCGCAAGGTCATCTTTGAGCAGCGCCTCGACATCATGGGCACGGATGACGTCTCCGAGACGGTCACCGATATGCGTCATCAGCTCGTCGAGCAGCTCGTCGCGGCGCACATTCCCCAGAATGCCTATGCCGAGCAGTGGGATATCGACGGTTTGAAAGCCGAGGTGCAGCGCATCTTCGCGCTGGAACTCCCCATCAATGACTGGGCCGACGAGGAAGGCATCGCTGACGAGGAGATCCGTGAGCGGCTGCTGCGCCACATTGATGAGAAGGCGCATGCCAAGGTTACTGAGCTCGGCGACGAGATTTTGAAGGGCTATAACGGCGCGAAGAACATGCTCGCGTTCGTCGACAAGGACCCGGCACTCAAGGCGATGCTCCAGCGGGAGCCGACCCATGAGGGACTGACCGAACTCGGGCGTGCCATCTTGCACACCAACCGTGACGAGATCGCCGTCAGCGGTGGGTCGCTAGAGGACGCCTACGAGCAGGCGGATCGCATCGGCTTCTCGTTCCTGCAGCAATATGTCGAGGCGCAAGGTCTTGTTTCGGCAATTGACGCGGCGCCCAGCAAGGTCCCTGCCGAGATTGGTCAGTTGCGTCTGAAGGACATCGAGAAGTCGGTCTTGCTGCAGACGCTGGATCATCTCTGGCGCGAGCATCTCGTCACGCTGGAGCATCTGCGTCAGGTCATTCATCTGCGCGGCTACGCGCAGCAAGATCCGCTGAACGAGTACAAATCCGAGGCCTTCCAGCTTTTCGAGGCGATGCTGTCCGAACTGCGCGAAGCCGTGACCTCGCAGATGATGGGGCTCACGTTCTCGGGCGACGAGCCGCATGACCTCGAGCCCGAGCCGCTTCCGCCGATGCAAATGCATCACATCAACCCCAATACAGGGGAGGATGAGTTGGCACTTGCGGATGCCGTCCTTGCATCTCCTCTCGGAGCGTTGCAGGGGGCTGCGGAGCCGCGCACGGCCCCCGTGAAGTCGCGTCGCGCCCTCGGCGAGGTCGACCCAAGCGACCCATCGACGTGGGGACGCGTCGCCCGCAACGACAAGTGCCCGTGCGGCTCTGGCAAGAAATACAAGCACTGCCACGGCCGGCACTGATGCGCAGTTGAGGGAGCCTCGTTCGTCAATCTAAGAAATTAGGGGCCGGCTCTCGGATATGTGAGCCGGCCTTCTTTGTTAAGCTGCCCCCAATCACCGCCAGGCCCGCGCGAGAGTGCCTGCCGCACATCCACGTGCCTCGTCACCGGATCTACCACCCGACCGCGTACGTCGCGCGTCGCGGGTCTGCCGCTGCAGTCAAGACGCCGGCTTTCGTGTCGTTCACGATGGTGTTCACCGTTCCCGCGAGCCGCGTCCAGTCCGGCCACCTCAACACGTCATGCCCGCGTGCTTCGAGACCCGAGAATGTGCTCGCGTCCATGCGCCCCTCGACGGCAAGCCGGTTTGGATAGGCTTCGTGTGGCTCGAAGCTCGACGGAAAGGCATAGCTGGCGAACCGGGGCGACTCGACCGCCGTCCTGAGGTCCATGCCGAACACCGAGACGTTGAGCAGGACCTGCAGCATCGCTTGCGTTTGAACGTCTCCGCCCGGCGTTCCGAACGGCATAAAGGCGCGACCGTTTTCGAGCACCGCAATGGCCGGGTTCGGCGTGAGACGGGGACGTTTTCCCGGCATAACCTCGGACGGATGCCCTTTGTCGGCCCATGATTGACTGCCGCGGCCTGAAGCAACCATGCCAATTCCGGGAATGAGCTCCGCATCATACGAGGCGTCACTCGGCGTCGCCGAGAATACGTTTCCCGCGCTATCGATCGCACAGCAATACGTCGTGTCGGGCGATAGAGCGGGCGTGCGCGCGTGCGGCACCTTCGGAACGGCCGGGCACGGCCATCCGTCGATCCGTCCGGGCTCTCGAAGGTCGGGATACGCCCGCTCGGGATCGATCAAGGCCCGTCGTTGCGCCTGAACCGCGGGAGAAAGGAGTTGGTCCAGCGGAACGTCGATGAAAAGCGGGTCGCCGAAATAGGCTTCGCGGTCGGCGCAGGCGAGCTTGATGGCTTCCGTCAACAGATGGATGTAAGCGGGCGAGTTGTGGCCGAGCGCCGCAAGATCATCCTTCTCGAGCATTCGCAGCAGCATGCCGAGCAGCGGCCCCTGACTCCACGCACCGCATGTATAGACTTCGAGATTGCCGTGCCGGACGCGCACGGGCGCCTCAATGCGCGCCCGGAATTCGGCCATGTCCTCCCGCGTCAGCCAGCCACCGTTCTGGGCGTGGTAGCGAGCGATCGTCGCTGCGATGTCGCCCTCGTAGAACGCTCGGTGCGCTGCGGCGAGACCTGCCCCACGCCCTCCTTTGACGGCTGCCGCCGTCTCTTCGTCGGCCATATACTGCAGCGATCGCGCGAGATCGGCCTGCCGGAAAATCTGCCCCGGCGTCGGCGGCTTCCCACCCGGCAGAAAGATCGCTGTGTTGCCGGGGAAACGACGGTATTTTTCCTCGTTCGTGACGATGGTGTCGCAGAAGCGCGGATCCGCGACGAAGCCATCAGCCGCCAATCGAATCGCCGCCGCAGCGACCTCGCCGAAGCTCATTGTGCCGTAGCGTTCGAGAGCCGTGATCCATCCCGAGGGCGCGCCGGGCACGACCGCTCGCATCAACCCTTCCGGAATATGCCCGCCGTGCTTTTCGCGGAAATAGGCGGACGAGGCCTTTGCAGGCCAGACGCCAAGCCCATCGATGGTCACGATCTCACCCGTGGCGGCGAGTCGGATCATGGTTGGCGCTACCCCACCGACGCTGACGAGGTCGCAGCACGTAACGCCGAGTGCAAGCCCTGTCGCGACGCCGGCATCGATGGCATTGCCGCCAGCCTCTAGAATCAGGAAGCCCGCATGAGCGGCTGCGTGCTGTCCCGCCGAAACCATGTGTCGCGTGCCCGAGAGCACATTCCCGTGCGTGGTAAGACCCTTGAGACCGATTACATCGCCTGTCGTCCTGCTGAAGCCACCCATCGCACGCGCTCCCGATTGCGAGCGGCCGCATCGCCGCTGAGGTAGCTTCTGGCAGCTCAGAGATCGCTTCAAGCCCGAATTGGCAATTAGACCCCGGAGGGTTCAGCACTCCATCAACTCGATAGAGACGTTGTCGGGCGCCTGGATGTAGCAGAGGAGGCTGCCGTCAACGCCTCTCTTGAGCGCCACGGGAAAGGTAACGCCCTTGCTGGCTAGTTCATTGCAGAAAGCAGTGAGATCGCCCCGGTACATGAAGCCGAAGTGGTCCGTGCCCCATTCATCGTGGCTGGAGAAGTCACCGAAATCGTGAATGGATGTCGCGTCCTTCGGAGCTTCACCAGCCCGCGGCCCACGGATGAGGATCGTCATCCCGCCGAGCTCGACGAAGATCTGGGGCGCCCCGCGAGCCACCGTATCCCGCGCGATCGTCGCGCCCAGCTTCTCGACATACCAGCGCGCGCTTTCGTGCGGATCACGGGCGATGATGTGGATGTGGTCGAACTTGAATGCCGGATTGCTCATGGGCGCCTCCTCCTTATGCTCTGACGGCTTGGGCGATCACTTCGCTGCTCTGAAAGGTCAAGGCAGCACCTTCGCCTCGCGGTATTCGGCCAGCAGCGCAAGCAGCCGGTCCTCGGTATCGATCGTGTCGTGAAAGCCGGCAAGGCGCGCCTTGGTCATGCTCGACACGACATCGGTCTCGAGCCCCCAGAGAAAATCGCCGAAGTTCCAGGGCACAATGTCATCCATGCTCGAGCACACGAGGCCGTGCCGCTTCGCGATTGCCTCCCAGACGGGAGCCTTGTCCGACATCCAGAGCGCAAGGTTCAGTGGCCTGATCTGCCCCACTTCCATTCCGTAGAACTTCGCGATCCGCGGCCACAGGCGCTCCCAGCGGAAGACGGTTCCGTCCGTCACGTTGAACGCTTCGTTGCGACCTTTCTCCGAACTCGCCATCCATTTCACGGCCCGTGCGAGCTGAACGGCATCCGTCGCCTCGAACAGGGCCGCGTAATTCTGCGGCTTGCCCGGAAAGTCGAGCCGCGTGCCCATCTCTCGGCACATGGCGGCCCAGGCACCGATGATCGCCGGCATGTTGCGCGGACGCTCCGGCGCGAAGTCATAGAGGAAGCCAGGGCGCGACGCCGACCACGTCCACGATTTGCCGCGCTGGCGGTCGCGCATGAGGTCTTCCTGCGCGTAGTAGAAGTTGGGCGGCATGTGCCGCGGATCGTCTTCGCGGGCCGGTGTCGACATCCGCCCGAGATGCATGCCGTACCACTTGGTGCCCTCGACCAGATGCACGTGCTCCAGGTCCCTGGCAGACGCCTCCGCGCCATCGAGCAGGTTGCGCATCATCGCCGCGTTACCTTCAACGTCCTCGACGCCCCGCATGGCATCCGAGAACTGCGCCCGCGCCGTGTAGAACAGGTGTGTGGCGTCCGGTACTCGGGCGAGCGCCGCGCGCGTGCTTTCAGGATTTGTCAGGTCGGCAGGGATGAACGCGAGGCGCGGATCCTCCGACGTCGGTGGGTTCCGCGACAGGCCAACCACGCGCCAGGCGGGATCGGCAAGCAGCACCTCTTTTAGACGCTTCGCCGCCGCGCCAGTCGCGCCTGCAATCACCGCCACCTTGCCCGCCATTCACATTCTCCTGCAGTCTGCGAAGCCAATTCGGGCGCGACTGTTGAAGGCCAGCGGTAACCTGTCAATCGCCGCGGCTCAGCGAATACGCGCATGGGGGGCTTCCGCACCGAGCAGGTTTCGGTAACGATGGGACAAACGAGGCGCCAGAACGACCGATTGGAGTGACCATGCGCGATCCCAATGCTCTTATTTCGACCGAGGCGCTGTCCAACGTCCTGAGCGATCCGAACGTCCGCGTTTACGACTGCACCACCTACAACAATCCTCCTCCGCCCGGCGTCGATGAGCCGTATCTGCCGGAGCCCGGCCTCAAGACGTTCCGCGAAGCGCATATCCCGGGCGCCGATTTTCTCGATCTGCAGGGCGAGTTCTCGGACAAGAGCCAGCGCCACTGGTTCATGATGCCGAAGGACGTAGGTCAGCTCGAAGCGGCGTTTTCCCGCCATGGCATCGGCGATGGTGTGCGTATCGTCCTCTACAGCATTGGGACAATGATGTGGTCGACCCGCTTCTGGTGGATGCTTCGCGCGCTCGGCTTCGACAATGCGGCCGTCCTCGACGGCGGCTTTGATAAGTGGAAGGCCGAGGGGCGTCCGACCGAAAACGGTGATCCCAAGGGCTATCCGCCCGCCCAGTTCAAAGCTCGCCCGCGTCAGGGATTGTTTATCGACGGCAAGACCACGCGCGCCGCGATCGGTGATCCTGGCGTGGTCACGGTCAACGCGCTAGGCCCGCAGTTTCACAAGGGGCTGGAGCCAAGCCGCTATGGCCGTCCCGGCCGCGTTCCCGGTAGCGTCAACGTCTCGGCCGCAACACTCGTTGATCCTGGCAACAAGGCCTTCACATCACTCGCCGACGCAGCGGCCAAGCTTGAGGCTCAGGGCGTCACCAAGGACAAAAAGGTCATCTGCTATTGCGGTGGCGGCATCTCGGCGACGGTCGATCTGTTCCTGCTGCATCAGCTCGGCTACGACGACATCACCCTCTACGATGCCTCCATGGGCGAGTGGGCCAAAGACCAGAGCCTGCCGATCGAAACCGACTGACAAGAGGTCAACGGCATGCGCGACATCAATGGCAAGATCGCCTGGGTGACAGGAGCCGGCACCGGCATCGGCGAGGCGGCAGCCAAGGCTCTTGCAGCAGAAGGCGCCATCGTCATCCTGACCGGCCGGCGCAAGGAGCCGCTCGAGCGGGTCGCGGCGATCATCACACAGGCTGGCGGCAAGGCAGAGGTGCAGTCGGGTGATCTCGGCAAAGCGGCGAGCGTGAAACGGATCGTCGAAGCTATCATGGCTGCCCACGGCCGCATCGACATCGTTGTCTCCAATGCCGGCACCAACGTTCCGAACCGCTGGTGGAAGAACCTCACCACGGAAGGGATCGACACGCTCGTCGCCGGTAACCTGCAGAGCGCCCTTTACGTTACGCACGCCGTGCTGCCGATCATGCGCGCGCAGGGCGACGGTCAGCTCATCCACACGTCATCGATGGCGGGCCGCAATATCGGCATGGTGTCCGGGCCGATCTACACCGCGGCCAAACACGGCGTCGTCGCCATGAGCCACACCATTAACCTCGAGGAATGCCAGAATGGCATTCGCTCCACGGTGGTGCTTCCGGGCGAGGTCGCGACCGAGATCATGCAGTTCCGCGATCCACCGGAGCTTCCCGAGACGCTGGCGAAAATGGTGCAGCCCGAGGACATGGGCGCCGTGGTCGCCTTTGTCGCGAAGCAGCCGGTGCACGTTTGCGTCAATGAGATGTGGGTCACGCCCACCCATAATCGCGGCTACATTGCCATGGTGAAGGGCCGGCAGGCGCAATGGGATGAGGCACGCAAGAAGGGCGGCTAAGTGCGCCCTAAGTTGGATCGAGAGTGCGCGCGGGCACGCTGAACCGCTTCTTATTCTCAATTTGAGGCTGCAACTTGGCTCTTGCGGTAGTCCATTCCTCCTGGTCGCCTGAACGAACCAGCCGGCCCTACCCCTGACGGCAAATGCCACGCCGGTGCAACCATCGGACGCGTCATTGATTTGCGTCCTTACCGCCGCATGCTAGAGACCCGAGTTAGAGGTCAAGCAACCGGGGTCGGCTTTCCCATGAAGGACATCATCGAGGAGCTCGAGCGGCGCCGCGACATCGCGCGCCTGGGCGGCGGCGAAACGCGGATCGCGGCTCAGCACAAGCGCGGCAAGCTGACGGCACGCGAGCGTATCGGCTTGCTTCTCGATGAAGGCTCCTTCGAAGAGTTCGACATGTACGTCGAGCATCGCTCGACCGACTTCGGCATGGAGAAAACGAAAATTCCGGGCGATGGCGTTGTTACCGGCTGGGGCACGATCAATGGCCGTGTCGTCTATCTCTTTGCCAAGGACTTTACGGTCTTCGGCGGCTCCCTGTCGGAGACGCACGCCAAGAAGATCTTGAAGGTGCAGGATATGGCGCTCACCAATCGGGCCCCCATTATTGGCCTGTTCGATGCGGGCGGCGCACGTATCCAGGAGGGCGTCGCGGCGCTGGGCGGCTATGGCGAGGTCTTCCTGCGTAACGTCCTCGCCTCGGGCGTCATTCCTCAGATCTCCGTCATCATGGGGCCGTGCGCAGGTGGTGATGTCTATTCGCCGGCCATGACCGATTTCATCTTCATGGTACGCGACACGAGCTACATGTTCGTGACAGGCCCGGACGTGGTGAAGACGGTTACCAATGAAACGGTCACCGCGGAACAGCTTGGCGGCGCGTCGATCCACACCACTAAGTCGTCGATTGCGGATCGCGGTTACGACAACGACGTTGAGGCGCTTTTGCAGATGCGTCGTTTGATGGACTTTCTTCCGTCGAACAACACATCCGGCGTGCCGCAATTGCCGACGAAGGATCCGTTCGACCGGCCGGAGCCCTCGCTCGATACGCTCATTCCCGACAATCCGAACAAGCCCTACGACATCAAGGAGTTGATCCTGAAAGTCGTAGACGAAGGCGATTTCTTCGAGATCCAGGAAGCGTTCGCGAAGAACATCGTGGTCGGCTTTGCGCGGATGGAGGGGCGTACGGTCGGTATCGTCGCCAACCAGCCGATGGTTCTCGCGGGCGTGCTCGATTCTGATGCCTCGCGCAAAGCCGCGCGCTTCGTGCGTTTCTGTGACTGCTTCGAGATTCCGATCATCACGTTTGTTGACGTGCCGGGCTTCCTGCCGGGAACGGCGCAGGAATACGGCGGTCTGATCAAGCACGGCGCCAAGCTGCTGTTCGCTTACTCCGAGGCAACGGTCCCGAAGATCACGCTGATTACCCGCAAAGCCTATGGCGGCGCGTATGACGTGATGAGCTCGAAACACATTCGCGGCGATCTCAATTACGCGTGGCCGTCAGCCGAAATCGCGGTCATGGGCGCTAAGGGCGCCGTTGAAATTCTCTATCGTTCGGAGCTGGGCGATCCGGAGAAGATCAAGGTGCGCATCGATGAATACCAGAAGCGCTTCGCAAATCCATTCGTTGCAGCCGAGCGCGGGTATATCGACGAGGTGATCATGCCGCGCAACACGCGCCGCCGCATCTGCCGCGGCCTCAATATGCTGCGCAACAAAAAGGCAGAAAATCCTTGGAAGAAACACGACAACATTCCACTATAAAAGAAATGAATATCCATTCATTTCCAAGCGTCAAGTTCGTCTCAAGAGTTACGATTATTTAACGGACGGAATTGGCGAGTATTGAGCGTTCTTTCTCATACGAGCGGCGACGAGGATCAGAAATAAAACTCCTCGTCGCAGCCGAGACCTAGATGAGGAGAACAGAACGATGAAATCGCTTTTTCTTGCCGCTGCCATCGCCACCACCTTCGCAGTCGGTGGACTTGCCACCTCGAGCGCCGAAGCCGGCGTATACAAGAAGCCTTTGGTCCACAGCCACTACGGCAAGGTCGGCAAGGTCACGCTCCGGGAGCGCGTCGCAATCCGGCGCAGCAGTGCCAATCTCGCCCGGATCCAGGCCAGGGCCCGAGCCGACGGCAAGATCACTCCTCGGGAGCGGGCGCAGATAAGGCAGGCGCAGCTTCGTCACAATGCCGTGGTCCGCAGCGCGAGACGCTAAGCCTGAGCGCGAGATGCGCGGACATAAAGAATGAAGGGCCTCTTTCTCGGCCCTTCATGGCTCCAATCAGGAAACAATGGCAATGCAGAACCACTGCATTGCCATTGTCATTTCTGACCATCACCACCGACAGATTGTTTATTCGCCTGTCTTCGTCCGGCCTGCCGTCCACCGCTCATCGTGCAGTTGCGTCGGCCGTCCGGCTTCCATATCTCGCAGACCCGCGATGTAGCTCGCTGTCATATCAAACGTGACCGGCGCCGGTTGCCGCGGCGCGAACCAGTCGCCGCTCGAGTCGATGTTCATCTTCAGCTTGAGGCGTAACGGCAGCTTCACACCGCCGGTCGTTTCGACGAACGAGCCCGTCTCGAGCGCATGAAACAGCACGACGTTGGAGCTGGCCGTCCCACCTGATACCGTGACGGGGGTGAAGAGCTGCATGTCTCCCTTCGGCGACGAACCGAAATAAAGGTTCTGGAAGCGCTGTGTCTTCCCCGTTTCCCGATGGGTGACTTCGAGATCGAAAGACAGGACGGTCCCCCGTTGAGCGCCATCGTTCGAGATGGTGAGCGGAATTGCAAAGACGTCTCGGAAATCCTGGCGATACATGTAAATGAGCGGCGGGACGTAAACGCGAAGCTCGGCTTGCTTCAGCACCGTTTCGTAAAAACTGTAGCCTGAGAAAACCAGCGCGATAATCGACGCCAGGGTGGCGAGCCCCGAGCCGAGATCGAAAATAGGAGACCACCGAGACGCCTCCTGTCGGCTGCCTCGCCCCAGATCTTCAGCCGCTGTCGTCGCATAATCGTTCATGTCGCTCATCAACGCTTCGAATTCGCGGCTCGATTGCCGACCAAGCCCTGCCATTGCGGCCGCATCCCGTCCCGTTGGTCCGTAGTCGATTGTCTGTGCCCCGGCAGAACCGGGCGTGTTAATCGCGTCGGAAATGAGGCGATGACGGCGCATGACCATTGGCATTTGCGCGGTTTGCTGCCCACGAATAACCTTCGCGTATCGTCATCTGACGTCCGTCCAGTCCGCGAGAGACCTGATCAGCCATGAAAAGCATTGCCGTCGACAAGTTTGAGATGCCTTACGTCGATATTGGGCGCGGTTTGCCGCTCGTGGCGATCCACGGATCGCTCGGCGACTTCCGAAGCTGGTCCCCCGTAATGGGGCCACTGTCAGGCGACAGGCGCTTGATCGTGCCGAGCCTGCGCCGGTTCTTTCCGGAGAGATGGGACGGCAAGGGCGACGGTTTCACGATCGCCGAGCACACGGCGGATGTCATCGCGTTCCTCGAGGGCCTCGGTCTCGGGCCAGTCGATCTGATGGGACATTCGCGCGGCGGTCACATTGCCTTTCGCGTCGCCCAGCAGCGGCCCGATCTCATTCGGAAGCTCATTCTTGCCGAGCCTGGCGGCGAACTGGATGCCACGCTGTTGACGCCGGGAGAGGACGCCCCGTCGGGGGAGCGGGTGGCGAGCATTCTTGAGGCGGCCCGTCTGATCGCTTCGGGCGAAGTCGATAAGGGGCTGGAGTCCTTCGTCGACCGCATCTATGGCGCCGGAGCCTGGGCCAAGCGCCCCGCCGCTGCAAAGCAGATGCGCCGCGACAATGCCTATACGCTGATCGGCCAGATCAACGAGCAACGTGCCCCGTTCTCGCGCGCCGAGGCCGAAAGCATCCGTACACCGACCCTACTGATCGGCGGAGAGCTTACCCGAGGCATGATCCCCATTGTGCTGAAGGCGCTCACTGGCGCGATTCCCGGCGCCAAATGCGTCATGATCCCCAACGCATCGCACAGCATGTTCGAGCAAGCCCCCGTCCGTTTCTCGGAAATCGTGCGCGAATTTCTCGGGTCACCCTGAACCGCATTCGACGCCGATTGGAGGTCCTCGATACGGCGGGGAATTGGGCAGCGAAGCCATGGCTGCCCATCCAACGTACACTGTGCTCGAAAATCTTGCGGTCACAACGACCGACGCTTGCTTGAAAATAGGCATATGATGCCGGACGATGCTCCGATGCCGTCCTGCCACCGGAGGCTGGGCGCGAATGCGATCCGAGGCACCAGCTTTGACCGAGCCAGCAGCCAGTCGATCTCTCATTGACTACGGTCCGCGGCCGTTTTTCTGCGAACTTACCGGACGCACTGGTAGTGGGGCTTCGCAGCAGGAGCGCATCCGAGCTCGTCTCGATGGCATGGACATCGCGACCCTCATGAGCCGGGCGCGCGAGGCCGAGAATGAGCTCTTCAATCTCGGTATCACGTTCACCGTCTACACCGACAAGGACGCGATCGACCGCATTCTCCCCTTCGATGTGATTCCTCGTATCCTGACGGCGGAGGAATGGCGCCACATCGAAACAGGCGTGACGCAGCGGGTGAAGGCACTCAATCTCTTTCTATGGGACGTCTATCACGACCAGAAGATCCTGAAAGACGGCGTTATTCCGCACGAGCTGGTGCTCGGCAACAGCAACTATCGGCCCGAGATGATCGGCCTCGATCCGACGTGCGGCACCTACATACACATCAACGGCACGGACATCGTGCGCAACCGGCAGGGCACCTTTCAGGTGCTGGAGGACAACGGGAGGGCGCCCTCGGGCGTCTCCTACGTGGTCGAGAACCGCCACCTGATGCAGCGTGCCTTTCCTGACCTGATGCGCGGGCTCAAGGTGCGCCCGGTTTCCGACTATGGCGAGCGGCTGGTCGGCAAGCTGAGCGAAGTGGCGCCGACCGGCGTGGACGATCCGTCGATCGTGTTGCTGTCGCCGGGCGTCTATAACTCCGCCTACTTCGAGCACATTTTCCTCGCCCGCGAGATGGGCGTACCGCTCGTCGAGGGCCGCGACCTGATCGTCGAGGACGACAAGGTCTATATGCGCACTATCTCGGGGCTGCAGGCCGTTCACGTCATCTACCGGCGGATCAACGACGACTTCCTCGATCCGGAGGCATTCAACAAGGAAAGCATGCTCGGCGTCGCGGGGCTGATGCGGGCGGCGCACAAAGGCAACCTCACGCTCGCGAACGCCGTCGGCACGGGAGTCGCGGACGACAAGGCGGTCTATGCCTACGTTCCGAAGCTGATCCGCTACTATCTCAGCGAGGATCCGATCCTGGAGAATGTCGAGACGCACATTTGCGGCACACCGGAAGGGCTCAAATATACCCTCGATCATCTGGCGGAGCTGGTGGTCAAGCCGGTCGGCGAGTCGGGCGGCTACGGCATCGTGGTCGGCCCGAAGTCGTCAAAGATCGAGCTCGATGCCTGCCGGCGCCAGATCCAGGCTGACCCGTCAAACTTCATCAGCCAGCCCATGATCGACCTCTCCGTCTGCCCGACGCTGGTAGACGGCAAAGTGGAGCCACGCCACGTGGATCTTCGTCCCTATGCGGTAACGGGGCGAAGCACATGGGTGCTGCCGGGCGGTCTGTCGCGGGTCGCGCTCAAGCGCGGATCGTTGATCGTGAACTCCTCGCAGGGCGGCGGTACCAAGGATACCTGGGTGCTCGAGGAGGCGACACCATGAGCCTTCTGTCACGATCCGCAGAGGATCTGTTCTGGCTCGCCCGCTACGTCGAGCGCGCATCGAACCTCGCGCGAATTATCGAAATGCACATGGCCTATGATCGAGGCCGTGACGAGGATGTGTCCTGGGCGTGGCTCGTCGCGCTGCATTCCGACCAGGAGCGCTTCTCGAAATCGTATGGCGACGCCTCTTTTGCAAACGTGATCCGCTTCTATGTCGCCGATCTCGACAACGCAGGGTCCGTTCGATTCTCGTTGCGAGCCGCGCGCGAGAATGCGCGAGCGCTGAGGGCCGTCATCCCAACCGAGATGTGGAATCACCTCAACGAGTTCTACAATCGGTTCCTGATTGTCACAGATTCCGATCTGGAGCCGATCCGCTTGTGGCGGACATGCGCCCATATCAAGGACGGCTGTTACGCGCAGATCGGGGTGGCGGAAAGCACGCTCTACCGCGACGAGGGCTGGCGGTTCTTCCGACTGGGGCTGATGGTCGAGCGTGCCGACCAGACGAGCCGGCTGCTGGATGTGAAGTTCGCGCAACTCGCGACCGGCATGCAGTCGTCGAAACAGGCCGCCGATCCGACATTCTGGTCGCTGGTGCTCCGATCGGCCGCCGCCTACCAAGCCTTCCTACGGCTCGAGCACAAGGGCGGAGAACCGAACCGCGTCGCGCAGTTTCTGCTCGTCAACTCGAGTCATCCCCGCTCGGTCGCCTACAGCGTCATGCAGATCAAGGCCATGCTGTATGAGCTCGGTTCTGGCTACGGTTTGCGCCAGGCTCGTTTCGCGCAAGAGAAGGTCGAGGCGTTGTTCGAGCTTCTGCAGATCGCCACACGGGAGCGCGATCTGGTCGGCAATCTGCACACCATCAACGACAGCCTGCAGCGGAGCCTGATCGATCTGACTGACGAGCTTGGTCAGCGCTTTTTTGGCCATGCACCGCCGGAACTGCCGCCGCCCAACCAGGGTGCCGTGCTGTCTCAGTCCCAATCGCAAACCCAGATCTCGACGTAAGTCTACGAGCTTCAGACCGCATCGTTTGGCCTGGATGGTCGCCAGAGAAGGCAAAGCCCTCACCGATGACGCTCAACGTCGCGCTGACCCACCGCACGACCTACACTTACGATCGGCTGATCGGAGTCTCGCCGCAGGTGATCCGGCTGCGGCCCGCCCCCCATTGTCGGACGCCGATCCTCAGCTACAGCCTGATGATTGAGCCGAAGCTCCATTTCATCAACTGGCAGCAGGATCCGTTCGGCAACTTCCTCGCGCGCGTGGTCTTTCCCGAGAAAGTGCGGGAGTTCTCGGTCACGGTCGATCTCGTCGCCAACATGGCTGTGATCAATCCGTTCGACTTCTTCGTCGAGGACGGGTTCACGGAATGGCCTTTCATCTACGAGGCGAGCCTCGCCAAGGAATTGCAGCCCTATCTTGTCCCTGATCCTGCGGGGGCCAATCTCACCGCCTATCTGGCTGGCATCGATCGAAGGCCGCGCGCGACAATCGATTTTCTCACAGATCTCAATCGGCAGCTCCAAGGCGACATCACGTACCTCATCCGGATGGAGCCGGGTGTCCAGACGCCCGAGACGACGCTGGCCAACGCCTCGGGCTCATGCCGCGATTCGGGGTGGCTGCTCGTCCAGATCGCCCGCCATCTCGGTCTCGCGGCACGCTTCGTCTCGGGCTACCTGATCCAACTCGTGCCGGACGTGAAATCGCTCGACGGCCCCACGGGCACGGACGTCGATTTCACCGACCTCCATGCGTGGGCCGAGATCTACGTGCCGGGCGCGGGTTGGATCGGTCTCGATCCGACTTCCGGATTGCTGACGGGCGAGGGGCACATTCCGCTCGCGGCAACGCCTCAGCCATCGAGCGCAGCGCCGATCGCCGGCAACCACGAGCCGGCAAACGTGTCGTTCGCATTCGACATGGGCGTGACGCGCATTGCCGAGAGCCCACGTGTCACGAAGCCCTACACGGACGAGCAATGGGCGCGCATCCTCGAAGTCGGGCATGAGGTCGATGCGCGTCTCAAACAGGGTGACGTCCGTCTGACGATGGGCGGCGAGCCGACCTTCGTGTCGATCGATGACATGGACGGCGAGGAATGGAACACGGCCGCCGTTGGGCCGACGAAGCGGCGGCTCGCCGAGGATCTGGTGCGACGCCTCCAGAAGCGGTTCGCGCCGGGTGGCCTGCTGCATTATGGCCAAGGGAAATGGTATCCCGGTGAGCAACTCCCGAGGTGGGCGTTTGCACTCTACTGGCGCGCGGACGGTAAACCGCTCTGGGAAGATGCCTCCCTGATCGCGAGCGAGGCGGAACCGAGCGCGCCGACGATCGACAATGCACAGTCCTTCGCCGACACGCTTTGTGCGGAGCTTGACCTCCCCGCGGGCAGTGCTCTGCCAGCCTACGAGGATGCGGGTTACTTCGCGCTCGTCGAGCAGAAATTACCGCTCAATCTGACCCCAGACGACAACAAGCTCGCCGATCCGGCCGAGCGCAAGCGCATCGTATCCGTTTTCGATCGCGGCCTAAACAAACCCGTCAGTTTTATTTTGCCCATCCAGCCGTGGAACGCGCGGGATCGGAAGCGGCGCTGGATGACGGAGCGGTGGTCGATTCGGCGGGACAAGCTGTTCCTCGTGCCGGGAGATTCGCCGGCCGGGTTCCGCCTGCCGCTTGGATCGCTGCCGCATCTCTCTCCCACGGCAATGCCGCAGGTCCTGCCGCGTGATCCGTTCGAGCTCACGCCGCCGCTGCCTGAGCAACGTATGCTGCTGCAGCAATGGCAACGGGCGCAGTCAGCATCGACACCTGCGTCAGGTCAAGCATCGGGTGACTCCCGCGAGCCCGTGCGCACGGCCTTGGCCATCGAACCGCGTGACGGACAGCTTTGCGTGTTCATGCCACCCCTGTCCGATGCCGAGGACTACGCGGCGTTGATCGCGGCGATCGAGGCATCGGCCCGCAAAACGAACCTGCCGGTGCACATCGAAGGATATGGCCCGCCGCATGATCCGCGACTGAACGTCATCAAGGTGACCCCAGATCCTGGCGTGATCGAGGTCAACGTGCACCCAGCCGGGACCTGGGACGAGGCGGTCGCAATGACGACGGCCCTTTATGAGGAAGCGCACCTCTCTCGCCTGGGCACCGAGAAGTTCATGCTCGATGGCCGCCACACGGGAACGGGCGGCGGCAACCACATCGTGATGGGTGGCGCTACACCACAGGATAGCCCGTTCTTGCGCCGGCCCGATCTTCTCGGGAGCATCATTGCCTACTGGCAGAACCATCCGTCGCTGTCCTATCTGTTCTCAGGTCTCTTCATCGGTCCGACGAGCCAGGCGCCACGTATCGATGAAGCACGCCACGAGACCCTCTATGAAATGGAGATCGCGCTCTCTCAGCTTCCGGACCGCGGTGCGGGCGACGTGCCGCCATGGTTGGTCGACCGCCTTTTCCGCAACCTGCTGATCGACTCGACGGGCAACACGCACCGCGCAGAGATCTGCATCGATAAGCTCTATTCGCCGGATGGACCGACGGGCCGGCTGGGCCTTGTCGAGTTTCGCGCTTTCGAGATGCCGCCGCATGCTCGGATGAGCCTCGCCCAGCAACTCTTGCTGCGCGCTCTGATCGCGCGGTTCTGGGAGCGACCCTACCGCAACCGGCTGGTTCGCTGGGGAACCTCGCTGCACGACCGGTTCATGCTGCCGCATTACATCTGGGCCGACTTCGTGGATGTCGTGCATGATTTGAGGACCGAGGGCTTCGAGATCGACGCGGACTGGTTTCTGCCGCATCTCGACTTCCGGTTTCCGCGTTACGGGACGATCGAGGCTGGAGGCCTCGAAGTGGAGATCAGACAGGCGCTAGAGCCGTGGCATGTGCTCGGCGAGGAGGGCATTACCGGCGGCACGGCGCGCTACGTTGATTCCTCCCTCGAGCGAGTTCAGGTACGTGTCTCGGACGGTTCGGGCGATCGCTATATGGTCACCTGCAACGGCGCAGCGCTTCCGCTCGCGCAAACGGCAAAGCGCGGAGAGGCCGTGGCCGGTGTACGGTATCGCGCCTGGGCGCCGCCTTCAGCGCTGCATCCGACCATAAAACCTCACGTGCCGCTGATGTTCGATGTCGTCGATACTTGGACCCGCCGATCGATCGGCGGGGCTCGCTACCACGTCTCGCATCCAGGCGGCCGTAATTTCGAGGTCTTTCCGGTCAACTCCTATGAGGCTGAAGGACGGCGACTTGCGCGGTTCGAGGAGACCGGCCACACCGCCGGCGCGATGCGACCGGCGCAGCCACTGCCCAACCCGGACTATCCACTCACTCTTGATCTTAGGCGGCAGTTCCAGGGGCGTTCATCTTAGTTGTGGCATTCTGGTTGGATGCGACGTTTGTGCAACAAAATGTTCGTGACGGTGCGATAAGTTGCGACGTGTGCGCGCTGCGGGCGTGATTTGCGCTGACAATCCGGGATGCCCTGAGGATGACCGTCGACGCCCAAAGCCAGGATCACGCGGTGGATCTGCTCGAAGAATACCGCGATGTCGGCACCTTCGACGAGCTGGTCGGCCCGGATGGCAGGACGCGGCCGCATTGGTCGGCGCTTCTGACTGGATTAGGCCGCCTTTCGCCTCGAGACCGGCTGGCACGAGCCTCGCGTCTCGATCGCCAGGTTCGCGAGACGGGGCTCGCCCACGACATTTTTGCCGATCCGGAGAAGCAGCGGCAGCAATGGCGGCTGAACTTGATGCCGCTCGTCCTGGCTCCGGAGGAATGGTCGTGGTTGGAACGTGCCATCAGCCAGCGGGCGCGCCTCTTCAACGCCATTCTGAGTGACGTCTACGGACCTCAGCGCTTGCTGAGAAACGGGATCGTTCCGCCGGCAATCATCTTTGGCGACACGGCATTCCTCCGGCCCTGCCAGAACATCATCCCCGCCGGTGGCCATCTTCAGTTCTATGCCGCCGACCTTGCGCGTTCGTCGGAGGGAAGCTGGCGGGTCATCGATAACCACGCGGAGACCCCGGCCGGCGTCGGCTATGCCGTGGCCAATCGTGTCATGCATGCCGACGTGACCGACGAACTCTTCACGGAGTGCCAGACAAGACGCCTCTCGACGCACTTCAATAAGGTGCAGGGAGCTCTTGCCGAGCGCGCAGGACGCAGTGATCCGAGCGTCGCCCTTCTCACACCCGGACCCAGCCACGGAGACTATTTCAGCCACGCCTACCTCGCGCGCTATCTGGACCTGATACTGGTGGAAGGCGGTGATCTCCGGGTGGTTGGCGACGAGGTGTTCCTCAAGACCCTCGAAGGCCCAAAGAAGATCGATCTCGTCGTCCGATGCGTCGAGGGATCGAAAACCGATCCGCTGGAACTCGACCCGTCGAGCTTCCTCGGCTCGTCCGGCCTCGTCCAGGCGAGCCGTAAGACACCTCAGCTCATCGCCAATGCAATCGGCTCAGCCATCGTCGAGAACCGCGCGCTGGGCGCCTATTTGCCGATCTTGGCAAAGGAACTGCTCGGTGAAGAGCTCATTCTGCACGATGCGCCACGCTGGTGGCTCGGCGACGTGACAGCGCGGCAACACGTGGAGGCGAGGCTCGACGACTTCGTCATCCGGCCGGCAAGCGAAGGCACAGGGCGACCCGGGCAGGCCGTTCCAGGCCGCGCGAGTGCTGCATTGTCATCCGACGAGCGCGGCCGGCTGATCGCTGACCTCCAGCGCCGGGGTGAAGCGCTCGTCGCTGAGCGAAGAGTGGGCTTCGGCACGATGCCGTCCCTCACGAATCGAGGATTGAGGCCCAAGCCGTTCGGACTTCGCCTGTTTGCCTCAGCCACGCGCGATGGCTTCAGCGTGATGCCTGGCGGCCTTGCGATGGGCGTGGACGCTGAAGCCGCGGTGGCGCTCAATGCGTCTGACGGTGAAACACACGACGTGTGGATCATGGCCAGCGAGCCGGAGCGCCCGCACACGAGTTTGTGGCGACCGCATCTCGAATCGGCGCTGGTGCAACGATCGCAACGCACTTTGCAGAGCCGTGTCGCCGATAATCTGTTCTGGCTCGGTCGCTATCTCGAACGCGCCGAATGGACGATGCGCGTTATCCGATCGTCACTCGGCCGGCGCCTCGAATACCTCGAGTCGGCACCCACCCGGCGCGCTGGTGACCTCTGTCTTGAGATGCTGGTCGAAAAAGGCGTGAAGCCTCTTGCGCCTCTGGCCGCGCGTCGCGTCTCGGGGCGTTCGACATCGCTCGCGGGCCGCCTCGTCGCTGAGCGGGACAGCACCTACAGCCTGATCAACGCCTTCGATGGTATCTATCGGGTGGCGAGCCTGACACGGGATCGCTTGTCGCTCGAAGCGTGGCGGACGCTCGCCTCGTTCCGGGTTGACGAGGCATGGCGGCGACGTATGGCCGAAGCCGGTGCCAGCGAACTGCAGGACGAGATCGAGGACAAGCTTTCGCTCGTTGCGACGTTCAGCGGTCACCTGCATGAGAACATGACGCGGAATTTCGGCTGGTTTTTCCTCGACATGGGCCGCCGGCTCGAACGCGCGTACAATCTTTGCGATACGCTGCATCTGCTGTTCTTTCCGGTCGTCGGAGAGGACGAGAGCAACGAGGATCTGAATTTCATCCTGCGTCTCGCGGACAGCTACATCACGTACCGTTCGCGTTATCGCCTTCAGCCGATGTTGCCACTCGTTCTTGATCTTCTCGTGATGGACGAGACGAACCCGAGGAGCGTCGCCTATCAGGTGGCCGGCTTGACGCGGCATCTCGAAGCCTTGCCCCAGCAGGCAAGCGGGAGCGCGCTGTCGCGCGAGCGGCGCATCGTGTTGTCTTTGCAGACGGCAATCCGGCTGGCAGAGGTCAAGGATCTCACGGCAGCGGGTCCGGATGGAACGCGGCCGGCCCTCTCAGCGCTGTTGCAGCAAGCGTTGAACGGCTTGCCCGAACTTTCCGACGCCATCTCTCGCCGCTACTTCAGGCTCGTCGATGACGAGCCGCATCGCGTTGTGCTTCGCCACGAACCTTAGCTTAGACCGCATGATCTACGAGGTCAGTCACCGCACGTCGTACCGCTACGAATCGACGGTGACGCAATCGCAGCATCTGATCCATCTGGCTCCGCGTGCCAGTGCGCGCCAGATTGTGCAACGTCACATGCTTCTGATTGAGCCGACCCCGACCTGGCGCGACGATTTCACGGACTATTTCGGCAATCCGACGTCTGTATTGGGCATCGACAACGAGCATCGTGAACTCATCTTGCATGCGCGGAGCACCATCGAGGTAATATCGCGCGATCATGTGGACGTGGAGCAAGGGGTAGGCTGGGATGAGGCCCGCCGCTGGATTACCGCCTCCAACCACGAGATCGATCTTGACGTCGCGCAATACGCTTTACCGTCTCCTGCTACCCCAACCTCCGAAGCTGTCATGGCATACGCCAAGCCGTCGTTCGTGCCGCGACGGCCAGTTCTTGCCGTTGCGTGGGAGCTGACCAACCGGATCTTCGATGACTTCACGTTCGACAGCCAGGCCACGGATGTCACCACACCGGTCGTCGAGGTATTGAACAAGCGGCGGGGCGTCTGCCAGGATTTCGCACACGTTGCGCTTGCGTGTTTCCGCGCCTATCGGGTCCCGGCGCGTTACGTCAGCGGGTACATCCTCACGAAACCGCCGCCTGGCATGCCGCGACTCCAAGGTGCGGATGCGTCCCATGCCTGGGTTTCGGTCTGGGCGCCGGAGACGGGGTGGGTCGACTTCGATCCGACGAATCGCTTGATTCCCAGCGACGAGCACATCACGTACGCCTATGGACGTGAGTATGCCGACATCAGTCCCATCAGCGGCGTACTCCTTGGTGGTGGCCAACACTACGTGGACGTGGGCGTGGATGTCGTGCCTGTCACCACGCTACGGCGTGAAAAGGCCGATTCGGGCCCGTAACACGCTTGCCGATAAGGCAATCGATCCGGCGGTCGGTGTGCGTTCCGGAAGGTCTGTGCAACATCAATAGCGCTCTCTCGATCGCAATCGGAGGCACTTGCATCGAGCGCGGGATTGCGCCATAACGCGCTCCTGTCGCTGGCGGCTGGATTTCTGGCCAAAGCGGTACGGATGCGGGTGTAGCTCAGCGGTAGAGCATCACGTTGCCAACGTGAGGGTCGAGGGTTCGATCCCCTTCGCCCGCTCCAGATTTGCCTAGAACGCCTATGCGTAGCGTCGCTACGCAGGTGGCTGAGGCGACAGTCTCACGTCGACATTCACGCTGCGGTCAATCTGCGTGTTGCAAAAGCATCATGCGGGGAGACGTGCGCAGCATTGCAACGAAACTTTTCTGCTGCCTGCGCTATCTCGGGTCGGATGGCCCGCTTGTGGACATTCTAACGTCACATTCTGCCTTATTTTTCCTGCATCGCTGCGGTTGCGGCGCAGCGATTCTCGAGTGGCGTTCGGGTGCAGGGGAAAGACGCGGGAGAGGCCCATGACGCGGCCAATTCTCGTCGCCAAAGGGGGACGGGCCACACAATGTTTCGCTGGAAGAAGCGCGACGAGGGGTTCGAGTGGCACCAATACGTGCGCACGACCATCAAGCTGCGCCGTGAGGCCCGGCGTGAGAAGGCGCAGAAGCTGGGGGAGCAGGTCGCTGGCGGTGCGCGCGCGGCCGGCGCAGCCGCTGACGTGATGGCGAAAAACAGCGCCCGGCGCCTCGGTGACGCCGCACGTGCCGCGGTGATCCAGCTCGGCCGTAGCTCGGCCGCAGCCATGGGATTGGCGGGATTGGGTCTCGGCTCCATGGCGGGCCTTGGTCGGCGGGTGATCGCCCCCACCGTCGACTTGCTCGGACGCCCGGGAGTCGGTGGGCCGTTGACGTTCGTGGGACTCGTTGCGGTCGCCGCTGGGCTTGCAAAAGCGCTAGCGGGGAGCAAGGGGCTGAACTTCGAGGCTATCACCGCACTCGCAATCGGCTCGCTTTGCCTCCTTCTGGGAGTAGGCCCTGCTCTATGGTTGGGTCACGCCGCCTTTCCCAAGCGGATCGTGGCGCCCATCACGGGACTGCCTTCACGGCCTTGGCTGATCGCGGCGACGTCTGCCGTGGTGCTGCTCGTCGCGGGCATTGGTTTCGCCGTGGTGCCGACGACCGGTAGCGGCGTGGAATTTCCAAAGGTAGCAAGTATCCAGAGCTTTTCGTTTATGGGCGGTCAGACCGTTTCCGGACGCGCGCGCGCGTTGACGGCAGATACGCTGCGTGTCGGCAGTCGCAAGGTTCGCCTGAAAGGCATCGATGTACTGGAACCGAACCAGCGATGCTTGCGCGGTGGTGCTCGCGCCGGTGGTCGCACGTGGGCCTGTGGGCAGGAGGCGCGAGAGGCGCTGCAACGCGTCCTCAACGGCGGTGCGGTGACCTGCGAGGTTGGTTCCGGCGACACTGACGGCTTCGCTTCCGGCCGATGCGAAATCAAGGGCGAGGACGTAGCCGAAGCCGTCGTGAAAGCTGGTTTCGCTTTCGCCCAAAGTGGGCTTTTCTCGGCCTACAGCAACGCCGAGAGCGCCGCGAAAAAGAGCAAGTCGGGCATATGGAGTTCGGCGGAGCCAGAGCGGCCATCTCAGTGGAGAGACCGAATATGGGCCGAGGCCAAGCGCCGGGCACCGGACGGATGCCCGATCAAGGGGCGTGTGCATGGGCGCGAGCGCGTCTACCTTCTACCTTGGGATAGAAACTACGCACGCGTGCGCGTCAGAACGGGGCGCGGAGAGCGATGGTTCTGTAGCCAGGATGAGGCCGAGGCAGCAGGCTGGCACAACTCCCAGAACGGGTAGCGGCCGGTCGCCGGAGAACGGGAAACTGGCGTAGCAGCGGCATTGCAGTTTATTGTCCAGCGTCGCTCTTGCTGCACTCCGGCGCCCGAACCGGCTAACCGACGCCGAAAGCTCGCCATGCATCGCTCCGCTTCGCTTGCCCCGTATTTCGACCCCACGGCGCTCCGCGTTGAGCTGACCGGGCTTTTTCGCGCAGCCGGCGACAATCACGTGGCGGCGCGGCCACAAGTGCTTGATCGGCTGAAAGCGCTTCTGAAGGATGCCAGGGAAGCTGCCAGGGTAACGCTCGAAGCCGACGGCAAGGGGCGCAAGTGCGCTCAAGGTTTGAGCCATTTCCAGGATGAGCTGATCCGCCTCCTCTACGACTACACGACGATTCATGTCTATCGCATGCACAATCCCGACGACGCGGAGCGCATGGCGATCATCGCGACCGGTGGCTATGGCCGCGGTCTGCTCGCGCCAGGGTCGGACGTGGACCTGCTGTTTCTGCTTCCCTACAAGCAGACTGCGTGGGGCGAGAGCGTGGTCGAATATATGCTCATGCTCATGTGGGATCTCGGCCAGAAAGTGGGCCACGCCGTCAGGACGGTCGACCAGACGATCCGGTTTGCGGTCGCGGATATGACAATCCGGACGTCCTTGCTGGATCGGCGGCTGGTTCTGGGCGACCACGGGCTGGCAAATGAACTCGAGCAACGGTTCGCGGCGGAAGTGGCTCGGGGCACAGCAAGCCAATTCTTCGAGGCGAAACTCGCCGAGCGCGACGAGCGGCACCGGCGCTCGGGTGCCTCCCGCTATCTTGTCGAGCCGAACATTAAGGATGGCAAAGGCGGCTTGCGCGATCTGCACACGCTGCACTGGCTCGTGCGTTATCTCGCGATCGGGGCCGGAAACGGCGAGAAGCCACAGGCCAGCATCTTCACGCCAGCGGAGCAGACTAGGTTTCGGCGATGCGAGGATTTCCTCTGGACCGTGCGCTGCCATCTGCACTTCCTCGCAGGGCGGCCGGAAGAACGCCTGTCGTTCGATCGACAGCCGGCGCTCGCAGCCAAGCTCGGCTACGTCGATCGTGGTGGGCTACGGGCCGTCGAACGTTTCATGAAGCACTACTTTCTGGTCGCAAAAGACGTAGGGGACCTGACCACGATCCTATGCGGGACCCTGGAAATGCAGCAGCTTGTACGGGCACCGGCGCTCGACGCACTGCTGGATCCATTGGGGTGGCGCACGCGGCGGCGTATCCGGAAAACCAGCGACTTCCGCATCGACAACGGCCGGCTCAATGTCGCCGACCCAAAAGCTTTCGCGCGTGATCCGGTCAACCTGATCCGCTTCTTCGCCTATGCCGAGGAAGCCCATGCGTTCATTCATCCGGCAGCCTTGCGGCTCATCTGGCAGTCGCTTCGGCTGATCGATGAGACGGTGCGGAACGATCCCGAGGCCAACCGCATCTTCCTGTCGCTCCTGACCGCGCCGGGCAATCCGGAAGCAACGCTGCGGCGGATGAACGAAGCTGGGGTGCTAGGGCGCTTTGTGCCGGATTTTGGATCCGTGGTCTCGATGATGCAGTTCAACATGTATCATCACTATACGGTCGACGAGCATCTGATCCGCACAGTGGGGGTCGTTTCGCAAATTCTTCGCGGAGAAGCGGGGAAGCTCCATCCGCTGTCGCACCGGCTGATTTCGTCGCTGAAGAACCCGCGCGTCCTCTACGTCGCGGCCTTCCTGCACGACATCGCGAAGGGCCGACCCGAGGACCACTCCATCGCCGGCGCTCGTATTGCGCGTCATCTCTGTCCGAGGTTCGGGCTGAACGAGGAAGAGACCGCACTCGTCGAGTGGCTGGTCCTGCGCCACCTCGATATGAGCGCCATCGCGCAAAGCCGAGATCTTTCCGATCCGAAGACCATTCGCGATTTCGCCGACATCGTTGAAACGCCGGAGCGTCTGCGACTTCTGCTGATGCTGACAGTCGCCGATATTCGCGCCGTCGGACCGACCACCTGGAATGGCTGGAAAGGGCAGCTTCTGCGCACGCTCTACTACGAGACGCTGCCGCTCATCGAGGGCCGGCATCAGAAGACGGCTGCGTCCGAACGTGTGGAAGCGGCCAAGTCTGCATTGCGTCGGGCGGCCGGCGGCGTGCCTGCGGCCGTGCTCGAGCATTTCATCGAGCGCCATTACGATGATTATTGGCTCAGAACCGATACCAAACGCCAACTCGACCACCTGAAGCTGGCGAGCCAGGCTGCAGCAACGTCTCAGCAGTTCGCCATGCACTATGCGACGGATGCTTTTACAGCCGTCACGGAACTCACAGTTCTGGCTCCAAACCACGCACGGTTGTTGTCGCTCTTCGCAGGCGCTTGCGCGGCGGCCGGCGCCAACATCGTCGGCGCTCACATCGCCACGACGCGCGACGGGGCAGCGCTCGATACGTTTCTGCTCAAGCGCGAGTTCGAGCAGGACGAGGACGAGCAGCGCCGGGCGCGGCGGATCGGCGAGATGATCGAAAAGCTGCTTCGGGGCGAGGTCATGCTCAGCCGTCTGCTTGGCAAGCGTCGCGAAGCTAAGGGCCCGCTGCATGCTTTCAGTGTCCGGCCCGAAGCCGTGATCGATAATCAAGTGTCCGATCAGTTTACTCTCATCGAGGTGGTCGGGCTCGACCGCCCGGGCCTGCTCTATGAGGTGACCGCGGCACTTTCCGACCTCAACCTGGATATCACGTCGGCACACATCACGACGTTCGGCGAGCGGGCTGTCGACGCCTTCTATGTAACGGACCTCACGAACAAGAAGATCGTCTCGCCCGATCGCCAGCAGGCGATCAAGGCCAAACTTGAAAGCGTTCTCGGCGGCGAAGCGGTCACGGCCTGACGGCCGAGGTAACGACAGAAAGTAGGATAAGGAATCCGGCACGCTCCACGGTCACGCGATCGCCTCTTCTCGGTAGGCTGACAATGGGTTCTAATAATCGCGTTCGACAATCCGGTGAGGTGGCTCGGCGATCATGGGTCGCATCTTGCTGATGCGTTTGAATTGGCGGGTGCGATGCGCGCTGTGGTGCACGCTTCTCGCTGTCATGCTGGCCAGCGCCTCGCGCGCCGGGCTCGCGGATGCTGTTGATCTCAAACTCGTGCTCGCCGTGGATGCCTCTGGAAGCGTGAGCGAGCAGCGTTTCGAGCTGCAGCGGCAGGGCTATGCGGCCGCTTTTCGCCATCCTCGGGTACTGGAAGCGATCCGCTCCGGCGCTCACGGCAAGATAGCCATCACGATGATGCAGTGGACAGGACCAGCCCTCCAGGTCCAGGTGGTTCCGTGGAAGATCATTGGCAGCGAGTCGGAAATGCACGCGTTCGCGGGAGCTATCGACACCGCGTCGCGGCGACTTTTCTCGGGCGGGACCTCGATCAGCGGCGCAATAGATCATGGTGCCCGATTGCTTGCGGAATGCCCGCACACGGGGCCGCGCAACGTCATCGATATCTCGGGAGATGGCCGCAACAATCGTGGCCGGCCGGCGAGCGACGCCCGCGGCGAGGCGATTGCGGCCGGTATCGTGATTAACGGCTTACCAATTCTGGAGCTCGATCCCACGCTCGACGAGCACTACCTCAACGAGGTCGTCGGCGGACCGAATTCGTTCATGGTGCCCGCACAAAGCTTTGCCGAGTTTGCCGATGCTATTCTAAAGAAGCTCATCACCGAGATCGCCGAGCTGCCGGTGCGCCGGGTAATGCTGACGCGAGAAACGTCCAGGATCTGCAAGACATGCTGAAGGTTCGCCTCATTCCCTGTCTCGACGTCAAAGACGGCCGCGTCGTAAAGGGCGTGAGCTTCGTTGATCTGGTCGATGCCGGAGATCCGGTCGAGGCTGCCGCTGCCTATGACGCAGCGGGCGCGGACGAGCTGTGCTTTCTCGATATCACCGCGAGTCACGAGAATCGGGACACCATCTTCAATATCGTCGAGCAGACGGCAGAGCGCTGCTTCATGCCATTGACCGTCGGCGGCGGCGTGCGGACGCTCGACGATATTCGGCGCCTTCTACGCGCCGGGGCGGACAAGGTTTCCATCAACACAGCCGCCGTCAACCGGCGCGCGTTCGTCGCCGAGGGGGCCAAGAAGTTCGGGGCCCAGTGCATCGTGGTGGCCATCGATGCCAAGCGCGTGTCTGCCGAAGGCGCCCCTGCGAAGTGGGAGATCTTCACGCACGGCGGCCGCAAACCGACCGGCATCGATGCCATCGAGTACGCGCGGGAAGTGGTCGAGCTCGGCGCAGGCGAGATCCTGCTCACCTCGATGGATCGGGACGGCACGAAGGCCGGATTCGATATCGGTCTCACGCGCGCAGTCGCCGATGCCGTTCCCGTGCCGGTGATTGCCTCAGGCGGCGTAGGCACGCTCGACCATTTGGTGGAAGGCGTGAGAGACGGCCATGCGAGCGCTGTGCTTGCGGCCTCGATCTTCCATTTTGGCACGTATTCCATCGGCGAAGCCAAGCAGCATATGGCGTCAGCCGGGCTCGCCATGCGCCTCGACGTCTGATGCACCAAAGGCAGCCATCGCCCATATGGACAGTCCAGTGGCTGAGCACTGGGTTGTTTTGCCGATTTTGTGGACAGATGATGATATAAATTATCAATGTTAATCAGGTGATTGACGCATGGTCTTGATGGAATGGGATGTAACGCGGAACAATTCGTCTCTATCGGCGTTCCCGAACCGTCAACATCGTTGACCGGAATATTGCGGGTCGCATCAGGCGCGACCCGTTCGCGTTCCGGGGAAAGGAGCACTATGACTTTCATTCGAGCCGCGCGCCGAGGTGTCGTGCCGACGATGGCCGCGATGGCCGCTGCAGCGACGTTTTCGCTGATGACGCCGGCGATGGCGGCTCCCGCTTCGCCTGCCCTCTCGAACTCGGCCGCTCAGGCGCAGACGGTTCCCGGCTTCAATTCGCAATCCTCATTCGTCCAGCTTGCGCAATACCGCGGCCGGCACTGGCGACGCGGCGGCCGGCATTGGGGCGGGCACAGATATGGCCGTCGTTGGCGCGGACCTGGGGTCGCGGGAGTGATTGCAGGCGCCATAATTGGCGGGTCGATCATTGCGTCTCAGCGCGGATATCGCGACGCATGGGACCGGTGCGCCGCGACGTACAGATCATTCAGCTGGAACGATGGCACCTTCCAGCCCTACGGCGACGTTCCAAGGCAGCTGTGCCCTTATCTGGCGCCTTAACACGCTCTCCACATGACATTTCAAAGCACCCTGCCGGACAGGCCGGCAGGGTGCTTTGCTTTTCGGTGTCAGTGGATGTCGTCCTGTTCCGCGAATGCCCGCTTCAGGTCTTCGACCGTAAAGCCGGGCTTCCTGGCCTTGTCCAGAATAGCCGCCTCCCGACGCGCGAGGAGATCGCACGCCGCCGGAATTTTCTCGGCGGCAGCATGGGGAATGACGACGGCGCCGTGCCGGTCGGCGTGCACCAGATCGCCTGACCGAAGAAGCATGCCGTGGATGCGGATTTCCTGGCCGAAGCCTGCGAGATGAGTGAAGCCGTGGCTCGGTGCAATTGACCCTGCGAGGGCTTGGAAGCCCGGTGCCCAGGCGGGAATGTCACGGATGCAGCCATCGGTGATCACGCCCAGCGAGCCCAGGGCTTTGTGTACCGTCGACTGCACCTCTCCCCAGAAAGCGCCGAAGCCAACGTCATGGCCATCGAGGTCTTGAATGCAGGTGATCGTCGGGCCCGGCTTCGAGGCGATGTACTCGTAATAGGCGATCCGCTGCTCCCGCGCGGGCTTGCTGGAAAGCTCATGGGCATGCGTGGCGCGCACTGTTGCGGTTCGCGCATAACCCACTATGGGCGGAAGATCGGGGAATGGGCAGACAAGCGGCTTCATCGTGAAGCCAGCGAGGCGCCGCTCCGGCGTCACGATCTCGAGCGCGTTGCAGATGGTCGGCGTATCGAACTCGGCGAGCTTCGCCAGAAGATCGGCGGAATGTGGCGCGGCAGTCATGATGGTCTTCCCTCGCGACTTCATTGTCAGCGCAACCTTATCGAGGGAAAAATGGCAAGTCAGCCGGAGATACCGCTTAGGGCCAGACGCGAACGCATTGGCGCGCGTCACTTCTGCTTTGCATCGCCGCTTTCCGGTTCCATCGCCGCAAACTCGTAGACGCCGCCGTTCGCCTCGAGGGTCAAAAGCAGGCGAGCCCCGTTCAGCTTGTAGGATCGAACCAACGGCAAGTGCATCAGGATCTGATCGTGAAGCGAGCCGGGCGGGCACATGGCTCGTGTCACGGCCATGGCGTCCAGTCGAAGTTGTTGATCGGTGGGAGTGTCCCAACTCCCCCGCCCACGATTGCAGTCGACGCGCGCGAAAAGCTGCCCCTGCGGCTGAAACTGCAGCGTGTACTTTGCAGGATCATCGGGAACGACCTGTTTGCTGTCCCCGCCCACGAAGCGAACGAGCTGCCAAGCTGTTCCCGCCAGAGGTGAGTCAGCCGCGAACGTAGGCGAAAGCCCTCCAGCGATGACTAGGCCGCCTGCAAAAGCGAGTACGCAAATTCGAGACACGATCGACATGGGCAAATCCTTTCTGCTCGCCAGTCGGCAACCTAAGGCAGCACGCAGCCGACGCCGGGAAACGGGCGAGCCCCTTCCCGATCGGTGTGACTCCCCCCATTTGTCCGCTAGAGTAGGTTCGGGACGTACACAACCAAGGAGCCCTACGGCCATGCCGCAACAAATCAATAACGGCATCAAGAAACTGCTTGAGGTCGCCAAATCTGAGATCGAGGAGATCGAGGCGGCTGATGCCGTGAAGCTTGCAGGCCGCGACGATGTCGTTCTGGTCGATCTGCGTGATCCCCGCGAGCTCGAGCGCGATGGCAAGGTGCCGGGTGCCTTCCATTGTACCCGCGGCATGCTCGAGTTCTGGATTGATCCCGAAAGCCCCTATCACAAGCCGAAATTCGCCGAGGACAAGAAGTTCGTCTTCTTCTGCGCCGGCGGCTTGCGCTCGGCATTGTCCGCCAAGACGGCGCAGGACATGGGCCTGAAGCCCGTCGCCCACATCATCGGCGGCTTCAAGGAATGGAAGGAAGCCGGCGGTCCCGTAGAGGCATATGTGCCGAAGCAACCCAAGAAGTAGGTTCTGAGCGGGGCCTGATTGCCGATGTGGCCCGGCCCCGCGCCTCGCCGTCATCTATTTGCCTCTCAGTGCCTCCACGGCCTCCGGATTGACGAGAGAGCTGAGATCACCCGGGTCCTGACCGAGCAACGCCGCGCGGACGACGCGGCGCATGATCTTCATGTTGCGCGTCTTCGGCAGATCCGGACAGAGGACGACCTCTTTGGGGCGGAACGCGGCGCCGAGCCCCGCCACGACGGCTTTCGAAATCGCATCCCGCGCCTCGGACGGCGCCACGCCGTCCCGAACGACGCACGCGCAGACGATTGCCGTGCCCTTGACCGGGTCCGGAATGCCAATCGCCGCCACTTCTTTGACGAGGCCTGTCGAAAGGACCAATCCCTCGATTTCCGAAGGTCCGGTGCGCTTGCCGGCGATCTTCAGCGTGTCGTCCGACCGGCCGAGGATGTAGGAGTAGCCATCCGCGTCCCGCATTGCGAAGTCGCCGTGGTGCCAGATGCCGGGCCACCGCGACCAGTAGCTTTCCATATAGCGGCCGTCGTCCTTCCAAAGGCTTTGCGTCAGTCCGATCGGCGCCCGGCGCATCACCAATTCGCCGACCTGTCCCGCCTGCGCCTCGTGGCCATCATCGTCGAGGACGGCCGCATCGGTCCCGGGTACTGGTCGGGTGAAGGAACCGGGCTTGATCGGACGGGTCATGACCGAGGTGACGATACCG
>JBFWOB010000046.1:0-41650 GCA_050250755.1 Hyphomicrobiaceae bacterium
AGGGCTCGCGGAGCCCCATCCTCTCTGTCTGCATCGCGCAAGTCCATATCGCGATGGCAGAAACCACATCCTTTACCCACTCATGTCATCGTTCCGATTTGCTCGAACGTAATCCCGCTTTAGCTTGGCCGATGTAGTTTTCCGGTTTGCGAGGCGGAGATATGGACAAGGCGAAACTCGATGCCCTGCGGGCGAAGTACGCAAGCGCTAAGGGCGGCGATATTTACGACCCCCATTTTGCAGCCGTCGCCGCATCCGTCTTTACCGCGCCCGACCGCCGCAAATGGCCGTTCGCCGACGTCGCCACATTTCTCGGCGCCCCCTACCAGCCAGATGCCGCCGCGAGCGGCTTCGCTGATCTTGACGTCGCCCTCGTTGGCGTGCCGATGGATCTTGGCGTCACCAACCGGGCCGGCGCACGCCTCGGTCCGCGGGCCGTCCGCAGCGTGGAGCGTATCGGACCTTACGAGCACGCCCTGCGCGTAGCACCCGCCGGAACACTCCGCTTTGCCGATGTCGGCGACGTGCCGATGGAGAGCCGCTTCTCGCTGGACCGCTGCCACGCCGACATCGAGAACTGGTACAGGGGCATCGCGGCGGCCGGCATCGTGCCTCTGTCAGTCGGCGGCGATCACTCCATCTCGCTGCCCATTCTGCGCACCCTCGGTGCCAGCCGTCCGGTCGGCCTCGTCCACATCGATGCGCATTGCGATACGTCCGGCGAGTACGAAGGCGCCAAGTTCCACCACGGTGGTCCCTTTCGCTTGGCCGTTCTCGACGGTGTCCTCGACCCCGCACGCACGATCCAGATCGGTATTCGCGGACCGGCCGAGTACCTGTGGGAATTCTCGACCGACAGCGGCATGAGCGTCATCCACGCCGAGGAGATCGACACCCTCGGCCTTCCGGCCGTGATTGCCAAGGCGCGCTCCATCGTCGGTGATGGCCCGACTTACGTGACGTTCGACGTCGACAGCATCGACCCGGCGCTCGCACCAGGCACGGGCACGCCTGAGGTCGGCGGCCTGCTTCCGCGTGAAGCCTTGGCGATTGTACGGGGCCTCGCCGGCATCAACATCGTTGGCGGTGACGTGGTGGAGGTGGCGCCGCAGTATGATGCCACCACGGCCACCGCGCAGATCGGTGCACAAATGCTGTTCGAGTTGCTTTGCCTCGTCGCGCTACGTGGCGACCGACCATCGTGAAGGTCATTACGCATCAGGTGGTGACTTGCGTCGTCGACACGACGCGCGCCATTCCGACCGTGACGCGGCCTTAAGTCCCCCAATCCGGTTGCAAAATTCCGCCTCGAAAGCCATAGTCATGGCCAGTTCGCGTGGATCGAACGCTATTGGGGCTTAGCCGGACGAGCATGCAGCGACGAGACGACCGTGAACTGCGAGAACTGCTTGTCAAGCTCCGCGACGAGCACCGCGTGCTCGACGCGGAAATCGTAGCCCTTGAGCTGTCGGTCGACGCCGACCAGCTAACGGTCAAGCGCCTGAAGAAGCGCAAGCTGTTTCTCAAGGACCAAATCAAAGCGGTCGAGGATCAGTTGACCCCTGACATTATCGCGTGAGTGGGAGAATGCGTCTTTGACTATACGCGATCGCCCATCGTGTTGCATGTAGCCCTTGCCAGAACCCGCCGACAACCGATAGAAGCTCGTGCCTTGACGTCGAGCCGCCAGGGCGAATCGTGCGCCCTTGCAGCACCACCGAAGGGATCCGGCTGGAATGGCCGAAACGCACGTTCCTAACCACGGCGACAGCAGCGATAGCCGTGGCGCACGACCACCCGTGGTCGCGATCATCATGGGCAGCCAGTCCGATTGGGCGACGATGCGGGCTGCCGCCGAGGTGCTGAGCGAGCTGGACGTCCCTCACGAGACGCGGATCGTTTCGGCCCACCGCACCCCAGAACGTCTCTATACATTTGCCCGCTCGGCGCGTGACCAAGGCTTCAAGGTCATTATCGCTGGCGCTGGCGGCGCCGCGCATCTCCCGGGCATGACAGCATCGATGACGACGCTGCCGGTCTTGGGCGTCCCTGTGCTTTCGAGTGCGCTCTCGGGCCAGGACTCGCTGCTTTCGATTGTCCAGATGCCTGCGGGCGTGCCTGTCGGAACGCTGGCCATCGGCCCTGCTGGGGCGATCAACGCCGGCCTGCTCGCAGCCCAGATTCTCGCTCTTTCCGATTCCGCCCTCGCCCTGCGCCTCGACGACTGGCGCAAAAGGCGGACCGATGCCGTCGCCGACCATCCGAAGGACGATGCCTGACTCGAACTCGAATTCGCCCCTGCCGTCCCGGTCCGTTATCGGCATTCTGGGTTCCGGCCAGCTTGGCAAGATGCTAGCGCAGGCCGCAAGTCGTCTTGGCTTCAGAACGCATGTCTACAGCAACGATGCAGGCCCGGCCCTCGACGTCGCAACCCAGCACTCGATCGGCAGCTTCACAAGCTTCGGCCGCCTGGATGAGTTCGCGGGGAGCGTCGATGTCGTCACCTACGAGTTCGAGAATGTTCCGGTCGCTGCCGCCGAGCATCTTTCACGAGAAGTACCGGTGCGGCCCGGTGCGCGCGCGCTCGCGGTCTCACAAGACCGCATCACCGAGAAGACATTCATTCGCGATCTTGGAATTGCCGTCGCTCCCTTCGCCGCAATAAGGAATTCAGGAGACATCGCCACGGCTGCCAGTGCCCAAGCGGCATGGAATGCCGGCGCCATTCTGAAGACTGCCCGTCTGGGTTACGATGGCAAGGGCCAGGCTTCTATCCGCAACCCCACCGAACTCGCCGCAGCCTTCGACACGCTGGGCAGCGTTCCCTGCGTCCTCGAGCAGCGCCTTGATTTCCAATGCGAAGTGTCTGTCCTGGTGGTACGCGCGGTCGACGGCCAGACCGTGACGTACGACATTCCTGTGAACGAGCACGCCGGCGGCATCCTACGGCGGTCCACGGTGCCGGCGAACCTGCCCCCGAATGTCGAAACACGTGCGCGCGCCATGGCCTGCCGCATCGCGGATGCACTCGACTATATCGGTGTTCTCGCGGTGGAGATGTTCTACCTCGGCGACAGCGTACCCGAGCCGTTGATCGTCAACGAGATCGCGCCGCGCGTGCACAATTCCGGGCACTGGACTATGGACGCCTGCGCCGTGGGCCAGTTCGAGAACCACATCCGTGCCGTCGCTGGCTGGCCGCTCGGCGCAACAGAACGGCACTCAGACGCAATCATGCGCAACTTGATCGGCCAGGACGTCGACGCGTGGCCCTCCATTGCCGCCGAGCCCCAGGCATGCCTCCATCTCTATGGAAAGCGCGAAGCCCGCGAAGGCCGCAAGATGGGGCATGTGAACTACTTGAAGCGTCTCACCGCTTCCTGAGCATCCCGCGGACCCGCCGATCTACGGCTCGGCATCCATTGAGATCGGAGCGAGTGGTGCGTGCCCTTGCCGCTGGCCAAGGGTAAGCCTAGTCTCATTCTAAAGACCGAATTCGGTCGCACCACACACGACAGGGAAACGCCGATGGTAGCCGCGCCACGCACCATGTTCGAGAAGATCTGGACGTCTCACGTCGTCGTCGATCGCCCCGATGGCTACACGCTGCTCTATGTCGACCGACATCTCATTCATGACGGGTCTTACTTCGCCTTCCAGCGCCTGAAAAACCGCGGCCTGAAGCTGCGCCGGCCCGACCTCTCCTTCGGCACGCCCGACCATTACATGCCAACCGATACGCGCCGAAAGGATGAGATCGCCAATCCCGACAGCAAGCGGATGGTGACGGGACTTGCGATCAATGGCGCCGAGAACGGGGTCACGGTTTTCGATATCGGCGATCGCCGCAACGGCATTGTCCACGTCGTCGGCCCCGAACAGGGCATTACGCTGCCCGGCGTCACGCTCGTCTGCGGCGACAGCCACACATCGACTCACGGCGCGATGGGCTGCCTTGCCTTTGGCATCGGGCAATCGGAAGTCATGCACGTCATGGCTACCCAGTGCGTTTGGCAGAAGAAGCCGAAGACAATGCGCATTGATATCGACGGCCCGCTCGGCTTCGGCGTGACCGGGAAGGATGTCATCCTCGCCATCATCGCGAAGATCGGTGCCGCCGGTGGCACCGGGCATGTTCTCGAATACGCAGGCTCCGGCATCCGTGCCCTCTCGATGGAAGGGCGCCTCACCATCTGCAACATGTCGATCGAAGGCGGTGGCCGCGCCGGCATGATTGCCCCTGATGACACCACCTACCAATACATTGCCGGGAAGCCCTACGCGCCGAAGGGCGCCGCGTGGGACAAGGCCTTCGCACGCTGGCAAGCACTGCCCACAGACGAGGGAGCTGCGTTCGACCGAGAGGTGACCCTGAAAGGCCCCGACATCGCACCAATGGTTACGTTCGGTACGAGCCCCGAGGATGCCGTGCCGATCACCGAAGCCATACCGGACCCTTCGACGGCAGCGGACTCCGTCAAGCGCGAAGGCCTGGCGCAAGCGCTGCGCTACATGGGCTTGAGACCCGGCACCCCGATTTCCGATATCCACGTCGATCGTGTCTTCATCGGCTCGTGCACCAACAGCCGCATCGAGGATCTGCGCGCCGCCGCGGCCGTCGCCAAAGGACGCAAGGCCGTGGTCCCGAGCTGGATCGTTCCAGGCTCGGGCATCATCAAGGAGCAGGCCGAGGCCGAAGGGCTGGACAAGGTGTTCACGGACGCCGGCTTCGAGTGGCGCGAGACAGGCTGCTCGATGTGCCTCGGTACCAACGGCGAGATCGGTCGGCCCGAAGAACGCATTGCTTCGACATCGAATCGGAATTTCGTTGGCCGCCAGGGCAAGGGCGTACGTACGCACCTCGTCAGCCCCGCGATGGCCGCCGCAGCGGCCGTCACTGGTCACTTCACCGACGTCCGCAAGTTGATGGCCTGAGAGGACCCATGACCCAGGAGACAGTCCCGGCCCGCGAGCCGTTCGCCGCCGTCACGGCGGTCGCCGTACCCCTCAATCAGGCTAACGTCGATACCGATCAGATCATTCCGGGCCGCTTCCTGTCGCTGCCACGACAGACCATGGTGCCGCATCTCTTCCGCGATCAGCGCTACAACGACAACGGCACGCCGAAGCCAGAATTCGTGCTGAATCGTCCGGAATACGCCAACGCCGGCATTCTCGTCGCGGGCCGCAACTTCGCATGCGGCTCGAGCCGGGAGATGGCCGTGACCGTGCTGGTCGATAACGGCTTCAGGGCGTTCATCGCACCATCGTTCGGCGATATTTTCTTCAACAACTGCTTCCAGAATGGCGTCTTGCCAATCGTACTGCCGGAAGCGCGTGTCAATGAACTCCTACGCTTTCTCCTGGAGTTGCCAGGGGCTGAGATCACGGTGGATCTGCCATCGCAGGTAGTGAAAGGCCCTGACGGCAAATCAGATAGCTTCTCGATCGATCCCTTCCGCAAGGACTGCCTGCTTCGCGGCGTCGACGAGATCGCCATGACCCTCGGCTACGAGGCCGACATCAAGGCCTTCGAAGCCCGCTCGGAGATCGCACACGTTTAGATAACGCTGTCGAGCCGACGCTTCGGATTTCGTGCTGAATCCTCTGTCGAAGCGCTTGCGCGCTCCGACGAGGAGCGGAGATAAAAAGCTGCACGACCTCAAATCTTCCAGCGGCGAATACGTAGCGCCTCGCCGTCCGTCGTCAGCAGCTCCTCGACCTTCGCCCGTCTCAACAATCCCGTCTGCGTATCGACGTAGCCGACAACGGCTGCCGCATTGATAGCCGCTGCCTTCAACGCCTTTTCGAGCGACGCACCAAGCGCTGTGAACCCCGCAAACGTCGAGACGAACGCATCGCCGGCACCGGCCGTGCCCGCCACCTCGACCATCTTTGGCGCCGCATGCACGATCTCGCCATCGCGCGCTGCGTAAGCACCCTGTCCCCCGTCTGTGATGAGCAGCACCTTCGGACCCAGCGAGAGCACCGCATTCATCAGGTTCCGCGCGCTCATATGAAACCCGCCTCCCGAGAAACCGCGCGCTGCCAGCCGTGGAAGATCGGTTCCCTCAAGAGCTTCCCCGCCCTCACCGAAACGCGCAACCAGGGTCGGAACCAGGACCTCCGCCTCGGCGCGATTGATCGAAAGCACGTCGATCGAGCCGAGACATTGCTCGAACGCCGCCGCCCGTGCCGCAAGTTGGCGAGGTCCCGGATTGGCGGAGACGAGCGCGCCATGGGCCTTCGCCTTCTCGATGATCCGCGGAAATTGATCTGCCGATGCGTTCGACAGCGATGCAACGTGAACGAGATCCACGGCAAACGCATCGTCCTTGAGATCGTTCGCCTCAAGCAGCGTATTGGCACCTCGGAATGTAAAGATCGCGGCGTTACGGTCGTGCGATGAAACCAGAACGGACGCGCCGGTCGGTGCGCGGCCATCGCGAATGGCCCAGCGTGGAGAAACCCGCTCATCCATGAGACGCGCCAGAACGGTCTCGGCACGCTGATCCTGGCCGAGCTTGACGATCGCTGCGGAATCGAACCCGAGCCGAGCCAGCGACACCGCCGCATTCACCGCGCCGCCACCGCAGTGCGTCGAGATCTCGATCGCCTCCGTCTTGCTACCTTCTTGCAGCAGCAGAAACGACGCATCGGCGTTGAGCATCATCATCCGCTCGATGCGATCGCTGGCGATGATCGCGATCGTGTCGATGGTCGCACTGCCGACCGTGAGGCTCTTCATCGCCGAGGCGTCCTTTCAATTCCGGCGACCTCAGGCCGCCTGCCGTTCGTCGGCGACAAGACCCATCTCAACGAGAGCCCCGCCGCGCAACACATTCACGGTCGCTTCACGGCCGATCCAGGTGTGATCGAGCAGGCGATGGATATCGTCAAGCCCCGTCACCGGCACCGCATTGATCGAGAGGACGATGTCGCCCGGCGTCAGCCCGGCACGTTCGGCGGGACCGCCAGACAGCACCTCATGCACGCGCACCGCGCTCGCCTGTGCAACGCCCGCGATATGACGAAGTCGCGCCGGCAGCGGCGTCTGTTCTGCGGCGATTCCGATGCGGGCCCGGCGAACACGACCATGCTGGAGGATCTGCGTCAGCACAAACAGCGCCGTGTTCGAGGCCACCGAGAAGCAAATGCCTTGCGCGCCCATGATCGTCGCCGTGTTGATTCCAATCACCTCGGCCTGCGAGGAAACGAGCGCGCCGCCGGAGTTGCCCGGATTGAGGGCAGCGTCCGTCTGGATGACATCGGTAATAAGGCGCCCACCCTCGCCGCGCAGCGAGCGGCCAACCGCACTCACGATGCCCGCCGTTACTGTGCTCTCGAAGCCGAGCGGATTGCCAATAGCGACGGCAATCTGGCCCGGCCTGATGGCCTTCGAGTTCCCGAGGCGCGCCGGCGGCAATGTCTCGGTCGTCTCGCCGCGAAGAACCGCGAGATCGGTATCGGGATCTCGGCCGAGCGCACGCGCCTTGAACGTACGCCCATCGGGCAAGGTGGCGCGTATGCTCGCGGCGCCGGCGACGACGTGATTGTTGGTCAGGATGAGGCCATCTGGCGAGATGACGACACCGCTACCGGTACCACGCGCCGTACGTCCACCGCGCTCGCCCTCAACCGCGAGGTGCGCAACGGACGGCGAGACGCGATCGACCACATTGGTGACGGTTGCCGAATAGGCATCGAGCAGACCCTGATCGTTGGCAGCCTCGGGGCCCGTAACAGACGGGCCCGGCGCGGACGATGACGGGTCGAAGCCGAGCCACGAAACAATGGTTTTCATGGGGCTACCCTTTTATGTGAGCTAGGAGCGCTAGATGGTATCTCGCGACCGATATTGAAAGAGCGGGCTCCTGGGGCTTCGCTCTGCCCCGCGCTCCGGTCTAGGATCGAGACGAGGAACGCTTCAGGAGGAAAGACAAATGAAACTTGGTCTGTCGATCGGCTACTCGGGCGCGCATTACCAGGTTCCCGTGGAGCTTGTTCAGAGGGCCGAGGAGCTCGGTTACGATTCGGTCTGGACGGCAGAAGCCTACGGCACCGACGCAATGACGCCGCTCGCCTATCTCGCCGCGAAGACCGAGCGGATCAAACTCGGTACCGCCATCATCCAGCTCTCGGCACGCACACCCGCCAACGCCGCCATGCAGGCGGCCACCATTGATGCCATGGCAGGCACGGGGCGCTTCATCGTTGGCATCGGCGTATCCGGCCCGCAGATCGTCGAGGGCTGGTACGGTCAACCCTGGGGCCGCCCTTACTATCGCATCAAGGACTATGTCACGATCATGCGGAAGGTCCTGAAACGCGAGGGACCCGTCTCGCACGAGGGCGAAGAGATCAGCCTCCCGTTCACCGGCCCCGGCGCGCTCGGCGTCGGCAAGCCGCTGAAATCGATCCTCCATATGAACCCGGATATCCCGATCTACCTTGGCACCGGCAACGAGGCCACGGTCCGCTTGACGGGCGAGATCGCCGACGGCTGGCTGCCCCTCGGCTTCGTGCCCGGCTCGCTCCACGAATATCTGCCGTGGCTGGAAGAAGGGTTCCGCCGCGCAGGTAATGGAAAAAGTCTGAAGAACTTCGAGATCCAGGCTTCGTGCCATGTCGAGGTCAACGACAACGTCCGCGAAGCACTCGACAAGCTAAAGCCGGAGGTCGCCCTCTACGTCGGCGGCATGGGCCACAAGGACAAGAACTACCACAAGGACATGATGATCCGCCGCGGCTTCAAGGATGCAGCCGATCGCATCCAGGAGCTCTACCTCGCCAAGCGCAAGGACGAGGCGGCAGCGGCCGTGCCGGACGAATGGGTCGACACGAAATCGCTCGTCGGCCCACCGGCACGCATCAAGCAGCGCTACCGTGCGTGGGAAGATTCGGGCGCCACATCGCTGACGGTCCGCTCGAAGCAACCCGAAGCCGTCGAGGTGATGGCCGAGGCCGCACGCCTCAATCGCGCCTGACATCCCCCGAGTCGGCATCAACCGGCGCGGAAACATGGCTCCGCAATGACACAACGCCAGTGCGCCTCGGCGTGCTGGCCGTCACGACCGATCGATTGCTTCATCGTCATACGTCGGGCACCATGACGCCCTCACGTGACGGGTGGAGCGGTCGACAATCGAATGAGCGGCCGGCCGGAGGAAATGCACATGAGTTTCGAAAAGCCTTATGCAGGCGTCCGCGTCGTCGACCTCAGCCAGGGAGTTGCTGGGCCATACTGTGCCTATCTTCTGGCCCGCCATGGCGCTGAGGTTATCAAGGTAGAGCCCTTGGAAGGCGATTGGTCGCGCGCGCTCGGCCCCACGTATGGCGATCACTCAGCGTACTCCATTGCCGGCAACCTCGGCAAAAAGAGCATTGCCGTCGATCTCAAATCGGACATGGGCAAGCGAATTGTCGAGCAGCTCATTCCCAGTGCCGACGTATTCCTGGAAGGCTTCCGACCGGGCGTCATCGATCGATTGGGCTTCGGCTACGAGAAGCTCAAGGCCGTGAATCCTGGCTTGATCTATCTTTCGATCTCGGGGTTTGGTCAGGAAGGCCCGCTGCGCGAGAAGCCTGCCATGGACCCGATCCTGCAGGCGTTCACCGGCTTCATGGCCGAGAACAAGGGACCGGACGGCATCCCGCATCGCACGCCAACCATCGTCGTCGACATGGCAACGGCGCTCTTCTCCCACCAAGCCGTCGTCGCTGCCCTCTACGCAAAAGCGCAAGGCGCCCCCGGTCGACGCATAAACTCGAGCCTGATGGAAGGCGCGGCCAACCTCCAGTCCATTCGACTGATGGGCGCCGTGCGCGACGGACCATTCCGCAATGTTTCGGGACCCGGCGGCACCTATCTGACCTCCGACGGCACATGGATCCAGATCGCTGGCGTGAAAAACCACGAGTTCGCCGGCATCTGCCGCGTTATCGGCAAAGAGGAATGGGTCGACGACCCGCGCTTCAAGACGACAACCGATCGCTATACGAACGCAGCGTTTCTCTCCGAGCAAGTCAAAGCAATCATCGCGACACGTCCCGGAGCCGAATGGCGCGATAGGTTCACCGCCGCCGGTCTTCAGAACGAGATCGTCCAGACCTACGAAGACTTCGCGAAACATCCCCACACCGAAGCAACCGGCCTCATCTCGTGGACTGAGCATCCCGGCGGCGGCGCGCCGTGGGCAACGCCCAATCCCGCTGGCACAGCCAAACTCAAATCCGGCGAGCCGGACGCTGTCGCACCAGCTCTCGGACAGCACACACGCGAGGTTCTTGCGGACCTTGGCTATGCGTCAGGAGATATCCAAGGCCTGATCGACAAGGGCGTAGTCAAGGCAGCCTGAGCGGCTCAACCCTTTATGCCCCGTGCAGCGAGAAAGCGTGGATTGCGCACTTTGAGCTCGTTGGTAACGTGTGCTTTGAGCCGCGCCCGAAGCTCGGGATGCGTGGCGTCGTTTACGGCGCCGGACCGAATGTCCCGAACAAGTTGAGAAAGCGTCCCATCGCCATCGTCATAGACGTGATCGAGAAGGCGGAACGCCAGCGCCTCCTCTTCCACAGCCAGTTCGCGGCGCGAGATCTCGATAGCATTGCCGATCATCGCGGCGAGATAACGCTTGTCAGCAGGCAGAGCGAGCGTGATCTCGGACTTGAACGCCTCGGCGACCAGATCCAACAGCGCTTCGGCACCGAGCTTTCTATGCGGTTGGCTCACGTTATCCTCCCGCGTTGCGCCAGCCGATCGATGATATCGAGAGCATCCCATTCCATCTCCGGCGGCATGAGGCCGGTCAGCGCCAGCTCCAGCGAGCGCTCGCCGCCTTGGATGAAACGATCCCCTTGCCGCAGCGAAATGGTCGCCCATCGCGCCGCTGCAAGCACTTCGAAATAGGGAAGCTCCGACGCCGCGACCTTGATCTCGGCCTGCGCGTTATACCCGTCGAGCAAGCTCGCAAGCTTCGCGATACCGCCGGCGACCTTGTCATCGTTCCCGAAACGCCAGCACCGGGCAATGAACCAGCCGAGATCCTCGCGAGAATCGCCCCAATGGCAGAACTCCCAATCGAGCACGGCCGTGAGCTGCCCCTTGTCGACCATATAGTTGCCGGTGCGGAAATCGCCGTGAACCAGCGTCACGGCGCGAGGCTCGGGCGCGTTGGCGTCGAGCCAGCTCAGAATGTATTCGAGCGCCGGCCGCGATTCGCTCGCACCGTCGAGCTCCTTGCGCATGATCGCAACCTCGCGCCGCGCAGGATTGACGACTGGCACCGGCAGAAACGAGAGGCGTCCTCCCGTCGGCATGATCGAGTGGATGCGTGCGAGTTCACCCCCGATATCTCGCGCAAGCGTATCTCCAAATTCCGCCAGCGCCGGGTCGCGCACGATGCGCCGTCCCTGAGCGTTGCCTTGAACGAGCGCCTGGATGGCAAACGGCCGCCCGATCAGCGCCAGATCGTTTGAAGCCGCAATCGGCTCCGCGACTTTGACGCCCGCCTGATAGGCAGCCTCGATGCAGCGGAACTCGGACACTCGGTCAAGGCTGACATCGAGGCTCGCTGCGGCGTCCGTCCGCAAAACCCAGCCATGGGTGCCCGTCCGCGGGCCGCCAGACACCTGGACATCGAGCCGCCAGTTCTGTTGTACCGCGCCACCGGCAAGCAGCGCCGCGGCGGTAATGTCGACCCGCTCAGCACCGATCTCCTGCGCAAGCCAAGGCTGGAGGGCGGCGAAGATCGCGGAGTCCAATGGCGCGCGAGCCATCGCGGTTTCGTCATGCTTCGGCCCAGCCATCCTCACTCCGTCGGTAGCAAGTGACCGCCGTCGACCACGATGGTCGAACCGGTCATGAAGGAGCCTGCCTGCGAGGCCAATAGCAGGAGTGGTCCGTCGAGCTCCGACAGCGCTCCAAGTCGCCGCATGGGCACGTGCGCGATCATCCGCTTGCCCGCGTCGGTCTCCCAGAACTCATCGTTGAGCTCCGTCGATATGTACCCGGGCGCGATCGCATTGACCCGCACCTTGTCGCGCGCAAGCTCCAGAGCCCAATTGCGAGTCAAGGCGAGCACAGCCGCCTTCGATGCGGAATAGGCAGAAAGCGTTTTGATAGCACCCAGTCCGACGATCGATGCGATGTTGATGATTGATCCGCCTTTGCCGTTGGCGACCATGCGACGGGCCGCTTCCTGGCCGACGCGAAACACGCCATCGAGATTGACGTCGAGCACGCCACGCCATTGCTGTTCGCTCATGCGCGTGAAGAACGCTGGATCGGTGACACCGGCATTGTTGACGAGCACCGTAACCGGCCCGATCGCTTCTTCCCCCATATTGAAGCAATACTTGATCGAAGCGGGATCGCGCACGTCGAGGGCCACCGCCGCTGCTCGACCACCCGCATTATTGATCTTGGCGGCAAGATGCTCCAGGCGATCGGCTCGTCGGGCCGCAAGCAGGACCTTGGCACCTGCCCGCGCAAGAACTTCGGCGAAATGCGCTCCGAGCCCCGATGAAGCGCCGGTGACCAATGCCACTTCTCCATCGAGCCGAAAGATGTCTGTTGTGCTGGTGGTCGTCATCACATCCACACTGAAGCTGCTTCGGCGCCTTGACATCGTGGGCGCAAGAACACGATGGCCGACCATACACGTTCGACCTTCTCATCGCATGACCGCGCGCAAGTCCGCTAGGCCCCGCTGGACCGGGAGAGGCAGGACCGGCTGCACCTTGGCGCGGCAAGAAGCGTCACAAACGCCGCCAGCGGTTACACATCCAGATTGGCGACGTTGAGCGCATTCTCCTGAATAAACTCGCGGCGAGGCTCCACTAGGTCACCCATCAGCTTGGAGAAGATATCATCGGCCTCGCTGAGATCGCCGACTTTCACCTGCAACAGCGTGCGCGCCTCCCGATCGAGCGTCGTTTCCCAGAGCTGTTCGGGGTTCATCTCGCCGAGGCCTTTGTAGCGTTGCAGCGAGATGCCCTTGCGGCCGGCAGCAAAAACGGCATCTAGCAGGTTTCGTGGACCGAAAATCGGCGTCTCTTCGTCCTTCCGCTTGAACATCGCAGGCGTCTCGTACACCTCGCTTAGATGTTCATGCCGCTCGTTGAGGCGCCGAGCTTCGAGCGAGCCGAGCAGCGCGCGATCAAGGATCTGGACCTCCGAGACACCTCGAACCAGCCGCTTGAACATGAAGCCGTCATTACCGAAGCGTCCTTCCCAACCGCGCTCCGTCTCCTCGGCAAGCGTATCGAGGCGCTTCGCTATGCGCTCTGCGACGACATTCGCCGCTTCAGCCGAAAGCAACAGGTTCGCGTCGAACGCACCGCCAATAGCCGCCTGCTCCACGACGAAGCGCGCATAACGCGAGTGCAGCTCATCGATCAGCCGCGTGATGCCACGGGCCTGCTCGACGATATCGCGCAAGTCGCGCGCCGAGCGCGTCTCACCGGAGCCAAGTTGCAGCACGGCACCGTCGAGACCGGCGTCGATCAGGTAGTCCTCCAGCGCGCGTTCGTCCTTGAGGTACGTGTGCGCCTTACCCTTCTGCACTTTGTAGAGTGGCGGCTGCGCGATGTAGAGGTGTCCCTTTTCCACCAGCTCTGGCATTTGCCGATAGAAGAACGTCAGCAGCAGCGTACGGATGTGAGCGCCGTCGACGTCGGCGTCCGTCATGATGATGATTTTGTGATAGCGCAGCTTGTCGAGCCGGAATTCATCGCGCCCAATGCCCGTGCCCAAGGCCGCGATGATGTTGGTCACTTGCTCGGACGACAGCATCTTGTCGGTTCGCGCCCGCTCCACGTTGAGGATTTTGCCTCGGATCGGCAGCACTGCTTGATACTCGCGCTTGCGCGCCTGCTTGGCAGATCCACCGGCCGAATCTCCCTCGACGATAAACATCTCCGTGTTGGTCGCGTCGCGGTCCTGGCACTCGGCAAGGCCACCTGGCAGACGCAGGCCGTCGAGCGCACCTTTGCGCCGCGTCAACTCGCGCGCCTTTCGCGCTGCCTCACGCGCCAGTGCCGCCTCGACGATCTTCGTGAGGATAATTTTCGCCTCGCGCGGATGCTCCTCGAAGAATGCCGAAAGCTGATCGCCAACGACATTTTCGACCACCGGCTTCACTTCCGAAGAAACCAGCTTGTCCTTGGTTTGGCTTGAGAATTTTGGATCAGGCACCTTCACCGAAAGCACGCATGACAACCCCTCACGACTGTCGTCACCCGTTAGGTCCACCTTCTCTTTCTTCGCGACGCCGCTTTCGTTTGCGTACTTGTTGATGACCCGCGTGAGCGCCGCACGGAAGCCGGCGAGATGCGTTCCACCATCGCGTTGCGGGATGTTATTCGTGAAGCAGAGCACGTGCTCGTGGTAGCTATCGTTCCACCAAAGTGCGATTTCGACGGAGATGCCATCCTTCTCCGCCGTAATCATGATCGGCTCGGCGATGAGAGACGAACGGTTGCGATCAACGTACCGAACGAAGGCTGCAACACCCCCATCGTAACACATCGTCTCGACTTTACCGTCCGGACGACGCTCATCGCGCAGGGTGATCGCCGCACCCGAGTTCAAAAACGCGAGCTCTCTCAAACGGTGCTCGAGCGTATTGAAATCGAACGAGATGTTCGTGAACGTCTCCGGGCTCGGCAGAAAGGTCACCTCGGTACCGCGGCGCCCGCCCGCATCGCCGACAACGGTCAGCGGACCTACCGGATTGCCATTTGCGAATTCGATCAGATGCTCCTTGCCCCCGCGCCAGATGCGCGCCTTCAGTGTCGTCGAAAGCGCGTTGACCACCGACACGCCGACACCATGCAGGCCACCTGAGACCTTGTACGAGTTCTGGTCGAATTTTCCTCCGGCGTGCAGCTCCGTGAAGACGATCTCGGCAGCAGAGCGCTTGGGCTCGTGGTCGTCATCGTGCTTGATGCCGACGGGGATCCCGCGGCCATTGTCGGAGACCGTCACCGAGCCATCGGCATTGAGCGTGACGATGCACTCTGTTGCGTGACCCGCCAGGATCTCGTCGATGCCATTGTCCACGACCTCGTACACCATATGGTGCAGGCCAGACCCGTCGTCGGTGTCGCCGATATACATGCCGGGACGCTTCCGGACCGCATCGAGGCCCTTCAGCATCTTGATCGAATCGGCGCCATAATCCTCGGCCGCGCTCAGCTGTCGTGCGGGCGTCGCGTTCATGTCGCTAAGATCCTGAGAGATAGGGTTCAAATTCAAGTTGTCATACTACCACGACGCTTTATCCGGAGCCCGCAAAATCGACCTTTTTGCAGGCTTTTGAACGCACATAAAATATATAATTTTCAATGGGTTGAACCATCGCTAGCCAAGTGCGGCAAACCGGCAGCAGAACCAACCCCATTTTCATCGACCGGAATGAATTGAGCATCGTCCAAAAGGGCTTCGAACGGGTGCCGATCCGTTCCTGTCAGCCAAGCTTGGCTACCGAGCCTAAGCAACTCGGCAAACAGGCCCGCTCGTCGCCGGGAATCGAGATGAGCGGCGATTTCATCGAGAAGAAGGATGGGCGCGGCGCCGCCCCGCCGCATGGCCAGAAGCTCCGCGTGAGCGAGCACGAGACCGATCAGCAGCGCCTTCTGCTCGCCTGTCGAGCTGGCATCTGCGGGCATCGCCTTCGGACCGTGACCGACGATCAGGTCGCTCCGGTGCGGCCCTTCAAGCGTGCGGCCTGCCATCCGGTCCCTCTCGCGGCCACTCGCCAGAAGGCTCAGATAGTGGTCCTCGACATCAACGGCGGCTCGCTCGGCGAGAGCCATCTCCAGCGTACCCTCAAGCATGAGCGCAGCCCAAGGAAATGCCGCGTCAGGCTCGCGCTCGCGTCGCGCGGAAATGACATCGGCTATTCCGCTCACTGTCTCGACGCGAGCGGCTGCAATGGCAACACCCGTTTCCGCCATGATGCGCTCGAGTCCAGCAAAACGCGCTACATCGCGCACGCCATCCTCGAGCAACCGGTTCCGCTGCCGCATGGCCCGCTCGAACTGACCTGAGCGCGCTGCATGTCCCGCGTCGAACCCAAGCGCCAACCTGTCGAGAAAGCGACGCCGATCACCCGCTGGCCCGGTAAAGAGTCCATCCATCGCCGGGAGCAACCACGCCATCTCGACCAGACCGGCAAGCGCACCCGACCCGCCCTGTGACTCGCCATTGATACGCACGATGCGACCAGCTCTGGCCGACTCCGGCCTCGCCGGATCGAGCCCCGTGCCGACTTCGACTGGACCCGCATCCGTTTCAACAGTCGCCGCAACCGCCCATCCGCCGTTGCCTTGCTGTCGCGAAAGGTCGGCATAGGCGGCACGTCTCAGTCCTTGCCCGGCCGCCAACAACGAAACTGCCTCGAGCACATTCGTTTTACCCGCACCATTAGGTCCGGCAAGCACGACCGGTCGGCGGTCGAGCGACAGCGATAATCGCGCATGATTGCGGAAATCGGTCAGTACGAGGCGGGAGATCCACATGCGCGAGTATCGTGTCCTCTCATCGAGGAGGCAAAGTAGCGCCGGCACAATGTCAGCGGGATGCCGAACAAAGCGTCAAAGGTGACAATCCAACGACCACGACTTGCACGGCGCCGCGAGCGAGCGACCTGAAGCGACCAGCCGCCCTCACACTCGCATCGGCATGAGTACGTAAAGCGCGCGGTCATCGCCACCGTCCTTGACCATGGTCGGGGAGCCAGGGTCGGCCAGCAGGAACTGCAGCGTATCGCTCTCGAGCTGACCCGAGATATCGAGCAGGTAACGCGCGTTGAAGCCAATCTCCAGCGATGGCGAGCCGTAATCGACCGCCAGCTCCTCGGTGGCACTACCCCCATCCGGATTGGTGACGGACAGCACCAGCTTTTCCGGGGCAATAGCGAGCTTGACCGCCCGGCCCCGCTCGCTGGCAATGGTCGAGACGCGGTCCACTGCCGACATGAACTGGCTGTTCGAGACGCGCATCGCCTTATCATTGGCTTGCGGAATCACCCGCTGATAATCCGGGAAGCTCCCGTCGATCAGCTTTGACGTCAATGTAATCGGACCGATCTCGAAGCGCACCTTGGACGCCGAAACGCCGACCGTAATCGCGCCCTCGGTCGACTCGATCAGGCGATGCAGCTCATGCACCGTCTTCCTCGGTACGATCACGCCGGGCATGCCCTCGGAACCGGCCGGCCGGTCAACATCGAGCTGCGCGAGACGATGCCCATCCGTTGCAACCGCACGCAACGTCGGTTGTCCGTTCCGCTCGGCCGTATGCAGGTAGATGCCGTTCAGGTAGTAGCGCGTTTCCTCGGTCGAGATCGCGAACCGCGTCTTCTCGATCAGGCTCTTGAGATCCGCTGCTGATATCTCGAACGCATGGCCCATCTCGCCCGCGGCAAGGTCCGGGAAGTCGTCCGCCGCGATCGTCTGCAGCGCAAAGCGAGATTGACCGGCCCGGATGGTGAGCCGTTCGCGCTCGGCATCACGCACCAGCTCGACCTCAGAGCCCTCCGGCAGCTTGCGCACGATATCGTTCAGCATATGTGCCGGTACCGTGATCGCACCCGGCTGCTCCACCTGTGCATTCACCGCCTCGACCACCTCGCGCTCGAGGTCGGTCGCCTTGAGCTCCAGCGACGAGCCGATAGCCTTCAGCAGCACATTCGACAGAATCGGAATGGTCGTACGGCGCTCGACGACGCTCGTGACGTGTCCGAGCGCGCGCATCAGCTCGCTCCGTTCAATCACCAGCCGCATGTCTCAGGCCTCATGAAATAATTCGCAATCCTCACGATCGACGCCCCATCCCTGGCACGAGAGGCAGTTGATCCGCCGTCGTCCTTGCACTTGGGACAACGCTTGGACTGCATCACGGTGAGGAGAATCGTTGTAGGGCAACTTGAACCGAACGCGCTCGTTTGGCAAGGGAAACTCTACTTGAACCGCGCTCAGCAGGGCCTTGAAATATCCAGCCGAGCATATAGCTCCTGCGCTCAAGGAGCCCCGAAACGCAGGGTTTTGCCCACCGCCAGCGGCGCGAGGCACTCGTCTCCGAAAGCGTTCATCAGCGCCGCCATTCCGCGCCAGCCGGTGCAATGCCCGGCAGCGATGGTTGTAAGACCAAACGAGCCGAGATCGCGGACCGTCTCTGGGATAATCCGCTCGTTCGCCCCCGAAAGATGAAGACCTCCCAGAACGGCGTGGAGCGGCACATTCTTGTAGGTATCCCTCACGTGCGTCAGGACGTTGACAACGCCCGCATGCGAACAGGCAGACAGCACGACGAGCCCCTGCCCTTTGACGTTGAATACCACGCAGCGCTCGTCCATGAGCAACTCGTCGGGTTCCCACCCGTCGCCGTCTCCTGTCCGCCGATGCTGGCCGGGCAAGCCCTTCTCGTAGCCCGTCACGCGCGGGATTTCGCCACTGACCCAGGCGAATCCGTCAAGCGCCAGCATCGGCTCAGTCGTCGAAATGACGTCCGCGCCGTGGAGTCTCAGGGCTCGCGGCTGCGGAACGTCTTCCATGACCAGAAACGATCCATCGGGACGTTTCGAGGCCCTCTGGCGAAACATCTCCGGATGCGCGTAGAGCGGCACTCTTTGCGGCCCACCGGCGGCACAGATCAAATCGAGAGCACGCAGCATCCCGCCGGCGTGATCCGAGTGGCCGTGGCTGAGAACGATCGCTCCAACCTTCCCGAGATCGACCCCCAGCCGCTGCACATTGAGGGCAAACACCTCTTCGACCGGTCCGGCATCGAACAGTAGCGTCCGCGTCTCGCTACCACGCCGCAACGTTACGAGACAGGACAGCCCATGTGCCGCGCAGCACAGGCACGTCCACGCGACAAGGCCGACGCCGCGGCGCGCCAGACGCGATAGCTCCGTTTCGACAAAACTTGGCGTCGACGACAGGTTGTCGGTCACATTGTCGACGAGGATCATCACCTCGGCGCTGTCGACCTCGAGCAACCCGGTCATCGCGTTAGTCCCGCTTTTTCATCAACGCACGATAAGTCTCGATCACCTGGCTGTCGTCCTCGTGACCGTGCCCCATACCTGACGCCGCCAGAAAAAGCTGATGCGCGGCCGCCGCCAGCGGCAATGCCGTCTTCGCGGCTCGGCCGGAGTCGAGCACGAGCCCGAGATCCTTGACGAAAATATCGACCGCGCTGGTGACGATCGTGTCGTAGTCGATCATACGCGGGCCACGCGCCTTCAACATCCAGCTTTGCGCCGCCGAACCGGAGAGAACCTCGAGCGCAACCTTGGGGTCGATACCCGCCCGTTCCGCAAACGAAAGCCCTTCTGCAGCCGCCGCGATGTGCACGCCGCAGAGAAGCTGATTGACCACCTTCATCGCCGCACCTTGACCGGGATGCTCGCCCAGGTGGAACAGACTGGCCCCCATCGCTGAGAGAACCGGCTTTGCAGCCTCGAAGACCGGTGTCTTCGCGGCAGCCATGATCGTGAGGGTCCCATTCGAGGCACCCGTCACACCGCCAGAGACGGGCGCGTCGATGAACGCCCGGCCCGCCTTCTCGACGCGGCGCGCGATCGCCACCACGCGATCTGGTGCACACGTCGAGCAAACGGTCACTGTTGCGTTCGGCTTCGTCGCCTCGAGAGCCAGCTTCTCGAACAGCGCATCTTCCGCCTGATCGGCATTGACCACCATCAGGATCAGCAGATCGGCGCCGTTGGCTGCCTCCTCGGCACTCGCGGCGCCCTGTCCCCCATGCGAGGCTAGGCGCGCGACCGCCTCGGGATGCAAATCGTACCCCGTCACACTGTATTGCTTCTTGACGAGCGTCTGCGCCATCGCGCCGCCCATGGCGCCGAGGCCAATGAATCCGATCCGGCGGTTCATTCAGCTCCCTTTCCCTTTGCCCGGCGCCTCGATCGCAAGCGCCTGGGTGATGAACTTATGCGTCGGCGTCGGCACGCCGTACTGTTCTCCGATCCGGACAACCGCGCCTGAGAGATAATTGACTTCGAGGGGCTTTCCCGCCCTCCGGTCATGAGCCATCGACGACGTCATGCCGCGTGGATTGGCCTCGACGCCTTTCCAGACGCCAGCGAAGTCGTCATCGGTCAGTTTCACACCTGCGGCTTGCCCGACCGCGATGACCTCCTTAACGGCCGCTTCCATCAAAGCGCGCGTTTCCGGCGTCTCACGAATAGGCCCTGCCGTACTTCCCGTTAGCGTCGTAAGTCCCGAGAATGGCGCCAGCATCGCGAACTTCATCCAGACACCGCGTTCAATGTCTCGTGAAAGGATGGCATCGATGCCGGCAGCCTTGCAGGCTGCATAAAAAGCCTCCAATTGCGGATTGGCGGCACCTCTAGGCTCACCGAACTCGATCCGGGCGAAAGGTCCGCGTTGCTCGATCACGCCTGGCCTCGGAATGTGGCTCGCGATGCGAGCGACACCCGGCACCACGTGTACGCTTGGCAAAGCCTTCGCAATGATCGCCGGGCCTTCAACTCCATTCTGGAACGTGATGATGGTTGTCTCCCGGCCGACCACCGGCGCGAGGCTTGCTGCGGCTGCATCCGTATCGCCCAACTTGGTCGCAAACATCACGATATCGACCGAACCGCCCACTTCGGCCGGATTGCCGGCGGCCTTCGCGGGCTTCACCGTCAATGACCCGAAGTCGCTGTCGACCGTAAGTCCATCTCTCTGGATGGCATCGAGGTGCGCGCCACGCGCAACGAACGTCACGTCATTGCCAGCGCCCGCGAGGCGACCACCGAAGTATCCGCCGACGCCACCGGAGCCCATGACCAGGATTTTCATTACGTTGATCTCTTCTCGTTGAATGCCGCGTTGGGCAGCCGCTCTTGACCCGATTACCCCCGCGCCGCAACCATATCGGCGAGACGCTGAGGCCCATCTTTATCCGCCGCCATATACCAATCCGCAATTCGGCTTGAGGTGACGAAAATAGTATCCGGTCGGCCGGCCAGGAGATCGAGCGCCTTCTCGAGATAGTACGCCCGGTGCGGAACGCCGACGATATGCGGATGGAGGCCGAACGTCACGATCCGCGGCCCCTGCTCCAGCTCACGCTCCAACACGGCGACCGTCGCCTCGAGGCGCTTCAGGAGCTCGTCGCTGCCGTGGCTATGAACCACCCACGCGGGGACGTCGTTGAGCTCCCAGGTATAGGGAAGGCAGAGCAGCGGTCCGTCCGCGGTTGTCATCCAGACGGGCAGATCATCGACAAGCCAATCGTGAATAAAATCGAGGCCGGCGCGCTTGAGATGATCGGGTGTCTCGTAGGTCTCGCCACCACCAGCACCGAACCAGCCCCGCACGCGCTTTCCGGAAAGAGCATGCAACCGATCGAGACATTTTCGGATTTCCGCCGCTTCGTCTTCGGATTGTTTGAGTGTCCGCTGGAACCAGCCGTGCCCCACCAGCTCCCAGCCTCGATCGACGACCGTTTGCGCAAGCGTCGGGTAGACGTCTGCCACCTGGGCGTTCATGAATGCCGACGCCTTGATGCCTCGCTGCCCCAGCATGTCGATTAAACGCGGCATTCCGCACCGCATCCCGTATTCGACCCACGAGTAGTTCGGCACATCCGGCGGATCGACCTTGGCTCCGTGGGGCGCCGGTAGAATGCCGCGCGGCATCGGCCGGTCGAACGGCCAATATTCGATATTGATCACGACGTTGACGATGAGCGGTTTGCCATCGAGCGGCGGCAGCCGCGGCCGTTCACTCGACATGGCGAAAGGAATACGCGGATTGGGCCACATGGCGTTGGGCTCCTCGGCCAGTGTCGAGCGGAGACGTTGACGCCTCACGTCCGTCTTCAGGCCGAGCGGCGTCTCGCAAAGAGCATAGCGTCCCATCGGCCGGCGCGAAATGCCCGCAAGCAATGCTTGGTGATACCGAAAAGAAATCCGCAAGTGCACTTCGGCGCTTTTGATCAAGACGCCGATTGTCCACTTTGCTAACGGTCGGAATAGCGTGAGCAGTGCACATCATATGAAAAGAACAGCAATGGCCTTCCGCAACGGCCGCAAGAACGCCGGCATAACTCGGCGCCAGCGCCGCCTTTTGCTACGCTTCCTGCTGGCCGCGGCGGTGGCAGCCTTGATTATCAGTCGCTACACGTCACCCCGTTCGCTTTTCAATCCCACCTCGTCGAAGCCACCGGCTTCGGAGCGCCGTTAGCATCGAGTTCATCGTCGCACCTATCGCGATCCGGAAGCGGTTGCCTCAAGCACGCCCTCGGGATAGAAGGCTCGTCGCACCGGTGACGTCGCTCAACCTAGCTGAGCGGCATGACAACGGCGCACGCGGGTGTAGCTCAATGGTAGAGCAACAGCCTTCCAAGCTGATGACGAGGGTTCGATTCCCTTCACCCGCTCCAATACTTAGCACATTCGACCCTGAAATTTTGCACCGTTTTCGCACCAACGTTGGCAACGCTGGGCAACGAGCCGCGGGTGCAGTCCGCAGCGGCTGCCAATCACGCAGATCCCGTTCAGCACGTCGGTTGAGCAACATCCTGATTGTCGCGCCAAAGCTTCTGGGGGCCCAGTGGAACGAAGAGCTGGAGACCAAATTCGACATTCCCGCAGAGGTGGCGATCGGCCGTGATTTGTTGACGCTAAGCCAGCCGGCGGGCGTGGGCGCAGTGATCACCACTTATCACTCCGCACGCCAATACATCGAGCGCCTGCCCCGCGATCGATTTCAGATGTTGATTCTCGATGAGGCCCACAAGCTGACGGGGCAAGAAAATCCATCGACACACCCAAGATCGAGTGATCGTTGAAGCCGTGATAGGCTGTCCTGTATTGGAGAGATCTGGTCGTCTGACTTACACGTGGATAGAGCTATGTTTGCAGGACGTCCCGACCAGATGTCTGCACCCTGGAGCACACATCAACTTACCAACCACCCGCCGCCGCGCCCAATGAACGCATCGCGCGCTCGCGCAGCCTCAGGGATCGGCAATCCTAGCACAGGCAGCAATTGTCGGAGATTGGAGGCGATCAGATCAGCGAACGTCTTCATGCCTGTATTACCCAAATTTGTCAGTGCATTGCCAAGCCCATCGGCAATCAGGCGCCCGTGCCTTTCGGCAACCCGTCGTCGCGCGGCAGCGCCCGCAACTCCAAGAATTTGCAAGAACGCATCTAAGTCCGCACGCGTTATGGCGGATAGCGTCGTTGCTGCACCGATGTTGAATGCCAGCTCGTCGGTAAGAGCCGCATCGAGACGTGTTGGCAGCAGATCGTAGCGCGGCGCCACGCGTAGTCTGCTACCCGGCTCATGCAATAGAGCAAAGTTCTTTGCGTGTCCGTCAACGTTCCCCGTCATCAGGTCGAACAGCGTCGCGCCGATGAAGCGATCACGTTCGCCGGCTGGATCAGCTGTCGCATCAAGAACTCTCTTGATCGCTGCAGCATCAAAGCGACGGCCGTCCGCACCGTGCCGCTCATACTTGAGCCGCGCCGGAAGCCCGAGCGCCTGGGCAAAGTCCTCCTGATGCAGGCGGATAACGCGCCCATTCCCATCATGCGCACGGTCGAACCGCTTGACCAACAGAGCCGCAATGCCACCTTTTTCGAAGACCTCGGCTTCAACGGTCTCAAATCCCAGCTGACGAGAAAGGCCGAGCGTCGCAGCCTCATGCGCCGCATCGCGAAGATGCGCCCTGTCGGGGACCTTGAGAATGTGCGTGGTTGGAGCACCCGTGCCTGCGTTCGGCTCTGCCATCCGACCATCAGGGAGCAAGGTCAGCGCGATCTTGCTTTGCACCCCAGCAAGCGGCGATGGATCAGACGTTCCCTCGGGCAAAGCCCGCCGTTCTTGCAGCGCCGCGATGATAGAGGTCAATCTCTCTTCGCTAAAGACCACGTAGTCCGTGGCGTAGTCGCCCGGGACTTTCACCGCCGGTGCGCCGGCAGGCAGCACCGACAGCGCGCCGGCGCAATCCTTGCCTAGATGCTGCAATAGGCCAGCGATGTCGTCTCTGGCCAGGCCTTCCCGCGCCATGACGTCAGCCAACGCGCCGTCACGTTCCTGCAGCAGGTTGTCGAAGAATGCGCGTGAGATAACGTCCTCGTAGGGCTCGTCCGTCAACGGCAAGGATAGCGACACCGGCAACGCGTCCGCATCGGCGAGGTGCGCCGCGGTGTAAGCGAACGCCAGCGCTCCGCGATCATCCCGAACGAGCACGCCCGCCGGTTCGGCAAAGCCATCAAGGCGGACATCGAGAATGAGTTCGCTCATGGTCAACGCTTCCGGGCCACGAGATCGATGCCGATCGCCGACGCGACGCCAACCACCTTGTCGAATTCCAGTGTCGCTTTTCCGTTCTCAAGCTCGGAGATGAAGCGACGCCCGACGCCGACCAGGTCGGCGAACGCTTGCTGCGACAGCTTTCGCAGTTCCCGCTCCTCCCGCACCAAATCCCCCAAATCCTGCGCGGTTGCAATTCTGGCCGGCGAAGCGGTCACGGTGCTTGTCTCGTCCGGCCCCTCCTCTATTGGCGGCCGTACAGCGCGGGTGCCTCGATCTGGCGAGAAGGTCTCGGTCAGCTTCAACCCCGGTCGCATCCCAGCGCCAACGTCCAGAGGCGTTATTGGCTTGTCCGCCACTGGCTTGATGGACTGAGCGACCCGACGGGCGAGTTCCATCGCAGCGACAGAGTTCGGACGCGCTGGCGCCGGCGATGATTTTTTGGCCACGATCTGCTCCCGTACGGGAACATAGGCGTTCTCCAAGGGAGATTCAAGCCCTTTTGCGCCCGTACGGTATCAATAATATTCATACATTGCTCCCGTACGGGATCCGATTGAGGCGGGCGATGCAAAAAAGAGCAAATTGCTCCCGCTCGGGATCACGAGACTCGTAATTGACGCACGTACGGCAATCCACAACCCCACGTCAAACCATCATTGTTCATCGTGTTAGTTCCCGATACGTTCCCATGGCGCCTATGTCGATAGACTGCCCGGGTGACACCCATGGACTTCGAGACGCTTGAAACCCTGCGCGCGAACCACCCGGCGTGGCGTCTGCTTGGCGCAGATTCGGCGCCCCTGATCGCCAGCTTTCTCGATCGCGTGTTCCTAAAGCCCAACGTGCGGCAGATGTCGGAAACCGACTTGGCGCATCACCTCGATGACGAGCTCTTCAAGCTGCGCCGCGAGCTTGGCGAGAATCGCTTCCCGCGTGAGTCGCGTGCCTATCTCGACGAGTGGGCCTCGGACAAGAATGGCTGGTTGCGCAAGCGTTATGTGGCCGGCAGCGATGAGGCACAGTACGATATCACCCCCGCCACAGAAGTCGCGCTCACTTGGTTGTCGAACCTCGGCCGACGCCCTTTCATCAGCACCGAGTCCAGGCTCAGAACCGTTTTCGATCTCTTGCGCGATCTAATCAATGACACCGAGCCCGAAATCGCCGCGCGTACCGCCGAGCTGACCAGGCGCCGGGTCGACATCGACGCGGAGATCGCGCGGCTCGCGGCCGGCGAAATCCCGGTGCTCGATGATGCCGTCATCCGCGACCGCTTCCACCTTATCGTGGAAACCGCACAGAGCCTGTTGTCCGACTTCCGAGCCGTCGAGCATAATTTTCGTATGCTCGATCGCGACGCGCGCATCAAGATCGGATCGTGGCAAGGCAACAAAGGCGATCTACTCGATCGCATCCTCGGCGATCGCGACGCCATCGCCGATAGCGACCAAGGCCGCAGCTTTCGGGCCTTTTACGATCTGTTGATGTCAACTGATCGGCAGGACGAACTGACCCGGCTGCTGGAGCGCATGCTGGCGCTCGATCCGATCAAGCGCTTGAAACCGGATCGACGCATCAAGCGCGTGCACTTCGATTGGCTGACGGCGGCAGAGGCCACACAGCGAACGGTTGCCAAGCTTTCCGGCGAACTGCGGCGCTACCTCGATGACAAGGCCTGGCTCGAGAACCGGCGCATCATGGATCTGCTGCGAAACATCGAGGTGCACGCGGTCGAGGTCGGCGAGAAACCGCCGACGGGCGATTTCATGACGCTCGACGCTATGGCTCCCCAGATTACCTTGCCCATGGACCGTCCTTTGTTCACGCCGCCACACAAGCCAGATCTGGACGATACACTTCCTGCAATCGATGCCGGCGATGTGTCCGCCGACGCCCTGTTCGAGCTGGTGCACGTCGACAAACGCCGGCTCCAGGCACAGATCTGGCGCGCCTTGCAGCACCAGGACCAGATCGCACTCACCGACATCGTCGAACAGCATCCACTCGAGCTCGGACTAGCCGAACTCGTGGCCTACCTGTCGATCGCCTCGGAGGATCCAAACAGCGTCATCGACGACCGGTCGAAAACGGCCATCGAATGGATCGATGACGATGGCAAATTCAGACGTGCAACCATGCCGCACGTCGTGTTCGTGCGGCACAGCGAGCCGTCTATCCTTGCTGACGGCAACCCAAGGGCGACACCATGAGCGAGGCGAGATCCAATGGCGCTCACGACGTGCTGCCGCTCACGCTGATCCATTTGATGAAAGGCGTGATCGAGCGGGAGACCTCACCAGTTGTGTGGCAGGGATTGATGCAATGCACCGCGCAGGTGCGCGACCACGTTGGCGTCATCGGCCTGGAGCTGACGTTCGATGAGGCAGAGGGTTATGCCTATCTCCGGCAACGGCAAGAGGTTGAGGGCGAGACATCCTTTCCGCGCCTTGTGCCGCGCCGCCAGCTTGGCTATTCGGTCAGCCTGCTGCTGGCATTGCTGCGTCGCCGTCTTGCAGAAGCCGATGCCAACAGTGGCGATACCCAGCTCGTCCTGGCGCGAGGCGAGATCCACGACCTAGTCCGCCATTTGTCTCGCGACGCCAGCAATGAGGCGCGACAGGCCGATCGGCTCGATCGCGATATCGACAGAATAGTCGAACTCGGATTTCTGCGACAGATCCGGCGCGATGCCGACACCTTCGAGGTCCGCCGCATCTTGGCGGCCTTCGTCAATGCACAATGGCTGAGCGAGTTCGATCAACGGCTGGCGGCCTACGCGGCTCATGCACGATCGAAACAAAATACGGCGGAGGACGCGTGAACGACCTTCAGGACCTGTTGGTGCGCGACGCGCCTGTCGCCGTCGCGCCGGACATCGGAACCAAAGAACGCAGTCCTGCACTGCCTGGGGTCCGGCTGATGTCGGTCGAGGTTCTCAATTGGGGCACCTTTGACCGGCACATTTGGCGGCTCGATCTCATGGGTGGCAATGGGTTGCTCACCGGCCAGAACGGTTCCGGCAAATCGACGCTAGTCGATGCCATCACGACGCTGTTGGTGCCCGCACACCGGATTAACTACAACAAGGCCGGGCAGGCCGAGCGCGATGAACGCGACCTGCGTTCCTATGTGCTTGGCACCTACAAAAGTGAGCGCGCCGGCGCCGGCGGTGGCGCCAAACCGGTCTCCCTGCGCACACAAAGCTCGGCCTATACCGTTATCCTCGGCCGCTTTCATAATGCCGGCTTTGACGAGACGACGACACTTGCCCACGTATTCTGGTTCAAGGAGCCGCACGGGCAGCCGGCGCGCTTCTATTTAGTCGCCGACGGCCCACTGTCCATCAAAGAGCACTTCATGGGGTTCAATCGCGACATCAACGCCTTGCGGAAGCGCTTGCGAAAGCTGCCACGCACCGAACTTTACGACAGCTATCCCGCCTATGGCGCCGACTTCCGCCGTCGCTTCGGCATCGCTACCGATCAAGCGGTCGATCTTTTCCTGCAGACGGTCTCCATGAAAACGGTCGGAGACCTGACCGGCTTCGTGCGCAGTCACATGCTGGAGCCGTTTCCAGTCGAGGTGCGCATACAGGACATGATTCGCCATTTCGACGATCTCACCCGGGCACACGGCGAGGTGGTCAAGGCACGTGACCAGATTGACCGGCTCACCCCCATCGTCACCGATTGCGACCGTCATGGAGTAATCGCGCAAGAGGCTGCATGTCTCACCGCGGCGCGAGACGCACTGAGAGCCTACATGGCCACGCATTTGTGCACCCTGATCGATGAACGCGTTGCAGGGCTCGACAGCGAGCTCTCGCGACTGTTCCAACGTATTGCCGGCCTGCGCGTCAAGGAGGGAGAGAACGAACAGGCCCGCCTTGCTCTCGAACGCGACATCAACGCCAACGGCGGTATGCGCCTCAGCCAAATCGAGCTTGAGTTGCGACAGAAGGCAATCGTGCGTGATGATCGCAAACGTCGCGCCGATGCGTACGGACAGCTCGCCGCGGCGGTTGGCGCTACCGTGCCCAAGTCGCCGGAGCAGTTCGCCGATAACCTTGCCGATGTGCGTTGCCAGCTCGCCACCATTGCTGACCAGGAGACCGCTCTCCAGAACCAACGCGTCGAGCAAGAAATTGAGCTGAAGAGCAAACGCGACCGGCACAACGCACACGCCACAGAGATTGCATCACTCAAGCAGAGGCGCTCGAACCTGCCGGCACCGATGATTGCGCTTCGTGAACGCTTGTGCGAGGCAATTGGCGTCGCACCAGACACAATGCCTTTTGCGGGTGAGCTGATCGAAGTGCGTCAGGATGCGGCAGATTGGGAGGGCGCTGCAGAGCGATTGCTGCACACTTTTGCTTTAACGTTATTGGTGCCCGAGCGCTACTACGACGACGTTGCGCGCTGGGTTGACGATACCCACATCGCCGCGCGCCTCGTTTACTTTCGTGTTTCCGAGAACGTAGCGGCGCTGCGACAGCGGCGCAATCCGCAGGCACTGTCCGAAAAGCTCCGGTTGAAGAGCGACACACCGCTGTATCAATGGCTGCAACGGGAGGTCGATCGCCGCTTCGACCACGCCTGTTGCGCCACCATAGACCAGTTCCGGCGCGAGCCGACCGCCATCACGAGGCACGGCCAGATCAAGACCGGTAGTGATCGCCACGAGAAAGATGATCGTCACCGCATCGATGACCGCACGCGCTATGTCCTCGGGTGGTCCAATGCCGCCAAGATTGCGGCGTTGGAAGCCGAGGCGCGGACAATGGAGCGCGCTATCCAGGTCCTGGCCGCCAGCATCGCCGGCCTGTTGACGAAGATCAGGGCGCTGTCAGATCAGCGTGGCCAACTCGAAAGGCTCAGCATCCACCAGAGTTTCACCGATATCGATTGGACCCCCGTGGCGCTCGAAATCGATGAACTTGAGCAGGAGCGCCGGACGCTCACCGAAGGCTCCGATATTCTCAAGTCGCTACGTGCTCGCCAACAGGAAGCCGAGGCCGAGCGCCACGAATTGCGCGGTAAGATTGAATCAGCGACGGATAACCGGGCGACGTTGGTCGAGCGGCGCGATGAGCTTGGCCGCCGCCGTACCACTGCCGAAGCGGAGATTGCGACCATACCGGAGGTTAAGCGCGCGGAAGTCACACCGATGCTTGACGAGCTGCGCACGCAAGCGTTCGGCGAGCAGAAGCTCACCATTGAGGGCTGCAACAACCGCGAGAGCGAGTTACGGAAGGTTTTGCAGGATCGCATCGATTCGCGGCAAGCAAGTTTGCGGGCGCTCGGCGCACGCCTGGCTGCGGCGATGCGTGACTATGGCACCCTCTATCCCGAGGACACCCGCGACGTCGACGCTTCCGTGGAGGCTGCGGACGAATATCTGAGGATGTTGACGGCGTTGCGCGAAGAGGGACTGCCCCGCTTCGAGGCGCGCTTTAAATCCTTGCTCAACGAGAATGCCATCCGTGAAGTGGCCGGCTTCCAATCGAAGCTGCGCGAAGAAGAACGAACGATCCGCGACCGCATCGACACGATCAATTCCTCGCTGCGCGACATCGACTACCACGACGGCACCTATATCACCGTCGAGGCTGCGGCGAACCTCGACAACGAGATCAAGGAATTTCAGCAGGATCTACGCAAGTGCACTGAGAACACCCTGACGGGCAGCGAAGACAACGCCTATGCTGAAGTCAAATTTCTCGAAGTCAAGAGGGTGATCGAGCGCTTCCGCGGGCGAGACAAGCTCACCGAGCTTGATCAGAAGTGGACCCGTAAAGTTTCGGATGTGCGCAATTGGTTCGAGTTCTCCGCATCCGAGCGCTGGCGCACCGATGATAGCGAGCGCGAGCACTACTCCGACTCTGGAGGCAAGTCGGGCGGTCAGAAGGAAAAGCTGGCCTATACGATCCTTGCTGCCAGCCTCGCGTACCAGTTCGGTCTCGACAAAGGTGCCGAGCGCTCGCGGGCATTTCACTTCGTCATGATCGACGAGGCCTTCGGTCGAGGATCGGACGAGGCCGCCGACTTTGGCCTCACCCTGTTCCAGAAAATGGGGCTGCAGCTGCTCATCGCCACGCCCCTGCAGAAGATTCATGTCATCGAGCCACATGTTTCGGCCGTCGGCTTCGTTCACAATGAGGAAGGTAAACGCTCGCTCCTGCGTAACATGACCATTGAGGAGTACCGCCAGGAACGAAGCAAAAGATCGGGCACTGACGCATCCATTGCTCCAGGGTGATCGCGCAGTGGCAACATGGACCACGCCAGCTGATGTTCGCGCCGAGACCGACCGGCTGTGGACACGTGGTCTGCTGCTGGCGTGCGTATTGCAAAACGTCATCCGCGCGACTAGCGGCCGAACATTGGCTCCCGGCGGCACGCCACAGCACGGCGCGCAGATCCAGCCGCCGATGGCGTTTCCATACAGATTGAGATTACGCCGTCCGGCGCCCAGCGAGCTCGGTTCGTCGTTCGCAGCCGTGCGCGCTTGGGCCCGGTTGCTCGAAGCCGAGTCAAGGCGCCAAACTGGCCTGGGATTCGACATCGAGTGGGAAGAGATCAACACACGTCAACTCGGTCGCAACCGCCTTCCCGCGGCACTCATCTTACCGAGCCTGGAGGACGGGCTCGCCACAATTGGCCGCAGTGCCGATGCTGATCGCTTTGCGGAGTCGGCAGCGGCGACGCTGTCTCAGCATCCGAAACTCGCCGGCTGGATTGCGCGCAAGCCACTGGTGCTGCTCGAGCAGCAAGCCGATTGGCCGCGCATCCTCGACGTGCTGACATGGTTCTTGGCACACCCGAGGCCCGGACTCTATGCGCGGCAGATCGACGTCCGTGGCGTCGACACCAAGTTCATCGAGGCACGTAAAGTTCTGCTCGGCGAGCTTCTCGATGTCGTGCTTCCAACGCATGCTATCGAACATTCGGCCATTGGCGCGCATCAGTTCGAGCCCCGCTACGGACTCGCGGCAAAGCCTGTACGAGTTCGCTTTCGGGTGCTCGATCCAGCATTGGCGGTCGCCGGCCTCACAGATCTCACGGTGCCCGTCTCCGAGTTCGCCAAACTCGATACGGCCGCGAGCCGGGTCTTCATCGTCGAGAACGAGATCACCGGACTGGCTTTTCCCGAGTTTACGGACAGTTTGTTGATCTTCGGCGGCGGCTACGCCATCGACCGGCTTGCGACCTCCCGATGGCTCGGCTCACGGGCCGTCGTGTACTGGGGCGATATCGATACCCACGGCTATGCCATCCTCGACCGTCTGCGCACCCTGTTGCCTCAAACAAAATCTCTCCTCATGAATCGTGAGACACTGCTCGCGCATCGCGCGCTTTGGAGCTGCGAAGCCGCGCCGCAAATAGCCGACCTCCACCATCTCAATGCCGTGGAGCAAGAGCTCTACGACGACATTCGTTTTGATCGCCTCGGGTCCGGCATCCGGCTGGAGCAAGAGCGTATCCCGTTTAGCTACGTGTGCTCGGCAATTCGCACGCTTCCCTAAGCGTGCAGGTTCGCCTTTCATCGCTCCGTAGTGTGAAGGCGAACGCTCGCCGGCTTGATAGACCCATCCTGCGCCGCCCCAGTGGCCGGAAGTCCACTTGTTACGCAGTAACGAAGCGACGAGCACAATAAGGCTGCATTTGAACTCCAGGACGAGGATATCAGAGCGAGCCACATGCGGGGCAACCGACAGGCGCATGTCCTCGACGACACGTGAACGAAGTCGATACCGACAGCACGCGCTAGAAATACGGGTGCGCCGGTCAGAACTAAGCTTGCTTGATCAACGTGACGCAGTAACGCCGCGTTAGATGCTGAAAAGGCCGATTGAGACAATTGAGGTCTACGATTGATCGCCTTACCATTACGCAGTAACGCAATGGCGAGCATCTCAATGGCAAAATCGGTCCCGAAAGTGAGGCGGCGCCTGCGGGCGGCAAGCGGTGCTGAGCGACAGGCCGCCTACCGCCGGCGGCACCTAAACGAGGTCGATACCCTCGACAGCGCTCGCCTGAATACAGTGGTTCCAGTCGCCACCAAACGTGCTCTCGTAAGACTCGCAAAGCGTTACGCAGTAACGCAGCGTGAGACGTTGGTGAAGTTGATCGAGGACGCCGAGCGAACTGTTACCCAGGAATTGACGAGCGCTGACCTGCGCCGCTACTACCGCGATGCGAAAACAGATTGAGCATGACGCACGGCTACTCGGTGGCCAATCACATCGAACATTCAGGTGTCAATCAGCCCGGGGTGTTCAACCGTGACCAGCGCGCAATCCAGCCCCCTGTCGTCGAATCACCCTTTCCATGCGCAATCCAAAATGCTTGCCCGAACTGCTACAACGTCAAGGGCACGTTGCGCGTGAGGCTAATGATGCTCCGGACAGCAAAACCAACTTTTCAGATTGAAAAGCCGTGGCTCATCCAATGATTTCAAGGTCCATGTCGACTCTTTCTGCAATGTTCCGGTGATGGAGGATCAAATACTTACATTGCAGTCGACATGCCGGCGGACGCTGGCCTGCTTCCCTGAAGTAAGACCGAGGATGAGTTTCGAATCGGGCTATTTCCAATTTCTCGAATGGAGACGTGGACATGACACGAAAGGGACGATCGACCGAGGAGATCATCGCGGCTTTGCGTGAAGCGGAGGTGCGGATCGGGCAGGGCGAGACGGTGGGCAAGATCTGCCGGAGCCTCGGGATCTCGGAGCAGACGTACTACATCTATGGACGGCTCTCCCGGTGCAAGCGAGCACGGCGGCCTGAAGCTCGATCAGGCGAAGCGGCTCAAGGAGCTGGAGCGCGAAAACGAGCGGTTGAGGAAGGCCGTCTCTGAACTCACGCTCGACATGCGCGGACGTCACCATTTTTTTGCCAGCAGGTCTTTCAGACCGGCGTTGTCGATCATCGCCTCGGCCAGCAGCCGCTTCAGCTTGGCGTTCTCCGCCGCGACACCCTTGAGCCGGTGGGCGTCGGAGACGTCCATGCCTCCGAACTTCGCCTTCCACGCATAGAGGCTGACACTCGACATGCCGTGCTTGCGGCAGAGATCCGCTGTGGCAACGCCAGCCTCGTGCTCGCGCAGGATGGCGATGATCTTCCAAAAACCGCTTCCGCTTCATCTTCCGGCTCCTCTCCATGAGCCGGATTCTAGCGCCTTCTGGACTAAATCGCGGGGGTCACATCAGCGTAACTCGATGTGCGCTCTGCCTTGAGAATGGCGAGCTTCGATGCAAGCATACTGATCCAACACTCCGTCGAGGCTAACATCAGGCAGCACATTTCAGGTGCGATCAGTCCAAGACAGCGCCACGGCTCGGCGGCGCAGGAAAAGCCGCGTTGGGGTCACGCGCCAAAGACGCTCAGCGCCAGTGAAAGATGGGAGATCTGGATTGTCCAGCAGCACCTCGGCGGTGCCGGAAAGCTGCAAGACATCGCCGTTGACAAAGTCGATAAAGAGCATCCCGGCCCGCCCACTGACCACGATATTGCCCAGCGTGTTGAAGAACCGGTTGCCGGAATAGTCTGGAATAGTGAGTGTCCCATCATTCGCAATGCGTACGAAGCCAATTCGGCCGCCACGATGCGACGCATCGACCTGCCGGCGACCCCCAGGGAGATCTGCATAGGTGGCGACGAAGAACGTGTCGGCATTTTCCACGATCTGGCGCGGACGACCATCGAGTGTCTTGAACTCTTCCAAGTTCCCGGAGCACTGCTGACTTCCATCGGCGACAGCGAAGTCGCGCAACCGGATGTACTGCGGGCAATTGCCAAATGACTGCTCTACGGCGATTGTCAGGCCGTCATTATTACTTGTGGTGATTAGACCGTTCACGCGGTTCCGCCGCCGTGTGGATAACTCTATACCCAGCAGGCCGATCGCCTGACCTGCAGCCAGCCCCTCTGCAACCGGGTCGCTCGCATCGGTCCGCAAACCGATCGAGAGCGTCCTCGGATCGGGCGACTTCAGGAAGCCCGGCATGCCGGTCACAATAGTCGCCCATGGCGCGCCGGCCTTATCGACGCTGCCCAGGATGGCGAAAGGTAATTGGGCGAAAAAGGCGCGATGCTGATCGGGCATGTGGTCACGCATCACGCGTAAGCCGACGACGCGGAGCCGCTCCGCGCTGCCGATGGTTTCCTGCAGCGCAATTTCGCCGCTGTGCCATGGACTGCCGTGTTCGATATCTGCGACGGGCATAATCTTCACCTTCTTGAGTTCCGAACCGGCTGCGCCGTCAGGTCACCAACCCTGCCGCCGTCCTCGGCATCGCTAGGAAACTCGGCAGGGCCTCAATCCGCGCCAGCCAGCCGCGCACGTTAGCGTACGGCGTAAGATCAACATTCCCCTCCGGGGCATGGGCGATGTAGCTGTAGAGCGCAACGTCGGCGATCGTGGCGCGATCGGCGGCGATCCAGCTGCGCGATGCCAACTCCTCGTCGATCACTTTGAGGACGGCATGTGCTCGGGCGATCACTTCGTCCGCGTCGAATTTGCGTCCGAACACGGTGATGAGACGCGCGGCGCACGGGCCGAATGCAATCTGGCCGGCGGCAACCGAAAGCCAACGCTGTACGGCTGCCGCGCCGGCCGGGTCCTCCGGCAACCAGTCGGTCCGGCCGAGCTTCTTGGCTACGTAGACCAGAATTGCGTTGGAGTCGGGAACGACGAGGCCGTCATCCTCCAGCACCGGCACCTGACCGAAGCGGTTCATGGCAAGGTACTCCGGCCCCTTGTGAGCCCCGCCCGCCAAATCCATTTCAATTGCCTCGAACTGCGCGCCGACCAGTGACAGGAAGAGATGTGCGCGATGGGCGTGCCCGGACCGGGCGAAGGTGTAGAGCTTCATTGGTGCCTCCGTGTTGGGTGGCACTCGTTCTGCCAGTAGCGACGGATTGATTGAATATCCTCTCAATGGAAGTCATACTTCCAATCTATGGAACAATAGGGCGGTGCGTTCTTGGATCAGCTGCTAGCTATGCAAGTCTTCTCGACCGTGATCGATACTGGCGGCCTCGCTGCCGCCGGACGCAAGCTCGGCATGAGCCCGCCGACTGTGACGCGGATCATCGGCCAGCTAGAGAGCCACCTCGGCACGCGACTGCTTGTCCGCACGACGCGCATCGTCAAGCCGACGACGGCTGGAGTTCGCTTTTCTGAGGATTGCCGCCGGATCCTATCCGACATCGCCGAAGCGACGGCCTCAGCCTCGGGCGCCCACGCGACACCGTCTGGCATGCTGACGGTGACCGCTCCCGTCCAGTTCGGACAAACCTATGTTATGCCGGTTCTGCTCGACTATCTTGATCGCCATCCCAAGGTCAGGGCGCGCGCCGTGTTCGTCGATCGGGTTGTCAACCTCATTGAGGAAGGCATCGATGTCGCCGTTCGCATCGGAGAGCTGCCAGACTCGTCGGCCCGCGTGGTGAAAGTCGGTGCAGTTCGACGCATCGTCTGCGCGGCGCCATCCTACCTCGCGCGCATGGGGCTGCCGAGGTCGCCGGCCGATCTCGCAAAGCACAGGCTGATCGCGATCACGACAGACAGCACCCTCAATTGGCGCTTTGTCCGCCACGCGCCGACGCAGAAGCTCGAAGCGACACTAGCCAGCAACTCCATCCGCGCCGCCATCCGTGCTACGGAAGAGGGTTGGGGGATCTCGCAACTACTGAGCTATCAAGTCGCCGATCAGCTCCGAACGGGGCAGCTGGTGCGTATCCTGAAGGAATTCGAGCGAGACCCTGTCCCTGTAGCGATCCTGCATACCGAAGGCCGACATGCGCAGGCCAAGGTCCGCGCTTTCGTCGATCTCGTAGTGGAACGTCTACGGCGGACGGCTGAGGTGCGGGAGGAGGACGAACGAGCCTGAGTTTCACCGGTTATGCCCGTGTCCTTGTTATTGGGTGGGCCATTTTGAGCGCCGCACCATTCAACGAGCAGTAAGGGTAGCTCCAGGCCGAACGAACGTTCGTTGCACCGCGAGATCATGGTTGGTCTCAGTGTTATCGCGTCGGCCACGCCGCATCATGCGCGAGCAGTCGGTAACGGGTCTACTCCGGGCGTCGACCAAATGGTTTTCAAGGGGCGGCCCGAGCCGCAACTCAGACATCGGCTGAGATATCTAGGTCGTGCGGCGCGCAAGGAGCATGCCGATGCCGAGCACGCACATGACCGCCGCAGATGTCTGGCGTAGGCGTGTGATGACCGTCGGCCGCCGCGCGAGGCCGTTTCTTGCGTTGGCAGCCCAATACGCGACGATCACGTCGGCGGCTGTGTTGAGCGTCACTGACAACAGCCCGAGTACAATAAATTGTCCGGCCACGTTTGACGAAGGCTCGACGAATTGAGGGATGAACGCCAGAAAGAATGCCGCTGTTTTGGGGTTCAGCGCTTCAACAACGATGCCCTCGCGGAAGGCTCGACCGGCTCCGGTGGTTTCCACACCGCGCGGCTCGGCAATGCGTGCCTCGCGCCAAGTCTTCAGGCCGAGCCAAATGAGGTAGCAGGCGCCCGCGAGCTTGAGCGCGGTGAACGCCTCAGCACTGGCCAGGACAAGAGCCGATACGCCAAGTGCTCCGGCGACAACATGGAAGAGGCCTCCGACGCCAGTGCCGAAGCTCGATGCCAAACCCTCTGCGCGCCCGCCGGCCAGCGTCCGAGCTGCGACATAGAAAATGCCGGGACCAGGCGTGATCGCGATGAGCAGAGCTGCGGACAAAAATACGACAAAGGTCGGCAAGTCGGTCACGGTTCACCTATGTTGCATGGGGATTGGGATGCCCGTCACCCGTTGGGAACTAGCGCTGCAACAACCTGATCTTCATATCGATTGCTTTCCGACAGCCCCGCTTTGACGCCAGCTCGATCGGCAGCGTTGCGGTTTTGACTCATCTTGCGTTTGCCATCGAGCCGCGTAATGGGCATGCACAGACCAACAATGCCTCTGAGCTGCGCCTTGATAAAATCCGCTGGAGCGTCGGAGACGGACCAGCGATCCGACCTCGACTGCTCGTGCAAGTTGGTCAGGCGGGTGACGGCATCGAGAAGCCTGTCAGCGTCGTCGAAGAATTCGACCGGGCCGTACGCATGCACAGCGAGGTAGTTCCAGGTTGGCACCACCTTGTGTGTCTCCTGCTTCGTCGCATACCAGGACGGGGTCACGTAGGCCTGCGGACCCGCGAAGATCGCCATCCCCTCACCGGTCGCCGGAAGTTTCCACTGGGGATTACCCCGTGCGACATGCGCGTAGAGGGTGCCGTAAGGCCCCTCGTGCTCATCGACGATCATCGGCAACGGCGTGCCGACGAGCCCTTCTGCAGTAGCCGTGACGAGAGTCGCTGACCGCACCTCGCGCATCATGCGGTGAACTTCCTGAAGTTCGTCCATCCGAAAAGCCGGCGGAATATACATCTGCGCCATCCTCTGTTGATCGGATCGTTTGTTGAGTGATCCCAGGATATCGCGTATTCTGGCCCATCCGGAGTGCCAGTGGTGGACAATATGCATGGGCCAGTTCGAAGCTGCACTGCAGCGCTCTCGCCTTCGCGGCGCGCGCAAGATCTACGAAGCCATGAAGGCGCAAATCGAGGACGGCAGCTTCAAGCCAGGTGCCGAGGTTCCATCGACTCGTGCCTTGGCCAGCGAGTTCGGTGCCTCGCGCACGACGATTACCGCCGCCTACGATCAGCTTCTTGCCGAGGGATTTATCGAAACCCAGCAAGGCAGACGGGCACGCGTCGCTGCTGAGATCCGGCCCGATCGCACAGCGCGCATCGCTAACACGGTTGCGGTATCGATACGGTTGTCGGCCTTTGCTCTGCGACTTAGCGCATTGGCTGCGCCCCCAATAGCTGGGGAGTCTCTCCCGATCGATTTCCGCTATGGCGATATTGCTGCGGCGGATTTTCCTCGCTTGGCATGGCGGCGGTCATTGACGAGGGCCGCACTGAGGTCGGGCCCGCGCAGTCTCCGGTATCTGCATCCGCAAGGGACGCTCGAGTGCAGGGAGGCGTTGAAGGCCTATCTGTGGCGAGCCCGCAGCGTCAGATGCAGCGTCGAGCAGATCATTGTCGTCAATGGCTCTCAACAGGGGCTGGATCTCTGCGCACGGCTCTTGCTGGACGATGGCGACACGTTCGCAATAGAGGACCCTTGCTATTGGGCGGCCCGTCATGTTTTTGAAAGCACCGGTGCATCCCCCGTAAAAATTCCGGTGGACGCCGAGGGCTTGCAAACCGCTGCGCTGACAAACTGCCAGGCCCGGCTTTGCTACGTGACGCCCGCGCACCAGTTCCCACTGGGCCATGTACTCTCAGCGTCGCGTCGGGATCAATTGCTGCATTGGGCCGCAGAGACAAACGCCTACATCGTCGAGGACGACTACGACAGCGAGTTCCGATACGATATTCGTCCCATTCCCCCATTGCTCGCCGACGATAGCGGATCACATGTGATCTACGTCGGAACAGTGTCCAAGACGCTGTCGCCCTTGTTGCGTGTTGGCTATCTCGTCGTGCCCCCTTCGCTCGTCGATGCGTTTCGGACGCTGAAGCGGCTCACCGATCGCCATACGACTTCTCTCGAGCAGGATGCGCTTGCCGATTTCATGCAAACGGGAGCCTACGAGCGCCATATTCGGAGGTTGCGCCGGAGCAACGCGCAGCGTCGCTCCGCTCTGCTCGAGGCAGTGAGCGAGCATTTCAAAGATGCCGTCGAGATCCAAGGGTCGAAGGCCGGCCTTCACGTTGTCATATGGTTCAAAGATCGTGGCGTGAATTTCGAAAGCCAGTTGACCGAGCGGGTGAGGAAAAAAGGCATCGGCATCTATCCGATCTCCAGTCTATTTGCCAACACCGTGTCCGCGAAACGGCGAGCAGGTTTCGTGTTCGGCTACGCTGGGCTGGAGCCGAGTGATATCTGCCGGGGCATCACAGTGCTCGCAGATGTGGTTCGAGGCTTCCGGTGACTGGCCGGGACGGGCCTAGTCCGGCTGATTCCAAGGGCAGGGCGTATCGCGAGGCCTGCGATTGCTCGTCCCAGATTCGGCAGCTTGGCGGGAGCGACCATCGGTGCTCAGTCGGGAAGAAATCGGCACCTGTGACCCGAACATGACAAGTGACAGTGGGCGTAGGTAGAGCAAGATTGGAGGGCGTCTTGAGGACCTTCGAACGCCAGCGTAGCGTAGTAGATCGGTTACGCGGCAACTGAGAGCCCGCTCGATTTCATGCACGCAAGGAAGCTGCGAAGTGCCGTTCCTTCGTGAGCCGCACGGCGGCGAATGAAAAGGGTCTCAACCCGGCGGTTCGAGCCGTTCAACGTGTGAAGGCGTACCGCCTTTCCATGTTCGCTGCGCTCCGCCACGGCGCGCGGTAGTAGCGTCACCCCCATATCGGCCGCCACGCAACCGATGATGCCATCGAGAGTGCCGAACTCGAGCCGTACTGCCGACGGCCACCCCAGCTCACTCATCAACTGCTCGAGTCGCTGGCGATAGGAACATCCCGTACGAAACACCAGAATAGCTGGGCCCGATGCTGACGTTCCTGCGCGCAGTGCTGGAAGGCTTCTCCATCGCCGTGCGGACAGCAGCACCAGCTCCTCCTTAAATGCGACGGTCGATAAGAGATCGGGATGGTCGATCGGCCCGGCGACGAACGCGCCATCGAGCTGGCAGCTGATAACGGCCTCCGCAAGCATTGCTGAAGGCCCTGTCCGCAGCGACAGCTGAACCTCAGGACATCGCTGATGGAACTGGGCGAGCAGCGGCGGCAGGCGAACCGCTGCAGTCGTCTCCATCGCACCGACGGCAAGGGGTCCTTTCGCGATTCCGTTGTCGCGGGCTGCGGCGAGGGCTTCGTTTGATAAGGCATTGAGGCGATCTGCATATGGCAGCAATCGCCGGCCAGCGTCAGTCAACGTCATGCCTCGCGCATGGCGCTCGAAGAGCGGCGTGCCGATCTCAGCTTCGAGTGCGCGAACGCGGTTGGTGACATTCGACTGTACCGTCTTCAGCTCACCGGCAGCGCGCGTGATGCCGCCGCAACGGGCCACAGTTGCGAAAGTCTGCAGGTCAGAAAGCTCCATCAGCACACCGTTCTCAAAAACGAAACGTTGCGATCCATTCTAATCACTTCTCAGGAAGCCTAACGCAGAGTACGTTGTCTGTCGAGGATGCTGACAGGGGACGGGCAGGAGGCGCCAATGGCTTTGAAGAACCGGCTGACTGAATTGCTGGGTGTAGAGCACCCAATTTTGTTGGCGGCGATGGATTTAGTCGCTGATGCCCGACTCACGCGTGCGGTCTCTGAGGCTGGAGGGTTCGGCATTCTCGGCGGAGGCTATGGCGATCCTTCATGGTTGGATCACGAGCTAAGCTTGTTGCAGTCGCCGAGGTTGGGGTTGCCCTTCGGCGTCGGATTCATCACCTGGAGCCTTGCGAAGCGACCGGAGCTTCTCGACGCGACGCTCGCGGCTCGCCCGCGTGCTGTTTGGTTTTCGTTCGGCGAACCGGGCCGATTCATTGCCCGCGTGAAGGACGCTGGTGCGCTTGCGGTCTGCCAAGTTCAGAGCGTCGGGATGGCTATGGAGGCCGTCAGCAAGGGCGCCGACATCATCGTAGCGCAGGGCGGCGAGGCAGGCGGCCATGGTATCTCACAGAGCTCGCTCACCCTCACTCCGGCTGTCGTAGATGCTGTGGCCGGGCGAGTGCCCGTCGTGCTCGCGGGCGGCGCTGCCGACGGACGGGCGCTTGCTGCAGCGCTCATGCTCGGCGCGGAGGGGATCGTCATGGGGACCCGCCTGTTTGCCAGCCAGGAGGCTGCCGGCATTGATGCCGCTAAGCAGCGCATCGTCGCCGCTGACGGCACTGAGACGTTGCGCAGTATCGTGTTCGACATCTCCCGCCAGAACGTCTGGCCCTACCCGTTCACCGGGCGATGCCTGACGAACGCCCATACCGCACGCTGGCTCGGTCGCGAGCAGGAACTGATGCGACGTCCGGAGGTTCTGGCAGACTTCGCCACGGCACGGCAGAGCGGCGACCTCGATATGGCCCCAGTCATAGCAGGGGAGGCTGTCGGGTTGATTCACGATATACCATCGGCGAAAGAGATCGTGCAGCGCACGGCCGCCGACGCGGAGCGGTTACTTTCAGATGCGCCGGCTTTGATCTCGCCGTGAACAACAAACGCATGGCGCTCCCTACGGGAGTCGAACCCGTCTTTTCAGATTGAAAAGCGGCACTTACGCCAATGATTTCAAAGGCCATGTCGACTCTTCCTGCAATGTTACAGGGATGAAGGATCAAACACTTACGT